>CAJUMZ010000021.1 GCA_910587665.1 uncultured Muribaculum sp.
CGGTCACCCACCCGTCGTTCTCACAACGTCTTTTCTATGCCGACGGACCAGGCACCCGCCTTTACAACGGCTCCGTCAGCTCAATGATGTGGCTTACGCCCGACCTGTACCGATGGCGCGGCTACAAGTACACATATAATAATCTCGGTTGGCTCACCAAGGCGGAGTACGGCGAAAACGAGACCATAACCACCGACAAGAATCACTACACTGTAAGTATCTTAGACTTCTCCGAAAACGGCTCGATACGTCGCCTCCAGCGTCACGGGCGCAAGGATGACGGCAAATACGGTAAGATCGACAACCTACATCTAAACTACGACGGAAACCGACTCGTATCCGTCGTAGAAGATGCCGACCACGTCACCCGCGAGGGCGCAAACGACTTCATCGGTCGCGGCAAGGCATACACCTACAACAGCGCAGGCGCGCTCACTTCCGACATGAATCGCAAGATAAACCGGATCATCTACGACAACCTCAACCGACCGACGAAAATAGGCATGTCCACCGACGAGGTTATCGACCATGTATATTCACCCGATGGCACACGACTGCGCACCATCCACAACACCCCGCTCTTTTCTATACTGAATCCAACCGTAACTCCCGTGAAGATACCGGTGCGGCGTGACACGCTCGAATACTCCGGGCCCGTGGTCTACGAGAACGGGAAGGTAAGGCGGGTGCTGTTTGAGGGAGGGTATGCCACGTTTGATGACAATGGTGTGCCGGGGTGGCACTACTTCCTGTGCGACCATACGGGGAGCGTGCGCGTCGTCACCGACATGTGGGGGCGGCCCGAGCAGATCAACCACTACTACCCGTTCGGACTCCCGTTCGCCGACGCCGGCAAGGGCGCCGACCTCCAGCCATACAAGTTCGGCGGCAAGGAGCTCGACGCAATGTACGGTCTCCACACCTACGACTTCCACGCCCGCACCCTCATCCCCGACCTCTGCCGCTTTGACCGCCCCGACCCCCTCGCCGAAAAATACTACCACCTCTCCCCCTACCTCTTCTGCGCCAACGACCCCGTCAACAACTCCGACCCCTCAGGAATGGAGATCTGGTTTAATGACTTCATGTACACCGCCGGATGTGAATACTTTGGCGATGACGACTTCGTGCGCCGCAGCGTGCAGGCTATGAACATTGTCTACCAGTCAGGCGGTGACAAGCTCATCGACGACCTCGTCGCTTCTGAAAACATGTACTCATTTGTCCCCGGATCGGAAGGCAAATCATATATTTCAGGAGAAAACTACGGCAACGCTCAATCAACAATAAACACAGCATTAGGCAGAGACGAATTCATCTCGGCAATCGCCCATGAGTCTATGCACATGGGGCAATACCTAAACGGGCAAGGAGGGCAATCAATATTCAATGAAGTCGAGGCCTACGCCTTCTCTGCTATAATCAGCCTAAATTCTTCCCAAGCCCTTGGCATGGATGGGTTCAAAAGTAATGTACAAGCCGATAACCGGTACGGTCAATCATTTAGCATTTTACAAAATGGTTATGACCAAGGAGCCTTTACTGATGCAATGTTTCTTTTTAAACGAGAGGCGAGCGCAAATAACACAGGAATATATACCGCCTATCCATTAATGCCCAATAAGCGGAATCTATATCACCCTAATGTAAACTCAATGCTTTTAAAATATTCATCATGGTAAGATTAATAATTACATTTATTCTATTGACATGTTGTCTGCACGTTCATTCTAATGAATCGATATTTAATCCAAATAATGATAGTATAATTTCCAAAATTATCAAAAGTGAACAAATCATCATAACCGATTCACTAATTCCAGGCGACACCCTATATCGAGTGATCGGACACAGATGCTACGATTTAGAAGGCAATCGTTTTAAGCAATCCGGGACTATAGTACAAATACTTGTCTCACCACCAAAGGGTAATAATAGACGGACTGTAATCTCATCTTACAATATAAATGATTATAATGATTATGAATTTATCTATCAACGCGAACTAAACCGAGTATCAGGATGGATCGACATGCTTGATGTCCCCAAACTAATCAAGGACAAGGAACCATGTATCAATAACGAACTTGAATTTGCCGAAGTCTTGGGATTGGTTTTTATGTATGATATTGTACCAAAAACAACTGAGAAAGCAACTGTCGAAAATGATTCCATTAATGACAAATAAGAATGGCAAGGTGAAGAGGGTGCTGTTTGACGGAGGGTATGCCACGTTTGATGACAAGGGCGTGCCTGGGTGGCACTACTTCCTGTGCGACCACACGGGGAGCGTGCGCGTCGTGACCGACATGTGGGGGCGCCCTGAGCAGATCAACCATTACTACCCATTCGGACTCCCCTTCGCCGACGCCGGCAAGGGCGCAGACCTCCAGCCCTACAAATTCGGAGGCAAGGAGCTCGACGCAATGTACGGTCTCAACACCTACGACTTCCACGCCCGCATCCTTATCCCCGAACTCTACCGTTTCGACCGACCCGACCCATTCGCCGAAAAATACCCACACCTCTCACCCTACCTTTTCTGCGCAAACGACCCCGTCAACAACTCCGACCCTACAGGAATGGACATATGGGACATTGACCAATGGGGCAACATCCTGAACCGTACGGAAAACAAGGACATGGATCAGTTCAGGCTTGTAAGACAGGACGGAAGCCAAAGGAAAGACGAGGAGGGCAACGACTTAACCCTTGAATTTGACTACGGCACTGTCGAGACACAGGAAACCATCGACACCGGCAACGGCAAAAGCTTTGATGTATACAAGGTAAGGGGCGACGAAAATGCGACTAAGCTCTTCGAATTTCTCAGCAACAACATATCCATTGAACCGTCATCTGTAGAGTTCAGCCAAATAAAAACCGGAATCGAGGGCGCAAACGGGCTAAATTTCATATCCTCAGGACATTCCCGCGGCTCCGAACCCGGCATGACCCACCTATATCTCAACCAATTGCAGCACGGCTACCATATCCGGTCAATGACTCACTCACATCCAGCGTCAGACTATGCCGGTAACAGCGACATAGAATTTGCCAAAGGTGTGCATAAAATAAACGGCAGTCCAATTTTAAATTTCATATATTATGTCCCAAAGAACAAATATTTACAATTTTATCCATAGACTCATTGCTACTTTAACATTAGTTATAATATCCCCAGTACAATATATTCACAGCCAATCTGCAGAACTCAATTCAAATAAGGATAGGTACATCTTAGATATTCCTGTAGCCATCCCCATAGAGTTACATTTATTTAATCAACTAGACTCTATTATTTCTAATGACAAAGAAATAAACAAATACAAATATTATGATCTTTGCTTTTATCATGCATCAGATACACTGTTAAGATCAGAACCACAAAAAATCACAAAAAATGATAGCATTATAATCATTATGTATTCCTGCGATGTAGTTCCCGGATGGAGTAATAACGACTATCTTTGTAGATACAAAGGGAAAAACTATATCTTGCCTCCAAATACAATTCCAGAATTAATTTCCCCCCAAAATAAAAAGTTACACCTATCAATCAATAAGCGAATTTATGTCAATCAGCTTTTAAGATTGTTAGAACCGACTGTACTTACTGGAGATATCTCAGGGAAACTGCATGTCGAAAGCAAGGACTCTGACTTATATTTTAGAGTTACTGAATAAATGTATTCTTATACACATTTTTTAATCAAGCAAATTATTACTACCAATGGAGAACAATACGACTGAAATATCCCCCGCGTCTATACTAACTCTTCTGCACTAACGACCCACACCAACTACACCGACCCGACCTGGCATATTAAATTCAATGAACATGATATATTTTTTTAAAATTAAAATTTCAGTACTTGTAATATTATTCTCATTATGTTGCAAGTCTATGATAGCTATTGATTTTCCCTCTGAGAAATATCGACACGGGATAGATTTTAATAAGATTGACAGTATCGTAATAATGACCATAGATCCGATGTCTGTCGGCTTCGGTCCTATAATCTATGATCGAACTCATTTTGAAGACACTTTCAATTATTTTATTGATCCCATACACTCTACCGAAGTATACAAATTTGTAATCACGGAATCAAAAGATAAAATGTTTATAGCAACAGCCATGTCCTACTTTAAGCCTTATGAAAAAGATAGAATCAAAATTTATCCAAATGACGTAAAAATAAATGAAGGAATAGACTGGCATCAATCACTGCATTCGAAATGGCAAACAAACGATCCGATTGAAACACGAACCAGAATCCAGTTCTACATGAAGGATGGCGACGTAGTGACGGCATTTGCCTCCCCTACAAGTTTTGATATTTTCAATTATAGATATGCTTCACCACAATTTTCCAAAATATTACAAAACTATCTCTGGTATTTTTCTGATGAAGCAGTTATTAATAACAGTAAACGGATATTGGAAAACAATCTTCGTGAAACTGAATTATAATATGTTTTTGTGATTGAACGCCTTGAGAATTACCTAATAATCCAATGCTAAATCCCACAATTGATATTGACGATGAAATATTTCGAAATCTGCGACTCTATTGACACCAAGGTAATCGGTCATGATTTTCCACAATCTTACAAATTAAAAAAAGGATTTAATCCTGATGCCACTAATTCATTTTATGATACTTGCCGATCTTGGAGAGATAACAAATTCCCTACATTCACCCCAAATCTAAACGGACTACAATTAAATAAGCGATGTAAAATTACGGATTCTTTGTCTACCTGTTTTTTGCATGTACCCCTGCTCAATAAACGCACCCTGGATCTTTTTAATGAATTTAATTTGTGTGAACACCGGGTATATCCGGCCAAAGTCTATTGGAAAGAGGAATTGCAATATTATTTTTTGTTTCCGATAGACCCTATGGAAAAGTATATAATCTGGAATGAAAGCAGATTTAAGCTGGTTGTCCGTGGAGAGGAACTGAATATGCCGACAGTGAACTCAAAGGATGAGTTTATTGAGGAATCACGCAAATTAAGAGTCTCAGCCTACAGGAACGCCAGAGAACAAATCATTGAGCTTAAAGTTGACAGCAATTTCAATTTAGATTTTTTTATTCTGAAAAGAATAGGCTCTGCTTTATCTTATTTTGTAAGTCAAAGATTAATGGATGCGATAAACCAGAACGGAATCACCGGGTTCTCAATAAAAAGTGAGTTTACCATAACCAAAGCCAATTGATTTCTATATGGTTAATGCATTATTTTCAATTTCTGAACAATAACATGAGATATCGTATTGCAATCAATAATCATTTAAGTAACAACTTGCACGGCAAAGTGAAGCGGGTGCTGTTTGACGGCGGGTATGCCACGTTCGGCGACACCGGCGTGCCGGGGTGGCACTACTTCCTGTGCGACCACACCGGGAGCGTGCGCGTAGTGACCGACATGTGGGGGCGAGCGGAGCAATGCAAAAAATCTATATTGTCCGAGGCTTGATGAGCGATGAGTATTTTGTTTGGGATGTAGGATTTATTAGCTATTTTTGCATGAATTAGCATCAGAGGTAATTATTAATCATAAGGATATAACTATATGAAGAGGTCGATGGTAATCGAAGCGGGAAGAGCTGCGGCGATAGGTCTGGTTGCCTGCGTCGCATTATGCGCGGAAGGACAGGTGTCGCCAAACGGGAAAATCGAGGTAACCGCCGATGGAGACTCAGGGCTTTCCGTAATATGCCATAATTCCGGTAAAGGGGTTAAAGTGATGGAAATCGAGTGTGGGAAAGCCACGCCCGACAGTAAATCGACAAAGAAATACAAGGTGTCGTACAATATGCTTACCGGCAAGCGGTCGCACTGCACCAACCAATACCGAGAACAGGCATATACGCTTTCTTCGGGTCAAAAGTTGTTGATGCGGGCATATGACGACGGCATAGCATGGCACAGCGACGCTCCGGATCGAGTCGACCTGTCGGAAGCGTCTCACCGGTATCTAATGCGGTGGAACGAGGCTTATGAAGGATTCTTTCCGGAAGATGAGAAAGAGACAGAGGGCGACCGTTGGGGCTACCCCGCCCTGTTCCGATACACCGACGGCACATGGCTGCTGCTCTCAGAGTCAAACCTTGACGCCGATTGCGCCGCGGCAAGCATGCACAGCACCGCACGTACAGGCGAATATGACCTTATTCCCGACGGACCGGGTGAAAAAGGATGGCAGACCGCAATAATTGGCACATTGGACGACGTGGTGGCATCAACGCTTGTCACCGACAATTCGGCTCCCTGCCGCCTCGACGACACATCATGGATCGAGCCGGGAACCGCATCGTGGGTATACTGGGCATACAACCACGGGTCCAATGACTACGAGATCATCCGCAAGTATGTTGACATGGCTGTGGAATTGGGATTGCCCTATGTGCTGATCGACGCCGAATGGGATGAGATGAAAGACGGGAAGAGCGTGGAAGATGCCGTAAGCTACGCCGTGCAACGGGGCATAAAGCCGATAATCTGGTACAACTCCTCGGTGGGATGGATCAACGGCGCGCCCGGACCGAAATTCCGTCTCAACAAGCCGGAGGATCGCGAGCGTGAATTTGCCTGGTGTGAGAAAATCGGGGTCAAGGGGGTCAAGATTGACTTCTTTTCCGGCGACACCAATTTAAACATCCGCTACATGACGGAACTGTTGGAGTGTGCCGCCAAGCATCACCTGCTGGTTAATTTCCACGGAGCGACAGTGCCCCGCGGCTGGCAAAGGACATATCCCAACCTTATCAGTACGGAAGGGGTATACGGAGCGGAATGGTACAACAATGTGCCTACATTCACCGACCGCGCCGCCTCCCATAACGCCATGCTGCCATTCACAAGAAACGTGATCGGCTCGATGGACTACACTCCCTGTGCATTCTCCGACTCCCAGCATCCTCATATCACCACGCGCGGACACGAGCTTGCATTGACGATTCTCTATGAGTCAGGCATACAGCATCTTGCCGACCGACCGGAAAGCTTTTTGTCACAGCCTGATGAGGTCAGACAATTTTTAGGCTCATTCCCTACGGCGTGGGATGACACTATGCTGCTAAACGGTGAGCCGGGGCGTTATGCAGTCTTAGCCCGCAGAAAGGGAGAAAAGTGGTACATCGCCGGAATCAACGGCACAGATGAGCCGATGGAGCTGCATCTTTCGACAGGCAAATTGCCCAAGAAAGCAAGGACAGGAAAGAAAAAGTTTTTTACCGACAATGAAGATTCGTCGGATTGGGTCATCAGAGAAATCAAAGGCATGCCGTCAACTATCACACTTGCTCCCCGCGGGGGATTTGTAATAAAATAATCACATTTTATATATGGCGAGAGACTGATGTCGCAATAATTGCTTAAATTTGCACCTTAATTACAATGACATACAAAAATTATAACAGATAATTCGATGAATTTTATTGAAGAACTAAAGTGGCGCGGCATGCTCCACACCATGATTCCGGGCACCGACGAGCTCCTCGACAAGGAACAAGTGACAGCTTACCTCGGAATCGATCCCACCGCCGACTCTCTTCACATCGGTCACCTCTGCGGCGTGATGATACTACGCCATTTCCAGCGTTGCGGGCATAAGCCCATCGCTTTGGTAGGCGGTGCCACCGGTATGATCGGCGACCCATCCGGAAAATCGGCGGAGCGCAACCTGCTTGACGAGGCTACCCTGCGCCATAACCAGGAAGCTCTCAAGAAGCAGCTTTCAAAATTCCTTGATTTCGAATCTGACGCATCCAATCGCGCGGAGCTGGTTAACAATTACGACTGGATGAAGGATTTCTCTTTCCTTGACTTTGCCCGCACTGTTGGCAAGCATATCACCGTCAATTACATGATGGCCAAAGACTCCGTGAAAAAACGTTTAAATGGCGAGGCGCGCGACGGACTGTCGTTTACCGAGTTTACATATCAGCTACTTCAAGGCTACGACTTCCTCCATCTTTTCGAGACAAAAGGGTGCAAGCTTCAGATGGGAGGCTCTGACCAATGGGGCAACATGACCACAGGCACCGAGCTTATACGCCGCACCAACGGAGGTGAGGCATACGCCCTTACATGCCCGCTGATCACAAAAGCCGACGGCACTAAATTCGGGAAGACCGAGAGCGGCAATGTTTGGCTTGACGCCCGCTACACATCCCCCTACAAGTTCTACCAGTTCTGGCTGAATGTTTCCGACGAGGATGCTGAGCGTTACATCAAGATATTCACGTTCCTCACTCAGGAAGAGGTCGACGAGCTTATCGCCGCCCAGAAAGCCGATCCCGGACTGCGCCCGCTTCAGAAGCGCCTTGCAAAAGAAGTCACCACAATGGTACACTCCGAGGCCGACTATAACGCGGCAGTCGAGGCGTCACAGATATTATTCAGCAACAAGGCCGGCGAGCTGCTTCACAATATCGACGAGCAGACACTTCTCGATATATTCGAGGGCGTGGATAAATTTGAGATAGAGCGTGGCGACCTTGACGGCTCTGTCAATATTGCGTCGCTTCTCACCGACAAGGCGAAAGTGTTCCCCAGCAAAGGTGAATTGCGCAAGCTTGCCCAAGGCAACGGACTGTCGATCAACAAGGATAAAGTGACCGACATAAATCTTCCCGCTACCGAGACCATGCTTCTCAACGGCAAATATATACTTATCCAGAAAGGAAAGAAAAACTATTATCTTCTCATCGTAAAATAAACTACGCGACGAGAATACTGAATAAACAAGGGGATGCCAGACCGACATCCCCTTATTTTTATATCTATTGCAATCTGCGCTTTACATTATGCCACGCTCACGCAGTTTGAGCTGCCAAGCCCAAGCCGAACGCATTGTGTCGTCGATAGGCGTGGACGCAGTCCAGCCAAGCACCTCATTGGCATATTTAGGCTCAGCCCATACCTGCTCGATGTCACCGGCACGACGCGGTGCGATCTTATAAGGCACCTTTACTCCGGTGGCACGTTCAAAAGCATTGATAAGCTCCATCACCGACAAGCCGTTGCCTGTACCGAGGTTGAATATCTCGATCTTCTCATCGCTCTTGTCGTCAAGCATACGCTCAACCGCGATAACATGGGCACGCGCAAGGTCAACCACATCGATAAAGTCGCGTATGCAATATCCGTCACGGGTGTTATAGTCATTGCCGAATACGCTTAGCTCTTTCCTCACCCCGATTGCTGTCTGTGTAAGATAAGGAATAAGGTTCTGCGGCACTCCGTTGGGGAGCTCACCGATTTCAGCTGACGGATGCGCGCCGACAGGATTGAAATATCGCAGGATAATGCTCTTGAACGGAGCACCGGCATTTATAACGTCGGTTATGATCTCTTCCGATATCTGCTTTGTGTTGCCATAGGGTGACGTCGCCTTCTTTATAGGAGCCGCTTCTGTCACCGGGTTATGGTCAGGCTCTCCGTAGACGGTGCATGACGATGAGAATACAAGACCTTTCACCCCGCGCTCGCCCATTAGGTCGAGCAGATTCATCAGAGTGTTTAGGTTGTTGCGGTAATATAATACCGGTTTTTGCATCGATTCACCGACAGCCTTGCTTGCGGCAAAGTTTATGATGCCCTTTATGCCGGGATATTTATCAAAAAGGCTTTTCATAGCCGCCATGTCGGTGCAGTCTGCCTCGACAAATTCAGGTCGCTTGCCGGTTATGCGCTCAATGCCGTCAAGCACTTCCTTGTTGCTGTTTGACAGATTGTCGACTATCACTACCGGATAACCTGCATTCTGAAGTTCAACGACAGTATGAGAGCCTATATAGCCCGTACCACCCGTCACTAATATCATCTCTTTCTTCATGTTGCTTATATCATAAAGGTTATTACTTGTATCACCCGCAAAATTAATTATTTTCATCGTTTCCGCCAAACACAATACACTCCTCGTCAGTATCCGGCCGTTGGAATCCGGCGAAAAACCGCTCCGCCATCTCATCGGTGACAATTGCGGCATCAGGACCCGGAGTAAGATTGCGGCGGCGCAGGCGCTCCTTTATCACAGAAAGAGGGGTATCGCAATATATAAGGTACACACCTGCCCCATGCGAACGAGCAAACGCCCTGTAAGCATCACGCACTGCTCGCTTGCAAAAAGCGAAATCAAGTACAGCCTTTCCACCGGAAGAGATTATTTCATCAAGCCGTCTCAGGAGTTCAGACTCCGCCTCGGCAAGATACTCCGGATATTTCTCTTCCGGATAATCGTGCCCCGCCATGCCGTGGCGCTCCCACATCAGCACGTCGATGGAAAGCCTCACATAGCCGAATGGCTCGAGTGCCGTCGCCAAGGTGGTCTTCCCCGATCCCGACACACCGCTCACCATCACCACAGGAGCGCCACCAAGCTGTCCAACCAGCCTTTCAATTTCCGTTCTAAAATCCATAACCCAAAGATACGACATTTTTGGCAAACTTCACCCAAGATACTTAGATACTTAGATACCCTCGCTCAACAAAACCGGAACAAGTTTAGTTTTGTATTCGACTTATTCGTATCTTTGCCGTCTAAAGTATTTAACTAATGAAAAATAGCATCATCCATATATGCTTGATAGGAGAGTTTCTTTTATTGGCGACAGGAAAGCTACATGCGGTAAAGGCGCATCCCGGTATCATCACTGTGACCCAGCCCGACGGCACGACTCTTGACGTGCGCCTGATGGGCGACGAACATTTCCATTACTATCTGACTACCGACGGATATCCTCTTGTAAATGACAATGACGTGTATTATTACGCCAAAGCGACTCCCGAAGGGAAATTACTGCGCTCACCTATGACAGCGACAAGAGCGGCGCTCCGCTCTGCCGAGGCTAAAAACTTCCTGAAAAAAGTGGATGCCGCGGCTACTGTCGAGGCAATGCCCCGCCGTTACGGGTTGTTTCCCGGAGCATCGTTCCCGGCAAAAGGCGAGCAGAAAGCACTCGTGATACTTGTCGAATATTCCGATTGTGAGTTTTTCACGCCCGACGCAGGAGAGTATTTCACCTCACTCCTCAATACCGAAGGATGCGACATCGACGGCGCGACCGGAAGTGCACGCGACTATTTCGTACAAAATTCGTCAGGTATTTTTCAACCTGATTTCGATGTCTACGGTCCCGTGACACTGTCACGCCCGATGAAATATTATGGGGGCAACGACATGTGGGGCAACGACAAAGCCCCTCACGAAATGGTGATTGAGGCCTGCGAACTGCTCGACGACACGGTTGATTTCTCCGTCTATGACCGTGACGGTGACGGCGTTATCGACAACGTGTTTGTATTTTACGCAGGTCGTGGAGAAGCGACATCCGGAGGGGCAAACACCGTGTGGCCACACTCCTCGCGCATCACAGACTGGGAGCCCGGCAAGGAGCACCGCTTCGACGGGGTCTTGCTCGACTCATATGCCTGCACAAATGAACAGGTAGGCAACCACACATGCGGCATCGGCACATTCTGCCATGAATTTTCCCATGTGCTCGGACTGCCCGACCTTTACACCACCTCCTACTCATCGGCATTCACTCCCGGCTCATGGTCGATTATGGACAGCGGCTCTTACAACAATGATGAAAAGACTCCGGCAGGTTACTCAATATTTGAACGCTATGCGCTCGGGTGGATTGACCCAAGGGAAATTAACGGCTCAAGCCGGGAAATAACCCTGCTCCCGATTGCGGAAAATGACGGAGGAATAATAACTACAGCCAAAGACACCGAATTTTTTCTGCTTGAAAACCGCCAAAAGGAAGGTTGGGACAATTACATTCCCGGTCACGGGATGCTTATATGGCATATCGACTATCTTGAGCGGGTGTGGGATAACAACACTGTAAACAACTCAAAAAGCCACCAATATGTCGACCTTGAGGAAGCCGACGACATCCAATCGGAATTTACCCGCGCCGGTGACTCATTCCCGGGAACCAATGGCAAAACCGAATTTACCCGCGACACCTCTCCTGCGTTATGTCCATGGACCGACGAGGATCTTCATCTTGCCATAACCGAAATCACAGAAACCGCCGATGGACTTATCAAATTTAATGTTACCAAGACCGATGACCAAAACACGGTCAACCTTGACAAAACCACTCTTGGCGAAACAAACATATATACCCACGGGCGCACACTGCATGTCAGCTCCGACACACCCGCAACAATCACTGTCGCCAACAGTCACGGCATCACCATTTACAGCGACACCGCCATCTCGGCAACCGTCACCTTTCCGTCGGCAGGGCTATATATCGTGACCGTCGGGGGGCAATCACGAAAGATAGCGGTACGTTGATCTTGAACATTAGCATATTTCAACCATTATATAAGATAGATTATGAAGTATTCCTTATTATTATCAGCAATTATTATGACCATGTCAATCATCGGCTGTAACAATAAAAACGACGCGGCGGCAGAGATGGCTGCCACGCATGACGCCTCGACTGTGCTCGACGCGATCTTTACCCGCACGAGCGTGCGCACCTATCAGGAAGGCAAAACCGTTTCACCCGACACCGTGGAGATCCTTCTTCGCGCAGCGATGTCGGCGCCTACGGCAGTCAACAAACAGCCATGGGCATTTGTGGTGCTTGACACCAGGGAGTCGCTTGACTCACTTGCCGAAGTATTACCCTACGCCAAGATGCTTCACCACGCACCCCTGGCAATCGTTACATGCGGCGACATGGACAAGGCGCTTGAAGGCAACGGCAGGGACTTCTGGATTCAGGATGTCTCGGCGGCAACCGAAAATATGCTGATCGCGGCTCACGCGCTCGGACTCGGTGCAGTGTGGACAGGAGTCTACCCCGACATGGAACGTGTAGAGGCTGTGCAGAAACGACTTGGAATGCCCGCCAACATCATACCGCTCAGCGTTGTACCCATAGGGTATCCGTCAGGCGAGCATCAGCCTAAAGACAAATGGAATCCCGATGCGGTGCGCTACAACCGTTGGTAAAAGCGCGGCGTCACATCGGGTCGACGTCGTAGTAAACCTGCATTGACCGCAGGGCGGGGTCAGCCATAAAAGACTCATATACCGAACGCAGGATATCCTTGACTTTACGCATGGATGCCTGCGTTTCCACTTTAAGCATGATTTTGCGTATATACAGCGACTGGATGCGTGCCACATGCGGCTCGTCGGGACCGAACACGCGGTTGCCGAAAAGATTGCGGAGCGTATCGGCATACCGTGCCGCGGCGTCTATCAGCCGGAACTCGTCGCGATGCTTCAGGTAAATATTGATTACGCGCGTAAACGGAGGATAGTTAAACCGTCGCCGCTCGTCAAGCTCATGACGGTAATAACCTATGTAGTCATGAGCCTGAAGATATGATATCACGGGGTGTGACGGCTGCGTGGTCTGCACGACTACAAGCCCGCGGGTGTCACGCCTTCCTGCCCTGCCGGCTACCTGCTCGAGCATGTTGAACGCTCGCTCGGTCGCCCTGAAATCAGGGAAGTTTATCAAAGTGTCGGCATTAAGCACCCCCACTATGCTCACGCGGTCAAAATCAAGCCCCTTAGTCACCATCTGCGTGCCGACAAGTATGCTTGTCTTCCCCGATGAAAATTCATTTATGATATTCTCATACCCGTCTTTATTGCGCGTAGTGTCAAGATCCATTCGCGAAATCTTCACTTGCGGAAACACACTTTCCACTGTGTCCTCGATGCGCTCCGTACCATAGCCGTGGACTTCGATCGACGGCTCTTTGCATGACGGACATATCGTCGGCAATTTATACGTAGCCCCGCAATAATGGCACACCATCTCCCCGGCACGGCGGTGATATGTAAGCGACACGTCACAGTTCTGACATTTGGGCACATATCCGCACAACCGGCACAGCACGACCGGGGCATAACCGCGCCTGTTATGGAAAAAGATGGCTTGCTCTCCACGCTTCAACGCCTCGCGTGAAAGCTTTACAAGCTCATGGGAAAACGGCCCGCTTACGGCATTGCGCTTACGTGCGTCAGCCATGTCGATCACCCGAATGGAAGGTAACTCGACTCCTTCATAACGCTCTGTCAGCGACACAAGTCCGTATCGACCGCCTACAGCCTTGAAATATGTTTCGACCGAGGGGGTAGCACTGCCGAGCAATGTCCGCGCACCGTGCATCGACGCAAGCACGATGGCACAGTCGCGGGCGTTGTAGCGCGGTGCCGGGTCAAACTGCTTGTAGCTCGACTCATGCTCCTCATCCACAATCACAAGCCCGAGCTTTGAAAACGGCAGGAAAAGCGATGATCGCGCACCGATAACTACGCATGGCGACGGATCGTGCAACACACGTTTCCACAGGTCGACACGTTCGTTGTCAGAGAATTTCGAATGATATATTATCACCTTGTCGCCAAACACTTTCTGCAACCGGCGCGTAAGCTGCGTCGTAAGCGCGATCTCCGGCACGAGATACAAAACCTGCTCGCCTTTTTTCAGGACAAAATCAATCAGATGTATATATATCTCCGTCTTACCGCTCGACGTGACTCCGTGAAGCAATACCACATCTTTTTCAAGAAATTTTGTGTGTATCTCCCGAAGCGCGCCTTCCTGAGGCTCACTGAGCCGGGGCAATGCACCGGTAGCAGCTCCGATGTAGCGGAAACGGTTTATCTCCCGCACAGTCACGGCAACAATGCCCTTGCTGACAAGAGCCGCCAAAACGGCGGTCGACAGTCCGGTAGTCTCAAGGAGCGACGAGCGAGCGACCTCATCAGCCAAGCCCTGACTGCGATGCTTGTTAAGCATGTCGACAAGAGCCACAAGCATCTTTTCCTGCTTGGGCGCGCCTTTCACCGCGTCAAAAGCCCGGTGCATCGCCTCATTGTCGTCACGGTCTACCGCGAGTCGCAAACATGTCTCCTTCTTAGAGCGATAACGCTCGACAAGCTTTTCCGAAATTATAATGATTCCTTTTTCGACCATCCCCATCACGATGGTCTCAACCCGTTGCAAGCCGGTCTTTTTCTCAATGTCGGCCGCTGTCATCCTCCCGTTGTGATCAAGCGACTGGACTATGATCGCCTCACGCTCGCCGAGTCGTTCATCGGGCGACTCCTCATAGTCGGGATTAAGTTCAAGGAATGTCTCACTCTCGATCTTCAGCCCGGCAGGCACAGCCGCCTTGTATACATCGCCGGTCGAACAAAGATAATACTCCGCAATCCACTCCCAGAATTTCAGTTGAGGATAGCGCAATATCGGTCCATTGTCGGGAGCCGATACAATATCCTTTACCTCGAAGCCCTGCGGGGCAACGTTGCCCACGGCAACCACTATTGCCGTATAGAACTTCTTTTTACCGAACGGCACCACAACACGGCAGCCCGGAGCGACAACCCCGTCAAGCACGGGTGGCACCCGGTAAGTGAAAGTCCCGTAAAGGGGTAGAGGCAATATAACCTCGGCATAGTGAACCGTTTCGGGGGACATATTGTTGGTCTGATATAAGTTTTAGAGAAGTAAAGTTACTAATTTTTTGCCAATATTCATTACAAATTAGCGAGGGTGATAAAAATGAACAAGATTCACAACATATCACAAGCCACCGGTGCCATATTACTGCTCACTGTCATTTTCGTGAGCATAGCGCAGAGTGTGCTGTCGCTGTTTTTCATAGATTTCCAATGGATACTGCCCGCATCGGCAGGTGCGGCGATGCTGCTCACGGCAATATGGAGCGACTATTACCTCACCGCGCTTAAAGGAATCGGGGTGTCACTGATCATGCTTGCGGCAGCCGTGGCATGGAAACTTGCGCTCCCCGCCCTCGACCTACCCGGCGTACTTCTGGCCATAGCCTCGGCGTTCATATTGTTTGACGTATCCGGCAGTATAGGCCGTCCGACTCCGCGAGGCAGCCGGCGCGCCATCGTGATGCTGTTTATCTGCAACCCGGCGGCACTATCGACCATATACCGCCAGGGATCTGACATGACATTCTATTACTGCATGCTCCTTACGATGGCACTGGTGTATCAACTGTGGTATCACGGCAGACTGCGCGACTGGGTATTGCTGACCGGCACAGTCATTGTGGCATTCAGCGACGGCAACGACATCATCGTGCTTGAAGGCTGTGTACTTCTCGGCTCAATCCTCTGGTGTGCGCTCAAAAAACGCAAGGCATTTGCCTGGAAACTTCTTCTCGCCGGCACACTCGCACTCGTATTCGCATTCAGCATATACGGATACAATCCCGCCGTACGCGACTTTATCGCCGCAGGCTACATACTCCCCGGACACGGGACTCCCATATATCCCGGAGCGGAACATTCGGGCATATACCTCGAGCATAACCGCTTCACCACACTGCTCATATCGCTTATCGACCTTGGCAATCCGTTTAAGGGCAGTTGGAGCCACGGATTCGGGCCACTCATGCCTTTAATTGTAATCATCAGCATCATTGCCCTGATAAAATATTGCAACATATTGCCACGCTTGATCTGGCTTGTTGTCATTATCGCCATAGCAAGCTGCTTTATTTTCGAGCAGTCATGGCAGCCGCGCTACATAAGCCAACTGTGGCTATTACCCGCCATGACCACACTCGCCATGAAGGAATACCCTCATCTGCGATGGGCATCAGGCACCCGCGACGCGCTTGAATTTCTCGGCGGACTCGCGACAATTATAACGCTTGCCGTCGGCACAACGCTGCAGATTGTAGGATGATACAATAAAACACCACATATTGCTTTTTTAAGAATATATCGTAACTTTGTGTTATTATCAACATCCGACCATGATACTGCAAAAAGAGATAAAACTGACACCGCGCCCCAAGGGAATGCACCTTATAACCGGAGAAATCATAAGGATTCTCCCTCCGTTGCCCAAGACTGGAATAGTCAACCTATTTCTGAAACACACGTCGGCGGCATTGACATTGACTGAAAATGCCGATCCCGATGTACGCAAGGATCTCTCCGAGATTCTTGACCGGCTTGCACCTGAAGCCGCGCCCTACTACCTACACACAGCCGAAGGACCCGACGACATGGCAGCCCACGCGAAGACAGTCATGCTCGGAGCAACGCTTACCATACCTATCTCCGACGGATATCTTAACGTAGGCACCTGGCAGGGCATATTCCTATGTGAATTTCGCGACCACGGAGGCCCGCGCGACCTTGTTATTACCATAATCGGAGAGTAAAGGGGCAATGAAAGGACTCGTAATAAAAAATACCGGCAGCTGGTATGTAGTGCACACCCCGGAGGGCGACATCAACTGCAAGGTGAAAGGCAACTTCCGGATAAAGGGTATCCGCACCACCAATCCCGTGGCGGTAGGTGACCGCGTGGAGATCACTGTCAATCCTGACGGCAACGCCTTCATTACGGCAATAGAGCCGCGCGAAAACTATATCATCAGGAAGGCGATAAACCTGTCAAAAGAGTCCCACATAATCGCGGCAAACATTGACCAGGCATTTCTGGTGGCAACACTCGCCCATCCGGTGACATCGACCACTTTTATCGACCGCTTCCTCGCCACAGCCGAGGCATACCGCGTCAAAACCACCCTCCTGATCAACAAGACCGACCTTCTTACCACAGAGGAAGACAAAGAATATCTTGAGGCGGTCACTTACCTTTACCGGTCGATAGGCTACGACGTAATGCACGTGTCGGGGCTAACAGGCGACGGCATCGAAAAACTAAGTGAGCGAATCACGGGAAAAATCTCGCTCTTTTCCGGCAATTCCGGCGTAGGCAAGTCAACAATTATCAATGACCTGCTCCCGGGGCTTGAGTTGCGCACGGCCGCAATCTCCGACATCCACGACACCGGCATGCACACAACCACATTTTCAGAGATGTTTCCGGTTCCCGGCGGAGGATGGATAATTGACACTCCCGGGATCAAAGGATTCGGCACTATAGATTTTGAGCGCGGAGAAATAGCCCATTTCTTCCCCGACATATTCGAAATATCTCATGATTGCCGCTACAACAACTGCACCCACACCCACGAGCCGGGATGTGCCGTACTGAAGGCTCTTGAAGACAGCCAAATCGCCCAATCACGTTACAACTCATATCTCAGCATACTTGACGACCTGAACCCCGACAAATACCGTAAACCTTATTGACCATGACAATACTGAAAATGTACCCCACGAGTCTCAATGAAAAATATCTTGACCTCGCGATCGACACTCTCCGCTCCGGAGGAATCATAATATATCCCACCGACACCCTTTACGCCATCGGGTGTGACGCCCTAAACAACAACGCCATCGAGCGTATCTGCAAAATAAAGGGCATAAATCCCCAAAAGACTAACCTGTCGATAATATGCCACAATCTGTCACAAGCGGCGGAATATGCCCGTATCGACAACAGGGCGTTCAAGATGCTGCGCGAGTATCTTCCCGGACCGTTCACCTTCCTGCTTCCGGCATCGACAAAGCTACCGAAAGTATTCAAGGGCAGGAAGACGGTGGGAGTCCGCATCCCCGACAATACGATTCCGGTTACCCTTGCAGAGATGCTCGGCAACCCGCTTCTTACCACCTCCGTGGAAGATGACGGAGAAGGAGGCATCATCTATCCCCAATCGCTCGCTATAAAATATGAGGAAACCGTCGACATGCTTATCGACGGAGGAGAAGGCAACGAAACACCATCGACGATCGTTGATCTCACCGACAGCGCCAACCCAGAGCTCCTACGCCAAGGCGCCGGCACCATCGACCTGTAATCCCAATCAGAACAGACCGTTGTAAACCGGCGTTCTTAGATATTCAAATGCCTTATCCAAATTAGCACGCGACGTTTCTTTTTTCATCCTTACCGGAAAAGCACCGCGATATATCAATTTATCATTTCCGGTTGCCGACTCCGGCACTATCCCATATTGTGGGACAAAAAGCGGTCTGCCTTTTTCTATAGCCTTAAATCCGGCATCAAGGCTACCCCCGGTAGTGCCGGCTTCTATCACAAAAACAATATCACTCAATCCCAATATGGTATTATTTCGCGACATTGCCCTGGAAACAGTCCACTTGTCAGAGGGCATGAACTCACTTATCACAAGCACACGATTCCAATCCCAGATATCCTTCAATTCCTTTTTTATCCTGAAACTATCAATTCCCTCCGGCATTACTATTATTGTAGACGCCCCTGACACAATAGCCTCTTCATGAGCAGTAAGATCAACACCGGAGGCATAACCGGACACAATTGAGACATCATTCCCAGACAATTGTTCAACGCAATCTTTTGTTATACCAATTCCTTTCTGCGAAACTTTTCGGGATCCACTGAAAGCGACCTTTTTCTTGGACAGAAGATTCAAATTACCGATAAATGACAATACCGGAGGTGTATTAGACGATAAAAATTCTTTCAGCCCGACCGGATAACCGTCATCAACAATTGACATAAATCCAACATGGTAAGGCGAGGTCATCCCGTCAATCACACTTTCAGAGCGGATAAAACAATCCCTCTGCGAATCATTCAGCATAGAGTTTATCTTACTGCAAAACCTGTCAGCATCAACGCCCCGCTCAATTGATAATAGAATCTTATTGGTCAAAACAGGACCAACTCCCTTTACTTTCATCAACCGATATATGGCATCTATTTTTTTTATGTCAGCAGAACCAAGCATTATTATTTGTTTCTTCTTGATTTTACAATTGATAATCCAAAAATTCTTGACGCACCTTTTTCCTTGAGCTTCATGGCAACATACTGCATTGTCAGACCCGACATATAGAGATCATCAAACAGGATGACAGTCTTTCCTTGTAAATCCACACTGTCATCGACAAGCAAATCCGATTCTTCCAGTATCTCAAGCTTTTCATCAAAAGACTCGGCATCCTTGACACTTCGCCTCTTGTTACGCCAAAAGACATACTCTGAAATATCTGTCAATCCTAAACCGCTGAATTTTGAGACAATTCTTTGCGGAAGATTCTGTTCGCCCTTTTTACCCGGAACGGAACATATATAATCGGCATCCGTGTAATAAGGCAATTTTTCAATCCAATCTATACATTTTTCAGCTATTTTTGACTCTGCATCAATATCATTTTGAAACTTAGCCCGATATTCCAGTTCCCCGATCTCGGTATGTTCTTCTCCGCTTTCAAAATTCATTGAAAGAGAAATCGACAAGTCAAGATTATCCCTCAAAAAAACCGCATCATGATATTTCAGCACAAATTTTTCAAATTTCTCATACTCTTCTTCTGTATTTATTGCGCGCCAAAAGCCGCCATAGTTAGATGAAAAGAGATTTATATCCTGACCCAATTCATGGCGAATAAATGATGCGATTGTATCATTAAACGGCAAAACAATCTTTCCCGGTTTATCAGCGCATCGTTTTAATGCGCCGGAATGTGTCGTTGCAAAACATATTCTCCTCGCACCGTCACTTTCAGTGACCGCGCGAATCCTATCTAATGTTATATCATTTTTAGGGACACCTAAAAAACTCAGATCAAAATTGAAAGACATACCGACACAGTGAATTATCGAAAGCAAATATAACACAAAAATATAAGAATCGGCAATATGTCACTGTTAAAATGACGGCGGGGCTTGCCGATTCCGAAAATTATTATAATTTTGCATTCATTGAAACACTTTAAATGATAACAGCCGCAATGAATGTTGTTGACCGATTTTTACAATATGTAAAGTTTGACACTCAGAGTGACGAACTTACCAACCTTTGGCCCTCTACACCGGGTCAGATGGAGTTTGCCCAGTATCTTGAAAAGGAGTTGCAGTCGATGGGACTTGAAGATATAACCCTTGACGACAACGGTTACCTGATGGCGACTTTACCCGCCAATATCGAGACACCGGTGCCTACAGTGGGATTCATCGCCCATCTCGACACCTCCCCCGACATGTCGGGTCGTCATGTCACGCCACGCATTATAAAGGGCTATGAAGGAGGCGACATAACGCTGAATGCCGAAAAGGGCATTGTGCTTTCACCGCGCGAGTTTCCAGAGCTTGACAGCTATCGCGGTCAGGATCTTATCGTGACCGACGGAAACACCCTGCTCGGTGCCGACGACAAGGCAGGAATCGCCGAAATAATCTCTGCCGTGGACTACCTGATAAAGCATCCGGAGATAAAGCATGGCAAGATACGCATAGCGTTTAACCCCGATGAGGAAATCGGTCAGGGCGCCCATAAGTTTGACGTCGAGCAGTTTGGTGCCGACTTCGCCTACACCATGGATGGCGGCGAAATCGGAGAACTGGAGTATGAAAACTTCAATGCCGCCGTGGCTAAAGTCACCTTCATCGGAAGAAACGTGCATCCCGGCTATGCAAAGCACAAGATGATCAACTCCATACGCATCGCCAACCAATTTACCTCCATGCTTCCACGCTGGGAGACCCCGGAACACACCGAAGGTTATGAAGGATTTTATCATCTTATCTCGATCGAGGGAAATGTGGAAAAGACTGTAGTCACCTACATAATCCGCGACCACGACCGCGACCGCTTCGAGCGCCGCAAGAAAGAGCTTGAACATCTGGTAAGGAAAATCAACAACGAGTTCCCCAACAGCACCGCCATAGAAATCAAGGACCAGTACTACAACATGCGCGAGAAAATCGAGCCGGTGATGCACATAATCGACATTGCCGAAGATGCCATGCGCATAGCCGGTGTCGAGCCGCACGTAGTGCCCATACGCGGAGGGACCGACGGAGCGCAGCTGTCGTTCAAGGGTCTCCCCTGCCCCAATATATTTGCCGGCGGCCTTAATTTCCATGGCAGGTATGAGTTTATACCCATCCCATCCATGGAGAAGGCAATGCAGGTAATCGTGGAAATCGCCCGCATAGTAGCCGAGCGATAACAGATGGCGGAAACCGAAGAAAAACCATTGCTGGTCGTCATCACCGGTCCTACGGGGTCGGGAAAGACCGGCTTGTCGATAAAGCTGGCGCAACGGCTCGGATGTGACATCATCTCAGCCGACTCACGCCAGCTTTTCCGCGACATACCGATAGGGACAGCCGCACCTACCTCGGAACAACTTGCCGCCGTAACCCACCACTTTGTTGCCACACTCGCGCTTGACCAATATTACAGCGCGGCGCGCTACGAGGAAGATGCAATGAAGCTTCTTCCCCGACTATGGAAAAAATCGCCCTATGCGGTGATGTGCGGCGGCTCTATGATGTATGTCGACGCCGTGACGCGGGGTATCGACGACCTGCCCACGGTAAGTGACGAGGTGCGCCGCGATGTAATGTCGCTCTACGAGCGGGAAGGCATCTCCGGCATCCGTGCGCGACTCCGCAATCTAGACCCCGACTACCTTGCCATCGCCGATCCTGCCAACTATCGCCGACTTATCCACGCCATCGAGATAAGCATCGAGGCGGGCAAGCCATATTCGTCGCTCCGTACCGGCACTGTAAAAGAACGCCCCTTCAGGATCGTTAAAATGATGATCGATTGCCCCCGCGAAGAGCTTTTTGACCGCATCAACCGCCGTGTCGATACCATGGTGGAAGCGGGATTCATCGAGGAGGCTCGCCGCGTCTACCCCCTCCGCCACCTCAACTCACTCAACACCGTCGGCTACAAGGAGATGTTTGCAGCCTTCGACGGCACGATGACGCTCGACACGGCGATCGAACGAATGAAGAAAAACACACGAGTATACGCAAAAAAACAGCTCACATGGCTAAAGCGCGACCCATCCGTAATACGCCTCAACCCCTCAAACGCCCTCTCCGACGCCATCCGGGCAATCCACCACAACGACATATCGAGCCATTGACATCACGCCGCCATATTTGTTGCATTGCAATTATTTCAGTTACAGCCCGAATGAATGTCGCTACATTAGAGACGCAAGGTCAAAATACATTACGCGAGTGCGCTTATCTTCGTCATCGTTATTTAGAAACTGATAATTGTTCTTGATATAGAACGGAATAGCGTCGACATATGCATCGACTGTAACAAAACGGCATCCCGACTTATTGTCAACAATAAAATAATCTTCGATAAATTCAAGCAAATAAGTGCCTATTGATTGATGTTGCGCAGATCTTGCTATCGCCAAGCGCCCTATTTTGATCGCAGGATAACTCCTCAATCTTTTTTCATTGACAAATTTGTGTTTGCGGAAACGGTTGAACTCCGTTTTGCTTTCAAAATCTGAGATTGATACTTTGTCATTGGATAGACTGAAATAGGCCGCAATTTCAGATGTCGTTTTATCTTCAAGTACGTATGTTACAGACAAAAGCGCATTACGATAAAGACTTGACTCATTCAGCAGAAAATCATTCAAATCTTCATCAGCGCAATCAAATTGCGCAATAATATCACCGGGATTTAAACGGCGGATACGGAAACGTTCTTGATATTCTTCTCGTGTCATAATTATTTCACGAGCATTTTAATACCTGCCTCATATGATTTGCGGATCTGCGCTCGTTTTTCCGGAGAAACTTTAGGTGGATTTTGCATCCTCTCCTCAAAACGACGAGCGTCAGAACCAAACAAAATAGGTGTTTCTTTGATAGGTCGTGCCATGTCTGTATTACTCTGTTTATTATTAGATTACAAAGATACAACAAATTTATGGCATATTGGATCGTAAGGTCAAAATTTATTGCGACCTTTATTCCCGCCACATCACGCCACCATATTTGTTGCATTGCAATTATTTCAGTATCTTTGCGGTAAATTCAAAACCCCAATCATCACTCTATGCAAGAGAAAATAATAATCCTCGACTTCGGCTCGCAGACCACCCAGTTAATCGGGCGAAGAGTGCGCGAGTTGAATACTTATTGCGAGATAGTCCCTTACAACAAGTTTCCCCACGACGACCCGTCGGTGATTGGAGTCATCCTTTCGGGAAGCCCTTTCTCTGTCTACGACAAAAATGCGTTTAAGGTCGACTTAAGCGAAATCCGCGGCAAATACCCGATACTCGGCATCTGCTACGGAGCGCAGTACATCGCTTACACCAATGGTGGAACAGTCGAGCCGGCAGGTACGCGCGAATACGGCAGGGCACACCTTGAAAAAATGGATCGCCGGAATCCGCTCTTGCATGGGTTGCCTGACAACTCGCAGGTGTGGATGAGCCACGGTGACACCATCACCGCGATCCCCGACAATTTCAAGACAATCGCCTCGACCGAAAAAGTTGCAATCGCGGCTTACCAGATCGAGGGAGAGAAAGTGTGGGGCGTGCAGTTCCACCCGGAGGTATACCACTCGACCGACGGCACACAACTTCTTAAAAACTTCGTTGTCGACATCTGCGGCAGCCGTCAGGACTGGAGTGCGGCGTCATTCATCGAGAGTACGGTGGCTTCGCTCAAGGAGCAGCTTGGCGATGACAAGGTGGTGCTCGGACTCAGCGGCGGTGTCGATTCATCCGTAGCCGCAGTGCTTCTCAACAAGGCTATCGGCAAAAATCTCACATGTATATTTGTGGATCACGGCATGCTCCGCAAAAACGAGTTCAAGAATGTGCTCCACGACTATGAATGTCTCGGACTGAACGTGATCGGCGTAGACGCCTCCGAAAAGTTCTTTGGCGAACTCGCAGGCGTGACCGATCCCGAGCGCAAACGCAAGATCATAGGCAAAGGCTTCATCGACGTGTTTGATGAGGAAGCCCATAAGATAAAGGATGTGAAATGGCTCGCACAAGGCACCATCTACCCGGACTGCATCGAGTCACTTTCCATCACCGGAACCACAATCAAGAGCCACCACAATGTAGGCGGATTGCCCGAAAAAATGAATCTCAAGCTTTGCGAACCGCTTCGTCTTCTCTTCAAGGATGAAGTGCGCGCGGTAGGTCGCGAGCTTGGCATGCCCGAGCACCTTATCAAGCGTCATCCCTTCCCCGGTCCCGGACTTGCGGTGCGCATACTCGGAGATATCACCCCCGAAAAGGTGCGTATACTCCAGGATGCCGACGACATCTTCATCCAGGGGCTGCGCGACTGGGGTCTCTATGATCAAGTGTGGCAGGCAGGAGTCATCCTGCTTCCCGTGCAAAGTGTCGGCGTTATGGGCGACGAGCGTACCTACGAACGTGCCGTCGCGCTGCGTGCCGTCACCTCAACCGACGCAATGACCGCCGACTGGGCACACCTCCCTTACGACTTCATGGCAAAGGTGAGCAACGACATCATCCGCAAGGTGCGCGGCGTCAACCGCGTATGCTACGACATCTCCTCAAAGCCACCGGCAACCATCGAGTGGGAATAATTCCACGGCAAACGAACCATAGAGTACATAGTTGCATTATATACATAGTAATGCAACTATGTCTTTTTTATGGGTAATAATAATGTTTCAACTGCGGCGAGGGGTAATGTGGACATGGCAACGATGCCGCTAAGGTGGGGTCACATACGCGTGGTGATCATCGCCTCGATGGGGCAGCTCATCGGTCAGGGACTTGCAACGCTTGTGGGCGTCGTAATCCCGCTGGTGGAGATTGTCATTCATCCCGAGCTGTCAGCAGGGATGCAAGGTGTGCTTGGCTGCACCGCACTTATCGGGCGTACGATCGGAGCCTTCGTTTTCGGGAAGCTAAGCGACCGCTACGGATACCTTTTCTTTTTCCGTTTCTGTCCGCTCCTTATGGTCATAGCGTCACTGACGGCATATTTCTGCCATCCGCTACCGGTATTGCTCGTATGTCTTTTCTTCATGGGATTCAGCGTTGGCGGCGAATACAGTCTCGACTCCGATTACATCTCGGAAATCATGCCTGAGCGGTGGAAGCTGTTCATGGTAGGCGTGGCAAAGGCATCGGCTTCGGTGGGAAGTGTTATCGTGGCAATCATATGCTTTTTCATGATACGCACATGGACCTCAGCCCTACCCTGGCCGAAACTTCTGTTTATAATGTCGGCTATGGCAGGCGCCATACTGTTGCTGCGCATACGGTTTGCCCAAAGCCCCGGATGGCTTCTTTCAAAAGGCAAGAGGGCACAGGCTGAAAAAGCGGTGAAATATTTCCTCGGCAATGACGTAAGCCTGCCGCCCGCCACTCCCGACAGCACAGAGGAAGCATCAGCCGCTAAAGTGTCGTTCGGCACATTCTTGTCGCGCAACGTCAAGCGCATCATATTTTCCGGAATACCTTGGGCATGCGAAGGGCTCGGCGTATACGGAATAGGCATATTCCTCCCGATACTGATTATGTCGCTCGGCATCGACTATCTGCCACCGTCGGCACCGAGACTTGCCCATATAGTTAACTCCGTGGAGTTGACCATATGGCTCAGCGTGATAATGACGGTGGGGTTTGCCGCCGGACTTCTGCTGCTGAAAAAGATGTATCACGTAAGGATGCAGACAATCGGATTTTTCTGTGCCGCGGCAGGACTGGTATTGCTTTTCGTGGCCTACCGTCTCCATCTCCCCACATGGATTGCGATACTCGGGTTCATGATTTTCGAGCTTTTCCTCAACGCCGGCCCGCATCTGATCACATTCATCCTGCCGACACAGATATATCCTGTCGCCGACCGAGGCACGGGCGTAGGGCTGTCGGCGGCCATCGGCAAACTTGGTGCCGTGGCAGGAGCCTTTTTCATCCCAGTGCTCCTGAAGATAGGCGGCTCTTCGCTTGTATTGATTGTAACGATCGTCGCAATGCTTGCCGGAGGTATAATCACCGCATGGCTCGGGCGACAGGTATTACCACCCACACCTCAGAAAGTACACAGATGGCTATTATAATCCTACTCGCGATAGTATACGCGCTTGACGCGCGACGCGACAGATGTAAGCACCTCGTAAGGTATTGTGTCAAGCGTATCGGCAAGTTCCGCAACTGAGATGTTGCGCCCGAATATCTCCACCGCATCGCCCACCTTGCAGTCGGCATCGGTCACATCGATCATGCATATATCCATGCAGATGTTTCCCACCGTGGGACAGCGGTGACCGTTGACAAGCACCGTCGAATGACCGTTGCCGAGATGGCGGTTAAGACCGTCGGCATATCCGATAGGAATTGTGGCGATCCGGGAGCGGCGCGAAAGCACCCCTCGGCGGTTATAGCCTATAGTTGTGCCGGCCTCCCACTCCTTGATGGCGATAATGACAGTACTTAGCGAGCTGACAGGCCGAAGGTCGCCTTGCGAGTCATCGGGCAAGGTCGGTATACCGTAAAGGCATATGCCGAGCCGCACCATATCATACTGGTATTCCGGGAAACGGGTTATTCCGGTCGAGTTAAGTATGTGGCGCAATATATGATGGCTAAAGCCTGATTGCAACACTTTGGTACACCGCTCGAATATATCAAACTGCTCGCGTGTATAGTCATCCATCTCCGGCGAGTCGGCTGCCGCGAGATGGCTGAACACTGAGCGCGGCGATATCACATCCTGCCCCTGCAATATGTCGATAAGCCTCGGCATGTCCTTTTCAAGAAATCCGAGACGGTGCATGCCGGTGTCAAGCTTTATATGGACAGGATAATTTTTCACGCCATGGCGCGCGCCCTCCCTTATGATCTCTTCGAGTATGTCAAACGAATATATCTCAGGCTCAAGGTTATGGTTAAACAAGGTAGTGTAATTTACTACCTTGGGGTTTAGCACCATTATAGGCATGGTTATACCGGCATTGCGCAGGTCCATTCCCTCGTCGGCCACAGCCACCGCAAGGTAAGCCGCGCCTTGCGACTGGAGCGTCTTGGCAAGCTCGTAGGATCCCGCGCCATAGCCCGAAGCCTTCACCATGGCCACTATGCCGGTCGACGGCTTGATGCGCGACCGGAAATTGTTGAAATTATGTACCACGGCGTCGAGATTGACCTCAAGCACAGTCTCATGCTGCCGTGCTTCAAGCAGGTCACAGAGACGATTGAAGCCAAATCCCGCGCCGCCCTTTATCAAGATAAGTTCATTATGAAAATTCCCGGGGGTCACATCGGCAAGAAACTCTTCAGTCGACTTGTAAAAACGAGAACCGTCGCCAAAATACCGGGCATAAGCCGAAGTTTCCTCACCGATTCCGATAAATCGCCTTATATCCTTGCATCGGATAAGATGGGCTATGTCGCGGTAGAGATTTTCAGCCGTCATAGTCTCGTGCATGACATCGCTGAGTATAAGCGTCGAAGTACGGTCGGCGGTTGTACGGCGCTGCATGAAGTCAAGCGCGGGGGCAAGCGAATGGAAGTCGTTGGTGAACGCGTCGGAAATCAGCATGCAGTTGTTGACGCCCTCAATCACATTCAGGCGCGTGTCGACCGGGGTAAGTGCAGCCATACGCGACGCGATCTCTTCGGGAGCCACATTCATCTGCATCAGCATGATCTGAGCCGCAATGGCGTTTTCCACCGACGCAGCATCGGTAAACGGGATCACCGACTCGCTTATACCGCCGTCATATCGACAGGTGATACGCGATGCCGTACCTTCCTTCTCAACCGACACCTTTACCGGAGCCGACGGATCGGTCAGCGACCAGCCGAGACGGCGCGCCGATATACCGGCACAATCGAGCGCATCGGTAACATCAGTGTCATCCACACAATATATAAGAGAGTCACACCCGGCAAAAAGCCTCACTTTTTCGTCACACTTCTCCCGACGCGAGCTGAAACCGCCCGCATGCTCCGCCCCGACATTGGTAAGAATGCCCATGGTCGGGCGTATGACCTCGCGCAGCCTGTCCATCTCGCCGGGCTGCGATATGCCCGCCTCAAATATACCCAGCTCGCTCTCGTCGTTGACCTCCCATACAGAAATCGGCACTCCTATCTGGCTGTTGTAGCTTCGCGGACTCCTAACTATCCGCAGGTCTTGCTGCAAAAGCTGATAGAGCCACTCTTTCAGAGTAGTCTTGCCACGGCTTCCGGTTATCGCAACCACAGGTATGGAATAACGGTCACGATGATGGCGGGTGATCTTGTGAAGTGCCCCCGTCACATCATCCACGACAAGGAAATTTACGTCTTTCTCATCGGATAGCCCGGAAGGGATTTCCTCGACGACAAAATTTTTCACCCCTTTCCCGATAAGCTCGCCGATAAAACGGTGGCCGTCGTTATTTGGGGTACGCAACGCAAAAAACAGAGATTCTTCGGGATATGTCAGAGACCTTGAGTCGGTAAGCAGTACTGATATTGAATAGTCTGGATATTCCGGCTCACGAATGCCAAGAAGCGAGGCAATTCCGGAAATATTGTGTTTCATTTTAATCTTTGTTTGGGGCGATGACATTGTCAAGATCGGCATATATGCAAGCCGTGGCGCCCAGATTATGTTTTACGTAATCAGCGGCTTTTCTTCCTGATGATTCAAGAAATGCAGGGTCGGAAAGCAGTTTGCCCATAATGGCGTCAAACTCTTCTCCCGTGCGATAGGTAAACGCGCCACCCACGGCTATCATCTCTATCGCCTCCTTGAATTTCCTGTAGTTAGGACCGAATATCACCGGCATACCGTAGACCGCCGCCTCATTTATATTATGGATACCCACGCCAAAGCCGCCACCGATATAGCCTATGTCGCCATACGTATAGATACTGGAAAGCTTGCCGTAGCAGTCGACAATCACGCAGTCGGCGACAGCGGCTTCCTCAACCGTCAATGACGACAGCCGATACACTTTCCTTGTAATCGCACTCTCGATCGCGGCTATGCGCTCAGGCTTCACCTCATGCGGGGCTATTATGAGTTTTAGCCCGGGATGGGAATTAAAATAGGGTATTATGTTTGCCTCGTCAGGCTCCCATGTGCTTCCGGCAACCATCATCACCCCGCCACGCTCTTTCATCATCTTTATTTCAGGGATTTCCTTGCATCCCTTCATGATGTCAGTGACACGGTCAAAACGGGTGTCACCGGCTACAGTGACATTGTCAATCCCGATGCCGGCAAGGAGAGCCTTCGACCGCTCATCCTGCACATATATGCGTGTATAGCATTTCAGCATCGATCGCATCATGCCGCCCCACGGCTTGAAAAATGCTTGCGACGGGCGGAATATGGCAGATATGATGTAGGTGGGCACACCTCGGCGTCTCAGCTGCTGAAGGAAATTGCCCCAGAACTCATATTTTATAAAGATCGCCACCGAGGGATTGACGATATCAAGGAAACGCGCCGCATTGCCCGGAGTGTCAAGCGGGAGATAACACACCGCATCGACAAGCGGGAAATTCTTTTTCACCTCGTAGCCCGACGGAGAGAAAAATGTAAGCAGTATACGGCTGTCGGGATAATTGCGCTTTATCATCTCGATCATCGGGCGACCCTGCTCAAACTCGCCCGAAGATGCCGCATGAAACCAGATATATTTTTCCCCCGCGACAAGCTTTGCCCGCAGATATTCAAGAGAGTCGCGCTGTCCGTCGCGGAGTTTCTTCACTTTTTCGTCGCGAAGTGCGGCAATCCTGATTCCCGTGCCAAATGCACGCATGGCAAAATTATACAGAGGATTCATGTCGGTGATAATAGCCGGGGTGATCTTTTTTTCGGTTTACTGAAGCTTTATCGATTCGACACCTTTGTTTATACGCCTTATCGTCTCATCCTCTCCGAGCAGCTCCGTTATGTCAAACATATGGGGACCTTTGCATTCGCCTACCACAGTCAGGCGGAAAGCGTTCATCACGTTGCCGAGGTGGTAGCCCTTTGAGGCAATCCAGTCAAGCACCACCGGCTCGGCAGCCTTGCTGCTGAAATCGTCAATGTCGCGGAGCACTTCGACAAGCTCTCCCATGATGCGCGGGGTATCCTCGTTCCAACGTTTCTTGACATCCTTCGGATTATAAGCCTCAGGAGCGGTGAAGAAAAATTTTGCCTGATCCCAAAGATCCTTGACAAAATAGATCCTACCTTTCACCATACCAACAGCCTTGGCAATATATTCATCGCTGAAATCGGAGGGATTTACGCCGTTGGCACTCAAAACAGGCTTGAACAAAGCGGCAAGACGCTCGTCGGGGAGCTTCTGGAGATATTCATGGTTAAACCAACGGCCTTTCTCATAGTCAAACTTCGCGCCCGACTTTGAGCAGTGGCCGAAGTCAAATTTCGCAATCAGCTCATCCATCGACATGATCTCGCTGTCGTCACCGGGATTCCAGCCGAGAAGCGCAAGGAAATTGACCACTGCCTCAGGCAGGTAACCCGACTCTCGGTAGCCCGATGACACTTCTCCCCCTTCGGGATGCCATTCAAGCGGGAACACCGGGAATCCGAGACGATCACCGTCACGCTTGCTGAGCTTGCCCTTTCCGTCGGGCTTCAGCAACAGCGGCAGATGCACAAACGCCGGGGCGCTGTCGCTCCAGCCAAACGCCTCGTAGAGAAGCACGTGGAGCGGAGCGGAAGGAAGCCACTCCTCGCCGCGTATCACATGTGACACCTCCATCAGGTGGTCATCCACGATATTGGCAAGATGATATGTAGGCAGATCGTCGGCACTCTTGTAAAGCACCTTGTCATCAAGCACAGAAGAGTTAATCCTTACCTCTCCACGGAGCAGGTCGTTGACCGTCACGTCGACTCCCGGCTCGATCTTGAAGCGCACTACATACTGCGCTCCCTCGTCGATAAGACGCCTTACCTCCTCGGCAGTAAGCGTAAGCGAGTTACGCATCGACCCGCGCGTAGAGGCGTCATACTGGAAGTTAGGCACCTCGGCACGCTTTGCCTCAAGCTCAGCGGGAGTGTCAAAGGCGATATATGCCTTGCCCGCGTCAAGAAGCATCTTCACGTGTTCGCGATATATGTCACGGCGCTCGCTTTGCTTGTAAGGACCGTAGGCACCACCTTCGCGCACACCCTCGTCGATTCCGATTCCGAGCCATGCAAGCGCCTCGTTGATATAATCTTCGGCTCCCGGGACAAAACGGTGGGAGTCGGTATCCTCGATACGAAGTATCATGTCGCCGCCATGCTTGCGGGCAAACAGATAATTATATAACGCAGTGCGCACCCCTCCGATATGGAGCGGACCCGTGGGCGACGGGGCAAATCTTACTCTGACTTTACGATCCATCTTGATGACTTATTGTTAAAAAGTGTCGCAAAGATACGAATAAGTGAGAGCAATGCCAAATAAATTTGCATTGCGGGGCATGAGCCCGGATAACAAATAGCACCACGCCTGTGAACCAATAGTGAAAGCCATTGTTATTAACATAGAATTAACACTTCCAAAACTATGTCAAAATTATCCACAATTACATTAAGCGCGCTTGCAGTGGGTGCGGCAGCATCGTTTACTTATTGTAGCAATCAAGCTAAATTTATAGGCGCATGGACCGCGGTCAACCCCACCAATATCACCGACCGGATGCCGGGAGCCACAATGGCTACCTCTTTGCTGAAAATCGATTTCGTCGACAATCTCCAGAAGACAGGCGGTGCAGTTACGCTCAACAGCGACATCAACGTGACCCGCACTATCGACGCCGACTCGCTGTCGCAGGGACAACCGTATGAGGTGAAATTCGCGGCAACGGCATCGGTCGACGGCACATGGAGCTACGACATCGACGATGACGATGACGTGTTGCTCGCGCTCGATCTCGCCAAGCTTAAAATCGATCTCGACGGCAGCAAGGTCACATTCACCCAACCTGCCGCTACGGTTGTTCCCCAGGCTCATCTCGACTCGCTCGCCACAAAATATATCGACACATGGAAACGCGACCTTACCGGGGCTGTCAGTTCCGATCTCGCACGCTACACCGTCATCGACGATATTGAATTGAGCCGCGACGGCAACATGATGACCTTCGAGATAGAGTCACCTGAAACAAAGCTCCACTTCAAGCGCGACACAAAATAGCAATTTCTTACAAGCCATAACATGAGAGAGCGGGATTTGCCATGAATCGGCGAGTCCCGCTCTCTTATATTATTATGTATTATCTGCAATGTCATATCGCCGACGGGCTGCCGGTGAAATATGCCCTGACCTTGCCCAACGGCAATTGCCCTTCAAGCTGTACGGGGATACGCGACGGATCGGTGCTGATCCATGTGTCCATGGCATCCGACGACACCTTGCCGTCTTGCGTGAAAGTGAAACTGAGGTGATAGGTACGCCACTTGTATTTTCCAAGCTTGATATCCTCTATGCCGTCGTATCTTACAGAAAGCTGCTCCACGCTCTTACCAGAAAACACGTTCATGTTTACGACAGTACCGGGCGACATCGACGAGAAATCAAGAGTGCGCAGATAATAGAATACCGAAAGCATGTCGACAGTGCGCCCCGTGGCATGAAGCACGGTCTCCGACGTCGTCACCGGACCGTTGTCTTTCGATTTCCACCGCTCGGCGTAGCCGGTCACCTTGTCTCCGTCGCGCTCATATCTCACCACGTCACGACGGTAGCGCGACCCTTCATGTGAAATCTTTGTATATAGCTGCGGCTGACATCCTTCGCGAAGCATGGTGGACTTCAGTGTGTCGCGCACCATAAATATCTTGTCGGCCCACGGGAGGGTGCGCGCCGAAAGCCGGGCATAATAATGGTCGCCGTCGCTACGCAGCGACAACACCGCGCTCGCGGCATCCTTGTTGACAAGCCCCCACTTATATAATATCATATAATTCAGATCCTCGTCGGGCAGGTCGATAGCCGACACCCTCACGGGAAGCACCGTAGCCACAATAATGACAGCGGCGGCAAGCATTCGGCATAAAACAAGTCTAATCATAGATTTCAAACATTTCATATTAATTATTTCGTCAACTCACCGGTCTTTTGCAAGCTCAAGGAAAGGAAGCGCGTCGCGCACCGACTGCTCGATACGCTTGTTGCGCCAGCACTTCCGGCACACGGCTATATACCTGTCATCGCCGCCTATCTCCACCTGGTTGCCGTCGGTCACGAAGTCGCCGGCAGCATCGATTCTCGCATTGACTATCGTCTTTCTTCCACAGCTGCAGGTACTCTTTATCTCGTCGATTGTATCGGCGATTTCAAAAAGCCGGCGCGACCCTTCGAACAGACGTGTACGGAAGTCGGTGCGGAGTCCGTAGCATATCACATTGCTTCCATAGTCATCGACCACCCGGGCAAGCTGATCGACCTGATCGGCAGAAAGAAACTGCGCCTCGTCGATAAGAAACCAGTCGATCACCGTCATCGTCTGCTCAAACAGCTCCTGGGCGAGAAGATACAGGTCGGTGTCGGGATATATCCACATGCACTTGCGCTCTATGCCTATACGCGAGCGTATCACATTTTCTTTCTCGCGGGTGTCGACCACCGGCTTAAGGCAGGCATATGTCATCTTACGCTCTTCAAAGTTGTAAGCGGTGGTAAGCAGAAGCGCGGTCTTTGCCGACCCCATGGTGCCGTAACGAAAATATAGTTTTCCTTTCCGATTCATTGTTTTTACTTGATATTATTAACGTAAAATTATTGATAATAGTTGGAATAACCGCGACATCACTAATATTTTTTATCTCATTGATAACAAAACTCATATTTCCGGCTCAATTAAATGTTAAATTTTTGTGTGATTTGATTTTATTATATAAATTTGCGAAAATTTGTGCAAAATATTGCATTGACATGCAATCAGGAAAATTTAGTAGCTAAAAACGATTATAAACCTTGAATTATGAAGAAAGTATTTCGTGCTTGTCATATAATACTATTTTTCACTATAATTGCCACCTTTCCGGCTCATTCCGTCGAAATGCGCCGCGACACCTTATGCACATCAATCAACTTCCGTCAAGGCTACTCTATCATTGATCCCGATTTTGAAAACAACCGCGCCTCACTGCAACGGATGACCGCGTGGCTCGACAGTCTCTCCGCGGGAGAGTCTATAATAAGACTGGTGACAGTTAGAGGCAGTGCCTCGCCGGAAGGATTTACCCCTTACAACCGAAAACTCTCCATAAAACGCGCGGAAAACATCGGGCGCCACCTAATGGCATCACGCGCCCTCCCCGACTCCATAGTAAAGGCGGTTGACTCCGACGTCGATTGGGAGCTGCTACGTCGCATGGTGCTTGAATCGGGACAGGAATGGAGCGAAGAAGCGGCAAAAATAATCGCAGAGACCCCCATATGGATATTTGACAAAGAAGGTAAAATCATCGACGGTAAAAAACGGCAACTTGCTATGTTAGGGGGGGGTAGGCCATGGTTTTTCATGTCGCAACACTTCTTCCCCGCCATGAGAAACGCCGGATACACCATAATATGCGAGCACGAGCCGGCTGCGGCGACATACGTGGCTGAAACCACTATTGATAATAGGTCAGAAGTCACCGACACTGCCATGGCAATAGTCCTGCCACCCCCTCAGGAAACCGCCATGCAGCCTGCACAGGCTGCCGCTGCAACTGTCGACGCCGGGCAAGCTCCCGGAACCAGGTTTACCGCCCTGTTGAAGACCAATATGCTCTACGACGCAGCCGCCGTGCCCAACATAGCGATGGAAATCGCCCTTGGCAACCGATGGTCGATAGAGGCGGGATGGATGTATGCGGGATGGAAAAGCGCCGGGCGCCACCGCTCATGGCGCATAAACGGAGGTGAGGCAGGTGTAAGATTTTATATAAAAGGTGCGCCGGGCGACAATTCACTGCTTACCGGACACCATATAGGCATATACGGGCAGATGCTCACCTACGACTTCCAGTTTGGCGGCGAAGGAGAGATAGCCGACAACTGGAGCTACGGCGCCGGCATCGCCTACGGCTATTCATTGCCGGTGGCTCGCCACCTTAACATAGATTTCACGCTCGGCATAGGCTACCTTGGCGGGAAATACAAAAAATATCATCCTGTAGATGACTGCGACGTATGGGACGCGACCTATACACGCAACTGGTTCGGACCTACCAAGGTCGAAGTCGCGTTAGTGTGGTACATCGGCGGTAACAAAGCAAGGAAAGGAGGCGGCAAATGAAAATCACGACTTTACTGCGCGCATTATTGATATTACCGCTGCTTGCCGCCTGGTCGTGCATTGACAGGGATCTCTGCTACGACCATGCCCACATGGTTGATGTCGAGGTACGCTTTGACTGGTCAAAAGCGCCGGAAGCTGAGCCTCAGACCATGGTGGTACAATTTTTCACTCTCGACGGCAAGCATCACAAACGCTATGAATTCACCGACAAGGCCGGAGGGAAGATTCGTGTCGAAGCCGGCGAATACATTATGCTGTTTCACAACGGAGAGATGGAGGTGGTAAACGAACGAGGCATCACATGTGACACCTATGAACTGTTTACCCTTGAGGAAGGGTTGCTCGAACCGATGTCGCGCGACATGCCCGCGCCCCCGCGCCCCTCGGTGTCAGCCGACGAGCCGGTGCGCTACGCCCCCGAGACCGTATGGGCAGGAGCATTAGACCGGCATGAAATCACCTCCGGCAGCGAGCTGCATACGATAACCCTCTCTCCGGAGGAAGCCACAAGCCATTACACGATCGAAGTGCGCAATGTGAAAAACATGAGCGAGAATCTCGATATAAGCGCGGCTCTATCCGGAATGGCTGAAAGCTACCGCCCCTCGACGGCATCACCCGCAGGCGCTAAAGTCACCATCCCGCTGTCACTCGAACGGCCCGACGATCACACACTCACCGCCCGTTTCGTGTCATTCGGACATTGCCCCGAAGAAGAAGGATCCCACATATTTTCAATATATACTTCCGAAAAAATATATTACAATTTTGACGTGACCGACCAGATGCACGACGCATCGGACTCCCACAACATACATATAGAAATCGACGGTATAACCCTGCCTTCCACCGACTCGGGTATGGCGCCGTCGGTCGACGGATGGGACGACAGCGAAGACATTTATATAAAATTAAATTAATCACTTAAAATATCTGACAATTATGAACCCGACTGCAAAACTATCCGCACTTGCCGTCATGACGGCAATCGGATTCGCCTCCTGCTCTACCGACGAGCTGCAAGAGGTGAACACAGGCGAAGGCATCTCATTTACCTCACAGGTAAGCCGCGCGACACCGACAACACTCTCCAATCTTGACGGATTTTACGTTTATGCCGACGCCGCCGGCTATAAGCACATGTTTATCGAGGGGATGAAAGCCACTAAAGACGGAGCAACCAGCACATATCTTCTTGAGGAGAAAGTAACCTGGCCTGCCGACGTAAACCAAATCAACTTCTGGGCTTATGGACCTCTTGCCGCAAAAGATTACCTTACACCGGCTATTAACGCCACAACACAGCATATCCATGATGTCAACGTCCCGGCGTCATATGACGCCGGCGGCGAGACACACAATGACTTTGTGCTGACTTACGCGGAAGCAAGAAAAACCCCGGGCAACCAGGTATCATTGGAGTTTCATCACGCCCTGTCACAGATTGAGCTGAGAGCAAGACTCGGGGAAAATCCCGAGGAGGGCCGCCGCGTGAGAATCAAAGGTGCATGGCTTGTAAACATAAATTCAAAGGGAGAAGTACAGTTTGCCGACGGACTCGCCGAAGAATACCACCATATGAGCTGGAATAATCTTAGCCAGCCTACATATTACGGATATTATTTTGATGATGGCAGCGAACCCCTTTTAAGTAGTATACCGGCACCTATTATCGCCAACACAGTGAATAGTGACGGTAGCCTGCAAAAAAACTCAAGCCTAATGCTGATACCTCAGAAACTTGATGCTTATTCTTTCGACAATTCCGTAACCGAGATTCCTTCAGCCCATGAGGGCGAAGCAACTGTGGCAGAGACCGGCACCGGTGCATATATTCTTATGCTTTGCCGCATAGAGACCCACCACAACACCCCTGTGACCGAAGAAGGACAGGCTAAAAATCCGGCCATCCTGGTTGAGGGGAATGGACACACTCATCAGCTTTTCCCTATCACAAAAGACAGCGAGGGCAATATGATATATACTGCAGGAGCTTATGGATATACATGCGTTCCCGTGGCCGTTGACTGGATGCCGGGGAAGAAATATGTATACACCCTCCAGTTCTGCGGCAGGGGAAGCGGTGCCGGACAATATCCTCCCGCTGTTTTGCCTGACGTATTCCCAAAGGATGACACCCACATCAACAATCCTGCCGCCGACGGTAAGAAACCGGGCGACAATGTGCTTGACAATGAAATATCGTTCAAGGTTGATGTTCTTGACTGGACTCCTGCCGAGACTGATATAAAGGCAAACTAACCGATGCCGCAAATTTCTAAAAACTAATATTTTCACAAGACAAAAAAGGTCATGTCAGAAAAAGCATCTCTTTTACGGTTTGCAGCCACAGCGGCGTTGATTGCCGCCATGACTGCGTTGTCCTCCTGCGAGGATGACACCTTTGACAACATCCGTGCTGAAGGTGACGGCATGCGTTTCGACGTGGAGGTGACCGGCGACTGGAGTGCCGGATCACGCGCCGCCGGCGATGTCAGCATCAGTGAGATGCAACAGGACTCTGACAGCGACCCGCTTTATCTTGTCACGGAGACCTTTGACGCTGACGCCGACACCGTGTCGGTGTCAGCGGCTTCTCCCGTAGCCGGGCGTGGCACCCCGGTAACCGACGTTGCCGGATTTCACGACTCTTTCGGAGTGTCGGCAATGTGCTACACCTCAACCCCGGATGACGATTTCCCGCTTAACTTCGCCTACAATCTCAAGATACGCAAGTCAGGCGATGCCTGGGTCCGTGAAGACGGACTGAAGCTTGAATGGACAAGGTCGGGGACACTGAAATTTTTCGCCTACTCTCCCCATTCCTCGGCTTTCGACGACAGCCGGCTTCTACACTCTTCAGCTACCGACACAGGTGCGCCGGTATTGCATTATACCGTGCCTGCCGATGCCAAGGCTCAGACCGACATCATGACAGCCGTAAAGGAATGCGACGGCGACCAGGGTGGTGCCGTGAGCCTTACTTTCACCCATGCACTGACGGCAGTGACCGTCAAAACGGGAGAGGCGATGCTTGGCGGCACTGTAAAAAGCGTCACGCTTAAAAATGTATACGGAAAAGGGAGCCACCGCATAGGCTCCGGAAAATGGTCGGCGCAATCGCCACGCGATTTCACCGTATCATTTGGCGACGAGGGGAAAAAGCTCCCGGCTGCCGACAAAGACAATAACAATTATTACACCGGCAGCGGCAATGAGATTGTAAGCGGCGACATCACCCTGATGATGATACCGCAGACACTCCCCGCCGACGCCCAGCTTGAAATAAAATTCACAGATGAGCTTACGGGCGCCGACCGCACCCTATCCGCCTCACTCGCAGGCAAGGAATGGGGCGTCGGCAAGAAAGTGGTATATTCGCTCAACTCGACAGGCATCGTGGTGAATCCTGTCGCCGAGTTGCCTGACATGCCTTCCGATATAACATTGCGCGCCCATGGCTATCTCTTTGACATCGCGCTCAAAGCTTACGCGCAGGTGACCCAGAAAGACACGCCTACCGAGGTTGTCGCTCTCCCGTTCAAGCCGCAGGTGTCGCTCGACGGTGGTACAACCTGGAGCGACGTAGCATGGAGCGGCAACTCGCCGGTAAATGTCGATGACCCGATTAATGGTACGCTGCATCTTCCCGCACAGCCTGTATACACCACAATGCAATCCACTATGGATTGTACCAACGAATCGGGCTCGGAGACCCTGTACACCGATCTGTCGGGTGGTGGCGAGACGGCAAACTGCTACGTGTTGAACACGCCCGGCTACTACAGCCTGCCGCTCATCTACGGAAACGCCCGCACCGGTGGCGTGGACTCCTACCGCTATGACGCCGACAAAGGCTCCGTGCCGATTCCGACAACCCCTGAAGAAGAAATAAATGCACTTGTGCTGCGTAGTTTTGTAGGGCATGACGACCTACCGATCAATGGTCCTGAAATACCCGGAGCTGTAGACGCAGTGCTTGTGTGGCAGGATGCGCCCGACTTGGTGACCGGGGTAAGGCTCGACGGAGGCATGCTTAAATTCCGCGTACGCAAAGAATCGTTTACGCAAGGGAACGCAATAGTAGCCGTACGCAATGCCCAAAAAGAGATAATATGGAGCTGGCATATATGGGCAACCCATTATAAATGGGACGGGTCAGCCGACCTGCACACTAAGTCACGTCATGACAAAGACCACCAGAATGCGGTAAGGGAATACGCCTTCTCTCCCTGCAATCTCGGCTATTGCGACCCCCACGGCGGCAACGCTTCACGCGAGATGAAACTGCGTATAGAGTTTACGCTCCCCGACGGTAAGACCAAAAAGAGCGTCACGCTCCCCAATGCCATCACTCAGGATGAGATCGTAGCCTCTATCGCCGGAGATAATACCTACTACCAATGGGGGCGCAAGGATCCTATGTTGCCGGGAATCTACAACAAGGAAATCATTGACTGGGCTGCAACCACACTTCTGCCACAAGAGTATGACATAAAAAACAAAGCGTTTTTCTGCGACTACCCCGAATATGAATTCAAGCCGGCGCAAAGCGGTGTCTCTATTGGTGAAACGATTAAAAATCCACATAAATTCTTCATGTCCAAACGGCCTGATAATGATGACAATGATCCAAATGGCAATTATCTAAGGCGTCATTGGCATGATGGAAGAAATTCTCCCTACAAACATCACGCAGTAATTAACTTTTGGGATTCGCAAATGGATTCCATGGGGGTTTCCGGCACTATTGAAAAACCCCAAAACGAGCGCGACGTGACCAAGACCATTTATGACCCGTGCCCGCCGGGATATAAGATTCCCCCGCCCAATGCCTTTACCATGTTCGGGACGAAAGTAGGAACCGCAAGTATGTATGAGGATATAACAGTGAAAGATCCGGATGGCAATATTATCTCAACTGAACATAAGGAGAATGTAAACTATTTCGGCACACTCGACGAATATGACGCCATAGAAAACAGCGGAAGGAAAATCGGATGGAATATTGCCCTCGGAGAAAAACATACAGGAGGGAAGATATTCTTTCCTGCGACCGGATTGCGTGACATGGGGGTCAAAGACACCCAGACTGCAAGCGGATACAACGACGGAGCCACCCCTAATACTACAATTAGCTGGCCTGCGCATGCCAACTTAACATTTATTGCCACTTCCGGCTTTCAACGGTCAAATGTCTCAAGCAGTGCGATCCTTTTTTACCTTGACAACCGCAATGAGAATCAAGTCTCTAATACAACGGATAAAAATACCGGAAATGTGACTACCACAATAAAAAAGTGTACTATCACAGTCAATGGCGGTACCAACAACGCCTATGGCTTTACCGTGCGCCCGATCCACCGATAATTTAAGGATTAGGAAGTTTTAATCTATTTTAGGATTCGCCACACACTATTGAATCCGAGTTTTGCGTTATTTCTGCATGGCCAAGTATTTCAAGCAATTGTGTTGCGCCCTGATCTGCGCCGCAGCACTGCCACTTATAGCGTGTGGCAACGACGACGAACCCGTCACCCCCGATACCAACGTACCCGATACTCCCGCCGTGATAGAGCGCGGTGCCTTCGCCAAGGGCGCCGACGTGAGCTGGCTCACCCAACTTGAGGCGGAAGGTGAAAAATTCTATTCTTCCGACGGCACTGAAAAAGAGTGCATGAAGCTGCTCCGCGATGATTGCGGAGTCAATTCGATACGCCTCCGCGTGTGGGTAAATCCCGCCGACGGATGGAACAACATAGCCGACGTGATGGTAAAGGCGCGGCGCGCCTATGCGCTCGGCATGAGGCTGATGATCGACTTCCATTTCAGCGACGCCTGGGCTGATCCGGGACACCAGTCGACCCCGGCGGCATGGAAAGATATGGACCTACCACAGCTGAAAGAGGCGATGACAGGTCATATCAACGACATGCTCGGTGCATTGAAAAAGGAAGGCATAACTCCGGAATGGGTGCAGGTAGGCAACGAGACCCGTACAGGCATGATGTACCCGTTGGGCGAGCTTGACAATCATTTCTCCGAGCTTGTCAATACCGGATATGACGCAGTAAAGGCTATATTTCCCAAGGCAAAGGTGATCGTGCATTGCGACGAGGGCAACAACGGATGGATCTACGCCACCCTTTTTGGAAAACTGAAAAAAGATGACGCCCGCTACGACATGATAGGCATGTCGCTATATCCGTCAAGCGGCGACTGGGAGAAAAAAGTCACCGATATCACCAACAATATACGCAATGTCACCGCCACCTACGGCAAGCCGGTGATCATATGTGAGGTAGGCATGCCATACAGTGAGGCCGACGTGTGCGACCGTATGCTCACCCGACTCCTCGACAACTGCAAGACGCTCGACGTGCACGGTGTGTTCTATTGGGAGCCGGAAGCGCCTGCCGGCTACAACGGCGGCTACGACAAAGGATGTTTCGTCAACGGGACTCCGACCAAGGCACTTGACAGCTTTAAAAACCATGATATAAAATAACACAACCATACGATGAACCGAATCTACAGATTACCAATAGCAATCGCCCTTTGCGGGGCTGTTGCGTTTAATACCGCCGCCCAACGCAGCTCCGTCACTCTCCGCGACTGGCAGTTTACAAAAGACGCGCCGAGTGAAAGTGCCAAGTGGCAGAATGTGACCGTGCCGCATGACTGGGCGATCTACGGTCCGTTTGATCGCGAGAACGACCTGCAACGTGTAGCCGTTGAGCAAAACGGAGAGAAAGAGGAAACAGTGAAGACAGGGCGCACCGGCGGCCTGCCGTTCATCGGTAAAGGAAGCTACCGCACCACATTCAATGTCGCTGATACCGTCGGAAAAGATTTCACGCTGATCTTTGACGGCGCGATGAGCAATCCAGTGGTCACAGTCAACGGCGAAAAGGCGGGGATATGGCGTTACGGCTACAATACATTTTATCTCGACATAGATTCTCTTGTAAAGCCGGGTGTCAACGACCTGCTCGTTGAGCTTGAGAATCATGAGCGCGCCTCGCGATGGTATCCGGGTGCGGGACTATACAGAAATGTGCATCTTGTCACCACCGACAAAGTGCATGTACCGGTGTGGGGCACATATGTCACCACCCCCGATGTTGACCGCGACAGGGCTTCCGTAAGGTTGGAGACCTCGGTCGAAGGGTTGAAAACCGGGCAGAAAGGTGTCACTATAAGCACGGAGATAATTGATCCTCAGGGAAACGTAGTCGCCGATGACAGTACCCCCTATTATTACCACGGTCAGCCATATGTACAGAATTTCCTCGTCAATAAGCCGCAATTGTGGTCGCCTGAGTCGCCGAGCCTCTATACTGCACGCACAAAGGTTGCCGTCGACGGCAAGGTAACTGACACCTACGATACCCGCTTCGGCATCCGCAAACTCGAATTCATACCCGAAAAAGGATTTTTCCTCAACGGAGAGCCTACGAAGTTCAAGGGCGTGTGCAATCATCACGACCTCGGTCCGCTCGGCGCTGCGGTAAACCGCTCTGCGCTGCGCCATCAGCTTGAATTGCTGAAAGACATGGGTGTCAACGCCGTGCGCACCGCCCACAACATGCCTGCTCCGGAGCTTGTGGAGCTTTGCGACGAAATGGGCGTAATGCTTATGATCGAACCGTTTGACGACTGGAGCTTCCGCCCGAAGTCACCCAACGGCTACGGGTCATATTTCAAGGAGTGGGCGGAAAAAGATGTCACCAATATGGTAAAGAATTTTCGCAACAACCCGTCGGTAGTGATGTGGTCGATAGGCAACGAGGTGCCGAGCCAGTGGGGTCCCGGTGGCGTCGAGGAGCTCGTAATGCTTCAGGATCTGGTACACTCGCTGGATCCCACGCGCCCTGTGACATGCGGCATGGACCAGATAAGCGCGGTGCTTGACAACGGATTTGCAGCCACGCTTGACATACCCGGATTCAACTACAAGCCTCAGCACTACGAAAAGGCTTACGACATACTTCCTCAGAAACTCATCCTCGGCTCGGAGACGGCATCGACCGTATCGTCGCGCGGCGTCTACCACTTCCCGGTCATATTCCGCGGTCAGGAGCAGGTGGAGCACCCCGACCATCAGTCGTCGAGCTATGACAACGAGGCCTGCAACTGGTCCAACATCCCCGACATTGATTTTGCCATGGATGATGACAAGGATTACGTGATGGGACAGTTTGTGTGGACCGGATTTGACTATCTCGGTGAGCCGACCCCCTACGACACTGACGCGTGGCCTAATCACAGCTCCGTATTCGGCATTATCGACCTCGCCTCGCTCCCGAAAGACCGTTACTATCTATACCGCTCGAAATGGAACGAGGATTCCCCCACCCTCCACGTACTTCCCCATTGGAACTGGAAAGGCCGCGAGGGTGAGGTTACCCCGGTGTTTGTCTACACAAGCTATCCCAAGGCCGAGCTGCTTATCAACGGCAAGAGCCAAGGCATGAGGGAAAAGAATGACTCGACCTACCAAAACCGCTATCGCCTGATGTGGAACGAGACCCTCTATGAGCCGGGAGAGCTGAAAGTCGTGGCTTACGACAATGACGGCAAAGCGGTTGCCGAGAAAATCGTACGCACGGCAGGAAAGCCCCATCACCTTGTCGTGACAGCCAACCGCGACACTATTGCCGCCGACGGTGACGAGATGGTATATTTCACCGTGAGCGTTGCCGATAAGGATGGCAACCCGGTACCTGTCGACGACCGCATGGTGCGTTTCAATGTAAAAGGCGCGGGTGAGTTTGTAGCCACTGCCAACGGCGACCCCATATGCCTCCTTCCGTTCCAGAATCCGGAAATGAAGCTCTTCAGCGGCGCGGCCACGGCTATCGCCAAGAGCGCGACCACTCCCGGCACACTACAATTCACCGCCACCGCCCCCGGCGTAAAACCCGCCACCTGCACCGTCACCGTCAAATAATCCTAAAAACAAGCATAATATGGAATCGACAAACACTGTTCGCATCTCACACCCTTCAAAGGAGTTAGTCGCTTTCATAGAGAAAGCGCAAAGTCAAAAAAAACAGCGCATGAAAACAATTTGCGACAAATACCGTAAGCTAATAAACGGATAATGGACCCAATTGAAACTTTAATACCTGATAATGAGGGCAATCATTTAGTGGTTGTCCTCTCTTTTTATGATGAAACAGATAAATCCGCCCGGCAAGTGATCATGAGCCGGTAGTAAGGAGGGCGATCGCGAAGTCAAGCACGGTGTCGATGCCATTGACAGCCGACTGAGGGTCAAACGCCACCTCGCATCCGGGCGACGGGTCGATTCCCGCCTCCGTAGGTATGCGCTTCGCGTCAAGCACCGGGCATGCCGAAAACCGTACTCCCCAACCGTTGGGCAACTCAGAGTTGAACGGCATCCCGCTGCCGCCGCCCGTAGTAGCGCCCACTATATGACACCCCGGGATATACTGCATTATCGACACAAAATTGTTTGCCGCGCTGAATGTGCCGCGCCCCGCGAGCACCACGACCGGCTTGCCCCACATTATGCGCCCCTTTTCGGCGGGATCGTAATAGTAGGCGCGAGGCTCCGAGAAATCATCATGTCCCGGACCGGTCTTATGCGAGATGTAGCCCGCAAGCGTGCGCTCGGTGATAAACCGGCTTACGAGCTTTTCCACATTGGTCATGCTTCCGCCGCCGTTGTTGCGGATGTCGATCACCAATCCCGCGCATGTGTTGAGATACATAAGTATCTGGTCAAGGTTACTGTCGCCAATGGGGGAACTGAACGAGTCGTAACGCACATAACCCACATTTTGCGGAAGTATGCCGTAATCAATGCCCCCGGTCGACAGATAATTGAAGTTCAGGTAATATTGCTCCACCAGTCGCGCGCTGTAATTGTCGGGATAGTCGCTCCACCATGCGCGGTAATATGAGGTGTTGAACGACGATGACAGGTTGGTGTGACCGTCGCGCAGTTCGTTAAGCATGTCGGCACACACAAAGAAAAGCTCCTTAGCCGTCATCTCGTTGCTGATTTTAGCCGAATATCGGTCATGCACCTCGTTCCAGTCGATATCTTTCTCGGCAAAGAAGCAGTAGTGCTCATCCATTATTGTCCATAGAGCCTCGAAGTTGCCTCGCGGATCATTGTCCCACTCCTCCACCTTATGGCATGACAGAAGCAGCAATGACAGCAAAAGCGGCAATATGACGTAGATACGATTCATCTTTTTCAATACAATGCTGAGATTATACGTGCCTTCGGGTCAACCCCTTTTCCGGGGCGCAGACTGAGCCATTCACCGGACAATCCGATCACGGCAGCCGAATTGATGACACGCGTGGTGATATTGTTGACTTTGGTTGAAATCACATTGCTGCGAAATCCCACCCGAAGAGAAGTCGCGCCGAAATGGAGGTCGGCGGTGACAAGATTTTCCATCCTGAAATAGTTGCCCCACCATGCGGCATGGGCAAGCCCGTCGTCATCGCCGAGCGAAATCTCGTAGAACAGCTCGCCATACTCCGGAGAGAAGAATACACCTGCCACAGGCAACACGGGCTGGTAACGAAGCGTGACAGGCAGATGCCCCAGACGAAGATTCCATGCGGCATATCCGGTAAGGTTGACAGTCCATGCAGCCTCCACCGCCACGGGATTGTTGCCGTTGCGGGTGCTGTAAATGCACCCTATATCCAGCCCGGTGCTTCCTCCGGCGGCAAGCGTTATGCCGTAAGGAAGCCGCCAACGGTGCATCATTCCCCACGAAAACTCGCCGGTAAGACGCCACATCCGGGCATTGCGCGCGGGATTCTCCGCACGGTTGAGCGTGACACCCGCGCGAAGCTGCATCACCCAACGGTCGGGCGAGAATTTCATTGCCTGCATGCGCTCATAATTGAATGCCGCGCTCCATCCCGAATATTTAAGCGGGGTCAGATAGGTGTTGACAAGGCGTGCCCCTCCCCCTTCGATCATGTAAGCCGACATAACCGGGCGCAGAGGCTTCACCTCTACGGAATCTCGTGCCGCCATCAACAGCGGCATCATCAGCACGGCGATTAACAATGACAGGCGTGACATGGCGTATCGCATCAGAATATACGTTGCTGACCGTTGATCTCATCACGCACCTCATCGTCGGAGCGTTCCGGCTCTTCCGGGGTATCATCCGGAGTGACCTCGGTCGGTTCGCCAGGCTCCTCGTCATCCGACACATTGACCTCACGCGGCTCGATCTCCTCGATCTTGTCGACAGCATATGTAGTAAGCCTCTTGCCCTTCGCCTTGCAGCTCTTGACGGCGATAAACTCGGCGGCATCAACCACTGTCGACCCGCGGAAAGCGTCATCACCGCCATAAGTCACCTCTATGCGACACCCCGGCTCGTCGCTTAGCAGTATAAGGCTCGATTTCTCATTTTCACCGATAAAGCTCGTACGCTTCGCCGTCGGCTCAAACGTAAACCGCTTCAGATAGGGATAACCCTGCTGGTCGGCGTCATGCACCACGGCGGTCCACACATGACCCGGGCGATACTTCTCTATGCGCAGTATGTTGTCTTCATAATGATTGCTTGCCGCAAAGCTCGACATGTAATACTCGCCGCTTTTAAGAATGACAAGTATCTGGTCGGAGCCGAGAAATTCGCCAAGCAGCACTCCGCGTTTCTCGTAATTCAGACGGAGTATATCGGGATCAAACCATACCTCCCTGCCTCCGAGCGTCGACGCGCCCTTCTCTTTCAGAGAGAAGCGGTGCACTTCATTTTTGGTGACGATATTTCCCTGCGCGCCCTTGCCTTTTACTCCGAGTTCGCCGAAATCGACATCAAACTGCAATGTCTTCAACCTCAGCTTGGGCTTAAGCGTGACTTTCACCACCTCAGCCTCGCCGTTGGGATTGGCACTGAACCACATTACCTTTGAGCCGGGCAGCCCCTGGGTAAGGTCATACTCCTTGTCGCGGGTTATGCCGGTCACATAGAAGCGTTTCATATAATATATGCCTCCCTTGCCGTTCTGATATATCACATTATATATGGTGCGCTCATCCTTATGCTTGAATACGTTGACATAGAGTATATTCTTGCCGACAAACATCTTTTCCTGCACCTTCACCACCTTATACTTGCCATCCTTGTAGAAGATGATGATATCGTCGATATCGGAGCAGTTGCAGATATATTCGTCTTTCTTCAGCGATGTGCCGATAAAACCTTCCTCTCGGTTGATATACAATTTTTCATTTGCCTCCGCGACTGTGGCTGCGGCGATATTGTCAAATCCGCGAATTACCGTGCGTCTCTGATATGGCGCGCCGTATTTCTCTTTCAGGCGTGAATACCACTCGATCGTGAATCTCACTATATGGGCAAGATTGTCGTTGATGGCTGCGATACGTTCCTTGTAGTTGGCTATCTGCCGGTCGGCATCCTCGCTGTTAAATTTAAGGATGCGCTTCATCCTTATTTCCATAAGCCTGAGCAGATCGTCACGGGTCACCTCACGCCACAGCGACGGCTTAAACGGCTCCAGCCGGCGGTCGATATGGGCAAGCACCACATCCATCGACTCGCCCTGCTCAAATTCCTTATCCTTGTAAATGCGCTCTTCGATAAATATACGTTCAAGCGATGCGAAATGGAGCGCTTCCTCAATCTCGCCGCGCTGTATTTCCAGCTCTCGGCGCAGCAGGTCACGCGTGGTGTCGACGCTATGGCGCAACACATCACTGACACCAAGGAAATGAGGTTTCTTTTCCGATATTACGCAACAGTTTGGCGACACGCTCAGCTCACAGTCGGTAAACGCATACAAGGCGTCAATCGCCTTGTCCGATGACGTACCCGGCAGAAGATGCACGAGTATAAGCGCATTTTCAGAGGTCATATCCTCCACCTTGCGCACCTTTATCTTGCCCTTCTCTGCGGCTTTCAGTATGGAGTCGGAAAGCGACCCGGTGGTCTTGCCAAACGGTATTTCGGTTATTGCAAGAGTCTTATTGTCGATTTTCTCGATCTTAGCCCTGATTTTCACCGAACCGCCGCGCTCTCCGTCGTTATACTTCGTGACGTCAAGAAATCCGCCGGTCGGGAAATCCGGGTAAAGCGTAAACTCCTCCCCTTTAAGGTAGGCGATGGCGGCGTCTATTATCTCATTGAAATTATGAGGCAAAATCTTGGAAGAAAGGCCTACCGCGATACCTTCCACTCCCTGCACAAGCAATAGCGGGAACTTTGCCGGTAGCGTGACAGGCTCCGGATTTCGGCCGTCGTACGACACGGTCCAATCAGTAACCTTGGGGCTGTAGAGCACCTCAAGGGCAAAATGTGACAGACGCGCCTCTATATAACGGCCCGCAGCCGCCGATGCGCCCGTAAGTATATTTCCCCAGTTTCCCTGTGTCTCCACAAGCAGATCTTTCTGTCCGAGCTGCACCAATGCGTCTTTGATTGAAGCGTCACCGTGGGGGTGGTATTTCATCGTGTCGCCCACCACGTTTGCCACCTTGTTGAAACGCCCGTCATCCATTGTCCGCATAGAGTGAAGGATACGCCGCTGCACGGGCTTAAGTCCGTCGGTGATATGCGGCACGGCTCGTTCAAGTATCACATACGAGGCGTAATCGAGAAACCAGCTCTGGTACATGCCGCGCAACTGGTGCCTGACAACGTCGTCGGTTGTGTCAAGTGTGACCCTGCCTCCCTTTTCGGCAGGATTTTCGGGAAGGGGAGCCGTCTCCCCCTCTTCAGGTAAAGTGATGTCGTCTATATCGTCGCTCATTGCCGGGATAATGATTTCATGGAGTAAGGCGCAATATGCGCAATCTTTACAAAGGTACATAAAAATTGCGATTTTTTTGCGTATTTTTGCGATTAATCTAAAATACCATAAGTCAACCTAACTGTTATGAGACATATATCAGCCATCATCGCCGGAACCGTCGCAATAAGCGCATGGGCGGCGGATCGTACAACCATGGAATTTCCCGCCGACATGGCCCTGTGGTACACCTCGCCCGCAAAACAATGGGAGGAGACCCTCCCGCTTGGCAACGGCAGGCTCGGGATGATGCCCTACGGCAACCCTTTTGAAGAGAAAATTGTGCTCAACGAGATAAGCATGTGGAGCGGGTCAAAGGCATGCTACGACAACCCTGCGGCGGCAGAGAGCCTGCCCGAGATACAACGGTTACTGATCGAGGGGAAAAATCTTGAGGCCCAGGAACTGATGTACTCGACCTTTGTACCCACAAAGACCACCGACCTCGGCACCTACGGAAGCTACCAGATGCTTGCCGACCTTGACATATCGCTTTCTTATTCCGACTCGACAGTGACCGATTACGCGCGGTGGCTCGACCTGCGTGATGCCATCGCGACCACAAGCTACACCGCAGGAGGTGTAAGCTACGTGGCCGAGTGCATGGTGCCGCGCGGCGAGGATGTAATGATATACCATATCAAGGGCTCGCAGAACGCGTCGGTAAACTTCACCGCCTCGCTGCAACGCAAGGAGCGCGCGCGTCACAGCAGCGCGGGCGGAGGCATGATCATGCTGTCGGGGATGCTTGAAAGCGGACAGCCGGGAGTCGACGGCGTAAGATATGCGGCTGTTGCCGGATGCCGCGCCTCAGGCGACAACGCCCGCGTAACCTCAACCGACAGTACCCTGACCGTAAGCAGCGCCGACGAGGCTTACATAATCGTAGGCGCGGCAACAAGTTACCTCAACGGCGCCATGTACATGACCGATGCCGTCAACGATGTCAGCAATGCACTTCGGCTTGACGACATGACGTCGCTCATGCGACTCGGCACGGAGCGTCACCGTGCCCTGTTTGACCGCGCGGGGGTGACATTGCCTGAGGGCAAAATCGCCAAACTGCCTACAGATGAACGTATAGAGATGTTTGTGACCGAAAGTGACCCCTCACTTGCCGCCCTATATTACAATTACGGCAGGTATCTGCTGATTTCGAGCACCACACCCGGAAGCCTGCCGCCAAACCTTCAGGGCCTTTGGGCCAATGATGTGGTAACCCCATGGAACGGCGACTACCACACCAACATAAACGTACAGATGAACCATTGGGGCGCGGAGCCGGGCAACCTTTCCGAGCTTCATCTTCCTCTCGTAGACCTTGTGAAACGCGCCATACCCAACGGGGAGCACACTGCCAAGGTGTTTTACGGTCCTGACGCCGAGGGATGGGTGATGCACATGATGACCAATCCCTGGGAATATACCGACCCCGGGCAACACCCGTCGTGGGGCGCGACCAACACCGGCGGGGCATGGCTCTGCGCGCATCTGTGGGAGCACTATCTCTACACCGGCGACAAGCAATATCTCGCCGAGATATATCCCATACTGAAAGGCGCGGCGCGCTTTTTCCGGTCGACAATGATCGAAGAACCCAAACATGGCTGGCTTGTCACGGCGCCAAGCTCATCGCCCGAAAACACCTTCTTTGCCGCCGACGGCAAGACACCCATAAGCGTTGTGATGGCACCCGCGATGGACACCCAGCTCATCCGCGAGCTGTATACCAACACAAGCCAAGCTGCACGGCTGCTTGACATCGACAGCGAGTTTGCCGATTCTCTCTGTGCCGATATAAAGCGTCTGCCACCTAATCAGATCGGTTCCGACGGGCGCCTCATGGAATGGCTTGAGGAATATACCGAGACCGACCCCCACCACCGCCATGTGAGCCATCTGTATGCCCTTCACCCCGGCAACCAGATATCAATCGCCAAGACACCGGAGCTTGCCGACGCAGCCCGCAAGACCCTTGAGCGGCGCGGTGACGGAGGCACAGGCTGGAGCCGCGCATGGAAAGTCAATTTCTGGGCGCGCCTCGGCGACGGCAACCGCGCCTACAAGCTTTTCAAGGCTCTTCTCTCTCCCGCCTGCACTGCCGAACGACCGCAGCACGTGGCAGGTACGTTCCCCAATCTTTTCTGCTCCCACCCGCCGTTTCAGATGGATGGCAACTGGGGCGGGGCAGCCGGTATAGGCGAGATGCTTCTCCAAAGCCAAGACGGATTCATCAACCCTCTTCCCGCACTCCCCGATGAATGGCAGTCAGGCTCGATCCACGGCTTCAAGGCAAGGGGTGGTGCGGAAATCGACATGGACTGGAAAGCAGGAAAGCTCAAGAGCATGAAAGTGACCGGAGGATTTGACCCCGAAATACGCATAAAAGTCCCCTCTTACGCCAAGAAAGTCACAGTCAACGGCGTCACGTCAAAACCTGATGGATTCATCACCCTGTCGCTCGGCAAGGGAGAAACGGTTGAAATTTTGCTTGATTAATCATTTATTCGTATCTTTGTGACTCTAAAATTATTAATTAGGAATTATGGCACAACAGGAAGACCAATTCAAGAAGATAGTATCTCATGCCAAAGAATACGGTTTCGTATTCCCCTCAAGCGAAATATATGACGGACTCTCAGCTGTTTACGACTACGGTCAGAACGGTGTCGAGATGAAAAACAACATAAAGCGTTACTGGTGGGATGCAATGACTCTCCTCCACGAGAATATCGTCGGCATTGACTCGGCGATTTTCATGCACCCGACAATATGGAAAGCATCGGGACATGTCGATGCCTTCAACGACCCCTTGATCGACAACAAGGATTCAAAAAAGCGTTACCGCGCCGATGTGCTCATCGAAGACGCGATAGCAAAGTTTGACGACAAGATTGAAAAAGAGGTCGAGAAAGCCCGCAAGCGCTTCGGCGACTCTTTTGACGAGTCTCTTTTCCGCGAGACAAATCCCCGCATCCTCGAGCAGAAAGCAAAGCGCGACGCGCTACACGAGCGTTTTGCAAAGGCGATGAACGACAACGACCTAAACGAACTGCGTCAGATCATAATCGACCAGGAGATTGTAGACCCGATCTCAGGTACTAAAAACTGGACAGAGGTGCGTCAGTTCAACCTGATGTTCCGCACCGAGATGGGTTCTACCGCCGACGGCGCGATGACTGTGTATCTCCGCCCGGAGACCGCACAGGGTATCTTTGTCAACTACCTCAACGTGCAGAAGACAGGTCGCATGCGCATCCCGTTCGGTATCGCACAGATAGGAAAGGCTTTCCGCAACGAGATTGTGGCACGCCAGTTCATCTTCCGCATGCGCGAGTTCGAGCAGATGGAAATGCAGTTCTTCGTGCGCCCCGGACAGGAGCTGGAATGGTTCAAGAGCTGGAAGGAAACCCGCCTGAAATGGCACAAGGCTCTTGGTCTCGGCGATGACAAGTATCGCTACCACGACCACGAAAAACTCGCCCACTATGCAAATGCGGCTACCGACATCGAGTTTGAGATGCCTTTCGGATTCAAGGAAGTCGAGGGTATACATTCACGCACCAACTTCGACCTTTCACAGCACGAGAAATTCTCAGGAAAGAAGATCCAATATTTCGACCCCGAGCTTAACGAAAGCTATACCCCGTATGTGATCGAGACCTCAATCGGAGTTGACCGTATGTTCCTTTCAGTGCTTTGCTCAAGCTACGAGGAGCAGCAGCTTGAAGGCGGCGACACCCGCGTGGTGCTACACCTCCCGCCGGCACTCGCCCCGGTAAAATGCGCCGTAATGCCTCTTGTACGTAAAGACGGGCTTCCCGAAAAGGCGCGCGAGATTGTCAACGACCTCAAGTTTGACTTCCCCACCCACTACGAGGAAAAAGACTCTATCGGCAAGCGTTACCGCCGTCAGGATGCGATAGGCACTCCCTTCTGCGTGACTGTCGACCATCAGACTCTCGAAGACAACACCGTGACCCTGCGCGAGCGTGACTCAATGGAGCAGAAACGTGTCAACATAAGCGACCTGCATCGCCTTATCCATGACACGGTAAGCATCAACTCGCTTCTCCGCAAACTCGGCTAATTTTAACCATCCTAATCTTTGTTAATTATGAAACTTAACCGACTCTTCTCTATGATGATAGGCATCGCCTGCATTACAGGGCTGTCATCATGCAACTATAATTCACTCGTTGAAAAGCAGCAGACTGTCGACCAGAACTGGGCGGAAGTTGAAAACCAGTATCAGCGACGCGCCGACCTTATACCTAACCTCGTGGCTACCGTAAAGGGTTATGCCGCACATGAAGAAGGCACCTTTACCAAGGTCACCGAGGCACGAAGCAAGGCAACCTCAATCAACATAACCGCCGATGAGCTTAACGAGGAGACTCTCGCACAATTTCAGGAAGCACAAAATCAGCTTACCGGCGCGCTTAAGTCGCTTCTCGCGGTCAGCGAGGCTTACCCCGACCTAAAGGCAAACGAAAATTTCCGTGATCTTCAGGTACAGCTTGAAGGCACAGAAAACCGTATCAGCGTGGCAAGAGGCCGCTATACCGACGCGGTGAAAGAGTACAACACCTCTATAAAGAAGTTCCCGACCACGATCTATGCCGGATGGTTCGGATTTACGCCCAAACCACAGTTCAAGGCTGCCGCAGGTGCCGAATCAGCACCCAAGGTCGAGTTCTAAATTCAATATTTTTTAATGAGAAAATTACCATTATTTCTTATATTAGGCATCGTCTTGGCGGCAATAGCGTCAGCTTGCCACAACGGCGACGACAATTGGGATGACTATGCCGACTGGCGCAACACCAACAATTCCTGGCTCGACGAGCAGCAGAAGCGCACCGATACAGACGGCTCTCCCTATTATACTAAGATTGTCCCCGGATATGACAAAGGGCAGTATGTACTTGCCCACTGGTTTAACAACCGCAGTGCCACACAAGGCAACCTGAAACCGTATTGGACATCCACGGTCGATGTGAAATATATCGGGCGTTTCTATAATGACGCGGCGTTTGACTCAAGTTATCTGATGAAAGAGTCCTACGGCGATTCATTGTACCGCACCGACCTTTCAAAGGTCATCAGCGGATGGGGAATCGTGCTTCAGGAGATGCACGTGGGCGATTCCGTGGAGGTGCTTATCCCCTACCAGTCGGCTTACGGCGCTATCGGTTACGGAAGCGTGCCCCCCTATAGCAATTTAAAATTTAACATCAAGCTTGTCGACATCCCCTACTGGGAGACAAAGCAATAATAAAAAACACCCCTTATCACAAATCTTTTATGTGTGGAATAGTTGGATATATAGGAAATCAGGAGGCTTACCCTATACTGATAAAGGGTCTTCACCGTCTGGAATACCGTGGTTATGACAGCGCGGGAGTAGCTTTGATTTCTGATAAAAACGAGCTGAACATCTATAAGTCGCGAGGTAAGGTCAACGACCTTGAAAACTTTTGCGAGTCAAAGGATGTGACAGGAAAAATCGGTATCGCCCACACCAGATGGGCTACTCACGGCGAGCCAAACGACGTGAACGCACACCCCCATTACAGCACCAACGGTAAAATCGCAATCGTACACAACGGTACTATCGAGAATTACAATGTGCTGAAAATGGCTCTTGAAAAGCACGGATGCACTTTCCGTAGCGAGACCGACACTGAGGTCGTTGTGAAGTTGATCGAATACATTCAGGGAAGCAACGGATGCTCGCTCCTTGAAGCGATGCGCGAGGCTCTCAACCAGGTAGTCGGAGCATATGCCATTGCGGTAATAGATGTCGACGACCCCGACACCATACAAGCGGCACGCAAAAGCTCGCCGCTTGTCATCGGTATCGGAAATGACGAGACATTCATCGCCTCCGACGCATCGCCGATCATTGAGTATACCAACCAGGTCGTGTATCTCCGCGACAATGAGATCGCCATTATCAAGCGCGGCGAAAACCTGCGTGTAATCACCAACGACAACAAGCTGTCGTCAATTGACGTGAAGACACTCAACATGTCGGTGTCACAGCTTGAAAAAGGCGGATACGCCCATTTCATGCTGAAAGAGATCTTCGAGCAGCCTAATTCAATTCATGACTGCATCAGAGGTCGGATCGTTAACAACGGCACTGAAATCAAACTTGCCGGAATCATCGACCATACCGACCGCTTTGTCAACGCATCGCGCATAATAATCGTAGCATGCGGCACATCGTGGCACGCCGGACTTATCGGAGCGCGCCTGTTTGAGTCAATCGCCCGCATTCCGACGCAGGTCGAGTACGCCAGCGAGTTCCGCTACAGCAATCCGGTGATCACACCGCAGGATATCGTAATCGCAATTTCACAGTCGGGCGAGACTGCCGACACTCTTGCCGCAATCAAGCTCGCGAGGGAAAAAGGTGCGTTTGTATATGGTGTATGCAACGCTGTCAGCTCGTCAATAGCGAGAGAGACCGATACCGGCACTTACATCCACGTCGGTCCGGAAATCGGTGTCGCCTCTACCAAGGCATTCACAGGCCAGGTTACGGTGCTTACCATGCTCGCCCTTGCTATCGGACAGATACGCCGCACCATATCGCAAAAAGAACTTACTGAAGTGGCTCGCTCTCTTCAGAAGCTTCCGGAACTTATAAAAGAGACCTTGACTCTCAATGAAGAGATCGAGCGTCTGTCGCAGATATTCACTTACGCCCATAACTTCCTCTATCTTGGTCGCGGCTACAACTATCCGTCGGCCCTTGAAGGAGCGTTAAAGCTAAAAGAGATCAGCTACATCCACGCTGAAGGGTATCCCGCAGCAGAGATGAAGCATGGTCCTATCGCGCTGATCGACCGTGAAATGCCTACCGTTGTGATAGCTCCTACCGATGAGCTCCACGAGAAGATTATCTCCAATATCCAGCAGGTAAAGGCTCGCGGAGGATCGGTGATTGCAATCGTGACACGCGGCGACACCACAATCCCGGAGATTGCTGACTTCACACTCGAGATCCCACCGGTACCGGAGTGCCTGTCACCGATCATCGTCTCGATACCGCTCCAGTTGCTCGCTTATCACATTGCCGTGATGAAAGGCTGCAACGTCGACATGCCGCGCAACCTCGCCAAATCCGTGACCGTCGAATAAACCCGGCATCATCCCATAAAAAGAGGCTGTCTAACAAGTTTTAGACGGCCTCTTTTCATTTTTCAGCCATGCA
>CAJUMZ010000022.1 GCA_910587665.1 uncultured Muribaculum sp.
AAGATAACACTATACTCCGACATCTTCCCGGCCCACCGGGAAAATCCGCTGACCCTATAAAATTGATAAACGCTGACGCAGTGACGGTTACGAACAAGAAAAAGGGCCACGATCCAGTGTCTGAATCGTGACCCAACTGTGGTCCCACTTGGGCTTGAACCAAGGACTCCCTGATTATGAGTCAGGTGCTCTAACCAACTGAGCTATGGGACCTGAATTGTGAGTGCAAAGATAGTGTTTTTCTGAATCATTTGCAAGCAAGTGGAGAAATTTTTATAAATTTGTGAATAAGAAAGTTTCAAATAAGAAGTGTAAGTATTGAAATATGAATATGTACAGGTCTTTTTGCCAAGCGATTATATGTGGCGTGGTTATGCTGATGGCACAGTTGGTATTTGCCGATACAGTGACTGTTGGCGGGGAACTTGCGTTGCCGGAAGTGCCTGACTCGCTGCGTACGCCGGCTGAACGTGCCGATTATGTGATGTCGCACTTCTGGGATGCGATGGAGTGGGGCGACACGGCAAGGGTGAATGATGAGAAGTGGATGGAGCAGACCTTTGTCAATTTTGCAAGTCTGATTCCTTATGCCTCGTCGCAAAAGGCTATAGGCAGGGCGTTTGGAGTCTTGTTTGACCGTGCGGCAAATTATGAGCCGGGATATAAGCTTTTGCTGAACTTAGCCGACCGTTACCTGTATGAGCCGGAGTCGCCGATGTATGACGAGCAGGCATATGTCACGGTGCTTGACGCTGTGCTTGCCGACAGTGTCCTCGACCCTGTATTGCTGACCCGCTACCGCTATCAGCTTGATGAGACGATGAAAAATCGTCAGGGTGAGCCGGCGAATGATTTTGCACTTACCCTTATGTCAGGTGAAGAGTCAACGCTTTACACGATGTTGAAGGATGCTGACGAGACCTTGGTGATGTTCTATGATCCGGAGTGTGACCACTGCCATGAGGTGATACAGTCGCTTGTTGCATCCCCTGACGTGAAGTCTCGGATCAAGAGCGGCGCAATGAAGATTTTGGCAGTGTATTTTGAGGGTGAGGAGGCGATGTTGCCACAGGTGCAGCAAATAATACCCGACGGATGGGTATCGGCATACACACCGGGGAATGTCATCGAGGAGCAGGAACTGTATGCGATACGCCGCCTTCCCACGCTATATCTCATCGACTCCAAAGGAACGGTGAAAGGCAAGGATATAAATCCGGAGAAGCTATTAAACTGATTCGTAGGGGGTCGTGTCGGTAATGCCGGCTTCGGCAAGGGCCTCGCGGCGTTCGACGCATGTGCCACACTTGCCGCAATGCTTTTCCCCTCCCTTGTAGCAGGAGTATGTGGTGGAATAGTCTATTCCGAGTCTCTTGCCCCGCGCTGCGATTTCTCCCTTGGTCAAGTCGGTATATGGCGCCCTGAGTTCAATATGCTCATATGTGCCTTCACTTATAGCGAGTCCGAATGCCTTGACAAATCCGGGTCGGCAGTCGGGATAGATCGCGTGGTCGCCGGCATGGTTGGCAAGCATCACTGCTTTGAGCCCGCGGCTTTCGGCGAGTCCGGCGGCAATGGCAAGCATTATGCCATTGCGAAACGGCACCACGGTCGACTTCATGTTTTCGTCGGTGTAATGACCTTCGGGTATGGCGTCGGCGCCGCTTAGTAGCAAACTTTCAAAATATTGCGACATGAAAGCGAGGTTTATCTCGAGAAGCTCTATGCCAAGGTGAGAGCAATGGAGTCGGGCACATGCCGCCTCGCGCTCGTTATGGTTGGAGCCGTAGTGAAATGTGACTGCCGCTGCAATCGAATCGGCATACTCATGGAGCATCGTCGTGGAATCCATGCCCCCGGAAAGCACCATTAGTGCATCTTTCTTGTTCATAATCATTAATGTGGGGTTTAGAAATCATTACGGAAAGAGGCGAGCATACGCGCCTTTACCATGTCCTGATGCTCTGCGTCGCCATAATTGGCAAACGGATAAATGGATATACCCCCGCGCGGCGTGAAGAGTCCGATTACCTCAAGGTAACGCGGATCCATGAGCCTCACAAGATCCTTCATAATAATGTTGATACAATCCTCATGAAAGTCGCCATGATTGCGGAAACTGAACAGGTAGAGTTTCAAGCTCTTGCTTTCGACCATCTTTTCGCGCGGGATGTAGTTGATTATGATCCTTGCGAAATCGGGCTGCCCGGTCTTGGGACACAGCGAGGTGAATTCCGGACAGGTGAATGTGACAAGGTATTCATTTTCGGGATGCTTGTTGACAAATGTCTCCAACACTTCCGGTGCATATTCAGTTGGATATTTGGTGCCTTGATTGCCTAAAAGGGTTACCCCGGGCATCTCTTCATCAGTACGTGACATCGTTTTCTCCGGTTATTTTGAAAAAGTGGGCTGTTTCACTTTGAGGCGTTCGCCCGCGTCGTTTACTACAGCGCGGAAATACTCCTCGGAGTAACCTCCAAACTCCGGATAGGCGCATTGACCTTCCTCTGTGCGGAGGAACACGCCCGGCTCGGTCTCTTTCTTGATATTTCCGTCAAGATATTTTACAAATAGATAGTCGCCAAGCTTCTTAAACTCGCGTGTGGAGTGGTTTGCCCAGTAATCGGTAAGAGCCTGAAGCTTTTTTATCTGCTGCTTGCGGGGCAGGGATCTGACCTGAGACTCCGTGGCGGCTACCGCAGCGGCGATTGAATCCTCAAGCCCGTTTTGCACGCGGCGTATATCGGGAATCATCTGCGAATAGCGGTTGTATGCCTGGTTTGCCACATAATTGTGTACCCAGAACGCGGCATCCCATGACAATGTGAGCATGTCACCGTTGCCGTGGGCATAGCAGTGAGGCACTTTTGTCACGCAGCTGTAGACGGGCACATAGACGCATGTATTGGTGTCGTCAACCCCAAACCACAGCACGCCTTTCATCGGTTCCGGAACACTGTCGCGCAATTGGGCGACGAATGTGAATCCGGTCTGCTGTGTGGCGATGGCACGCTCGTGGGTGTACTCCACGTCATCGACCTTGAATGTCATGGGGCGCCAGCGGTAAGGCACCTTGTAAGGACCGGCGCCTACATCTTCCGTCATGTCAAACGGTGTCCCCTCGAAATGGTCGCGCATAGCCCACTGCATGTCGCGCACTGTAAGCGCGCTGTCGGGCTTGACCCATAAGGGCATCACCTCTTCCTCGCCGTTCATGATCCACGGAAGGTATTTGTCCATGCCTGAGGCGTGATTGTTGAAAAATGACCACACGCGGGCGTCGCAGCCTCGCAACGCTCCGAAATCGGTTATGGCATATGTGCGCGAGAAGTCAAAATCCTCGTCTTTCCCTTCATAATATCCCTGCTTACGGGCAAAGTCAATCACATCGGGCGAATAAAGTGTTTCCGGGTCGTTGAGCGGGAACTTGTGGATGCGCGGGTGATTGGCGTGACCAGAGATCATGCCGTCGGGAATGCGTCGTGCCACCCACACGGCCCCTTTCTCCTTTCCGCCTTTGCCTATGAGATCCATGATCCACGCTTCCTTTCCGTCGGCGATGGAGAATGACTCCCCTTCGCTGGCATATCCGTAGTCATTGACCAGGCTTGTCATCACGCCGATTGCCTCACGGGCGGTCTTTGCGCGCTCAAGCGTGATATAGATGAGCGAGCCGTAGTCGATGATGCCGGTAGTGTCGACAAGTTCTTCCCTGCCTCCCCATGTGCTCTCGCTTATGGCGAGTCCATGCTCGTTCATGTTGCCGATGGTGGCGTAGGTATGACTTACCTGCGGTATTTCTCCGAGATACTTTCCCGTGTCCCAGTCATGGATTTTTCGCATAGCCCCTTTGGGATGATCTTTTGCGGGAGATGAATACAGCTCGCCGTAAAGATTGTGGGAGTCGGCGGCATATGTGATCATTACACTGTTGTCGGCGGTTGCGCCCGGAGCCGCTATAAGGCTTGTGCATGCAAGCGTGGCGCCTGTGACGCCCAGCATCGCTGCAACAGAAATGGTGAATCGTTTAATCATAATCTATGTAAAATAACTTTGCACTGTAAGGCGTATAATTAGCCCTATAGTGCAAAGTTAAACATTTTACCGCTAATTACCAAGCCGCTGAATGCGGGCGTTATGGTAATGCTTTCCGGCACGGTGTCAGAGGATTACTTTCTTGCCTGCAACGATATAGAAGCCGTGGGGGAGAGTGTCGACGATATTTATGCCCCGGCTGACGGTTGCCACACTGCGTATCATCCCGTCGGCGGAATATATTGTCACCTGCGTGTCACACGGCGACTCTATTACAAGATTGCCGCCAGATACATAAACCTTTAGCTCTCCCATGACGCTGACACCGGCAATCGAGGATGTGCCGTCGGCACTGTAGACTGCGTTGTTTACGAGTACAAGGTCGCCGGTCTGGTTGCCTGCGCCGCCACTGCCGTTGTTGAAGATTATCATAGGCTCTTTGGGCGCGCCAGTGAAAGAGACCGACCAGATGTCGGTGCCGTCAAGGAGTGTCATCGTCATTGCGGTGCCGGGCCAAGCACCGAGATATTTTCTGTCATTGTCGCCACGGTCCCATACATACGCGTAAACCGGACTCCAACCGTTGTCGGCGCGGAAATATACGGTCCATTTCGACGGGTCAGGCTCGGGATTGACCGGGTCGTCGGGGATTTCGCCCGCACCTTCGATCGTGCGGTCATATCCGTCAATCGTATATAGTCCGCCGTTTACCCAGGAAAAGTCGGCGGTCTGGGCAGTACCGTTGTTGAATATTATTCCTGCGCCTTTCGGTATTGCCTTGTCGCCTGAATAATGCCATTTCCATATGTTATTGCCAAGATATGTGCAGCTTTCGCCCGGCCAGCCGGAAGTCACGGTGCCGTTGTCGGTCCAGACATATGCGTTTATTGTGCCGCCCCAGCCGCCGGTGTTTTCAAAAAATGCAGCTTGCTCGCCCTCTTCCATTGACGGGTCTACCGGATCTTCCGGCTCGGGGTCGGGCATGCTTCCGTCGCGCTTGGTAGTTGTGTCAAGCGGCTCTTCATTCCCGTCATAATTCTTTGTGGCGGGGGATGATGGTGACGAGGTGTATAGGTACTTGCCGTCGTCGCCAATCTTTCCCGGTGCCTTTGTCTTGCCGGTGGTGAGTACATATGCGCGCAGGTTGCCCTTGCCTTTGCACGTCGCCGACAGCTTGCCGTCGGTCACAGTCTTTGTGTCGCCCGTGACCACGTCGGTATACGTGCCGTTGGGTATTCCCGTGAACGTGGCGTTGCCGCTTATGGTGACCAATACATAGGAATCGGTTGTCGTGTCGGTGTAGCGGCGCTTGAACGCGAGTTTTCCGCTGCATCCGGAGGTACTGTACTGACCCTTGCGGAGTGCCGGCACGGCGGCGCGTATCTTGTTGAGGCGCTGAATATGGGTTGCGAGCGGATTGGACAATGAGACTGCGAGATTGCCCGTGGCACCGGAGTATTCGGCAAAGTCGCTCACCTTGACATCACCCTCGATGTAGCCGCCGAAATAGGCTCTTCCCGACTCTTTGAGCGCAAGTACGGCACCCTTGTCGATGGGCGCACCCTTGCGGAACTCAATCTCGGAACCGTAATAAAGGCACGGGATTCCGCGGAACGTAAACATCAGCGAAAGATTTTCCGCCCATGTTGCCTGGTCGCCGATGAAACGCTGCCCGTCGGCGCCGTTGGGGGCATAGTCGTGGGAGTCGACATACACCACATTGTATGTGGCGTCATTGTACAGGTTGTCCTCTCCGTGTGCGCCAAACGCGTTTTCGGCATTGCTGAAACGCCAGTGCATCGGGAAGTCTATCACATTCAGCCCCGAGTGCTGTGAATGGTCGGGCGCGTGGTAATCGTTGCCTTTCATCCATGCGTTGTCCGACTTGCGGAGTATCGAAGCCGAGTGCCCGAGGTCATCGACGGCCTGCCTGTTGACGGAGTTGGCATTGGTGTGGTCGCCTTTCTCTCCCTCCATTACCGGGATATTGTCCCATGAGTGGGGATCCATGTCCCACGGATAATCGCGGTTTTCCTTCCATGTGTAATAGCACGGCGAGCAGTTGTAGTTCTCTCCACGGTAGATGACCTCCTCGGAGCGCGAGCACACCTCGCCATACATGAAAAACGGTGTGCCGCCACGTTTCGCCTTATGCTTCTCGGCGGCGGCATGTAGCTGAGGGATAAACATGTTGTTGAACGTCAGGCGCGAGATATGTCCCGCCGTGTCGATGCGGAATCCGTCGACACCCATCTCGATGAACTTGGTGTAGCAGTCGACGAGATAATTGGTGACGTAGGCATTTTCAGTGTTCAGGTCCACACAGTCACCGGCGATCTGTCCCCACCATCTCGATGGGTCATCCCACCCGAAATGGGCGTAGTGATGCCAATAATTGTTCACGTCATGGTTTTTGCCGTCGGTATTTTTCATCAGCGCAAGCCGGGAGGCGTACTGCTGTCCGGCGGGAAGCGAGTGGTAATTTGCAGGAAGACGCGTTTTTTCATGCAGCTTCATCGACTTGTTGATATTGTCGAGTGGCTGCGAGTAATCGCGCGTGAACATGGGGCAGAGGTTCTCCTCGCCGAAATTTCCGGTGTGCTGGAGCACAATGTCAAGTATCAGTTTCATACCTCGCTCATGCACTGCGTCGATCAGGTCCTGAAACCGGCAGTCGTCGCTCTCGTAGCGGGGATCTACCTTGCTGAAATTTACGGCATGGTAACCGTGGTAGTCGAGTCCCGACGCGTTTTCCACCACAGGGGTGATCCACACGGCGGTAAATCCGAGTGCCTTGATGTAGTCGAGCTTCTTGATAAGCCCTTTGAAGTCGCCGCGCCATTCCGGGTCGTTGACGTTAAGCACGCCGTCCCAGCAGTAGGTGTTGTTGCCGGGGTCGCCGTCGTAGAATCGCGTGGTCATGGCGAAGTAAATGGTCTCGTCGCGGAAGTCGGTGCGGTCACCGACAAATGTCGCGCTTTCAGCCGGCAGTGCCGCTGCGAGCATAAGTGTGCCGATGGCAAGATTTTTCAGTTGTCCCATTGCTTTAAATCACTCTGTTAAAATGTAGAATCACAAAATTTCAAATAATACGTCAAAAATAATAAAAATTTCTGACTTGGGCGCAAAAAAAACGGGACCGATGATTTCACCGGCCCCGAAAAAATAATTAGAGGTATTAAAGATGATCGAGATTTATCTGATTATGAACTTCTCACCGTTGCGGATATAGATGCCGGGTGATAGCGGCTCGCTGACTTCCACGCCCATGAGGTTATAGATCTTGCCGTCGGCGGGGTGTCCGGCTTCGATGTTGTCGATACCGGCGATTGCCTCCTTGGTCATGTCGACATCGTTCATCATTTCGCCACCATCGTTCTGAGCCTCGGTGATGTGGGCAACGAGGCTGTTGAGGTAGTTCTCAAGGTTGGTGTAGCCGTCATCGCCCTTGATCTTGCCGTCGGCGGGATCGTTGGGGTCGAGTCCGTTGGCGGTTTCCCATTCATCGGGCATGCCGTCACCGTCGGTGTCGACGGGAGCTTCGGTGGAGTTGAGCACAGGCCATCCGGAGGTGCCGTCGATATAGAGGGCTTCATCCTGATTGTTGATCAGTCCGGTAGCACGCTCCGAGGTCACGACACCTTCGCGGGCGTCATGCACCATCGTCTGGTCGTGCACGTCGCGGCTGAGGCTTGCGCCTGCATAGGCGAGCACCTGTTCATATGCATCTTCTGCGGAGTGGGTTGTCGTGTACACGTAGGGGATCGGGGTGAATGCGCGCGACGCCTCTTCGCTCATGTTGTGGTTGTCGACCTTCGCACCCTTGTCGACCTGGTCGTAAAGACCGATTTTCCAGTTGCTGGCGGTAACGTCGTCATACTTAGAGTTGATGTTGCCGTTGATATGGAATGTTCCCCATGTCTGTAACATCTTTTTCCAGTCGTTCCACGCCACTTTGATTGTCTGCCCGTTGACGGTTATGGTGTTGGTCTCCATGTCAATGGTGAATTTTTGTGTCTTGTCCTCATATTTGAACGACACAAAATTTGCTTTACCGTCGCTGCTGCCGTCAAGTCCTCCCTTGCTTAATTTATCTCCTTTGAGACTTGTGCCGAGAGCCTTGTTGATATTTGAGGCGGTTGTCTTTTTGTCAAGGCAGTAATCCACTGTGCGGATGCCAGGCTTGGCCATGCGCTTGCCTTTACCACCGGTTGGAGTCGCGGGTCCCGGCTTGTAATAGTTGTTGACAATGTTCACGTTCATGCCCTCGCCGCCGTAGCAGCCTTCGCCGCCCCAGTTATACATGACGTTGTTGCGCAGGTCCATGCGCTCGTCGGTCTGGGTCTTGGGGCGCGGACCGAGACGCGGCGCGCGTGATCCGTGGTGGGCGAGCAGATTGTGGTGGTACGATGCTCCCGAACCTCCCCAGTTGCCGCCGTAACCGTGGCTTCCCTTGCTGTGGCCGCTGTTGACGAGGCTCTGTGACACGAGACACCACTGTACGGTGATATTCTTGCTGCCATACACTGACAGGCACTCATCGATCGACCAGCTTACCGAACAATGGTCGATCATGATGCGCTCTCCGTCCATACCGCCGAGACCGTCGCCCTCGTGATGGGCTACATTCTCGTTGCCGAGGCGGAAACGCATGTAGCGTATGATGATATTGGGGCAGGAGATGACAAAGGGGTATCCGGCGATACAGATGCCGTCGCCCGGTGCTGTCTGTCCGGCAATGGTGACATTACCGTTGCGTATCCTCAGTTCGCTTGTCAGTTGGATTGTGCCCGACACGTCAAATACAATGGTCCTTGCGCCCGACTTGTTGCATGCCCAGCGGAAAGTGCCCTCCTGGGTGCCGTCTTCAAGTGTGGTGACATGATACACGTCGCCTCCGCGGCCGCCCGTAGTGATGCGCCCGTAACCCTCCGCACCGGGGAAGGAGATCGCTTCCTCGACGTCGGCGGCGGTTGCTGCGGCGGGCAGCATCATTATTGCGGCGATTGCCGATAAAATGCTTTTTTTCATGATTATATCTTAGGTTAATTTGGGTCACTTTATCACCTTGTCGGCGGTCACTGTGCCATCCTTGTGGATGATGCGGCGCACATTGATACCTTCCGCAGGCTCGCTCAGCCTGATACCGTCAAGGGAGTAATACTCTATTGCCGTCACGGTCGACTCGACTGCCCCGGCTTCGATATTCTCGATGTCGGTGGTAGAGCCGGCATAGGCGGGATAATATTCCTCGAAACCGTCGATGGCGTCACACTGACCGCCATACATTATCTTGGTGACTATAGAGTTGAGATACACCTCAAGGTTGGTATACCATCCTCTTTCCGTGTCAAGCGTGTAGAGCGCGCCGTCGGCGGGGTCGTTGGGGTCAAGCCCGTTGGCGGTCTCCCATGCGTCGGGTATGCCGTCGCCGTCGGTGTCAAATCCGTCGGGGCGTGTCACCTCCTGAAGGGGAGGGAAGCTTGCCGTCTTCGGCTCTTCCGTGCCGTTGGGGTCGTTGATGAAGTCGAGGATGCCCTTGGTGTTGGACTTGGCATATACCTTGCCGTTTTTGTCCACATAGGCAACGTCGCCGTTGTAAGTCACCGTGCCTGTACGCGCCTCATCCATGTAGCGGGTGTCGACGGCGTCACGCACGAGGCTTGCGCCTGCATAGGCGAGCACCTTCTCGTAGGCGGTGGTAGCCTTGTGGGTCATCACGTCGCCCGCTTCGATGGGGGAGTCAAGCTTTATCTTGATGCAGTCCTTGCCGTTGATGTTGACATAGGTCTGATCCTCTCCATAGTAATGCTTTTCGTCGCCGCAATACTTTTCCCCGTCGCTGGTAAATGTGCCACCGTCAAATATGACGCCTTTCCAGTCATAGCTGTCAGGCTCCGACGCAGCAGTCACATAGTTGCCGCTGATATAATAGCGGCTTGTGTAGCCGGGGAACGGGTTGTCACCGCCGTTACCGGCGTCTGACACGGATATCTGGGTCACGCGGGTCTTGTTTTTGGTGCCCGGGCCTGCCTGGAAATAGTTGTTGACCATGTTGACATATCCGCCGCCGGGACCGCCATAGCATCCGTTGCCGTTGCCCCAGTTGTACATCACGCAGTTGCGGAAGTCGACACGCTCGGCCTGTATGGAATTCTGGTACTTTGTCTTGTCATATCCGGTCCAGTTGTAGCGCGCGCCGTTGAAGCGTGGTGCGCGGTTCTGGATGTGGGTCAGGTAATTGTGGTGGAATGACGCGTCTTTGCCGCCCCATATTCCGCCATAACTGTGTGCGCCCTTGGAGTGACCGGGGTTGGCAAGTCCTTCGCCGATCGTACACCACTGCATCGTGAAGTTGCGGTTGTCGTAGAATGAGGCTACCTCGTCGATGCTCCACGAGAATGAGCAGTGGTCGATGATGATGTCATGGCGTCTTCTGCCCCATGTCGCGTCGGCTCCGTCATTGACGTCAATCACCTGCGAGCGGCGGCTGCGGATAAATCTCACGATCACATTGTCGCAATTGCCGAAATAAAGGGTGAAGTAGCGTAGGGTGATACCGTCGCCCGGTGCTGTCTGTCCGGCGATGGTAGTGTTGGAGCTGACGTTAAGCTGACACCTCAGGTCGATGTAGCCCGACACGTCAAACACTATCGTTTTCGGCCCCGACTGGCTCATGGCCCAGCGGAGCGACCCCTCGATCGGATCCTCCACCGGATAGAGCGCACTCTTGCTGTCGGTGTTATAGTCCTTCAGGTTTGTCACGTGAATCACTTTGCCGCCCCTGCCGCCTGTAGTGTATCGGCCGAAGCCTTCGGCTCCCGGAAACGCGGGCGCTTTTTCCTGTGCGGTCATCCCTCCCGAGAGAAGCAGGATGACTCCCGTTGCAAGTAAAGATCTTTTCATGCTTTTACGGTATTTTGATTTAATTTTTTGCTTTGGTTTATCAATGCAAATATACAAAATAGATAATGTAGCGCCCTTGAATATTGTACAAAATAGGTGTACTTTTAACTATCCGAGCCTGTAAATAGCAGCGTCAGAATGCCTCCACGGCATCCTGACGCCTGATCAACCTTAATTTATCAACCTTTATGTCAAATTTTCCAATTTCCCTGACAACCCGACAACTCGACAACTTGCCAACTCTAAATCTTTCCCCCGTTGATGCGGAGGTTCACGAGCCTTATGTCGTCGGTGTTGCCCTTGATGGAGTTTCCGCCGGTGGCCACCCCGTCAAAGTCACAGTCCTTTACCTCTATATTATATACGTTGCATTCATCTTCGAGAGCCTCGACCATCACGCCGTACTTGCTCTTCTTGCAATTGACCTTCTCCAGATACACGTTTCTCACCGTCGGGTTGAATCCGCGCTGACACACCTCTTTCGGCTCATACACGAGGTTGATTTTCAACACCGATTCGCCACACTGGCCCACTTCAACATTGCGCACGAAGATATTCTCGATCACGCCGCCGCGGCAACTGTTGGTCTTGATTCTCACCACGCGGTCAAGGTCGGGGGAGTCCATCACACAGTTTTCCACGAAAAGGTTGCGGTAGCCGCCCGATATCTCAGAGCCTACCACCACGCCGCCGTGACCGTTTTTCATCCGGCAGTTCCTGACGATGATATTCTCGCTCGGTATGTTCCATGTCCTGCCGTCGCGGTTTCTGCCGCTTTTGATGGCTATGCAGTCGTCGCCCGTGTCAAAGAAGCAATCCTCGATCAGCACGTTCTTGCACGATTCCGGGTCGCAGCCGTCGCCGTTGGGTCCGTCGTTCTGTATATGCACGCCCCTTACGGTCAGGTTCTCGCACATCAGCGGATGTATCACCCAGAAAGGCGACCTTAGCAGCGTAACGCCCTCGATCAGCACATTCTTGCACTTCACCGGGTTGACAAGCTGCGGGCGCATGCCGTAGCCCTCGCCGAGCACACGCTGCTCCACCGGAGTCGCTTTCTCGTTCCACTCCTGAAGGAGCGGGCGGCCTATCTTCTGCGAGATGATGCCGTCGGTATACCCGTAGTGTGGCTTGCCGCACATCTTCCACCAGTTGTCGTTGTGAGCGCCGCCGTCAACGGTGCCCTTGCCGGTCAGGGCTATGTTTTCCTGCTCGCAGGCATATATCAGCGGCTGGTAATTATAACAGTCCATGCCCTCCCAGCGCGTCAGCACGAGGGGATACTCCTTGGTGTCATCGGTGAAAAGTAGTGTGGCGCCCTCTTCGAGATGCAGGTTTACGCCGCTCAGCAACGTTATCGGTCCCGTCAGCCATTCGCCGGCGGGTACTATCACCCTGCCGCCACCCTCTTCCGAGCACTTCTTTATTACATTATTAATAAGCTCTGTGTAAAGATACCCCTTCGTATCGCTCCGCTTCCCGTAGTCGAGGATGTTGTAATCCTTGTCGCGAAATGTCGGCGCCTTGATCTGCGCCTCCGTGGCGGGGTAAAGTTCATTCCACGCCTGTGCGGGCGTAGGGGCGTTTTCCGAGCCAAAAGCCGCAAGAATGTTAAATAAAAATGCTGTGATAAAAATTGACACTTTTTTCATGGATTTTCAAAAATTTAGTATATTTGCAACAAATATAGTGCAACTCCCCAAGAACGACCTTAAATAAATATCAATTAAGAGTCACTTTTTGTCGAGCCATGAAAAATATCGTGAAAATCAGTGTGTGAAACTTAAAAATCCATTAATATCAACAAAAATTTACCCTTAGGCTAATATACCGATTATTATATTTGCATTGAAAATTTTTTAATTATTAACAATTCACATGAAAGACATTATTCACCAATCATCTGTCTACCGACCCCCCTATGAGTCGGCTGCGACAAAAAGTCGCAAGCAATGGTTGCGCTTCGCCCCCGCAGGGATGTGGAAAGCGTTGTTGCTTCTTCTCGTGCTATGTATTGAATTGCCTGTCTTCGGTCAGAACATCCAGGTCACCGGAAATGTTCACGACGAGGCCGGTGAGCCGATCATTGGCGCTTCTGTTATCGTCGTGGGTGCCACTACAGGTGTCGCCACCGATTTCGACGGTAACTTTGTCCTTAATAATGTACCCGCGAATGGAAAACTGAAAGTGACCTACATCGGCTACAATCCCGCCGAGGTCAGCATCAAGGGCCAGTCAAACATCGACGTGACCCTCGTCGAAGACTCCCAGGTCCTTGACGAAGTCGTCGTTGTCGGCTACGGTACTGTAAAGAAATCCGACCTGACAGGTTCTGTCGGTTCTGTAGATACTGAAAAACTTAACGCAAAAGGTGCTCCCTCCATTCTTGAGAACCTTCAAGGTACGACCCCGGGTGTCAATATAACCAAGTCGACAGGTCGTGCTAATGGAGGAATCAGCGTGGAGATTCGTGGTAAATCCTCAATTAATTCATCTACATCTCCTCTTTATGTAGTAGATGGTGTTATGTGTGATGATATCGATTTCCTTAATCCTCAGGATATCGAGCGCATCGACGTGCTTAAGGATGCCTCTTCTACGGCAATTTATGGTTCGCGTGCTACCGCAGGTGTAATTATGGTTACAACCAAAAGTGGTTCTAATGTTAACAAGGGAACAAGAGCATCGATTACCTATGATGGTTACTATGGCGTAACTAAAGCAGCCCGCATGCCTGACTTTATGGAAGGAGAAGAGTATTATTATTATCGTATTAGCAAGTTCACAGAACCGGTCTGGGCTGTGGCTAATTTGTCTCCTCAGACATCTTATTGGATGAAACCGGGTTCTTATGGTCTTGGTCAGGCGTTGCTTCAAAAAGAAGGAAAGAATTATCAGTCGGAATATGTTTTGAAGGGACTTCTCGCTGAGGATAATACATATGATTGGCCTTCGCTTGTCACCAAGAATGGTCATCAGCAGAACCATTATGTCGCGATCAGTGGCGCCAGCGACTCTGCCAACTATCATTTTGGTTTAGGCTATAATGATGAAGATGGATTGTATGAGGGAGATAAGCAGACGACTATAAGTTTCAAGGGTTCTGTAGATGCCCGAGTTAATAAGGTTATCCGTGGTGGTTTCAATTTTAATATGGCATATATCCGCAATGGATATGCTTATGATGAGGCTATTAAGCAGGCTTACCGTGTAAACCCATTCATGCAACCATTTAAAGAGGATGGCTCGATTCAGCATTTCCCTGGGAATAAAGCTACTTTTGGAACCGATGAACATCAGTTTTCTGATTTCATCAATCCTCTTGACCGCATGAAAAATCAAACTCATAAGCGTAAAACATATCGCTTGCTTGGAAATGTCTATCTACAGTTTGATATAATAGATGGACTTTTCTTGAAGACAACATTTTCTCCGACATATTCAAACTATCGTGATGGCGCATTCTTAGGATATACAAATCCTGAGACGGGTTATACATATGAAGATAAAGAAGCGTCAAATACTGCAACTATAAAGAATTCAACTGGTCTTGGTTGGACTTGGGATAATATGGTCAATTTCGAGCGTACATTTAATCGTGACCATTCTGTAGGTTTCATGGGCCTTATATCCTTAATGAGAACAAAATCAGAGTCGTCTCAGATAAATGCAGTCGATGTTATTGAGAATACTGATTGGTGGAATGTTGGCTCTGGAGATTCAAAGCAAACAACTGTAAGTTCGGGCTTTTCTACCCGAAGTATGCTTTCTTATGCGTTGCGTTTAAACTATGGATTTAAGAATCGTTACTTACTTACCGCTACAATGCGTTGGGATGGTTCTTCTAAATTTGCTGACGGCTATCGTTGGGGATCTTTCCCTTCCGCAGCTGTTGCGTGGCGTATTAGTGAAGAGTCTTTCCTGCAAAAAGATTGGCTTAATAATTTGAAACTTCGTCTCAGCTACGGTGTGACCGGTAATAATAAGGGCGTTGGCGACTATGCTACTATTGTTGGCATAGGCGGACCGGTTTACTATCCTATAGGTGATAATAATTACATTCAAGGCTTTTATCCTAATGGTATTGTCGACACTTCTCTTGCCTGGGAAAAATCCCATGAGTTCAACATCGGTCTTGATTTCGGATTCCTTCAAAACCGTATTAACGGTAGTATTGACTGGTATCAGAAGGATTCTAACGACCTTCTGCAGGAAGTTAAATTGCCATTGGAATCGGGTGGAGTAAAGATGAACACAAACATTGGTAAGGTTCGGAATCGTGGTATTGAGGTTGCACTTACAACTGTAAACATAGATACTCGCGATTGGCAATGGACTACGACTTTTACATTTGCCCATAATAAAAATAAGGTAAAAGAAATTGACGGTGTTAGTGATAAATTTCTCAACGGTGATGAGTCTACCGGTAATTTCTTTATAGGATATCCTGTCAATAATGCCTATGGTTATGAATGGGTAGGAGTTGTCTCGGATCGGGACATGGTTGTTCCTGATAATGCCGTTGTCGCTGAAAAAGGACTCGTTCCCGGAACAACAATGAAAGAGTACGACTACTACAATACATGCTACGGACTTATTGAAGGCCAGCCTATAATTAAAGATGTTAACGGGGACGGTATCTTTGATGAAAATGATATGAGGATTTGGTCATCCGATCCTAAGTGGACAGGTAGTTTCTCCTCAAACTTAAATTATCGTCTTCCAAAGAATGGAGGTGATATAGACTTCTCGTTCTCGCTTTATGCAAAACAGGGTTATACTGTTTCCTCTTCATTTATGGGCGGTGACTATTATGACTTTCATGACCGCGGTCGCGGTAAGATGATGGTTGATTATTATATCCCTGCCGGTACATTGATTGACGCAGATGGAATTCGCCCGGATGGTACATTTATTAATCCTGTATATCAGACGGAGACTCATTATGGTAAATATCCTTATCCGAATGCCGGCACAGGCGATGGTATTGGTGCTGCCGAATCATATTACCAAGGAAAGCAAGGTGGTCGTCGTTTTTGTGACGCTTCTTTTGTGAAGGTAAAGAATATTACTCTTGGGTATTCTTTCTCAAAGAATCTTCTTAAGCATATTGCATGCCAGAACCTTCGAGTCTATTTTACTGTAACCAACCCGTTTGTATGGACCAAATACGAGGGCTTTGATCCCGAGTGGGCTTCGGCAGCAGAGAAAAATGATGGCCCGAGTACTATTACTTATCAGGTCGGTGCAAGCATTAAATTCTAATATTTAAATCTGAAATACAATGAAATTATATAAATATTTAAGTATTGCCGCCTTGACTTGTCTTCCGCTCACAGGATGTAGCGACTTCCTTGAGGCTGATAATAAGTCAGCTGCTAATGTTGACGGAGATAGTTTCCTCTCTGGAGACCCTTCTGCATTTCGTCCGGTAATGTATGATTCTTTCCGTTTTTTTGCCAATGAGATTGCATTGCATGAGGAAGCAACTGACTTGTATTTTGAGTCTGCTACCGGTGACGGTTATGGTGAGTATCTCTTTAATATAGAAGATGGAGGGATTGCTTCATATTATCAGAATGCATATAAAGCCATTAATAATGCAAATGGATTGATTCATTATGCCGGTGCTAATTCTGATCTTGGTTATGAAGGTAGATTCTTCCGTAATCTCGGATACTATTATTTGATACAACAGTTTGGAGGAGTCCCTTACATAACAAATTACATTCAATCATCAAGCCGAAATTACCCTCGCACTGATTTAGGAGAGTTATATGGCGCTATGATTGCAGATCTCACTGATTTGTACGATAATTCGACTCTGCCTGCTTCTGATAATACCGGTGCAGTTGTTACAAAGCAGGCTGTTGCAGCATTGCTTGCAAAAACAACTCTATCTGCGGCGTGGGATCTTGATACAACTCTTGATGATGCTGTGAAAGGTACGTATACCGTTAATAGTACTACTCGTTTTGAAGAAGCTGCCCAATGGGCAGAAAAAGCTATCAATGGCGTTCAACTTACAATGCCTTTTGCTGACAAATGGTCGCCTAAAAATCAGAAAAATGCTGAGATGATTTTTGCAATGCAATATTCGCGTGCCGGTTTCCCCGGTGATGCTTCAACGGGTGGTCACAGTATGCAGAATCAATATATGGTTATGTATGGAAACTGTGTGCAATCGGGTCTTAAAGGAACTCCTTCCGGTGGAAAACATCGTCAGAGCTATAAATCAACACGTTTGTTTGAAAAGGGTGATGAACGATGGACCGGTACTTTTATGCAAACATTTTATAATGCTCCGCTTGATGGAACCAATGCAACGTGGAAAACTGAAGGTTATATGGCGGTTTATAATTGTTCTGCTGCTGATCTGAAAAAGAAAAGGATAGCTCTTAAGTTCTATCCGTCGACGACTACTCAGGCTGAGGCTCTTGCTGATCTTGAGACCTTGACTTCTCAGACGAAGAAGCCTAAGTCGAATGAAAAGTTTGGCTACAAGTCGCCCTTTGCTGCGATAGTTAATTATCCTTCTGTGACTATATTTGAGTTTAATGAAGATGGTACGGTTGCTGAGCCGAAATCGGAGCGTTATGCTGATTGGTTCGTGGGACAATATCATGGAGTATGTGTTAAAAAATATGATGATCCTGAGTCAGATAATGTTACCCAGAAAAATTGCTACCGTAATATTCCGATTTTCCATGTCAGCGACATGTATCTAATAGCTGCGGAAGCATATCTTCTTGCCGAGAAAGAAGGGGATGCTTTAACAAAGATTAATGATGTGCGTAAGCGTGCTAAGGTCACTCCTTTGTCTTCTTTCGGAAGTTATAACCCACAATATGACACTCCATCAGGATTTAATGCCGGTCCTATAGACCAAATCCTTGATGAGCGTGCTCGTGAGCTATATGCAGAGCGTACTCGTTATGAAGACCTTAGACGCACGAAGCAGTTGGTTAGATATAATCTGAATTTTAGCCGTACAATTTCTTCTGTTTCTCAAATGAGTAATGGAAAAGGAGAAATAAAATGGTATCGCCCTATTCCGAGCTCTGAGATAAACACCAATACTGCTATGTCGGCAGAGGATCAGAATCCGGGATATTAATAAAAATTAAATGATTTTGAGATGAAAAATATATTTAAAAGTCTTGCTTTTGCAGCAATGATCGCTTTGGCGCTTTCTTCTTGTAAGGATGAGGCTGAGATTCCTGAAAGAGGTAATCCTATTAATCCGGAGAAAGAGGCGGCTGCTACATATGAAGGCACTTGGACATTTGTAAGTAAAGTAGATGCTGTTGAAACAACGACTACTTACAATGGTAAATTAATTGTTTCCGAGGGAGAATATCCTTATACGGTAAAGGTTAAGCTTGATTGTCCTCAACTTGTAGCTGAGGCCCCCGAATATGCTCCACCTGTGGCTTTTTCCGATGGGTTGCAATGTGCGGCAAATATAACTAAATTATCTTCCGGAGTGTTGAATTATTACAATTCTCTTCCTGAGAATGCGTTTAGTTATACTCGGGAACTTGTTGGCGTTATTGATGGAAAGATAACTATAGTACCTGTAGTTTCTCCTTTTTATGGTAAAATTACTCCTGAAGGAAAAATTGATTACTATATGCAATATTCTTATAAAGATGAAGTATCTGACTTTTTCCCTGTGGAGTATACTCTTACTTACCGCTTTAATGGTGTGAAACTAAACTAATTTAAATATCTTGTGACCCGGATTTTGCCGGGTCACAATAATACTAACTTTAAATCATAAAAAAATGAAGAAAAATTTACTTCTTGTTGCTGCACTTGCGGCTACTATGTGCATGAATGCAGCTACTCCTGTGGCTTCTTTTATTGATGTTGATGCTCTGACTGCTGAGGGTAAAATCGGTGATGGAGATAAAGCATTTGCCCAGCCTGAAGGTAGTGATGGCGTACTCCTTGATAATGAGTATGGTACTTTCGGTCTTGCTCCTATTGAAATTGATGTGGATGGTGTTAAGAAGGTGTCTTTTGCTCTTGGTTGCAAAGCCTTCTCTCCGACAAAGGATTACAATAAATATTCTGCAAATGGTAGTGCAGTAGCAGATATTCCTCAAGGTGTCACTGGTGATGGTAATCCTTCTTGGCCAGGAGCTCAACTTGCGTCTTATCCTAATGGCGGTGGTTGGGTTTATAAGTTTGATGCAAAGAAGAATGGAACTGTCACTTTCTTCACTAAGGCAAACTCTAACAAACAGTACTACGTATATTTGGCTAACAGCCCCGTTGCATACAATTTTGCAATGACTGTTGGTGGTCAGGACTTTGATAAGCTGATGTATACGTTACCGGCTCTCCCCAATGGCTTGCTTAATGTTAATGATGCTGATATTGATAAGTATTATAAGCGTGGTACTAACGCCGAAACCGGTGAAGAAACTATTGATAACACAGCTCTTGCAACACCAGGTAACATAGTTGGCTGTGGCAATGTAGGTGAAGGTACCGGTATCGTTCAATTCCAAGTATTTGCTGGTCGTACTTACTATCTGTGTGCTGCTGGTTCAAAGATGTGTACTAATGGTTTCGTATTCTGCGAAGGTACCGATTATCCTAAGTTTGTAGTAAGCTACGAGAAGACTAATGAGGAAACTGGTGAAACAACTTCTGCTTCTGTAAATCTTTTCGAAGGTGAAGCAGGTATCGACAACATCGTAATCGGTCAGCCCGCTCTTGACGAAAACGCTCCCGTTTACAACCTCAAAGGTCAGGTTGTAGACAAAGACACCAAGGGCATGATCCTTATCCAGAACGGCAAGAAGTTCATCAACCTCTAATAACCCAAAATCGCATTCCGCGATCACCGAGGGCGACCCATTCCGGGCCGCCCTCTCCATTTCCCTCCCTCCTCTCTCCACCTCCGCCGCCCGCCCCTACATCCTCCTGCGGTCGCCCCTATACCCGTTCCGCCGCCGTTCGACCGACGGAAGCCGGTCGCCTCCCCTCCGCCCCATTACTCCCATCCTCCCCCTCGTTTGAGGTCACAATTTGTGACCCCATCTCCTCCTTTGCGATTTAAACTTTCCCATCCATAGCTTGGTTATTATAGCATAAAGGATTATATTTGCATCCAAAACGGTACCATTATGGATATAGCAGCTAATAGAAAACAAACTAATCTTCGATTGCCTGTCGACCTTTATGAGGCTGTCAAAAGCCTTGCGGCATCGGAGCATCGGAGTTTCAACAATTTCATCGAGTCGGTACTTGCCGAGCGCGTCAAGGCACAATATCGCAAAGAGACACTCCAGGCTGTCGAAGATATCAAGGATGGGAAGACCTTCGGTCCGGTTGACACCACGAGCGTTGAATCAATGCTTAAATCAATGGGATTATGAAGGAGATCCGTTATTCAGGTCAGTTTAAGAAAGATCTGAAACGCTTCCGTCATGATATCCTTAAACTCACTCGGCTTCATGCCGTGGTTGAGTTGCTAAAAAATGAACAGCCATTGCCGCCGGAGCTGAAAGCACATATGCTGAAAGGCCGGCTAAAAGGATATATGGAGTGCCACATAGAAAATGACCTTCTCCTCCTATGGTATGACGAGGACTCCGACACAATAGTCCTTGCCCGCCTTGGCAGCCATAGTTTCACCCTCGGCCTCTAATCCGCTCAGGTCGACCTCCCTGCTGCCTCGGTCGACCTCCCTGCTGCCTCGGTCGACCTTCCGGTCGCCCCTACATCCTCTTGCGGGCGCCCATATACCCGTTCCGCCGCCGTTCGACCGACGGAAGCCGGTCGCCTCCCATTCGCCCCATCTGCCCTATTCGCCCCATCCTCCCCCTTGCGATTTAAACTTTCCCATCCATAGCTTGGTTATTATACCGGAAAGGATTATATTTGCATCCATATGAAGTTGATTGAAATAAATCTCCAACGTATTTTGGACTTGTGCCGTAAGCATAAGGTTAAGACCCTTTCCGTCTTTGGATCCATCCTTACAGACCGATTCAACGATCAAAGCGATGTGGACTTGCTTGTGGATTTTGTGCCTCATGACCCTGACGACATGGAATTTGACTATGTTTCAAATTATTTCGGCTTAAAAGATTCTTTAGAGCAACTATTTAACAGAAAGGTTGACTTGATTGAATATGGCAAAAATCTCAATCCTATATTCAAGGCACTCGTAGATAAGAAAAAACAGTTAATATATGGATGAATACATCGCCGTTTATCTCTATGATGTAAAACGAGCTATTGAGGAGGTTGAAAATTACTTTCTCGACTATCCGATGCGTTACGATGTTTTTGAAGCGGACTATCTGCGTAGAAGTGCAGTTGAGCGCAAAGCGGAAATAATGGGGGAGGCAATAAATCGTATTTTGAAGATTCAACCGGATTTTCCGTTGCCAAATGCAAGGGCGGTAATTGATACGCGCAATCGTATAATCCATGGCTATGATTCCGTTAAGCCTGAATTCCTCTGGAGTTTAGTGATGCGTCATATTCCCGATCTTAAAAAAGATGTCGAGCGAATAATTGCCCAATATGGAATTTCACCCTCCAATATATAAATCCTCACGGCAACCATAGATTACTAAAGCCCCTTCCCCCCTCCGGTCAACCTCCTGCTTCCCATTAGTCCCATTCGCCTCATTAGTCCCATCTGCCGCCATCCCGGCGTCAAAAAATCCAATGTGGAAAATTTGTTGTGCATTTTTTGACGGATAATTTGCGGTGGAAAAATTAAAATCGCTACATTTGCAAGCGAAACTTAAATCGATGACGATGAAATACTGGCATAGGCTGATTTTCTTGCTGTTGGCTGTGCTCTTGGCGCCATCTTTTGTAACGGCGGCGATACGCGTAGAGCATTACGCTAAAAAAGACGGGCTTGCAGGCACTGTCGTGTCTGACATTCTCCATGACAGCCGTGGCTACATCTGGATCGGCACATGGGAAGGGCTGAGCCGCTTCGACGGCAAGCAATTTGTCAACTACAGCGAGGGCGACGCTACTTCCATACCTTATATGCACAACCGCGTGATGCGCGTATATGAAGACGCGCTCGGTAACGTGTGGGTGATGATGTACGACGATCGCCTGTTCCGTCTCAACCGTCTCACCGACCGCTTCGACAGGATGGCCGATGTGTTCCCCGATTTCCAGAATGTCAGGATGTACAATCCTCTGTTCACCGACGGCGGCGACGTATGGGCTGAGGTGCGTGGCACCGGCGCCATCCATTTCACCGCCGACTCTGTGACCAACGAGCTTTCCGCCGAGATGGTTCCCATGATAGGGCTGGCGGTAAACTTCCTGTATGAAGACAACCATGCCACAGTGTGGGCGGCAACCGACAAGCGGCTTGCCGTGCTCCGTTCCGACTCGCTCCGGTTCAACACCCTCGCCGAGCACCATGACATACGCGCCGTTGCCGAGCATGGCGACAAGGTGATATGGGGCACTGCCGACGGCTCCATAATAGAATATGACTACAAGACGGGGCGCAACAAGATTGTGCCGCTGCTCCAGAATGTCCCGGTAACCTCGCTTTCCATTTCGCCCGACGGCAAGAGCCTCTATATCGGCACTGCCCGGGCGGGCTTATACCGCTACGATATGCCCGACGGCCGGCTATCGCAGATATTCGGCACGCCTTCCGACGTCGACCGCCTGTTTACCGACAGCCACGGGCTTGTGTGGATAATAACCCGCATGCCCGGGGTCATGATGTATGATCCGGTCACTCACGAGCTTTCAACCTTCACCCAGAAAGTGACCCCGTCGAGCTACGAGCCGGCACCCGATATTGTCGAGCACGACGGTGATGTGTGGGTGGCGATGACCGGCGGCGGATTCGGCAAATACGACCGGGCTACAAAGCGTCTTGACTATTTCCACAACGACCCCTCCAAGCCTGGCGACATGTCCAATGTCGTATTGCAGTTTGCCGTCACCTCCCCCGATGTCGTGTGGCTCTCCACCCATCAGCGAGGCATTGACCGCGTCACCTCCGTTGACAACCGCGTTAGTCACACATGGATCAAGGACAGCCCTTCAAGCCTTGTCGACAACGAGGTCAAATCATTTTTCCTCGACGGCGACACCACTGTGCTCATCGGCACAAAGGCAGGCTATCTCTACCGATATTCCGCGTCAGGCAGGCTTCTCGGCTCTATTTACAGCGATGCCTCAGGCGAGCCGATAGGAAGGGTATACTCCATGTGCGGTGACGGTGACGGCGACATATGGCTCGGTACGCGTGGCGACGGAATCCTACGCATGACCCGTGACGACGGCGGCGAGTGGCAGGTGACAAGCCGTTTCCGACATAGTCCCACTGACCGTTTCAGCATATCTTCCAATGAGGTGCAGAGCATCATTACCGACCGCTTCGGCAGAATGTGGGTCGGCACCTATGGTGGCGGTGTCAACCTTGCCGTGCGCGACGCCTCTACGGGCAATGTCCGCTTCATATCACCCTCCAACACCATGAAGGATTACCCGATGGCTTCCTGCGGAAAGGTTCGCTCGCTCGCCGCCCAAAGCGACGGCACTGTGTGGGCGGGCACTACCGAGGGTCTTGTGGCAATCACCTACGACGAGGCTACAAAGGAGGTGAAGACACGCGTCTACCGCCACGACGGCGACAATCCCGCCTCGCTCTCCGCCGATGATATCGTGACCGTATATGTCGACAGTCGCGACGCCCTTTGGGTAGGCACGATGGCGGGTGGTCTCAACCGTTTCGAGGGCATGGTGGCGGGAAAGCCTAAATTTACCGTTTATTCTACCGCCAACGGATTGCCCTCCAATCATATCAAGAGCATCGTCGAGGACAAGTCGGGCAATCTATGGATCGCCACCGACGAAAACATAGTGATGTTTAACCATGAGACTCAGGCATTCAGCGTATATCTTGAGGATGCCGAGCCGGAAAACACCATATTCTCCGAAAATGCCGCCATCGTTCTCCCTTCCGGCGACCCCTTGTTTGGTGCCAACAACGGTTGTTACCGTGTAGACACTTTCCGTGGCTCGGCATGGGCGGCGGGCGACCTTCGCCTTGCCATAACCGATGTGTCAATCGACGGTAAGGACACGTCGCCGCGTGTCAATCCCGGGATGACCGTCTATATCCCGGAGTCGGGCGTGGTTACGCTGCCGTCGCGTCGTTCGTCACTGACAGTCACTGTAAATGCCCTCAACTATTCGCTGCAAAACCGTGTGCGCTACCGCTACATGATCGAGGGTAGCGACAGCACATGGATCAGTTGCGGCACGGAAAACCGTTTCACCATTTCCGATCTTCCTTTCGGCGAAAACACCATAGTGATCCGTGCGATGCTCTCCGACGACCCTGCAAAGTGGGAGGAGTGCCGCCTGTGCGTTATTGTGCCGCGCGCGTGGTGGGCGTCATGGTGGTTCTGGCTGCTTGTTGTCGCTGTCGTTGCCGGTGGCGTGCTGCTTGTGATGCGTCTGCGCTCCATCCGCCGGCAGTCGGTTGAGTCGGCTGTTCAGCAGCATCACCCGCCGCGTAGGATAATATCCCTCGAGCCGGGTAAGATAGAGCTTGGCGATGATGAGGACGAGAAGTTTGTCACCAATCTGCTTGCGTGGATGGAGGCCAACTATTCCAACCCCGACATGAAGATCGACAACATGGTCACTTCATCAGGCCTTGGAAGGACTTCGTTCTATAATAAGCTGAAGACGCTTGCCAACACCTCTCCTGTCGAGTTTGTGATCGACTTCCGCATGAAAAAGGCGAAAATGTTTATCGAAAGCACCAATAAGACCATTGCCGAGATTGCATATCTCACCGGCTACATCGACCCCCATTATTTCACCCGCGCGTTCAAGACCCGCTATGGCGAGACCCCGACGCAATACCGCAAGCGTTACTCGGGAGGGAAAGATACCGGTTCTGAGGAAGGCGGTGACGATGATGAATGACAATAAAAAGGCATATTTTTCACTGTGCCTGCCCTGTTTTGATAAAAAATCTCACTCTTTTGGCAGGAAATGCAATTGGGGATTGATTAAGATTTTGTAATTTTACAAAACTTAAATCAATTAACCGATCATCATCATGCGGAGCAGCCTTAACGACTGAATCTGTAACTTGCCTGGATCTTGACCATGAAGGCGCTCCTGAGGGATGTTGACTGAAACTAATATTCAAGACACTGCTATGTTAAAAGGAAAAAAATCCCTTATTGCGGCAATGCTCGCTTCTTGTGCGCTGGTGCCTTCGGCGCAGATTTCCAATGTCTGGTCGCCCGACCTTGGCAACGGACAATACAAAAATCCTGTCATCAATGCTGATTACTCCGACCCCGACGTGGTGCGCGTCGGCGACGACTACTACATGACCGCTTCAAGCTTCTGCGACATTCCCGGTCTGCCGGTGCTTCACTCAAAAGACCTCGTCAACTGGACTCTCGTAGGTCATGCGATAGCCGAGATGCCGGAATACGCTCAGTCAGCGCCCGATCCGTCACACGGCAACGCCGTGTGGGCACCCTCGATCCGTTACCACAATGGCGAGTATTATATATACTACGGCGATCCCGACCTCGGTATCTTCATGACCAAGACCAAAAATCCCGCCGGCCCGTGGGAGCCGCTCGTCTGGGTCCACAAGGCAAAGGGCATCATCGACACCTGCCCCTTCTGGGATGAAGACGGCAAGGCTTACATAGCCCACGGTTATGCCGGCAGCCGCGCAGGCGTGAAGAGCATTCTCGGCATGATCGAGATGACCCCCGACGGCACTCGTACGATAGGGCAGGACCGCATGATCTACGACGGTCATGTCGACAATCCCACGATCGAGGGCGCCAAGATGTACAAGCGCGGCGATTGGTATTACATTTTCTCACCATCAGGCGGTGTCGCTACCGGATGGCAGGAAGTGCTTCGCGCTAAAAACCCGTGGGGCCCGTATGAGACCCGCAACGTAATGGAGCAGGGTGCTACCGATGTCAACGGTCCTCACCAAGGCGCATGGATCGATACCCCCGACGGCAAGGAAGACTGGTTTATCCACTTCCAGGACAAAGGTCCTTACGGTCGTGTCGTGCATCTGCAGCCTATGAAATGGAATGAAGACGGTTGGCCCGTGATCGGTGTCGACCCTGACGGTGACGGAAGGGGAGAGCCGGTGATGAAATATCGCAAGCCCAATGTCGGGGCAAGCTATCCTGCTGCAAATCCTGCCGAGTCCGACGAGTTTGATTCCAATACCCTCGGCCTGCAGTGGCAGTGGAAAGGCAATCCCTCCGCGCTATGGTATTTCGCCGATGCCGCGGCTTCAAAGCTCCGCCTCTTCTCCCACAACACACCCGGGACGGAACGCCTCTACGACATGCCCAATATCCTCCTACAGAAATTCCCCGCCCACGACTTCACCGCTACCGCCAAGGTTAAGTTCTCTCCCCGTGTCAACAATGGCAGGATGCAGCCCGGTGAGCTTGCCGGTCTTATCGTGATGGGCTACAACTATGGCACTATCGCCCTTGAAAGCCGGGAGGATGGTGTGTATCTCGTGAATATCGACTGCGAGAAAGCCAACAAGGGTGGCAAGGAGGTAAAAGGCGAGTCGGTGAAAATCGACGGCGACAAGGAGCTTTATCTGCGTGTGCAGGTGAAATACACCGGCGCGAAGAAGCCCCGCGAGAAAGCCGATTACACGGCTGAGGCCACATTCTTCTACAGCCTTGACGGCAAGAAGTTCACCCGTTTCGGCAATCCGCTCAATGTGCGCGAAGGTCACTGGATCGGGGCGAAGGTCGGTCTGTTCTGCGTGCGCCCGTGGCACAGCAACGACAGCGGCTGGCTCGATGTCGATTGGTTCCGTGTCACGAAGTAATCCGATTTGAAATATGTTACGTCATCTGTCATCTATATTTTTTATACTCCTCGCCCTGACCGCGTCAATGCCGCTCGGGGCGGTGGAGTATAAGAGTCATATCACTGTGGCGCAAGACGGTTCGGGCGATTATACTACCCTGACGGAGGCGATGGAAGGTATACGCGCGTTCATGGACTATACCGTCACCGTCGACATCAAAAACGGAGTGTACCGCGAAAAGCTTGTCATCCCCTCATGGCTCCGAAACGTGGAGTTTATCGGCGAGTCGCGCGACAGTACAGTCATCACGTTCAATGACCACGCCAACATCAACAAGATGGGCACATTCCGCACCTATACCGTAAAGGTGGAAGGGTGCGACCTGACATTCCGCAATCTCACGATTGAAAACAATGCCGAGCAGCTCGGACAGGCTGTCGCGCTCCACACCGAGGGTGACCGTCTCGCGTTTATCAACTGCCGCTTCCTCGGCAATCAGGACACAATCTTCACCGGTGGCAAAAATTCACGCCTTTATTTTGCCGATTGCTATATAGAGGGCACTACCGACTTTATTTTCGGTCCGGCGACCGCCCTGTTTGAGGATTGTACCATCTATTCCAAGCGCGACTCTTATATCACCGCTGCTTCCACGCCCCGGGATGTCGAGGTGGGCTACGTGTTCAACCGCTGTCACATAAAGGGTGCTCCCGGTGTAAAGAATGTGTATCTCGGACGCCCTTGGCGCCCCTATGCTTTTACCATGTTTGTCGACTGCGAGATTGACGGGCATGTCACTCCTGCCGGATGGGACAACTGGCGTAATCCCGAAAATGAAAAGACGGCCCGTTATGGCGAGTATGGCTCCGTTGGTGCCGGTGCGGCAGCCGAAGGTCGTGTCGGCTGGGCTATTAAGCCTGATGCCGGTGCCGCCCGCAGGTATACCGATCCCGCCTACATATATAAAATGACTGATAATTGGAATCCGAATAAATAATATAAACTATTAACACATATCTTGTTATGAAAGTATTAAATAAACTTACCGCCCCCAAGGCAGTAGCTCCCGAGAAGATCATTCAGTTCGGTGAAGGTAACTTCCTCCGCGCTTTTGTGGACTGGATTGTAAAAAACATGAACGATACTACCGATTTCAATGCGTCGGTCGTAGTGCTTCAGGGCACACGTATGAATTTCCCCATGACTCTTCTTCAGGGTCAGGACTGCATGTATCATGTCAACCTTCAGGGTCGTCTCAACGGTGAGGTGGTCAACTCGCTTACCCGCATTGACTGTCTCAGCCGCGGTATTAACCCCTATGAGCAGTTTGAGGCATACATGGGTCTTGCCGACCAGTCCGAAATCCGTTTTGTAATCTCCAACACTACCGAGGCGGGCATTACTTTCAACGCCGAGAGTAAGTTTACCGACGCTCCTTGTGAAAATTATCCCGCACGTCTTACCCAGTTGCTTTACCGCCGTTTCAAGACTTTCAACGCCGCTCCCGACAAGGGTCTCATCATCATGCCCTGCGAGCTTATATTTGAAAACGGTCACCATCTGAAAGAGTGCATCAACAAGACCATCGATCTTTGGAAAGATGATTTCGGTGCCGACTATGAGGCATTCAAGAGCTGGTTCAACACATATAATTATGTATGCGCCACCCTTGTTGACCGTATCGTTCCGGGATTCCCCCGCAAGGAGATCAACCAGATTCAGGAAAAACTCGGCTACAAGGACAATGTGGTTGTACAGGGCGAGGCATTCCACCTTTGGGTGATCGAACGTCCCGATAACATGTCGATCGAGGAGCTCCGCGCCGAGTTCCCTGCTGAAAAAGCAGGCTTGAACGTGATTATTACCGACTCCGAGGCTCCCTATCATGAAAGAAAGGTGACCCTGCTCAACGGTCCGCACACCGTGCTTTCGCCCGTCAGCTATCTTTCGGGTGTCGACATCGTACGCGACGCCTGCAACCATCCCGTGCTTGGCGAGTATATCCGCAAGGTGCAGTTTGACGAACTTATGCAGACACTCAATCTTCCGATGGATGAACTCAAGAAGTATGGCGAGAGTGTGCTTGAACGCTTCGACAATCCTTATGTCGACCATCAGGTCACCTCTATCATGCTCAATTCATTCCCGAAATTCCAGACTCGCGATCTACCCGGTCTGAAGACCTATCTTGAGCGTAAGGGCGAGCTTCCCAAGGGTATTGTGCTCGGTCTTGCAGCCATTATCACCTACTACAAGGGTGGCAAGCGTGCCGACGGCGCCGACATCGTGCCTAACGATGATCAGCAGATTATGCAGCTTCTCACCGACCTCTGGGCTACAGGCGACACACGCAAGGTCGCAGAAGGTGTCCTCGCCGCCGATGAGCTTATCTGGAAAGATCACGGTAATCTCAACAACATCCCCGGTCTTACCGACCTCGTTGTCGAGTATCTTGATTCAATCCGCGACAAGGGCATGCTCGAAACAGTCAAGACCATCCTCTGATCATGAAGGAGTACATAAAGATAAATCCCGCCGACAATGTTGCCGTGGCGATAACGCCCCTCTCAAAGGGTGCGGTCATGAATATCGACGGAAAGACAATAACTCTCGTCACCGATATCCCCGCAGGCCACAAGGTTGCCCTGCGGGATATCGCCGAGGGCGAAAATGTGATCAAGTACGGTTTCCCTATCGGTCATGTGCTTCATGACGTGAAGGAAGGCTCATATCTTGACCATAACGACATCAAGACCAACCTTGCCGGTCAGCTCGACTATTCCGATATCCGGATAAAGGGAGTGGCCGCCGATAAGGAGTCGGCGCCGGAGCTTACTTTTGACGGATACGTGCGCGCCGACGGTCAGACAGGTATCCGCAACGAGATATGGGTTATCCCTACCGTTGGCTGTGTCAATGGCATAGTGAAGCAGATAGTCGACCGCCTCAATGCCGAGACCGGTGCCGAGGGTGTTGACGGAATTTTTGGCTTTCCCCATAATTACGGGTGCTCGCAGCTTGGCGACGACCACGAGAACACCAAGAAGATACTCCGCGACATGGTGCATCATCCCAATGCCGGAGGCATCCTTGTCGTAGGACTCGGCTGCGAGAATAATCAGCCGAAAGTGTTTGAGGAGTTCTGCGGCGACTATGACCGTGAGCGCGTGAAGTTCATGGTGTGCCAGGAAGTTGAGGGCGACGAGGTTGAGGTCGGCTTGGAGATACTCCGCGGTCTTTACAACAACGCCAAGGGGCTTAAGCGTGTCCCTGTTCCCGCCTCAAAGCTCCGTATCGGCTTGAAGTGTGGAGGCTCCGACGGATTTTCCGGCATTACCGCCAATCCTTTGCTCGGCGCGTTCTCCGATTTCCTTTGTGGTACACAGGGGGGCACTACCGTACTCACGGAGGTACCGGAGATGTTTGGTGCCGAGACAATACTTATGGAGCGATGTGCCGACGACCGCCTGCTGAACCGAACAATCGACCTTATCAACAACTTCAAGCAATATTTCCTCAGCCACGGCGAGCCGGTAGGCGAGAATCCTTCACCCGGCAACAAGGCGGGCGGTATATCTACCCTGGAGGAAAAAGCTCTCGGATGTACACAGAAGTCGGGTAAAAGTCCTGTATACGGTGTGCTTGAATATGGTGAGCGCATCCACAATCACGGGTTGAACTTGCTCTCTGCCCCCGGCAATGACCTTGTGGCTTCGACCGCACTTGCCGCAGCCGGTTGCCAGATGGTGCTTTTCACGACCGGACGCGGTACGCCGTTCGGCACATTCGTGCCTACCGTAAAAGTGTCTACCAATTCCGGTCTTGCCGAGCGCAAGCCCGCGTGGATTGACTTCAATGCAGGTGTGCTTGTCGAAGACGAGTCGATGGACGAGGTACTCGCACGCTTCGTGAAATATGTCATGGATGTGGCGAGCGGAAGGCTTGTCAACTCTGAAAAAAGCGGTATCCACGAGATATCTATTTTCAAAAATGGTGTAACCCTTTAACCTTAATTAAACGCAATGAAACCTTTTATGGATGAAAACTTTCTGTTGCAGACAGAGACTGCTCAGAAACTGTACCATGAGCATGCAGCAAAGATGCCCATCATAGATTACCATTGCCATCTTATCCCCAAGATGGTGGCCGATGATCATAAGTTCAAGTCAATCACTGAGATTTGGCTCGGTGGCGACCACTATAAGTGGCGCGCCATGCGTTCCAACGGTGTTGACGAGCGTTATTGTACAGGCACCGATACTTCCGATTGGGAAAAGTTTGAGAAATGGGCGGAGACTGTGCCTTATACTTTCCGCAATCCGCTTTACCACTGGACCCATCTTGAACTGAAGACCGCCTTCGGCATAAATAAGCTTCTCAATCCCGAGACTGCACGTGAAATCTTTGACGAGTGTAACGACAAGCTGCAGAATGACCCTACGATGACCGCGCGTGGATTTATGCGCCGCTATAATGTAGAGACCGTATGCACCACCGATGACCCCGTTGACTCGCTGGAATATCACAAGCAGGTGCGCGACAGCGGCTTTGAGGTGAAGATGCTCCCCACATGGCGCCCCGACAAGGCTATGGCTGTCGAGAATCCCGCCGAGTTCCGCGCTTATGTGGAGAAACTTGCCGAAGTGTCGGGCGTGACAATCAGCAAGTTCGGTGACATGGTCGATGCGCTTCAGAAGCGTCACGACTTCTTTGAGTCGATGGGATGTCGCCTTTCTGACCACGGTATCGAGGAGTTTTATGCGGCTGACTATACCGACGCCGAGATTGATGCCATCTTCGACAAGGTATATGGCGGCAAGGAGCTGACCCATGAGGAGATCGACAAGTTCAAGAGCGCGATGATGATCGTGTTTGGCGAGATGGACTATGCTTCGGGCTGGACCCAGCAATTCCACTACGGGGCTATACGCAACAACAATACCAAGATGTTCAAGCTTCTCGGTCCCGACATCGGCTTTGATTCGATCGGCGAGTTCAACACCGCCAAGTCATGTGCCCGCTACCTCGACAAGCTTAACAGTCGCGGCAAACTTACCAAGACTATTCTATATAACCTTAACCCGTGTGCCAACGAGGTGATCGCCACCATGCTCGGCAACTTCCAGGATGGTTCCATTCCCGGAAAGATTCAGTTTGGTTCGGGTTGGTGGTTCCTTGATCAGAAGGATGGCATGCAGAAGCAGATGAACGCCCTTTCGCTGCTCGGTCTGCTGAGCCGCTTCGTGGGTATGCTCACCGACTCCCGTTCGTTCCTCTCTTATCCGCGTCACGAGTATTTCCGCCGCACACTCTGCAACCTTGTCGGCACCGACATCGAAAACGGCGAGATTCCCTACACCGGCTATGAGGCGGAGCGCGTCAACAAGATGATCGAGGATATCTGCTACAACAACGCTAAAAACTACTTCAAATTCTGATTATGGCTACGACAACATTATCCGCCGCCAATCAGAAGATGACCGGTTTCCGCTGGACTATCTGTATGTTGCTGTTTCTGGCAACTACCGTCAACTATATGGACCGTCAGGTGCTGTCATTGACCTGGAAAGAGTTCATATCTCCCGAATTTCACTGGACCGACGCCAACTACGGTCTTATCACGGCCGTGTTTTCAATCGTCTACGCCGTAGCCAACCTTATTGCGGGTCGCTTCATCGACTGGATGGGCACCAAGAAAGGTTACCTCTGGGCTATCGGCGTATGGTCGGCCGGCGCGTGTCTACATGCCGTGTGCGGTATAGCCACTGAAAAGTACCTCGGTCTAAGTGACGCCGCCGGACTGGTGAAGGCCACCGGTGACATCGCTGTCACGATCGCCACCGTTTCGGTCTATTTCTTCCTCGTGGCGCGCACCATCCTTGCTCTCGGTGAGGCTGGTAACTTCCCCGCCGCCATCAAGGTGACCGCCGAATATTTCCCCAAGCGTGACCGTGCCTTCGCTACCGCGATATTCAACGCCGGATCGGCGGTGGGTGCTCTCGTGGCTCCTTTCACCATCGGTCCGCTCGCCAAGTATTTCCAGAGCATAGGCTGGGGCAACGGTTGGGAAATGGCGTTTATAATCATCGGTGCCCTTGGCTTCGTATGGATGGGATTCTGGATTTTCCTGTATAAGAAACCCGCCGAAAATCCCCGCGTCAACGAAGCCGAGCTTGCCTACATCGAGCAGGATGACGACGCTGCCGACGAGACTCCCCGCGAAAAGGCTGAGATCGAGGACAGCGAGACCGCTACTATCCCCTTTCTGAAATGCTTCAAGTATCCGCAGACATGGGCTGTGTTCTTCGGCAAATTCCTTACCGACGGTGTATGGTGGTTCTTCCTTTTCTGGACTCCCGCCTACATTACCGACGTGTTCAAGCTCTCCACTTCGTCGGGTGAGGGTATGCTCATGATTTTCGTGCTTTACCTTATCACGATGTTGTCAATCTACGGTGGCAAGCTACCTACGATTTTCATTGACAGTGCTGCGCGTAAGGGTATCACGGTCGATTCCTATTCGGCACGCATGAAAGCCATGCTCATCTTTGCTGTGTTCCCCTTGCTCGCGCTTGCCGCACAGCCGTTAAGCTCCGTGTCGCCCTGGATGCCTATTATAATTATCGGTATCGCCGGTGCGGCTCACCAGTCATGGAGTGCCAACATCTATTCGGTTGTAGGTGACATGTTCCCGAAGAGCACTATCGCCACCATCATCGGTATCGGTGGTATGGCCGGTGGTATAGGGTCGTTTCTTATCAACCTCGGCTCGGGTGTGCTGTTTGACTATGCCGCGCAGACCAACATGGCTTTCATGAGCTATGAAGGCAAGCCTGCAGGCTACTTCGTCGTGTTCTGCATATGTGGTGTCGCCTACCTCGTAGGCTGGGCTATAATGAAGCTCCTCGTGCCGCGCTACAAGAAGATCGAGGCATAAATCTTGTTATAATTAAATAGACAGAGGGTGGGTCATATATTGTGACCCACCCTCTTCCTTTTTATTATCCAAAAGGATACTTATTGGCGTGTAAGTTTATAGTCATCACCTTCTGCCTCGCCGCCAATTCCGATAAGACCTAAGGTTTTTCCGTCAGAGGAAATTGTAGCGATATAGATGAGAGTCATGAAGTCGCCATCAACCGTTTTGCCCCATAATTTTAAGGTCGCTCCTTTGCTTAGGTCACCTTCGACAGAGTAATTTACTGTGGTTGTATAACTGCCGTCAATATCAGATGATTGTTCTGATATAAAGCAGGTGCCGTCGCTTTTGAATGTCATTGACGAGCGATAATGACCCTCTCCGGGGATATATCCTTCCATTACCCATGTATGGCAAAGGTCGTTCGTCGCTCCCGTTCCCGGTTTATCGTTTCCGCCGCCATTGTCCGGCTTGTCTATTGACCCGCCGTTGCCTGTCTTTTCGCAGAGGTAGTCGTAATCATCTCTATCATAGTCGCTGCGGCTCAGATAGATGTAGAGTTTACCTTCTTTTAGACGATAATAAAAGGATTCATCGTCATCATCAGAATAGACAATTATCATGGTCTCGGTGGATCTCCACTTACCTGAGCATTTAAATTCACTTCCGTCGTCATATCTTTTATAGTAACTTCCGGTGCCGTCGGCATTGAGGATCAAGCGAAATTCGTCACCTTTATCAAATGCTTCCCATTTGCCTATAAGTGAATTGTTTACATCTTCGCTCGGCTTGTCGTCAATTGACCCTCCGTTACCGGTTTTCCCGCATACGTATGACGGATCGTCGAGGTCATAGTCTTCACGCGTCGGATAAAGGTAGAGACTGCCGCCTTTTATGCGATAATACCAGTAATCGTCGCCGCCGTCGGCGTAGATTCTTATCATGTTTTCGGAGGCTTCCCATTCGATTTCTGTAGTATGGGATGAGCCTTTCTCCGATTCGGCGAGAATTCCGGTTCCGTCGGCATTGAGAGTAAGGCTAAAACTATAGCCGTCACCTGACTCTTCCCATACACCAACAAGTGAATTTGCACCCGGAAGATCATCATCGTCATCGTCGTCGCCACAGGAGGTGAATCCTGCACAGGTGGCGATGACAAGCATCATTGCAAATAATTTTAATTTTCTCATTTTGTTAATACATTTGGTTTATAACTGATATATTGTAAATAAAGGTTGTAACCATCTGTTGCCGGTCATCCATAGCCGGTAAATAAATATCAGTCAAACGCAAACATATAATTATTCCCGGCATGTAAAACCATACTTTATGCCGTGCCTTTTCAAGGGCGTGACATAAAATGTGATTCTGCAAGACGGGACGCAGAGAATAATCAAAAAACATGTAAAGGAAGAAGAGCCGTCCCATCACTTTCACTCCGCAAGCGGAGATGAATTGCCGAGGTGATGTAATCTTCCTATCGGAGCGGGATGACCCTGCATCCGATTTGCGATGCAAAATTATCTATTTTACGTTATTTTAACTAAATCAACTGTGCTAAAATATGTTAATAGACGAGTTAAAGCTTGTAGGTGAGCATAAGGCGCAGGGCAAAGGAATTGGATGTTACGTGGGGGAAATCGCGGTAATGGGTCGAGCGCAGGTAATTGGAAAATGAGAAGGTGGCATACAGCTTCCGCCACAGGCGCATGTCGGCTCGCAGTTCAGTAACGTTGAACGATGCCACTGATCGATCGCCCTGCGCGTCGAGTGTCTTGTAGTCCACATCGTCAAGGTTGGTACCGCGTCGATACCCCTTCCATGTGAAAAGACGGTAATATTCATTGGAGAGCGACAGTGAGAACCTGCGCTTGTCAAACACTAAGTTTACGCCTGCCTTGAGCGAGAATCCGCTTGCAAGATTGTAGTTGCGCTCGTCGACGTCGTAGTAGTCTGACAGTACCGACCCGAGTATCACGGCGTTGGCATGGGCGTATGCATCGATCACGAAGCGATGGCGCTCGATGTCGCGAAACATCACCCCGCAGCCGAGACTCGCCGGTATGCCGAGCTTGTAAGGAGCCTTTGCCGACACGGTCGAGATCGTGTCGGAGTCGTAGAAATCGAAATGCTGATACAGGCCGATGCTCATGTGCTGGCGCTCCTTTTCAAGCAGTTCCCGCGCCAGCAGCCTGCCCTTGATCTCCATCTGCCCTAAAAGGGGCTGGGAGTTTACGATGTTGACACAGCCGCGAAATGTGAAATAGTCGTAAGGCTTCGTGCTTTTCACTTCAAAGCGGTCGCCATACTCGATATTTATCTCCGCGGCCGCACCGATGCTTGCGTCATACCGCTCGTGGCGGAACTCGAGCATGCGCGCCCCCAAGGAAAATTCCATCGCGAAGTTAGGTGTGCCAAACTGTCTTCCCGATGTGCGCCTTACGCGCCACGCGTCGCCGGTGAGTATGCGTGTAAGACCTCTCATCGGCGAGATAAGGAAGGCGGCAAACTCCCTGCCGAAGCGTGCCGCGCCCGTGAGGCGGTCGTCAAGCACGGCGTCGGATGCACGGTAGCACACCTCACCTATCGCCGCGCCCCCGATAGGGGTGGCGATAATGTCGTTGGTCGACGGGTATTCACACTCCATAAACAGTTCCCACATCGCGCTGCCGCCGATGGCAAACAGTTCCGACTTCCAGAAGTTGTAGCCGTTGGAGCGCGCGGCGTTGAAGAAAAGGCTGCCGTTATATGGGTGGGCAAACATGTTGGTGCCGAGCTTATCATTGTCCCAGATGAAGCCGTGCTTGAAATTCTCCTTGATGCTGTTCCATGATATATAGGCGAAGTCGCCTTTCTGCACGTAGCGGTCAAACGCCCACAATCCTATGTTGAAACCGACGACCTCCCCGGCGGCGCGCCAGAAATGCTCTTTCCCGTAGTAGGCGATATCGGTCGAGTCGGGAGGCACCTGGGGCGCGACATATATTTTGATAGGCATCTGGGCCTGCCCCGCCGCAAACGCGACGAGCGACAGCGTGATTGTCAGAAGTATCCGATGCCATGATTTCATAAACAAAACAGTTGACTACGTTATTTGTGATAATAACAATTATCCTCGGGTCAACTGTTCTGAAAATGGACAAAAAAGGAGGATGGCGGCCGCCATCCTCCTTGAACTAAACCTAAGCTAATTCCAACCTTTTAAGGGAATATCTTTTTTACCTTGAAAACCGGGTTATTCGTGGTGTTCCTGAAGATGTATTTTTGAAACATTGACCACAGTGTTTGCCGCACACCCGCCGAAGTCGAGCACAAGGCTTGCCTTGTCCATGTCTATGCCTGGCATGTTGACCCACTTGAACTCGCAGTCGTCGTAGGCGGTGAGCTTCACGCGGTCTGCCATGTAGAACACATTGTCATTGTCGCCTCCGCCCGCGAGCACAAACTTCACTGTCACGCCCGGATGGTCGGTGGTGGAGTTCATCACTATACGGAAGTCATACTGCTTTTCTGCCGAGGTGGAGATGTCGGAGTGGAGTTTCACCTGTGCCTGCCACTGGTCGGTGGTGGCTTCGGGGAGTGTCACGGTGAAGTCCTTGCCGCTTTCTTCAAATCCCGGGTCGGCGATCTGCGCCCAGTTGGGAGCGTAGAAAAATTCGGTCGTATAGGTTGCCGAGGTCCAGAGATTTGCCTCGTCTACCCATGTCACCGGGATCTCCGGCTCTTCAGGCTTTTCGGCGGGTAGCACTGTGCCGTCATCGTTGGAGTGATCCTTGAGTACGATATTGCTGATCGTGATCTCGGTATTTTCAGCATTGCCGCCAAAGTCGAGCACGAGCTTGAGAGCCGGGGCGTCAATACCGGGAAGGTCTGACTTGTAGAATACAAAATCCTCATAGGCTTTCAGTGCCACTTTCTCCTCGAAGAGGAAGTTGCCGTCATCGCCGTCTTGTGTCAGTTTTACGGTCACTCCCGGATGGTCGGTTGATGAGTTGAGCACGATCGAGAAATCGTAGTTGGTTGCCGCGCTTGCAGGTATATCGGTGATGAGTGGCATCTGTGCCTGCCATTGGTCGGTGGTGGCGGCGGGAAGGGTGAGTGTGTAGCCGTTGTCGGTCACTGTGTATTCCGGGTCGGCGATCTGAGCCCATCCGGGTGCATAGTAGAAGCCTCCCACGGTGACGTTGGCTGTACGCCACATGTTAAATTCGCTGTCATACTTGAAGCCTGTGAATGGCGGTTCGCCTTCCAGTCCGAGGATATAGTGCCAGGCGATTGCCCCGTTGTCGATCGACAGCTCGATATTGTCGTTTGTGATCGAGTGTACCTTGAACTTGGGATTGTCGTAAGCCTCGTTGAAGGGGAGATAGCCGAGTAGCGCGCCTTTCGGGAACACGAGATACATGTCGGTACCCTCTGTCGTGAGGCGGAATGTGGTCTCGGTGAGCTGTGCGGGTGCACTGTAATCCTGACCGTCGCCGGTGTTGCTGTCGGAGTAGGGTGGGAGCGACGTGATGCCGGTGTTGACATAGATGGTGCCGCTTGTGCCGGGGTCGTAGGTATACTTGCCGGAGTCGGTGCCGCCGTTGTCGGCAAAGATAAAGCGGTTTTCATACATGCCCACTCCATCTTTGTTATGTGGGGCGGCACTCCACCAGTTAAGTCCGTCGGTACCGGGCTCGCCACATCCGAGATGACCCGCCATGTCGGCTGCAAACATCCATGTCTTGCTGTCGCCGTTGGTGAGGCGGCGCATGTAGGGGGTGTAGTCGACAATTGTGTTGTCGATCTTGATTTCCACTACCTTGGATCCGGTCGATACACCGTTGCGGTTGCCCATTCTCACTTCCACGGGATAGGTACCCGCTACGGTTATGATGCCTTTATATACAGGGCGTGTGGATATCTCTTCCTTTGTCGCGCTTGTGTGGATGGTCCATACCGGGTAGTATCCGGGATTGTTGAGCGTGAGCGTGTACTCGTTGGTCTCCTGGTCGACGGTCACTGTCACGTTTATGTCGCTTGCCTCGGGGATGGCGTTCTGGTCCACTGTGTCAAACTCCTCCGAAGTGCAGGCGGCGAGTGTGCCTAATCCGAGCAATAATCCTACAGAGATTATGCTGTTGAATATCTTTTTCATCTTATGCGATTTTCTTGATATTGATTTTAGTAATTATTTTGTTTCAGAGTGCCCTGCGACTTGTCGATCTCGCTCTGCGGGATGGGCAGGTACTTCTTCGACTCGCTCCAGCTGTTGGTGCGGTAGCCGTATTGGTCAGGCACGAGCACTGAGGATGCCTTCCCGGTGCGGATAAGGTCCCAGTAACGCTTGCCTTCGCCTACAAACTCCAAGTGGCGCTCCTCGATCACATTGTCGAGTGTGGCGGGTATCGACCCTACATTTGCACGCCCGCGCACTTGATCAAGGTAGTCTTGTGCATTTCCTGCGCCTGCGCCGCGAAGCACAAGCTCTGCCGCGTTGAGCAGTGTCTCGGAATAGCGGTAAATGCGGAGGTTGTTGTTCCAGTTAAGTTCCGAAGATGCTTTCTGGTCGGCGTTGTTGCCGGTGATTGCCGCATATTTCTCGAGGAAGAACCCGGTGTCCTGATAGCGTTTGTTGTAGTCCGCGCCTACCGCCCCGGCATTCCAGCAGGTGGCGTCGCGGCGTGTGTCACCCTCTTCATAACGCTCATAGGTCTCGAGCCTTACCGGTGCAAATCCCCAGCCGCCGTCATGTCCGTCGGTGCCTCCGGACCAGTTGTTGGGGCTTACAAGGGTGGGTAACACGGTGCCGCCTGCCGCGAGGGGTGCGCCCCAGTCGCGTATGGCGTTGTCATCCTTGTAGTTGACCTCAAATATCGACTCCGAGGTCCACTCTCCATCTTCTTTGAAGATATTGGTATAGTCGGGGTTAAGATCGTAGCCGGGATCGTTGATGATCTCCTGCATGTATTTGAGTGCGGTGGGGAATCTTGCCTCGTCGTTCTGATACATTACGATTTCGGCATAAAGCATGTAGGCCATTGCCTTGGTGACCCTGCCGAGGTTGGCGTCGGTCTCTTTCATGGGGAGGGCATTGAGCTTGAGCGCTGCCTCAAGGTCGGCGATCATGAAGCCGTATACTTCATCGGCGTTATATTGGGTGCCGATATATGGCGCGCCTTCAAAGTTTGTCTCGAAATAGACCACGTTGCCCCAGAATTTCCATAGCCAGCTGTAATATAGCACTCGCAGTGTCCTTACCTGCGCCTCATAGTAGTTACGGTTTTTCTGTGGCATGTCGGGTATGTCGGCAGCCATGTAGCCGATCACGTCGTTGCAACGCTTAACGCCGCTGTAGGCGTCGGTCCATAGTCCCGATATCACGGCGTTGGGTCGTGCCTCAAAGTTCATCATGTAATGCCAGTTGGCGTTGTCGGTCTTGTCGGAGCCTCCTACCCACAGGTCATCAGCCATGATATCGCTCATAAGGTTGACGGGGTTATATTCGTCCATCGCCCAGTCGGGCCAGTGCAGGGGGTCATAGGCAGCGACCACTGCCTCGGCGATGTGGGCATCGGAGTTGAAGTACTCGTCGATGGTGGTCTGTGTCGGCGACGTTACTTCAAGGAAGGAGTCGGAACATCCGGTTAGTGTCAGTGCCGCGGTCAGTAATCCTGACGCGATATATTTATAGTTTTTCATCTTGTTAATGATTATTAGCTGTGATTAGAATTGAATGTTGAACCCTACTGTCCATATTCTCGGCTGCGGGTATACGCCGTAGTCGATGCCGAGCGATGTGCCGCCGGAGGAGATTTCAGGGTCAAAGCCGTGATATTTGGTCCATGTGAAGAGATTCTCTGCCGATACATAGACGCGGAAATTCTGTACAGCCACTTTGCGGGTCAGTTTCTGTGGGAGAGTGTAGCTGAGCATGAGGTTTTTAAGACGCATGTAGTCGCCGTCGTAGACAAGAAGGTCGGATGACGCCCAGTTGCGGTTGTCGCCGCGTACGTAGCGGGGTATACGGTTGGAGGTGCCTTCGCCGGTCCATCGGGCGAGCATCCATGACGGGAGGTTGGAGGCTACGGCATCGGTGCGTCGGGTGGCGTCGTATATGTCATTGCCTGCCGTACCCTGGAACATCGCGCTAAGGGCTATCCCTTTCCACTGTACATTGATATTGAATCCGTAGGTCCAGTCGGGCATGCCCTTGCCGATTTTCGTGCGGTCGTTTTCGGTCAGTTGACCGTCGCCGTCAACATCGACAAAACGTACGTCGCCCGGCACAGCGTCGGCGAAGTAGCCGCCCGAATATTTTTTATTGTACTCGTCGGCCTCTGCCTGGTTTTGGATGATGCCGTCGGTCTTGAATCCGTAGAAGAAGGGGAAGGGGAGACCGTTCTGCGCGCGGGATATGGCGCCGGTGCCCTGGAATGAGTCAAGGTTTGCCCATCCTTCGGAGTTGCCGTAGTCGATAAGCTTGTTTTTGAGGTAGGTGAGGTTGCCGCCGAAGCCGAATATCCAGTCGCCTGCGGAGAGGTTGTAGTTAAGCTCCATTTCGACACCGGAATTTTCCATCTTTCCGACATTGCCGACGGGCACCGACTCGCCCACATACGCGGGTACCTGCATGTTCATCAACATGCCGTCGGTGCGTTTGTTATAGTAGTCGACGCTGAAGGTGAGGGCATTGTTGAGGAATCCCAGGTCAAGGCCTACGTCGGTCTGGGTTGATTCCTCCCATCGGAGATTCTTGTTTGGAAGTATTGATGCCTTGACACCGTTGATCACTACTTCGTCGCGACCGAAGATGGCATTGTTGCCGGAGCTTGCGAGAGCCACATAGAGTAAGTCGTCGATATTCTCGTTACCGTTCTTACCCCAGGAGAAGCGCACCTTGGCATTGTTCCACCATTCCGGGAAGATATTTTTCATGTAAGGCTCGTTGTGCAGGTTCCATCCGAGAGAGAAAGAGGGGAATGTGGCCCAATGGTTGTTGGAGCCGAAGCGGCTTGAACCGTCGCGGCGGATTGTCGCCTGGATCATGTAGCGGGCGTTGTAGTCGTAGCTGACGCGGGCGAAGATAGAGGCGAGTTTTGCCTTTACGTTGGGGGCGCCCGATGAGCTTTGGTCGCCCTCCGCAGCCTGGCCGGTGGAGGCGTCGATATAGGGGCGGTTATAGTCGATGATATGGTTGCGGGCTCCCGACAGGTAAGATCCGCTACTCTGCTTTGCCGACTGGCCGAGAAGTATGGAGAAGTTATGGTCGCCTATGCGCTTGTCATAGCTGAGGGTGTTTTCAAGCTGCCATACAGTGCCTTGGCTCTTTGACGAGTAGGCCGATGAGAATGTCTGGCTTGCGCCCGAGCGAAGGTAATATTCCTTGGTATAGCCGTCGTTGCCCCAGAAAGAGAGGTCGGCGCCATAGCTTATGCGATACTTGATATTGTCCCAGATCTGGAGCTCGCCGATGAAATTGCCTACAAATTTGTGGCTCCAGCCCTTGTCGCCCGGGAGCGACATGTTGGCGATGGGGTTGGCCATTTCCTGATAAGAGCCGAATACCTCGGGATTGGTGAGCAGCAGCCCGTTTGCACCGTAGAGGGGCACGTAGTTCACGTTGCCGGCATAATAGTCGATTTGCTGCTGTGCTTTCTCTCCTTCAAGATAGGGGGTCAGCATCGGGGATATGGCGAGTGCGGAGCCGAGTGGCGAACCCCAGGTGGAGTTGGTCTCGATACCGCGGCTCTTGACGCGGGCGTATGAAGCGTTGACCGTTACCTTGAAATTGTTGAGAAAACTGCGGTTCTTCGACTCGTCAAACACGGTGTAGGTGTTGTTGCTGCGAAGGGTGAGTCGCTGGTAATTGGAGCGGTTGAAGTTACCGCCGATGATACCTTCCTGGGTGTAATAACCGAGTGACAGGAAGTAGTTGACCTTGTCGTTCGCGCCGCTGATGCTTACCTGATGGTTCATGACCGGGGCATTGTCGTTGAACACGGCATCCTGCCAGTCAAATCCCTCGCCATAGGAGTAAGGGTCGGCATAGGGTGCCGCGATACCGGCGTTGAGAGAGCCTTCATTCATCATTACGGCATATTCGGTGGCATTGAGCACGTCACGGTGTTTCCAGGCAGTCTGCCAGCCATAGGAGAAATCGTAGGTGATGTTGGTCCTTCCCTGACTGCCGCTTTTTGTGGTGACAAGGATTACACCGTTGGCTGCACGGGCACCGTATACTGCGCCGGATGCTGCGTCTTTAAGCACCTCTATTGACTGGATGTCGCTGGGATTGAGGTAGTCAAGGCCTCCTTCGATAGGCATGCCGTCGACGATGTAGAGCGGGTCGGAGTTATTGATTGTACCGATGCCGCGCACTCTCACTCTCGCTGCCGCGCCGGGCTGTCCCGATGATGAGGTGACGGTGACGCCGGAGGTAAGTCCTTTTAGGGCGTTGTCCATGCGCACCGGGGCGGTAAGGGCGAGTTTTTCGTCATCAATCTTGGAGATTGCTGCGGTGACCACGCTTTTGCGCTGTGTGCCGTAGCCCACGGCGACAACCTCGTCGAGCACTGTGGCGTCTTCTTCAAGGACTATCTGAAGATGAGGCATCGGGTCGGTAACCTTTATTGACTGTGGCTTGTAGCCTACATACTTGAACTCGATTGTCGAGCCTTCGGGGGCTGTCAGTGAAAAGCCGCCGTCTATGTCGGTGGATACACCGGTGGATGAGCCTTTAACAAGCACGCTTGTGCCGATCAGAGGCTCGCCGTCGGAAGCGGCGGTTACTGTACCCGTGACATTGACAGTCTTTGCATTCACGCAAAGTACCGTCAATATCGAAATTAGAAATAATGACAATTTTTTCATTGCATCATAGTTTTAGGTAATTATTGGTTTGTTTTTGATTAATTCGCTACTTTGAAGGGGGTTGAAAGCTTACAGTCGCTGTTACCGCCTATCCATAGGGTGAAGTCGCCCGGTTCGACCTTTTTTGCCATATCGGAGCCGTAGAAGGCGAGTTCGCTTACCGGCAGGTTGAATGTCACTGTGGTTGACTCACCGGGTGAGAGGGTGACGCGCTCGAACCCTTTCAGCTCTTTTACCGGGCGTGTCACAGAACCTGCATGGTCACGGATGTAGAGCTGTGCCACTTCGGTAGCCTTGTGCTTTCCGCTGTTTGTGAGCGTTGCTGTCGCTTTTATGCAGTCACCCTTTGAATAAGTGTCTTTGTCTATGGCAATGTCGGAATAGTCAAATTGTCCATATGACAGCCCGTAGCCGAAGGGGAAGAGGGGGCCGAACCCGGCATCAAGCCAGTAAGATGTGTTGCCGAGTGATGTCTGTCCGCCTTCCTGTGGGATATCGTTGAGGAGTGTCTCGGTGCCGTTGGCGGGGCGGCTTCCGGCGTTTTTGCTGTAATATATAGGTACTTGTCCTACGGCTAAGGGGAAAGTGACGGGGGTCTTGCCGCTCGGACTCTCTTTGCCGAAGATCAGGTCGGCGAGGGCGGGACCGCCCATCGTTCCGGGATGGAATGAGTAAAGCACAGCGTCTGACTCATCGACCTGCTTCTTGATGGTGAGCGGGCGCCCTGCCATCACTACGGTGACAAGCGGCTTGCCTGTGTGTGAAAGCGCTTCGATAAGTTTGCCTTGTGCTCCGACGAGATTCAGGTCGGCAAGACAGTGGGCCTCGCCTGAAAGTATCGACTCTTCACCCACTACGGCTATTACTGCGTCAACACCGCGGACCGCATTGACAGCGCGGGCTATGCCTGCCTCGTTTTTATCACGGCTGTAGCCGAGAGCCGGCTCGTAGATGATATTGATGTCGCCTCCATATTCATTGCGGAGGGCGTCGAGCAGGGTTACTGTCTTTTCTTTCTCTCCGTCAAATACCCATGTCCCCATTTGGTCGTGGCGGGCGTCGGCAAGCGGACCGGTGAGCAATATGCGCTTTACGCCGGATGAGAGAGGGAGTGTCTCATTGTCGTTTTTGAGCAGTATCGCGCTCTTTACGGCGGCTTCCTTGGCTGCGGCGAGATGCTCGTCGCTGTATTTTACATCCTGAGGGGTTGTGATATAGGGATTTTCGAAGAGTCCGAGCATGAATTTTACCCGTAATATATTGGCGACGGAGCGGTCAATGTCGGCTTGCGATACTTTTCCTTCATCAAGAAGCTCTTTCATGTGGGCGATGTAGGTGCCACTTTCCATCTCCATGTCTACTCCAGCATTGAAGCCTTTCATGGCTGCTTCCTTGCGGTCGGCGCAGAAGCCGTGATTGACCATCTCGCCGACGCTCGCCCAGTCTGAAACGACGAAGCCGTTGAAGCCCCATTCGCCGCGGAGTATGTCGGTAAGCACGAATTTGTTGCCGGATGCAGGCACTCCGTCATTGTCGTTGAACGATGACATGTAGGTGAGACACCCGGCCTTGCATGCCTCCTCAAACGGCGGCAGGTACACGTTGCGTAGCAGGCGTTCGGGGATGAAGGTGGAATTGTAGTCGCGCCCCGACTCGCTTGCACCGTAGCCCACAAAGTGTTTGGCACACGCTGCCATTGATGTGGAGGAGGTAAGGTCGTCGCCTTGGAATCCTTTAACCATGGCGCGAGACATACGGCTGGTAAGATACACATCCTCTCCGCAGCCTTCGGCGATTCTTCCCCAGCGTGGGTCGCGGGCGATGTCGATCATAGGGGCGAAGGTCCAGCGGATGCCGTCGCTTGACGCTTCCACAGCGGCGATCCGCGCGCCTTTCTCTACGACGGCAGTGTCAAATGTCGCCGCCTGTCCGAGCGGTATCGGGAATATGGTTTTGTAACCATGGATGACGTCGCGTGAGATGAGCACGGGTATGCCGAGACGGGAGCGTTCGATTGCCACTCGCTGCATGCTGTCGGCATAGACGGCGTCGGGCACATTCAGCAGCGACCCGATGTTGCCCTTGCTGATTTCTTCCGAGAATATGGCGAGTGCATCGTCGCCTCCCCACATGCTGCGCTGGTTAAGCTGTCCGATTTTTTCATCGAGTGTCATCTGCGAGAGGAGATTCTCGACTCTCTTTTCTACCGGTTGGGTGGCGTCTTTGTAGAGATCGGAGGAGCCTGAGCCGCCACATCCGGTAAGCATGACGGAGCCTGTCAATACCGCTCCGGCAAGCATAAGTCCGGTTATGCTGTTCATGTTGTTAAATTTATTGGGTTAGTTTTTCTGAAATACTCTTACGTAGTCGATTTCATAGGTGGCGGGGAGCGCGTTTTCGTCAACGCCGTTCATGCCGCCCCAGTCGCCACCCCAAGCGAGATTGAGTTTAAGACCGAAATTTTTGTTGAACGGCCAGGTTTTCGGGTCGCCCGCATGGTCGTTGGGGAAACTGAGGAGCAGTTTGCCGTCTACATAGGTCTTGATGTAGTCTTCGGTCCATTCAAGGGCGTAAACATGAAATTCGTCTTCGGCACCGGGTGTGAGTACTTCCTTGGTCTTCTGTGTGCCCATTACATGATTGTATGCGGCGCAATGGATTGATGATGATGTGCGGTTGGGATTTACGCCAACTTCTTCCATGATGTCTATTTCTCCGCATGCCGGCCAGTTGTCTCCACCGGTCTGGGGCATCATCCAGAATGCCGGCCATGTGCCTTTGCCCTTGGGCAGCTTCAATCGCGCCTCGAAGTAGCCGTAGGTCCAGTAGGTTGAGGTGTTGACACGTGCCGACCACACTTCATTGCCTACCTTTACAGCATGGATTTTCAATATACCATCGGTTATTTCAGCGGTCACAACGCCGTCGCGCTTGCCTTTGATATAACGTTGCAGCTCATTGTTTACGCGCCCCGGATCCCATACCTCATACCACCATTTGGACTCATCGGGCATCGTGAAGGAGGGATCGTTGAACTCGTCGTTCCATACAAGAGTATAGCCTGCGGGTGCGGTTATTTCGTCGCTCAGCTGCGACACCGTCACGCTTTCCGAGACTCCTGCATAGCTTATTGTGACTACGGCATTGCGGGTTTCAGCTCCGCTGTTTTTGTCACATGACACGGTGATAGTGGTCTCTCCGCCTGTACCTGAAGCGGGTGTCACATGACACCATGACTCCGACGCTACCGCACTCCACGCGGTGTTTGATTTTATCGTGAGGCTCGACGAGGATTGCTGCGCCCCGAAGGTGAGTGACTTCTTCGACAATATAACGGAAGCTTTTGCCAATTGGGTTAGCTTGACATTTTTGGTGGAGCGGTTGGCGGCCGTCACCACGATGTCGGCAATCCTGGCATCAATACCAGTATTTGCCGTGACGGTCAGTTTAACTTCCGTGTCGGAATTTTTGACTCCACCGGTAGGGAATACCGTACACCAGTCGGCAGCTGTGGCAATACTCCAGTCGGAGTCTGCCTTTACATTTATAATTACAGTCTGCGCCTCGGCATCGGCTTCAATTTCGGCGGGGTTGACTGTGATTGTCGCCGATTTGTCTGACCCTCCCGAGGGTGTCGGCTCGTCGTTGCCACTGCTTCCGCAACTTATAAAACTTGTTGTCAACAGCAGCATCGAAATAAAACAGGATGTTGTTATTTTCATGATAATGTAATTGGTTGAATTTTCCGCAAATGTATCTTGTGGAAAATTTTCATTTAAGGTTTTTGACTATTCACAAATACGTCAAGGCTTATTTTTTAATACGTCAAAATTACGTCAAATATATGTATGGAGCTGTGTGCTAAGATTGTATGTGAATTGAGTGTTACGTCTACACTTAATTGTCTTTTGCTAAAAATTCCTGAAGGCTTTCTTCACGTTCAAGCCCGAATTTCTTTCTGATTCGATAGCGCATGGTCTCCATGCCACGCACCGATACATTCATCAACGGGGCGATTTCCTTGGTTGAGAGATCCATTTTTATATAGGCGCAAAGGAGTACCTCATTATTGGAGAGGTCGGGATAACGCGATCGGAGTTTTTTCATAAAATCATTGTGCACAAGATCAAATTCGCTCTCGAAGCGCTTCATGACGTCATCGGACTGCAACGACACGTCAATCGAATTTTGCAGCGACAATATCGCCGTTCGTTGTTCAGAGCCCGGATTAAGGCGCGTGTATATATTGCGCAGCTCCTGCTTTACGTTGATCAGAGTCTCGTTTTTGCGTGCTATGCTCGCCATGGCGTTTGCCATCTCTTGCGATTTGTGTCTTAGCTCGGAGTGAAGCTTCTCTTTTTCAAGTTCCATGATTTTGCGGTCTTTCAACTCGGCTTCTTTTTCGAAGCCGGCTTGCTGGCGGGCGAGCTCGCGATCTTTCTCTCTCACTACGCGTCTCTCTTTTGCCGCGATTAGATGGCGTTCAATTTTCACGATGGCAACCATGAGCAGGAGCGACAGCAATATATAGCCGGCTATGGCGACTTTGCTTTTGTACCAAGGCGGCAGAATGGTAAATTCAATGGCGTCGGTATCGATTGTGCCGTCGATAGCGGTTGCCTCAACCTCAAATCGGTGAGTACCGTCTTTCAGGTTGGTGTATTCCTTGAGGGTGGATGATGTGGGCGCGCTCCATTCTTCACCCGACAGTCGGTAGCGGTAGGCTACTGTTCCGTTGCGGGCGTCATCGGTTATGCCGTACTTGATCCGGAGTGAGTTTTCGGAATATCCGATGGTGATCCGTTCGCGCTTGCCGAGAAAATTTGCCGTGTACACGATGGAGTCGGCAGGCGACGTCACGCTTACTTCGTTTATGCGGGCTATGCGTTGCCGTCGTTCCTTGTCGTGTGATGTAGCGAAGTTGAAAAATGTATAGCCGTTATATCCCGGAAATACTACAGTGGAGTCGTTGATGAAATACAGGAGGTCGCCTTCATGCATCGGTGCGGGGAAATAGCCGATGAGCGGCATGCGTGTCAGCGAATGCCTGTCGTTACGCGGGCTGAAACGTAGTATCTCCTTGGAGGTCAGGGCGTATATGTTTCCCCCCCTATCTTTTTTCAGACGACGGAAATGCCTTCTTCCACCGAATATCTCGTTTAAACTATCGTCGGGTACTATCCTGCCGCTTTTGCTATCGTATATGTAGATGCCGCGTGAGGTGGCGAAATAGAGTGTGCCGTCGATAAGGCTGATATTGACATCTTTTTTTAGCGACACACTGTCATCGGTAATTGTAAAACACTTTTCATCAATCACTTTAAGGTTGACAGGATCGAATGCCAGCCGTGAGATGCCGTCGGCGCCGGCCGACGCCCAGATCTCTCCCGGGGATGTCAATAAAAAATTATTGGGACAGCCGTCGTAGCCTTGAAGTTTTGCGGTCAACACCCATTTGCCTCTTGACTTTTCTATTATGTAAAAGCCGTCGTAGGCTCCGATTATGGCGCGCCCGGAGCCGTCGGTCATTCTTTGGCAGTCCCATGAGCCGATCGTGCCGTCGATGCGTGTTGTGGCGGTGGCACTGATTACAAATACACCCCTGTCATGAGAGCATATAATGTCACCGTCAAGATTGCGCAGTCCCCACACCTGTCCGGTCATTCCTGCAATAGGGGTGAATGAGAGCCGCCCGTTCTCAGGCACGGGCGGGTAGTCGACGGTAAACAGGCCGCGGTTGGTGCCGAGATACATTTTTCCACCCGTGATCTCTGTTACATATCCTGCGCCGATGGGTAGGTTGCCGTTGCTGAAAGTGGTTACGGGCAATTCGAGCATGATTTTTTCGATGCCCCTGTCAAGCCCTGCCCACAGGTCGCCGCGCTCGTCAAAGGCGAGCGACAGCACGGTGTTGTTTTGCAGACCGTTGTTCTCGTTATATTGTTGTGACGTGCCGGTTGAAAGATCGACTACGACTACCCCGTGGTGGATGCTGCCAAGCGCGAGCCGGTTGCCGTTGATGGCCGCGCAGAATATCTCGCCGATACGTGCCGCTTCATTGTCGAGGGCGTGGATGCGCCTTAATGCCTTTTTATCGTGAAAATAAATTCCGTCGACAGCGGTGACTATTATTATACCTTCGGCGTGTGGGAGTATGCCGCGTATACGCTTACCTTTCAGTCTGTCGGTGCCGGGCATGGGGAATATGTTATCGCCCGCCATAAATTTGAGTCCCCGGTCGGTGCCGAGATAGAGGGTACCGTCGATCATTTCCGAGCAGTCGAGCTTGCAGCTGTCGGTTGCTATGACTGCCTTGTTGTCTTCCTGACGGTATTTCATTACGTTGCGGTCGCCTTGGGCGTATACGATATGGTCTTTTTCGTAGATGCCCCATATGTTGCCAAGCTCGCGGCTGCGGTTTGTGCTGTCGCTAAGGCAGGTATAGATAAGTTTGCCGCCTGTTCCAGGCTCGAAATAGCCGAACTCGTTGATGCCGCCGACATACACCCTGCCTTCGTCGCGCGACACGTAGACCGACCTCAGGTCAGTGTCGTTATGCAGGGTGAACGACTTCCAGTCGTTGCCGTCGTAGGCGAACAGGGCTTCTTGTGTAGCGAAAAACACATAGTCATCGCCGGCTGTTGATATGCCCCAGGTCTTTGCATTGTGTGACGACGCCTCGTTGAACGCCTTGGCGAAGTGTACGCCTATGGCGTTGGCGGGTAATGCCGCGCAGAATATCAGTAGCAGGTAACAGACTTTAAGCATAACAATGCAAAAATAATTTAAATACCGATATTCGGGAAATCCTTGCGCGGATTTAACATTTGCGGGCACCCCTGTCAGGAAGTGCCCGCATGTGTGGTAGTGAGTGGCGGCGGTTATTTTGCCGTCAGGGTGGTTGTGGCGTCTTCAAGCCCGGGGGAGGTGGCTTTTACCTTGATGTCGCCTTTCTTGCCGTTGTTGCGCACAATCAGAAGTGCTTTACCCGCCATGGCCTTGCGCCGGTCAGCCTTGAAACGCTCCATGGATATGGGGTTGCCGTTGTCGACGCCTTCGTTCCTGCCGGCGCCTTCCACGGCAAACGTCACTTCATTGTCGGCTGTCGGGCAGAGGTTGCCCTCGCTGTCGAGGATCTCGACGGTGACAAAGCTGAGGTCGTTGCCGTCGGCTGTGATCGACGCGCGGTCGGGGGTGAGGCGTATCCTTGCAGGTTCGCCGGCTGTGTTGATGCTCTTCTCAGCCACGGTTTTGCCATCCTTGCGGCTCACGATCTTTACCGTACCCGGCTCAAACGGCACGCGCCATGTCACGTGGTAGTCGTCATCGCCCTTGCTGCGCACACCCTGCGACTTGCCGTTGACAAATAGCTCCACCTCGTCGGCATTGTTGTAGTATGCCCATAGGTCGACGGTCTGTCCGGGAGTCCAGTTCCAGTGGGGGAACAGGTGCAGCACCGTCTTGTCGGGGCGCCATTCGCTCTGATACATATAGTATACATCCTTGGGGAATCCCGCGAGGTCGACTATGCCGAAGTAAGAGCTGCGCGCCGGCCATCCGTAGGGGGTTGGCTCGCCGATGTAGTCAAATCCGGTCCAGATAAACTGTCCCATCACATGGTCGTCTTTCATGCGGCGAAGCGAGTTTTCGTGAGTTGTACCCCAGGGTACATGCTCGTTGTCATATGCCGAGCATGCAAACGACGGATCTTCGTAGGGGATGTCCCAGCGTTTGGGCGCGATGATTATCGAGTCGCCCGGCATCTTGTAGTAGCCGCGTGTCATAAGCGCCGATACCGTCTCGGAGCCGAGGAACGGCTTGCCGGGGTAATTATTTTTGGCATCCTTGTACCACTCGTCATGATAGTTTATGCCGATTATGTCGAGCGCGCCCGACTTTATAAGGTGGTTGCCGGGGTTTGGTTCCTGCATGCCGGCGGTGACGGGGCGCGTCGGGTCAAGTTCCTTCACTATTCCGGCGAGCTTGCGGGTGAGGAGCGAGTTGACCGACATTTCGTCGCCATCCTTGGCGAGCTTGTCGGCACTGTGTCCGAAGTTTAGGATGAGGTTTGCCTCTTCGAGCGACAGGGTGTCGGCGGCAGCGTCGCTCCACTGCTCCAGCACCTCGTTGCCGATGCTCCACATGATGATCGACGGATGGTTGCGGTCGCGCGTCACGAGATCGGCGAGGTCGCGCTCGTGCCACTCGTCAAAGAAGCGGGCGTAGTCGCGCTCTGTCTTGCGCTTGCGCCACATGTCAAACGCCTCGTCCATTACCAGGATACCCATGCTGTCGCAGAGGGCGAGCACTTCGGGCGCCGGGGGATTGTGGGAGGCGCGGTAGGCGTTGACACCCATTTCCTGAAGTATCTCGAGCTGCCGGCGTATGGCGCGGGTGTTGACCGCCGCACCGAGCGCGCCGAGGTCGTGGTGCATGCACACGCCGTTGATTTTCACAGGTTCGCCGTTCAGGAAAAATCCCTTGTCGGCGTCAAACTCTATGGTGCGCAGTCCGGTTGTTGTCTCGTAGGTGTCCACGATCTTGCCGTCGACCGTCAGGTCGGTCACCACAGTGTAGAGGTTAGGGGTCTTGGTCGACCATAGCTGCGGGTCGGCTACCGTGAGCGATTGCGTTACGATAGGCGAAGTGCCGGCGGCAATATCAACTTTGTCGGTCGAGGTTGCTACGGTCTTGCCTTGCGGATCAATGATGGCGGTGACTACGGTCACAGCTGCCCCGTTGTCAGAGGTGTTGTCGATGGTTGTCGCCACTTCGACCTTCGCGCTGTCGGGGGTGATTTCGGTGGCGGTCACATATGAGCCCCACTGCGCCACGTGTATGGGGTTGAGCTTGCGGAGCCACACATGGCGGTATATGCCGCATCCCGAATACCAGCGCGAGTTAGGCTGGTCGGAGTTGTCGACCTTTACGGCGATCACGTTCTCGCCCTTCTTGAGCCATGGGGTGATGTCGTAGCTGAACGAAGCGTAGCCGTAAGGGCGGGTGCCGAGCTCGTGACCGTTAATGTAGACGGTGGTGTTCATGTAGGCGCCGTCAAAGTCGATGTAGACTTTTTCACCCTCCTTGTAGCCTGGTACTGTGAATGTCTTGCGATACCAACCTATGCCGCCGGGGAGTGCGCCGCCTCCGGTGCCGGAAGGGTTGTCTTTGCTGAAATCACCTTCGATAGCCCAGTCATGGGGGAGGTCAAGCTGCCGCCACGATGAGTCGTTAAACCCGGGGTCGGCATAGATTGCGGAGTCGCCGAGATTAAATCTCCAGCCCTCGTCAAAGTTTGTCGAGCGAGGGGATGCCGCATCGGCACCGGCACATGCGTTCATGGCCAGTAGCAACGCCATTGCAAAAATCAGATTCAGGATTTTGGTCATAATAGTGAGAAAAATGTTTTTGATAATGCAAATTTAAGTAAAAGGGCGGTAATCGCGGGGTTGTTTTGTTTAATTATGGGGGCGCGATTGTTAAGGGGATTAGGGACTTTAAGGTCGTTAGGGTCGTTAAGATCGTTAGTGCTCTTGGTGACAGATTGGTAGGGTTGGGTGAGAAGTATTTTGCAAAGTGTCGCAAAATATTTGCAAAATCAAAATTTATGTTTAACTTTGCGATGTTTTAACTGCATAATGACAAAACTATGACACTTATCATTCCCTCCAGATACAAGCAGAAACTGCTTCCGGAGACTACAGAAATAGCCATCAAGGCTATAAAAGAGGGGTTTCAGACCGAGCTTGCCTCGGCGCTTAACCTGCGACGCGTCACCGCGCCGCTGTTTGTGCTTGCGGGCACAGGTCTTAACGACGATCTCAACGGAGTGGAGCATGCCGTGTCGTTTACTATCGACGCCATGGGAGGGAAGCGTGCCGAGGTGGTGCATTCGCTCGCCAAGTGGAAGCGCGCCAAGCTCGGCGCCTATGGGATAGCTCCCGGCTACGGACTGTATACCGACATGAACGCTATCCGCACGTTTGAGGATCTCGACAACCTGCATTCACTATATGTCGACCAATGGGACTGGGAGAAGACCATCAACCCCGAAGACCGCAACCTTGACTATCTGAAGGCTACGGCTGAGAAAATATATAATGTAGTGAGGGAAATCGAGCGGCGTATCTACAAGCAGTTTCCCCATATCACGCCGAGGCTTCCCGAAAAACTGACATTCGTGCATGCCGAGCAGTTGCTGAAAGAGTACCCCGGTCTGTCACCGCGCGAGCGCGAGGCTGAAGCGGCTAAAAAGTATGGCGCTATTTTCCTTATCGGCATAGGCAACCCCCTTAGCGACGGCGAGCCTCACGACGGCCGTGCGCCCGACTATGACGACTGGATCACCCCTAACTCCGACGGGTACATCGGTCTTAACGGCGACCTTATATTCTGGGACAATGTGCTTGACACTCCTTTCGAGCTGTCGTCGATGGGCATCCGCGTAAGTCCCGAGTCGCTCAGGAAGCAGCTTGCCGCGAGGGGATGTGAGGATCGCGCGGAACTGACATTCCACAAGGCGTTGCTCAACGGCGAGCTGCCTTATTCAATAGGCGGCGGTATCGGTCAGAGCCGTCTGTGCATGTTCCTTCTCCAGAAGGCGCATATCGGGGAGGTGCAGGCTTCAATCTGGCCCGAAGACCAGATTGAAGAGTGCAAGAAGGCGGGAATCAACCTTTTGTGACACGACGGAATATACCGAGGCATAATATTGATGCCAGGGCAATGATAACGGGGAGACGCCAACGCGAGGCGTCTCCCTTTTTGCTTTCGGGCGGGAGGGTGATCCTGATGGTGTCGGTGCTTGTCTCCCTCACCGTGTCAATGCGGGTGACTGTGCGGTAGAGGGTGCGGGTGCGCGCCTCTTTCACGGAGTCGCCCCTTACCTCGACCCTCACGCTGTCGAGCAGATAGAGGGTGTCGCGCCATATTGAGGCGGAGTAGAGCGAGTCGGAAGCCGTCGACACCACGGGCGTATAGACCGTGCGGGTGCAGGATGCTCCGGCGCATAGCAGCATGGCGGATATAAGCAGGCGGGTTTTCATGACTGGAATGATGCGAGTTTACGGTCGCGCATAGCGATGAATGAGTCAAACGAGTCGATGATGTCGGAGAGTGCCACCATCGCGCTGTCGTAACGCTCCCGGTAGAGCTGCGCCGACCCGTCGCCGGTGGTGTTGAAGCCTCGTAGCGCGCTTGTGACCCCCGACACCTCAGAGATCAGCCTGAGTTGCTGGTCGACCATTGCGCTCACGCCGAGATTGCCCGGCGAGGAGTGTAGCTGCTGCGGTCCCGGAAGCCCGGGTATGCCGTGATACATCACTATCGCGTCGGATTGCGCCCATTGCTTGCCCACCACCTCGACCGGCATGCTGCGCGACTCCTGGTTGTCAGGAAAGAGCAATACCCCTTTTGCCGCCGTGGAGAGTATGCGGTCATTGAGCGTGAGCAGGCGGTTGATGCTACGCTGCTGCTCGATCACATCTTCCACAAAAGAGTGTATCTCCCCGTCGATAAACGGGTAAAAACGGAACAGATAAGGATGGTCGGGGGCGGTGTACTCGTCGATCATCTCGCCAGTGGGCGCATAGAAGCGGCAATGCCACTGCGGGGTGAGTTCCCAGCGTATGTGGAGCGGGGCTATGCCTTTCTTCTTGCGCCGCGACTGCTCGCGCAGCAACGACGGGTGGCGCGACATGCCGGTGAAATAAAACCTGCCCGTCGTCTCGTCGTGGCACCGCAGGCGTTCGATGGTGTCGAGCGACCACACCTCGATCACGCGGCACAATCCCGCGTCGGCGTGATAGAAGTCGAGCCGGTCGTTGAACGACTGCCCCGTGACGCGAAACTCGCGGTCGGTGTTGCGCATAAACTCCGAGCTGTATATCTCCTTGATTTTCAGTGCGCGACTTCGGTCGCCGTGGGAGTGGCGCATCATCACCTGCTTCAGCGACATGTCGTGGAGCTCGCCTATAAGCTCCACGTCGTTGCGCGCACAGCCGGAGTTGCTTCCAATGAAGAAGCGCGCCGGGCTTACCGTCAGTGTGGCGCTTCCGGTACCTGACAGACCGAGCCCGGAGATGACCCGCTGCACGGCACACCCCGATATGAGATACTCCTCGAAGGTGCGGGCATCGGTCTCCATGATGTCGGCATTGTCGCGCTCCGCCTTTCTCGCCGAGCGGTAGCAGCCTACGACCGTCTTTACCAGCTGTCGTATGATATTGTTGGTGACGGGATTTTCACCTTTTGACATTCTCTGCTCGCGCTCGGAGAGCGATGTGCCCTCGGCGTCGGTGACGATGTCGCCCCACTGGTCGCCGAAAGTGTAGCGTTTCAGTCTCAGTCGCCGGCGGCGCAGGTCGTCACATTGTTGCCATGCGATGAATGCCTTTTGCATGGGTAGGGGAGTGTTTTTCATGGTGTGGTTTCAAAGTAAAAAGATTTGATTGTCGATAAAGCCGCGGAGTCAAGGTGATACATGTCGGGGTCATCGGTTATCGCTGTCACTGTGAGCCTGTTGTCATCTCCGGCGGGAGCGTGGACAGTCATTCGCCTGCCGTCGATCACCGCCACCGGTGCGTCGGCTGTGCCGCGTGAGTAGGGCGAGCGTTGCCGCCGTGCCATGCGCGATTCCGGGTCGCGTGTTATCAGTGCCGGTGATTTCCATCCTTCCATGTCGACGGCGACCACCCTTATCACATTTTCGGGGAGCATGACTGTCATTGATCCGTCGGGATTGGCGACGGGCTGAAGGCGGTCGCTGATGTCGACCGGGGCGAGCATCGCCGGGTCGCCCGCTGCAAGGAGGCGCGAATACCAGTTGGAAAAGCCGGGGCTGATTGACCCCGGGAAGCAAAGTGCACTTGACCCC
>CAJUMZ010000023.1 GCA_910587665.1 uncultured Muribaculum sp.
CCCACCGAATATATGCGCCGATGGATAGTATAGGCGGGATGCCCCGCAAAACGGCTGAACACCTTCGCGGCCCTGCCTGTGGGAGCGAGCAACACCGTACCTATCCCCGCCATGTTGAGCGACTTCACGAGAGCCGCACAAAGGGAGGTCTTGCCCGTACCGGCATAACCGTTTAGGAGGAATACGCTGTCAGAGGGTGTATGCGCCGAGCAGAAGCGCGACAATGCCGCTATGAGCTCCACCTGCTGGGAGGTAGGCTCATAGGGCAGATTGTCAAGCACGAGTTGTGCAAACTGAATTATATCCACTATTTTTTAAGACTCCACTCGAAGCCGTCTTTGGTGTCTTTGACATCAAATCCGATTTCAGCAAGACGGTTGCGGATAAGGTCGCTTGTAGCCCAGTCTTTTTCGGCTTTTGCCTTTGCACGCATCTCGAGCAGCAGATTGACCGCGTCTTCAAACGGCTTCATAGCCGCAGTCTCACCGTCGGCGCCGCCAACAAGGTCGGTGCGTACACCAAGTATGTCAACCAAGAATATCTTGAAAATATCCTTAAGCTCGTTTAGATCGGCTTCGGTAGCGGCGGCATTACCATCATTCACCTGATTAATAAGGCGGCATGCCTCAAACAGGTGAGCGATCACAATAGGCGTATTCAAGTCATCATCAAGCGCTTCATAACATTTCGTGCGCAATCCGCTTACATCTATAGTCGACTCTGCTGAAGGCACAAGCTCATTCAGACGCCGCCACCCGTCAAGCATTCTCGCGAGAGCTTTTTCCGCACCCTGCAACGCCTCGTTAGAGAAGTCGAGCGTGCTGCGGTACTGCGCCTGAAGGATGAAGAACCTTATGGTCATAGGCGAATAAGCCTGCGTAAGCATAGGATGACTGCCTGTAAAGAACTCGTTAAGGGTAATAAAATTACCGAGGCTCTTGCCCATCTTCTTGCCGGCAATGGTGATCATATTGTTGTGCATCCAATAGTGCACAGAGTCCTTGCCGTTGTGGGCTACCGACTGGGCGATCTCGCACTCATGATGGGGGAACATCAGGTCCATGCCACCACCGTGGATATCAAACGGTGTGCCAAGGTATTTCTCTCCCATTGTGGAGCACTCGAGATGCCATCCGGGGAAACCGTCGCTCCAGGGCGAAGGCCAGCGCATGATATGCTCCGGCGACGCCTTTTTCCAAAGGGCAAAGTCGGCGGGATTGCGCTTCTCCTCCTGACCGTCAAGTACACGGGTTGTGGCAAGCAACTCGTCTACATTCCTGCCCGACAGCTTGCCGTAATGGAAGTCGCGGTTAAACTTAGGCACGTCGAAATACACCGAGCCGTTGCTCTCATAGGCATAACCGCTTTCCAAAATTTTCTTCACATACTCGATCTGCTCGATTATATGACCGGAGGCATGAGGCTCGATCGAAGGGGGAAGCACATTAAGAGCCTCCATCGACTTGTGATAGCTGTTGAGATAGTGCTGTACCACCTCCATAGGCTCAAGCTGCTCCAACCGAGCCTTCTTGGCGATCTTGTCCTCGCCCGAATCGGCATCATGCTCGAGATGACCGACGTCAGTGATATTGCGCACATAGCGCACCTTGTAGCCAAGATGGGTAAGATAGCGGAACAGCACGTCGAAGGTGATAGCCGGGCGCGCATGTCCGAGATGCCCCTCTCCATAGACGGTGGGACCGCACACATACATGCCCACCTTTCCCTCATGGATCGGCACAAAACGCTCCTTGCAGCGGGTAAGCGAGTTATATATGGTAAAATCGTTTTCTTTGACCATGATTATAAATAATATCTTATGCCTTGAAAGGGTTCATATCGCCGCCGTTAGGAGCGTTTTTAGGCATCTTGCGCTCGATGACACCGAAAGTGTTCTCGTAACGCTCGACATTCTCGCGGAGAGCGAAAAGAAGCTGCTTGGCATTTTCCGGCGACATTATTATACGGCTCTGCACCTTTGCCTGAGGCATGTTGGGAGCCATAGCTATGAAATCAATAAAAAACTCTGTAGGAGAGTGTGCGATCATCGCGAGGTTGGCATAGTGACCGTGAGCGACTTCGGGAGTAAGCTCAATCTTTATCTCATTTTTCTTGTTGTTATTTTCCATATCGTTTTTAATTTAATCGGGTGTTTAACTGTTATTTATTGAATTTATAAATCTCTTTTTTCAGGTTGGAATCATTTACGTGGATCTCTATGCCGTCACATCCCGGCAGACCCCATACGTTAGTGATGTCAAACGAGGCATACACCTCTCTCATGTAATTGTCGGGAGCACCGAGGGTGTTATGCACCAGATATACCTGCGGCACGGGGTCGGTCAGCGTCAGGGAATCCACCATAAGGCTGAAGTAACGTGGCTTGTCGGAGTATACGGCACGCAGATGCACATTGATATAATCGCCGCTCCGCCATATCGCATTGAGAAATACGGCATTGGAATCCCAGTCGTAACGCTCCACAGGGCGAATGACAGTCGTGTCGCAATTTACTGCGCTTATCGCCAGCGGTCGTATCTCGCCGTCGGTATAAGGCTTTCCCGACTCCGGATAGTAACGCAACAACACACGACGCCCCACTGTCTTATCATCAAGCCTGAGACCCGGGGCGGTCAATGTGATGAGCGGCGAGTCACCGTAGCGGCGGAAAGTAAAGCGCGAGCCACTGTCACCGGTACTCTCCACGGTCACAATATCGCTGAGAAACGCCTGATCATTGGATTCCGCATCATCGGAGCATGACATGAGCGACATGATGGCAAGTGCCGGTAATATGAAATATAGGATTCGCATCATCGGTTGTTTACAATATCGGTTATCTGTCCGTCGCGCATGTGGATTACGCGGTCACACTCTCCGGCAAGACTTTCATCGTGGGTCACGATTACAAACGTCTGCCCCATGTCGCGGCGCAAGTCAAAAAAGAGCCGGTGCAATTCGTGACGGTTATGGGAGTCAAGACTGCCGGAAGGCTCATCGGCAAGCACCACACGCGGATTGTTGACAAGAGCCCTCGCCACTGCGGCACGCTGGCGCTCTCCGCCGGAAAGTTCCGCGGGGCGATGATTGAAACGTTCACCAAGACCGAGGTAATCGATCAACTTACGCGCCCGTGCAAACGACTCCGAGCGGCTCTCGCCACCGATCATAGCCGGCAAAGCTACATTTTCCAGCACTGAGAATTCGGGCAAGAGCTGATGAAACTGAAACACAAAGCCGATATTACGGTTGCGGAATGCGGCAAGTTTCTGATCTTTCATTGACAGCACGTCGACACCGTCGTAGGTCACACTGCCACAGTCGGGGCGGTCAAGCGTGCCTATTATCTGCAAAAGCGTGGTCTTGCCTGCACCGCTCGGTCCGACAACAGACACCACCTCACCCCTGTCGATATCCAGGTTGACCCCCGACAACACCTTAAGGTTGTCATAGCTCTTCGATATGTCCCTTACCTGTATCATAACTTGGCGGCTATAAGTTTTTCCACGGCATAAGAAGCAAGCATCATGCCAAAAATGGCGGGAAGCCACGCGACAGTGCCGTAGGATGATCGTTTATATTCTATCTCATCAGTCATTACCACGGCATTTTTGCGCGGTGACTCTTCCGAAAATACGGTTTTAATCCCTGACAGGATGCCATCCTTCCTCAGACGGTGGCGCACCTCGCGGGCAAGTCCGTCATGAAAGGTGTCGCGTATGTCGGCATACCTTACCTTAGTAGGGTCAAGCCTGCCACCCGCTCCCATCGAGGAAATCACCTTTATACGATGACGGTGACAATATGACAGCAACGCGACTTTAGGTGAAATGGCGTCAATGGCGTCAATCACGAAATCGGGTGCAGGATCAAACGTCGCTGCAATGTCGTCAGTGCCGATAAAGCGCATCTCCGCCTTGACGCCACACTCCGGATTTATGTCAAGCACCCTGCGCCGCATCACCTCCACCTTAGGCTCCCCAAGAGTGGAGTGAAGCGCCGGAAGCTGGCGGTTAAGATTGCTCGGCGACACTACATCGCCGTCGATAAGTGTAAGATGTCCCACCCCCGCACGCGCAAGCATCTCCACGGCATACGCGCCCACGCCGCCCACACCGATCACCGTCACGCGGCTTTCGGCAAGACGCGCCACAGCTTCCTCTCCAAGAAGCAGTGACGTACGCTCGTTAAAAGGGGTGATATCCATCCTTTATGATTAATTTTTAAACTTGGCTGCTATAGCGGCAGGCACAGCGTCTTTATGCACCATGATATCCATGGTCTTTGCAAGGAAATACGGCTCCGACACATACAGATACCCGTCATAGAGCTGATTTGTGTCCCATGAATTCTGCACCTTATAATATTTGTTGCCGTTCTGGTCAACCGCCTTACCAACAATCACCATACCGTGATCGTCGGTTGTCTCCTTGCGGTCAAACATCTGCTGACGCGACTCCTGAGTGACGGTGATTTCCTCTACCGGACCCTTTATATCATAACGCTCATCCTGACGATCCTTGTCGCTGAGCTGCACCCAACGCGACAACTCCGTGCCGGTAAGATCCCTTGCGCCCTTCTCCACGGGGATAACGGCGTAGCCCTTGCGCCACTTGAATCCGCCCTCGCTCACGTCGGCGCCCCATGCAACGGGATAGCCGTTATCAAGCGCATTATCCACGATAGCCTTCATTTCGTCAAGAGGCACATTCTGCATTGCGCCCCACAGCCAGTTGTCGGCAACCTCCAGCACAAACGGCTTATAGAACGGGTGATGAGTGAACGAGGTAACTTCGATATAATCTTCGGGCTTCACGCTGAGCGACTCGGCAAATGACTTCGGAGTATATGTGACGCCCTCATATACGAAAGTCTCGGGGACTTCGCCGAAATATGCGTCGAGGATGGCATTGAATCCTTTTTCCCAGGCCGTCGACAGGCGACGGTCAGGCACTCGGATCACCGCGTCAAGGTAAGCTTTCAGCACAGCCGACAGCTCCCCGTGGACATGTTTCTCCTCCCCGTAGTTTAATCCGAGATAAGCCTCTTCAGGAAGCGCGCCGTACATCTCCATGACATAGGGTACATCGTGAGCGGCGCCACCCTCGGCAAAATTGACTTTTCCATCCATCCTGACATATTTGCGCGCCTTGTCGAGATAGCACTGGCGCACCACATACATCTCGCTGAGGTCGACAGGCTTGCCTCCCTTGCGCATCATCTCCTCTTCAAGAAAAGAGTTGGTAGAGAAACACCAACAGGTACCCGACTGATTCTGGTCACGTATAGGAGTGGTCTTTACCACTTTAACGTCGGTAAACTTAAACCCGGTGCTATCGGGCACAATCACTTTATCATCGGCAGAGGCATTAAATGCAAGCGCGCCGGCAAGAATGGATGCAATTATGTATTTCATTATTTTATTGTTTTTCCTAACATTACAAAATTAGTCAATTATTCCTTATCAGCCTACAATCGGCAGCATATTTTACATGTCGCCCGACAAACTGACATAATAATAGCGCCAATCGTAATCCTAAAAGGAGTTAAACGGCTCAACATTGGCCACCGGCTGAATGTTGAATCTAAGAACTCTAAAAATTCAACTGATTATGGATACCAATGCAAAAATCGCCGCACAGACCTCGGAGGCTGCGGCAAAATTGAGCGCTGACGCAGCTAAGGTCAGTGTGGATGCAGCAAAGACCGCTGTAAAAGAAGAGACCAAAGAAAAGATCGAGAATCTTAAAGAAAACGCGGCAACCGCAAAAGCGACAACCGCCGACAAGATAAGCGACATCAAGGATGCCGCCGCCGACAAACTCGGCGACATAAAAGATCAGGCGTCTGACGTGCTTGCCACAGCAAAAGAAAAAGGCGGCTCACTCATGGATAAGCTTAAAGACAAGGCTTCCGACCTTCTTGACTCTGGCGGCGACGCGCTACACAATCTCGCCGACAAGCTTGACTAAAATCCTCTCCCTGACAATCCCGCAAAACAACAGAAGTGGTGTCAACCTCATAATTGACACCACTTCTTATTTTAGCGGTTATGACCGTCAGCCGATTTTATCTACCTCAAGGTCGCCGTTAAACACCTCGTGCCAAGGAAGTCCCTGGGCGGCTATCACCTCAAGGAACGGATCGGGATCAAACTCCTCTACATTGTGTACGCCCGGCTTAACCCACTTGCCTGTAAGGAACATCATCGCGCCTGCCATTGCGGGAACACCCGTGGTATAGCTGACAGCCTGCATGCCCGTCTCCTTGTAAGCCGCCTCATGGCTGCAATTATTATATATATAATATGTAAGAGGCTTGCCCTCCTTGTCCTTGCCGGAGATACGACAACCGATTGAAGTCTCGCCATGGTAATTCTCACCGAGATCCTGCGGGTTGGGCAACACCGCTTTCAGGAACTGGAGCGGAACGATCTTGGTACCATTGTATTCGACCTCGTCGATACGCGCCATACCGATATTCTGTATCACACGCAGATGAGTAAGATATTCCTGACCGAATGTCATCCAGAAGCGCGCGCGCTTGATCGAGGGGAAGTTCTCCACAAGCGACTCAAGCTCCTCATGATAAAGAAGATAGGAATCACGCGCTCCGATATTGGGATAAGTCAGTGGGGCATGGATCTCAAGCGGCTTGGTAACCACCCATTTTCCTTCCTGATAATACCTGCCGTTTTGGGTAATCTCGCGGATATTTATCTCAGGATTGAAATTGGTGGCAAACGCCTTCCCGTGGTCACCTGCGTTGCAGTCCACGATATCAAGATATTCCATCTCCGAGAAATAATGCTTTGCCGCATAAGCGGTGAACACGCCCGATACACCCGGGTCAAATCCACATCCGAGTATCGCAGTCAAGCCGGCGTTCTCAAACCGCTCGCGATAAGCCCACTGCCATGAATACTCGAAATGAGCCTCATCCTTAGGCTCATAGTTTGCCGTGTCGAGATAGTTGACGCCACATTCCAGACATGCATCCATGATCGTAAGATCCTGATACGGGAGAGCGACATTAATAACCAGGTCAGGGTTGTGACGGCGGAAGAGAGCGACAAGCTCGTCTACGCTGTCGGCATCGACATGATCGGTGGTTATATTGGATGCGCCGATAGACTTCGCTATCGCGTCACATTTACTTTGGGTACGTGATGCAAGGACAATCTCGGTGAATACATCGGGATTCTGCGCACACTTGTGAGCCACGACCGTACCTACGCCGCCGGCTCCTATAATTATGACTTTTGCCATTATCTTAATTATTTCTTCATTTTACTTTTTATCAGCCTGATTTTGCAACAGGTCGCGTATCTCTGTAAGGAGCACTTCCTCCTTTGTAGGCTCGGCGGGAGCAGCGGGAGCTTCCTCGACTTTCTTCTTGAAGCGATTCATAAAGCGTATCGCCATGAATATACAGAACGCCACGATAAGGAAGTCAACAATATTCTGGACAAACACGCCCCAGGTCATAGCCACCTCAGGGGTAATGATCTCCTCGCCGTTCATCACAGCCTCCTTGAGTATCAGCTTATGTTCCTTGAAATCAAGTCCTCCGGTAGCCAATCCTACAAGAGGCATCACCACGTCATTGACAAGCGACGACACAATCTTGCCGAAAGCGCCACCGATAATTACACCGACTGCCATGTCAACGACATTTCCTTTCATGGCAAACTCCTTGAATTCAGTGAGAAATTTTCCCATAATCAATATTTTATTAGTTCATAAATTGCTCATTTCTACATTTTCACGCAAAATTAAAGATTTTTTTCCTTTATTTTATATGCAGAATAATTTTATTGGAAAAAAATTAGTAATTTTGTGACGCAAATTCAAGTATCATCTGATTTTGTGATTTGTGATACATGTACAATTAAAACAAGGTAGAAGATTTATACAAACCCAATATTAACAAAAATTATGACTAAAGTAGGTATTAATGGTTTTGGTCGCATCGGACGTTTCGTATTCCGTGCTTCCACCAAGAGAGATGACATCGAAGTTGTCGCTATCAACGACCTTCTTCCCGTTGACTACATGGCTTACATGCTTAAGTATGACACAATGCACGGTCACTTCGACGGCACTGTTGACTACGACATGGAGAAGAGCCTCCTTATCGTAAACGGCAAGGAAATCCGCGTTACAGCATGCCGCGACCCGAAAGAAATCAACTGGGGCGCAGTAAACGCAGAGTATGTTGTTGAGTCAACCGGTCTCTTCCTTACCAAGGAAAAGGCTCAGGCACATATCGAGGCTGGTGCCAAGTATGTTGTTATGTCAGCTCCCTCAAAGGATGACACCCCCATGTTTGTATGCGGCGTTAACCTTGACAAGTATGTAAAGGGTACTCAGTTTGTATCTAACGCATCTTGCACCACCAACTGTCTTGCCCCTATCACCAAGGTGCTCAACGATAAGTTTGGCGTGGTTGAAGGTCTCATGACTACCGTTCACTCTACTACAGCTACTCAGAAGACTGTTGACGGTCCCTCTATGAAGGACTGGCGTGGTGGCCGTGCCGCTTCAGGCAACATCATCCCCTCTTCTACCGGTGCCGCAAAGGCAGTAGGCAAGGTAATCCCCGAGCTCAACGGCAAGCTTACCGGTATGTCAATGCGTGTCCCCACTCTTGACGTATCAGTTGTTGACCTTACCGTTAACCTCGCAAAGCCCGCTACCTATGATGAAATCTGCGCTGCAATGAAGGAAGCTTCTGAAGGCGAACTCAAGGGTGTGCTCGGCTACACTGAGGATGATGTAGTATCAAGCGACTTCCTCGGCGACATCCGCACTTCTATCTTCGACAAGAAGGCAGGTATCCAGTTGACTCCGACTTTCGTTAAGGTTGTATCTTGGTATGACAACGAGATCGGCTACTCTAACAAGGTGCTTGACCTCATCGCTCACATGAAGAAAGTAAACGGCTAATCCATACCGTAACTTCACTATATAAGGCGTGCCGGCAACGGTGCGCCTTTATTTTTTATGCCCTGAGCATTGCGGTCGATCTCCCGGTCGCCCCTACAACTATAGCCTCCCTCCGCAAAACTGCAAAATCATAGTATGGTAATAGCAGAATCCTCATATAAACGGCAAAAGCGGGTGAAGGGGCTGACTGCCTTCTTCACCCGCTGGGCATATATAGACTTGGCGATATCCGCCGGTCATAATATTATAGTAATGAAACATCGCCAAGTGTCTCACGGTTTACAGCCTTATCCCTTTTAATTCAATTTAGGATTCCTTGCGCGCCACGCACGCTGAAAAATGCTGAATTTGGGCGCGAGATTTGCGGAAATCGGGCAGATGTAGTAACTTTGAATAAAAATCAAAGTACCGGAAATGGCTAAGAAAATCGTAGAAACCCCATTGATGAAGCAGTATGTCGAGATGAAAGGCAAACATCCCGACGCAATATTATTGTTTCGTGTCGGTGACTTCTACGAGACTTTTTCCGATGACGCCATAATTACGTCGGAGATACTTGGCATCACGCTGACAAAGCGTGCCAACGGAGTGTCGCAATACGTTGAACTTGCCGGATTTCCCCATCATGCCCTCGACTCCTACCTGCCAAAGCTTGTAAGGGCGGGAAAGCGCGTGGCCATATGCGAGCAGCTTGAGGACCCGAAGCTCACAAAAAAACTTGTGAAGCGCGGTATCACCGAACTTGTGACCCCCGGCGTATCGATCAACGACACAGTGCTGAACCACAGGGAAAACAACTTCCTGTCGGCGCTGCATTTCACCCGCAACGGTATAATCGGCGTGGCGTTTCTCGACATATCCACCGGGGAATTTCTTACCGCCGAGGGCAATGCCGACTATATCGACAAGCTCCTTAACAATTTCGCCCCCAAGGAAGTGCTTGTAGAGCGCGGCAACCGGAAGCTTCTTGAAGAGACATTCAACAACCGTTACCTTGCGTTTGAGCTTGACGACTGGATATTTACCGACGAAGCGGCTCACGACCGGCTCTTGAAGCAGTTTGAGACCCGCAATCTCAAAGGCTTCGGCGTACACACTCTGCGTGCGGCGATCGTGGCCTCCGGGGCGGTACTCCACTATCTCGACATCACCAAACACAGCCGCATAGGCCATATCACCAAATTGCAGCGCATCGAAGAGGGTTCTTATGTGAGACTGGATAAGTTCACTGTTCGCAACCTGGAGCTAATCGACAGTATGGGAGAAGAAGGGAAAAGCCTTCTCGGCGTGATCGACCGTACCATAAGCCCCATGGGCGCACGACTGCTGCGCCGTTGGTTACTGTTTCCGCTTAAAGATGTCGCCGCCATCAACAGGCGCCTTGACGTGGTCGAATACTTCTTCCTTAATCCTGAGGAGCGGGAAGAGCTGAAGTCATCACTCGAACAGGTCGGTGACCTTGAGCGTATAATCTCCAAGGTAGCCGTAGGGCGCGTCACTCCCCGGGAAGTCGTGCAACTTAAAAATGCACTTACCGCAGTTGAGCCGATAAAGGCACTTTGCTGCGACAGCGACCTGGAGGCACTGCGTGCCATAGGAGAGCAGCTAAATCCCTGCTCGCTAATCCGTGACCGGATAGCCGCCGAAATCGTCGATGACGCCCCGGTGGCCGTCAACCGCGGTTCTGTCATACGCCCCGGTGTCGACGCGGAGCTTGACGAGCTGAGAGAGATCGCATTTCAAGGCAAGGATTACCTGCTGAAAATACAACAGCGCGAAGTCGACGCCACCGGCATCACAAGCCTCAAGATAGGGTATAACAATGTGTTTGGCTACTATATCGAGGTGACCAACACCCATAAGTCAAAAGTGCCCCCCGAATGGATACGCAAGCAGACTCTTGTCAACGCCGAGCGTTATATCACCCAGGAGCTGAAAGAGTATGAGGAAAAGATACTTGGCGCACAGGAAAAAATCGCAATCATCGAGGCGCGTCTCTACACGGAGCTGATCGCAAGCCTTGCCGAATACATCCCGGCCATCCAGCTCGACGCCTCGCTCGTAGCACGCCTTGACGTGCTTGCCGCATTTACACGCGTGGCAATGGAAAACCACTACAACCGCCCGGTAGTAGATGACTCGCTCAACATCGACATCGAGGAAGGGCGGCATCCCGTGATCGAACGTCAATTACCTCCCGGCGAGCCATATATAACCAACAGCGTTCATCTCAGCAACACCGGCACTCAGATAATGATGATCACCGGTCCTAACATGTCGGGTAAGTCGGCACTTCTGCGTCAGACCGCCCTTAATGTGATCCTTGCCCAGATAGGCAGCTTCGTAGCCGCCGACAGCGCGCGCATAGGCGTGGTCGACAAGGTGTTTACGCGAGTAGGCGCAAGCGACAACATATCGCTCGGCGAATCTACATTCATGGTGGAGATGAACGAGGCGGCGTCCATACTTAACAACATGAGCGAGCGCAGCCTGATACTCTTCGACGAGCTCGGAAGAGGCACATCCACTTACGACGGCATATCCATAGCCTGGGCCATCGTAGAGCACATCCACGAGTATGGCTCCATGCACCCCAAGACACTCTTCGCCACCCATTATCACGAGCTTAACGAGATGGAGGCGAGCTTCCCGCGCGTAATGAACTACAATGTGTCGGTAAAGGAAATCAACGGCAAAGTGGTGTTTCTGCGCAAACTTGCACGGGGAGGAAGCGAGCACAGCTTCGGTATACATGTGGCAAAACTTGCCGGCATGCCCCAGTCGATCGTCAGCCGCGCCGACGAGGTGCTTGCCCACCTTGAGACAAACAACCGTCAGGAAAGCATCGCCAAAGACCTCTCGTCGGTAGCCGACGCCCGCAGCGGTGTACAACTCTCTTTCTTCCAACTTGACGACCCGGTGTTGACACAGATACGCGACGAAATCCTCAACATCGACATCAACAACCTTACCCCGATGGCGGCTCTCAACAAGCTCAACGACATCCGCGCCATCATCACCGGCAAATCATGACCTCAGAGCGTGATCGACTCGCCAGGCACGGAGAGACAATGGCACGACGCATTGCCGGCAGGAATGTATTCCGCAAAATCGCATGCCTCGGAATGTTCCCCCTGAAAGTGCATCGGGAAGAAGTCACCGACCTTTATCTCGTCGAGCAACGTAGTGGCACCGCGTGCGAAGTCGCTACCTTGTCGCGGATCGACCGGGAACATGACTATATCAATCGCGGGATATTCGCTTTTTATGCGGTTGACAATAACCTTGAAGTCATTTTCGGCTTTCTGCGCCTCGCGCTCGGTGGAGGTGTCTTTCCAATGCCAGTCGTTCAAGTCACCGGCATGAAGGATCGTCGTGCCATCCTTTGTGGTGACAAGGAAGCATATTCCCTCATCGGTTGAGCCGAAAGCTTTCACCTTGGTGTCGCCGGGGAGATCTTCAAGCACGTCGCCCTTACTCATTGTAGCTACACTGACACCCTTGTGGAGCTGCTGTATCACAATGTCGTTGGAAAGCACGTAGACACGTTCATGATTCTGCGCCAGGTTGAATATCGCGGAGTTATAATGGTCGGGATGACGATGGCTTGCAAAGAAAATCACCGGCATCTCCTTATTATGGTCAAGAAGCTTTTCAAGTGAATGGGAGGGATCACGGAAATAATCGAATACAAGAATGACCTCAGGGGTTGTCAATGCAAACCCGCTATGGTCAAGATAAGTTACTTTAGTCATAATATCGTAGTGTTTTTTAGGTTCAATATCTGAAATATATAACACCCGCTTTTCGCAAGGGGTTCATTTCTTGTAAATCAGCCGGGATAGTAGTAACTTTGCACGTCAAAAATCAAACCCATATAAAAATGAACGGCTGGCTTACAGTAGGACTACTCGTAATATCCAATATTTTCATGACTTTCGCCTGGTACGGACATCTCAAGCTCCAGCAGATGAAAATAATCACCTCCAATACGCCTCTCTATGTGGTGATACTCATCTCGTGGATTATCGCGCTTGCCGAATACTCCTGCCAGGTGCCCGCCAACCGTATGGGATTCATAGGCAACGGCGGGACTTTCTCGCTGATGCAGCTGAAAGTGATACAGGAAGCGATCACGCTTGTCGTATTCACGCTGTTTACCGTAGTGTTTTTCAACGGGGAATCGCTTCACTGGAATCATTTCGCGGCATTCGTTTGCCTCATCCTCGCCGTATACTTCGTCTTCATGAAATAAGAAAAAAATCCGAGTTCCCAAAAAAATTTGGGGATTTCGGACATATCAATGCGATTAAATTTGGGGATTTCGGACAATCAAAGTATCTTTGCGGCTACAACAAAGCCACTTATGCCAAATATATTTAAACGCAAACTATATGATGAAATGCTTGAATGGAAACGTTCAAGCAACGGGTCTTCTGCTCTTCTCATTAAAGGAGCAAGACGCGTCGGCAAGTCCACATTGGCTAAACATTTCGCGCAAAACGAGTATGATAGCTTTATAGCCATTGATTTCGCACGTTGCAAAAAGGAGATTAGGGAAATGTTTGATGACATATCCGACCTTGACGAAATATTCATGCGTTTACAGCTTGCCTACAATGTGCGTCTCGCAAACCGCCGATCGGCGATAATCTTTGACGAAGTGCAAAAATGTCCGAATGCGCGACAGGCTATAAAATATCTGGTAGAAGACGGTCGCTATGATTATATTGAAACCGGATCGTTATTATCTATACGACAGAACGTCAAGGATATTCTGATCCCGAGCGAAGAATACGAACTGAACTTGTTTCCTTTGGATTACGAGGAGTTCAGATGGGCATTAGGAGATAATGTATCAATACCTATTTTACGGGATTTTTATCAACCGATGCGCCCGCTTGGTGATGACAGCAACCGGAGCCGCATGAAGGATTTTAGAAAATACATCTTGATCGGAGGGATGCCTCAAGCGGTAAAAGCATATATAGAGACCAACAACCTATCCGAAGTAGACAAGGTCAAGCGATCAATTATACGTCTTTACGAAAAGGATTTTATGAAAATTGATCCAAGCGGGAACGCCTCCAAGATACTTCATGCCATTCCGAGTGAACTTACTCGAAAATCATCATGCTTTTCAGTCCATGCTGCAACTGACGGAGGCAAGCAAACAAGGATGATGGAGACAATATTCGACATGCAGGACTCAATGGTTGTGAATATCGCTTACCATGCCAACGATCCGAGCGTCGGTATGGCATTGCACCGGGATTCAGACCGCTACAAGATGTTTTTGTGTGATACCGGACTCTTCGTAACACTTGCATTCTGGGATAAGAAATTCACAGATAACATTATCTATGAAAAGCTATTAAGTGACAAGCTCAGTGCCGACCTCGGATATATATACGAAAACGTGATCGCACAGATGCTGAAATCATCAGGACATGAATTGTATTACTACACATTCCCGACAGATAACAGCAACCATCTTTATGAGATTGATTTCATATTGTCGGAAGGCACAAAGATATGCCCCATAGAGGTAAAATCATCCGGATACAAGACCCATACCTCTCTTGATGCTTTCTGCCGGAAATATTCCTCACGGATAGGCAGACGCTTTCTTATATATACCAAAGACTTGAGAAAAAATGAAGCCATAACCTATATTCCAGCTTACATGACAATGTTTTTATAGACAAATTGCCAGAAAAAAGCCGGCGATCCTGACTCGGGTCGCCGGCTCTCGTAAATGTGGGTTATGTATTTATTTTAATGTGAAGGGGATTTTGCATCGTATGTCGGTCGATGAGCTTCCGATGTAAGCGGTAAACTTACCCGGCTCGGCTTTCCAGTCTTTTAGTGTCTCATCGTAGAATTTAAGATCATCAGCGTCAATGGTAAAGGTGACATTTTTTGTCTCACCGGGGGCAAGCGATATCTTTTCGAAACCTTTCAGCTCCTTTACAGGGCGCATCACGGAAGCCTTGTCGTCACCGATATAAAGCTGCACGGTCTCCTTACCCTTGCGGTCACCCATATTGGTCACCGGCACATTAATAAGGATAGAGCCGCCGTCGGTCATCTCCTTTGCCGAAGCCTCAGCCTTTCCGTATTTGAAATCGGTGTAGCTCAAACCGTGTCCGAAGGCGTATTTCGGGGCAATCTTCTTTGTATCGAGCCAACGGTAACCGACAAGTATATCATCCAGATATTTCTCGGTTATGCTGTCGCCCGGATAGCATATCTCGCCGAAGGAGTGAGCGCCGCAATCCTCAAGCTTCACGGGGAAAGAGAACGGGAGCTTACCGGAAGGATTCACCTTTCCGCTCAACACATTGGCAAGCGAATTGCCGCCCATTGTGCCAAGATACCACCCCTCAACGATAGCGGGCACCTTTGCCTCCCATGGCATCTCCACGGCATTGCCGCTAAGGAGCACAACCACGAGGTTGGGATTTACAGCCTGTAAAGCCTCTATAAGCTCGGGCTGACCGAAAGGCAGACCGTACTGCACACGGTCGTCAGCCTCGCAATCCTGCTCGGCATTTTTGTTAAGACCGCCGAAAAGCACCACCAGGTCAGCCTCGCGCGCCATGGCCACGGCCTCGTCACGCAGGGAGTCAACCACACTCTGCGGTATTTCCTCCACATGATTGTACATCGGGCGACCCGCCTTATAGCCTTGCGCAAATTTCACCTTGTCGCCGTAGATCGATTTCATGCCTTCGAGGGGGCTTACCATATCTTTAACCTTAAGTTCGCTTGAGCCTCCGCCTCTGTTGAGCATGCGCACCGCATTGTCGCCGACCACGAGTATTGAATTATACTTCGAGCCGTCGATGGGGAGCAGTTTGTCGGCACCTTTCTTGACAGGGGCATTTTTAAGAAGCACTATCGCCTCATCACCGATATTCTCGGCTACGGCATAATGCTCCGGTGTATTCACCGATCCGAATGGCTTGTTGCGGTTCATCGCCGTGCGGAAGTTCAGGCGCAGCAAGCGGCGCACCTTATCGTCAAGTGTCGACATAGGCACCTCACCCTTTACAAGCATCTCCTTGTAAGGGTCGGCAAGATAATAGTCCTTATACCCGAAGTCGCTCTCGGAGGTAAGGCCATTGGTAAAAGAGCCCATTTCAAGGTCAAGCCCATAGAGAGCCGCCTCCTTTGTGTCGTGGGCGCCACCCCAGTCGGTCACAACCACGCCGTCAAAGTTCCAGTCTTTTTTGAGGATGTCGTTAAGCAGAAGCTCGTTATGGCAGGCATGCTGTCCGCGCACCTTGTTATAAGAACCCATTATCGACCAGACATCGCCCTCGGTCACAGCCGCCTTGAATGCAGGAAGGTATATCTCATGTAGAGCACGGTCACTAAGCTCAACGTCGATATGACCGCGCCATTTCTCCTGATTGTTAAGAGCATAATGCTTCACGCAGGCGGCAACACCGTTCTGCTGCATACCCTTGATATAAGGCACTACAAGCACCGATGCGAGATAGGGGTCCTCGCCCATATACTCGAAATTCCTACCATTCAGGGGCGTACGGTAGATATTCACGCCGGGACCGAGCATCACATCTTTCTCACGATAAAGAGCCTGCTCCCCAAGAGCATTTCCGTAGTCGAAAGAGAGTTGCGGATTCCATGTGGCGGCAAGAGCCGTCAGTGCGGGGAACGCAGTTATGGAGTCATTGGTATGATTGGCATATCCCCAGTCATTCCAGTTGATTTCGGCTCTCACTCCGTGAGGGCCGTCGCTTGTCCAAAGGTCAGGGATGCCGAGACGCGGCACGCCGGCGGCGGCAAATTTGCCCTCGGCATGGCACATAGCGATCTTTTCGTCAAGAGTCATGCGGCTGAGAGCATCCTCTACACGCTCTTCAAGCGGCAGTTCCTCGTTAAGATAAGCGGGAGTCGCGGCAAACGACGGAAGCGATGCCGCGGCAAAAGCCATTGCAATTATTGTATGCTTCATGTGTAAGACAGTAAGTAAGTTAGTTTTCCACAAAGATAATATAAAGTGTCATTCATTCAACTGAAAATATGTTGCATATATTGCCTGATTTAACATTCAGTCCGGTTTTCTTTAACAAAAGAGGCGGTTTCCGCCGGGAAACCGCCTCTCAGTTCAATAGTTAGAGATCAATATCATTTGGCATCGTTCCAAGTACAGCTTTCATACTTGAACTCGCCCTTTGCCGTAACAAGGTAGGTCGCGGTGTAATTGTTATTATCACTACCGTCGTAAGCAACGAAGTTGATGTAGTAGTAGAGATCCACGCCATTGCCCGGCATCTGATCGGGATAAAGTTCATGGAGCACGGCAGGGCATACCTGCTTCTCGAAATGCACCTTCATCTCGGCGACAATCTCCTCATCGCTCATGCCTTCCCATCCCTTGGGACACTGCTTCTTGGCCTCGCCGGCACGCAAGTCGACATTACACTGGTAGGCGGAAGCACCGGAATAGTACTCGTTGTTACCATAGGATGTAACATAGCCCTTGCCGCTCTTTATATCCTCGGCACCAAACTCGGGAACATCTATATTCTCATATACCCAGTTGACACATGCCTGATAGAAATCTTTTGAGAACTGTGGCTTGCCGTCACGCGGAAGGTCGATGGTGACGGAGGGGTCATAAACCCAAGTCGAGCCGTTAAGCGCAAACTTGTCGCTGAGGGTCTGGATAGTGTTGACAGTCCATGCCTCACCGTCATACACGGCGCGTTCACAGTGCTGCGGAACAGTTACCTTGTTTGCCGAGTCGTAATATTTGCACACTACATATTTCACATCATCCTTGGCTGCATAGGGGAACGCATCTTTAAGGAATGTGGGCAGATACTCGCCTACATTGGAAGAGCTGAAATTGCTTACACCCATAGCGGCATAATCCGATGCCTGGACAACCACAACATTTTTAGCTGGAGCCCACTTGCCGTCGGTGAAGCTGTATACAGCGCTCTCTTCCTCAGAGTTTACGGATGCCACCTTCATGACCGGAGCCTTTGCCTTGGAAGCACCGAATTCGGGAACGCCATCGACCGATACAAGAAGCATGTTCATACGCCCGTCTCCACTGGTCGAGCATGACATCAGGTAACCGGCAAGACGGCATTTTTTACCAACCGTGAGAGCTTTCATCTGATCGTCGGTAGCCTGATATATGGCACCGGCAACCTTTGATGAACCTACTTTGTAATTCAGGTATATCGCCCCTTTGTCATTCTTTTCCGAAGTAGTGATTTCGGCATCAACCTCAGCATAAATCGGGAATGAACCTTTCTTATCCACGTTGCTTTGCTTAAATATAGCATAATCGGCTTCCCACTCGGCATCGGTAAGGGGAGTCACTGACGGATAAGAATATGGCTCTGCGACCTTTCCCTCTTTTACTATCGTAACGGATCCGAGCTGTATACCTCCGCTATAGCTTCCGCCTTTACCGTCAACAGTAACCTGATCGCCTATCGCATAAGACGCAAGGTCAAACTCACTGCCTTTATATACAAATATAGTCCCGCTAAGGTCAGTGACCATCATGCCTTGCGCACACAGACCGGTCACTTCACCCTTGACGGTATAAGACTTGGTAAGCTCAATAGAAGAAACCACATTTGTCATTTCAAACGGGGGCACTTCGGGAGCCGAACCGCCAAACACGGGATCCTGCGACGCCATGTTGTAGGTCACATAAGCGAAAGCTCCGTCAGTGGCGGCGGGATAAGCCGCATCGAGCATATCTGGCACAAATTTCGCAGGCTGACGGGAGGGAGAGAAGCTTTCGGCATAATCCTCGTCACTACCCCACACTGCCTGATAATCGGCGGTGCTTACCGTATAAGCAGGAGCCTTTTCAATGTCAGTCACCTCGGCAGGCTGTGCGGCACCGCTCTTGAATGTGACGATAAGCGACGATTTCGGATTGAGATAATAAAGCGGATAATTGGTGTTAGCCTTCACGCTGTTGAGGAACGGTGGAAGATACTCGGCAGGAGAGATGGCGTCATTGAAATATCCGTTGGCACCGACAGCCTCAAGCTCGGCGAGCACACCGGCGGCTGTAGCCTTGTCAATGTTTTCCTGAAGTGACGCTATCGCCTTGTAATCCTTGGCGACAAGCTCATATTTCGCCGACTGCTTGTCGAGGTACACGGAGGGCGTTTCAAAACCGTCGAGATAATCCTCGTTCCATGAGTTTTCCGAGCAGCTTGCAAAAGCCATCAATGCACCACACGCGAGCAGGCTTTTGAAAATATTGTATTTCATAATTATATATCGCGATTAATGGTTAGAAGTTGATTTGCAGACGTACAGAGTAAGTGCGGCCGAAAGAGTAGAACACACGGTAAGCGTCCTGCCATGTTCCCTTCGAGCTTGTAGAGGTATATGCATCAACTACATAGTTGTAATTGAAGATATTGTTTACATTACCGTAGATGGTAGCCTTCACGCCGCCGATATCGAAGCGGTAGTTGGCATGGAGGTCAAACTGCTGTCCCCAGGGTATCTCCCAAGGATCGTTGACATTGATTACCGAACCGTTGAGGCTGCTTGAGCTTACCTGGAAGTCGCTGTAATTGCGCGCGCCAACAAGCCAGTCAGCACCGATACGGAATCCCTTGAACGGCATAAAGGTCGCAGAAAGCGAAGCTGTGGTCTGAGCCGAACCGCCAATCTTCACACCCTTCTGATTGATGGTAGACTTCAGGTGGTCTTCAGCACCTATTCCTGAGGCAAGCGCACCGTCACGAAGATTGGTGATAGGCTGTCCGAGCTGGTTGTAGAAGTAACCGGAGGCATTGCTGTCCCAGATCCAGTCACCCCAGGAAAGCATACCCTTGATGTCGAGCCAACGCACGGGCACCCATGCGAAATCAAGCTCGATACCCATGTGGCGGGCGTCTACACCCTGCATGTTGATGTAATAGCGACCGTCAGCGTCGGAGAAGTTACCGCCACGGGTAGTGGTCTTGTCCATCCAGCGGGTATAGTAGGCGTTAAGCATCAATGAGAATGGGCGTGAGGTATAGCCGTAGCCGAGCTCAAACGACATTACTTTCTCGTTGATGGCGTCTTTGTTGATCTCATTTGAGGTGGTCGAGTTAAGGAACACACCGCCCGAGAAGAAAGGCGCACGGCTGATATAACCGAGATTGAAGAACACGTTGTTGAAGCGATCGATATTGTAGTTGACACCGCCCTTAATGGTACCGCCGATAAAGTTTTTGGTGGCAGAACGCTCATGAGCCTCATCGTAATAAAGGAAGTCACGGCGCCAGTAAGTATTGTTGTTGATCGCACCGGCAAGTACAAGATTTAAGTCGCCGTCGAGCATTGTATACTCGCCCTGCGCATAAACGCCTTCCTGTACTATGTAACCTTTGTAGTCACGGTATACCACGTCGCCTACGCCGAGTTTCTGATATTTCCAGTTAGGATCGGCTGCGGCTGCGTTAAGAGTCGGATCCACATTCTTACGTGTAGAGTAGTCGATGAAGTATTCACCGTCGTAAAGGTCGCAGATCTTGTTTTTATGGTCGCCGATATAGTAGCGCATGTCAAGACCTGCGGTAAGGTTGATGCGGTTACCGTTGGACTGTGTCCACTCCTTCTTGTAAGAAGATACAAGACCGTACCACTGATGGTTGTTGAGCGACTGTGACATCACGAGGTAAGAACCCTTCACGCTCTGAGCGTTGAGCTCCTGGATGGCAGCGTAGTCAAATGTGCCGTCGGCCGCACGGAACTTCATGTTTAGCGAGCCGTTGCTTGCTCCGTACCAGTCGCTGTAGCTGTATCCGTCAAGGCCGTTGCCCTGACCGCTGTAACCGCCACCCGTACCAAACGAGAAATAAACTGCTGAAGAAAGTGATGACGTCTCGTCGATCTTCCAGATATGATTCAGCGACATATGAGGCTTGTGGTAGAAATTGTAGCCTGAGCTGCGCATCTGACCCTGCTTGTCGAAACCATATACGGGATTATACTTGTACATGCTCTCGCCATTCATGAAACGCTTGCCGTAGGTCTGGTAACCCTCGATCGATAGACCGTCTTGCGAGCTGCGCTTGTAATGGGTCTGCGGAGCGCCCGTAAGGGTAAATGACAACTGATGATTCTCGTTGAGACGCTTTGACACGTTAAGGAAGTAATTGTAAGAGTTAAACGGCGTGCCCTGGATATATCCGTCACCCCACTTGCGCGAGCCGAGTACTGTGATCGCCCAACCGTTTTTCATGAGACCGGTTGAAAGTTTCACTCCATATACATTATAGCCGTCGTTACCCATGCCGTACCATACGCGACCTCCACGTTCCACATCAATAGTGCGCGTAGTATAGTTAACGGTACCGCCCACTGAAGGAGTCGACACTATAGTGGCACCGAGACCGCGCTGTGTCTGTATATTTGCCATAACGTCGCCAAGACCGGCCCAGTTGGACTGGTATACACCGCCCCACTCCATGTCATTGATAGGAATACCGTTGACCATGGTAGCGATGTTCTCGCTCTTGAAACCACGCATGTTTATCTTCGAATCGCCGAAACCGCCGCCGTCGCGTGTAACCCACACACCGGGAGTCGTCTTCAGCACCTCGGGAAGCTCCTGGTTACCCATCTTGACATCGATTGTCTGCGCTCCAATGGTAGAAGCGGCAACCGGGGTAAGACGTGTCTTTGCCACCGACTGCTCCACAACGACGTCTTTCAGCAACTGAGCCTCGACCTCAAGGGCGATATCGCCCATGTCGGGCTTTGCGGAAAGGTTGACCGACTTGTAGCCTATGTATGATACATGAATGGTCTTTCCTTTAGGCACATCAAGAAGGAAACGACCGTCAATGTCAGTGGCGATTGCGATCGAGGTGCCCGGAACGGAAACGGTAGCACCGATAATCGGCTCGCCCTGGTCATCCACTACAACGCCACTACATTTAATATCACCGGGCGCGGCAACCGCCGCAGCACACATGAGCCAGACTGCGCTGGCCAAGAGAAGAAGTCTCTTCAACATAATGATGACTTGTTAGAAATGTTAACGATAGATTTGTTTTATACTCAATTCAAATTTTGTAGCAATTTTTCACAAAAATACTAAAAAATCTTGACTGCAATCAAAAGCCGGGGGTTAAAAAACGGAGGAGACCGAATAATATATCAACTTTTACAGGAAAATTTGTTATTATTACATATAAAGTATAACTTTGCATTACTTTGAATAGGAAATAAGAGTGAAGATACATCGCGAAGGCCTTAATATATTAGCCATTCTATTGGCAATCCTGCTGGTGATAAATTTCCCGGCATGGTTGTTTATTCGCCCTGTCGCCATACCGATTGCATTTTCAGTGATCTCGGCGATAGTGTATCTTCTTGTACTGAATTTCTTCCGCTCGCCGCGGCGCAATTTCCCCGGCAACCGCGAAAATGTGGTGGTCGCCTCAGCCGACGGTAAGGTAGTGGCGCTTGAAGAAACCTATGAAAGTGAATACCTGCACTGCCGTTGCATACAGCTGTCAGTGTTCATGAGCGTGGTAAACGTGCATGCCAACTGGTTTCCGGTCGACGGCGAAGTGCTTTACGTAAAGCATCACTCCGGTAGGTTTCTGTCGGCTTACCTGCCGAAATCAAGCACCGAAAACGAGCGTTCGACGGTAGCGATACGCGCCCTGAACGGACAAACAATCCTGATGCGCCAGATAGCCGGGGCAATAGCCCGCCGCATAGTGACCTATGCCCACCCGGGGGAAAAAGCCGACATCAACCACCACATGGGATTCATAAAATTTGGCTCGCGCGTGGATCTTTATCTCCCTCTTGACGCCGAAATACTTGTGAAGCTCGGCGACATCACCTCAGGCGGAGTCACTGAAGTGGCGCGACTGAAGCCAAAACAATAACTACCGCCATGCTGAAAAAAATCATATCCAACATACCTAACACCATCACTTGCCTGAGCCTCGTATGCGGGTGTATCGCGACAATAATGTCGTTTAACTACGACACCGTATTTTGGTTTGGGCTGAAAGGTTATGAATGGGCCTACATATTAATAGGCATAGCCGCACTCTGTGACTTTCTTGACGGCGCGGCGGCAAGGGCACTCCACGCCTACTCCGCCCTCGGCAAGGAGCTCGACTCGTTGAGCGACCTTGTCAGTTTCGGTGTCGCGCCGGGGATGCTTATATACAACACACTACTATCTGTGTCAGAATCCGGCCTGATCAGCTATCTCGCCATACTTATCCCCGTAATGGGGGAGCTCAGGCTTGCGCGCTTCAACATCGACGACAGGCAGACGACCTCGTTCCTCGGGCTTCCGATACCCGCCAACGCTATCTTCTGGATAGGCGCATGCGCGTCGATCCACAATTACGGCTACCCGGGCGATATACTGATGACGGCACTGCTTGTAATCGTGCCACTATTGATGGTAACCACCGGACTGCGGATGTTCTCGCTGAAGTTCAAGAATTTCAATCTCCGTGAAAACATCTACCGCTATCTCATACTTATAGTGGCGGCAGTGCTTATTGCCGTCGCAGGGGTAGCTGGACTTGCGTGGACCATCATCGCCTACATCCTGCTGTCGCTCATAGCCGGAGCGCGTACCCTATAAGCGGCAGCTTGTATGACCCACAACAATTTCCAATCTTTTCCGTTAAATAAGTGTTATCAAGCACTATCTGAAATATGAGTTTTTTTGCATTTTTATTATTCATACTGCTTCTGATGCTGATACTGCCCGCAGTGCTTTTACAAAAAGCGATAGGCTGGTGGCGGCGTTTCACCGATCAGGGGCAATCACCCCGCTACTCCTACTATAACCGGGGGCGCGACTATCATGAACCCAACCGCAGGCAGCAACAGCAGCCACAGCGAAAAAAGAAGATATTCAACAAAAATGAAGGCGAGTATGTCGACTTCGAGGAGATAACCGTAACCCGCAGCGAGACAGGCGGCGGTAACGTCAGTTATGAAACCGAGGAGCAGATAAGTGACGCCGAATGGACTGAAATAAAATAGCCATGAAACAGTATATCCCCCGACTTTTTGACTTCCTGCGCAGGCTCGCCGCCAACAATAACCGCGAGTGGTTTGCCGCCAACAAAGAGGAATATGACACGTTACGGAACTTGTGGCTCGCCGACCTTCAGCGGCTTGTCGACTGCATGGGGGAATGGGAACCGAGGCTGAAAGGGCGCTCGGCAAAGGAATGCGCCTACCGCATCTACCGTGACACACGCTTCTCTGCCGACAAGACCCCCTACAAGATATATTTCTCTGCCTCAATGAATCCATATGGCAAGAATGCCCATCGACCGGGGTATTACCTTCAGATGGATATACGTCCGGGTGAGACAGGACTGTATGGCGGCATATGGCAGCCGGAGGCACCGGTGTTGCGCAAACTTCGCAACGCCATTGTCGACAACATCGAGGAATGGGAGGAAATCACCGATAGCCCCGCTATCAACCGGTATTTCCCGGGATGGGTGAGCAGCGACAGGCTGAAAACGGCGCCTAAGGGCTGGGCAAAAGACCATCCACAGATCGAGATGCTCCGACTAAAGGATTATGGCAAATTCTGTAGCCTTGACGAGAAATTTTTCCACGACCCGTGCTGGTATGAGAAAGCGGCGGAGATATTCAGCCTGCTGAAACCGTTTGTCGACTTTCTCAATTATTCAATTGACGAGGAGATTTAACACCCGGAACAATTACCCTAATTTTTTATATTAACTCACAAATTCAACTAACATGAACTTAAAAAAGTATTTGGCTGAAGCGATCGGAACAATGTTTCTCGTGCTTCTCGCCTGTGGCAGTGCAGTTCTTGCAGGTCCGTCAATAGGCGGCTACGGCGTAGGTGTATGTTTCGGACTTGTCCTTATCTGCCTTTGCTACTGCATCGGCAACATCTCGGGCTGTCATGTCAATCCCGCTGTGTCATTCGGTATGTGGGTAAGCGGCAGGATGGATGCCAAAGAGATGATCATGTACTGGATCTCTCAGTTTATCGGCGCGGCTATCGGCGCAGGCTTCCTTTTCTGGTTTGTCAACATGGCCCCGGAATTCAACTTCGGCGGCGTTACAGGTGACAACAACCTTGCCACCAATGTGCTCCAGCCGGGTGCCACTTCAGGCATGGCTCTCCTTTGCGAGGCTCTTCTGACTTTCTTCTTCGTATTTATCATCCTCGGTGCTACCGATGAAAATCACGGTTTCGGCAAGTTTGCCGGTCTCGCCATCGGTATCGCTCTCGGTCTTGTAAACATCGTGGGTATCCCCGTTGACAATTGCTCGGTCAACCCCGCGCGCAGTTTCGGCCCCGCCCTCTGGAGCCCGGGTGCATTCGGCGACTTCTGGATAATGGTAGTAGGTCCGCTCGTAGGCGCACTTATCGCCGCCGTAGCATGGAAGGCTGTAGCCCCCTATCTCAAGAAATAAGAGCACGTCTCTATAAAAACAATGCAGGAGAACGATGAGCCTGACGGCTACCGTTCTCCTGTCATTTTTATGATGCGAGTCAATTACTCTGCAAGGGTGCGCAGATAGCCTGACAATTCCGCAGCCATCTTCCGCGACTGCAGGCGCGAGGGATGATAGTCGGCGCCGTAACCGAGGTCACCTGTCTGTGGCGACATATCAAACCGGTATAGCCCGTCGTTGTCGGCGGCAATCCGGTCAAGCACCCCTTTCACGTCGGCAAGCGGCTTGCCCGACATCATGGAGCCTGTCAACAACACGATCTTCGCCTTAGGATGAATCTCGCGGAGATGAGCCACAAACTTGCGGTAAGCCGTCTCAAAGAGCGTTATGTCGTAGTTGTTGAGAGAAGTGTCGTTAGTACCGAGGTTGATACATATTATATCGGGGACAAATGATGAATGGTCCCACATATGCTCCCCCTGATAAAGCAACGTGCGGTCATACTCGTCGGGGATAGTCTTGTCAGTACCCTCGCGCGGACCTCCGTAGTAGCGGTACATTCCTATGCCGGAACGAGCCACAACGTTGAAATCGGCGTCAAGCTCGCGGGCGGTCAACCATGCGTAGCCGAGGGTATGGTTTTCCGTGTCATATGAAAATCCTTTCTTCGGGTCATTCTCCTCCGTGCCATATCCACAAGTCATTGAGTTGCCTATAAACTCGATGCGAAGTTTGCCCCGCTCCGGCGCGTCAAGCAACTTGGCACCGGGAGAAAGGTAAAATCCGCGGAAATGAGGATGATGTTCATAGCCTTCAATTGCATAAGTGATCCTCACCGAATGCTTGCCTTCAGGCAGGGAATCGGCAATCGCCATAATCGAATCATTGGCGGTAAAATTGATCTTGAACGGTGGCAACGAATCAAGCTCGACCATAAACTGCCCACTACCGGGGCTTGCAGCCATAGCGAGGGAATTGCCTGTAAAATCAAACATTGCAGTAGTGCCGGGATAAGTGAATTCAGGCGCAAGCGAGTCGCTCCAATTTATACGCCCCATATAAAGGATATCGGGAGATGACGGGGGGACATGCACAGACTCCGCCGCCGTACACCCTATAACCGCAGCGGCAAGCAGGGAAATTATCAAGTGTCGTGACATAATGAAAAATGTTTTATTGTGCGATAAAGTTACAATAATTCACCGTCTCGACAAAAAAAGAGCCCGACATTCCACATGGAAGCGGGCTGAGAAGGTTATCAGACAATAATAAAAGACTTTTTAATAACGTCAGTAAAATGCCTTCTCTTACATTACAACGCCTATACGCATCAAAGGTTCATACATAATTAACGAGATGACTGACCAACGGCAACGCCGGGTCAACCTTATAATACGGTCATGTGTTTTTATCTTATCATGAGGCAAACGATATTGAGGGAACAATGACACGCTACGCAATACTTATATTACTTATAATCACGCGGCTATGTGCTGAGGCAAGAGGCAACGTCACCGGCGACAGGAGTTGCATGGAATGTTGCATCCCGCCCGTGGCATTGCGCAGCAATCTTCTCTCTGACGCCGCCCTCATACCTAACGTCGGAGTGACCGTACCGATAGCCGGCAGATGGGCGGCTGACCTGTCGTGGAGCTACGCCTGGTGGTCAAACGACAGCCGACACCGCTATTGGCGCACTTACGGTGGCAACGCCGAGATACGCCTCTACCTCGGAAACCGTGAGCGCAAGAACAGGCTTGAAGGCCACCATTTAGGCGTCTACGGGCAGATGCTCACCTACGACTTCGAATTGGGCGGCAAAGGCAGGATGGCGCCCAAATGGAGCGCAGGCGGCGGAATAGCCTACGGATATACCCTCGCCATCACAGGAAGACTGTCGCTCGACTTTACCATAGGAATAGCCTATATAACGGGTAAAGAATATCGCTATCAGCCGATAAGCGACCGATATGTATGGCAGTCAACCCGCGACATAAACTACATAGGACCCACACGCTGCGAGGTGTCATTAGTGTGGCTGATCGGCAAAGGCAACGTCAACCCGTCAAAAATCAGGTTTCGATGAAAGATATGCTACATATCGACCCGATAGGGCTTATTCTGCTCGCAATGCTGCTCCCGTCGACATCTTGCGAGCATAAGCCGCTATGGATGCCCGAGACCCCGATAGAGCCTACAGAAGTGGAATATGACTGGTCGGAATGCCGTGACGCCAATCCGGAAGGCATGTCGCTATATCTCTACTCCATTACGACAGGTGAGCCGCCATGGATCTACAACCTTGACCCGCGCGGCGGCATAATAGAGGTGCCGGAAGGCTCTTACCGCACCATATCTTTTAACAATGATACCCGTGGCATACAGTTCCGAAACACTGGTGATTTCAATAAGATTGAAGCATATACGAGACCCGGTGGAATACTCGACGGACTCGAGATGCCCTACGACGGCACAATGCCGTCACGATCTGTCGAAGAGCCCGTAGTGATCACGCCCGACATGATGTGGACATGCGCCTCAACAATTGACATTAACGGAAAGCGGATCACACTCACGCCACGACAGCTCACGCCGGTATACCGTTTCACCGTGACGGAAGTTACCAATCTTTCCGGAGTGGCATACATGTGCGCGAGCCTGAGCGGACTAACCGGGGCCATATATCTTAACACCGGGGAAAGCTCATCCTACCCCGTGACGCTCCCTTCATCGGCAAAAGTTACCGGAGAGAACAGCATCGGAGGGTCACTGATAACATTCGGCATACCCAACTCTCCATCGGCACAAAACATATTATCGCTCTATATCTGGCTGAACGACGGATCAAAACATATGTTTAACTTCGATGTCACGGAGCAAATAAGGGATGCAGCCGAACCGCTTGACGTAAACATAACCGTCGCCGGGCTTGAACTTCCGGAAATAAATACAAAGCCCGACCCATCTCCGGGCGGTGGTATAGGCGTCGATGTGGACACATGGCATATCGTCGATATCGAACTTAAACCCTTTGATTGATGTTAGATGATAAAAATAACGAAATTTTAATTCCATAAACATATCTATATTATGAACACAAAAGCTATTTTCGCACTATTGCCATTTGCCGCAATATTTGCCGGGTGTTCCAAAGATGATGACAAGCAGGCGCCTGCCGACATGCAGTCAATACGTTTTTCGGTAACAGTCCCCAATGTGCCGCGTGGCGTAGCCACGACCACTCAGTCGATTCAGGAATTCACAACATGGGCGTTTACAGGAGGAGAACCATATATGTCAAACGTAAAGGTGCTGAAAAACGACAAGAACGAATGGGGATACTCCCCCACTCACTTCTGGCCTGCTGACGCTTCACTCAACTTCTATTCCTACAGTCCGGATATAACGACATCACAACCGGTGTCTGCGGAAAACCCCGATATCCCGGGATTCAACTCTCCGGGTAATATCGACCTGCTTTATGGCGTAAACATGGATGTAAGCGGAAAGACCGACAAGCAGGTAAACGTCAACTTCCGTCACGCACTCTCACAGATAAGGCTCTATCTTCGCAAGCAGCCCAAATCAGTGTCAGGAGTGGAGATTGCCGTAAAAATAAGCGAAATAACAGTAATGAATGTGGCCACAACCGGATCGTTCAACTTCCCGCGTGAAACCACGTCGTCAACCTCCACCACCGTAGGCGAATGGGTTACCACTACCGATGACGGCAACATAAATATACTCTCCAACTCTTCAATGGATCTTGGCGACGAATTTGCCGAATACAGGAACACGGAAAATGTATTCGCCATACCGCAGACACTTTCACCTACAACGGCAACGGCAACAACATATTCCGGCTCTTACATAAGAGTGCTCTGCAAGATCACCAACCCTTCAGGCATAACTATCTGGCCATCGGAAAGCGATCCCAATTTTGTCAATGCTGAAAATGGCGGATATATCGTGTTTCCGCTTACAACCGACACCAATGACACATGGGAACTCGGCCGAGAGTACCGCTATAGCCTTACCATCGGAGTGCCCTCTTCAACCGATCGGATCAGCTTTGACGTAACAGTCGATGAATATAAGGACTTTATCAATCTACCGGGAGAGAACTGACCGGGATTGAGACCGCGCGATGAGACTTGACAAAATCTTCATATTACCACTGTTAGCCGTCGGCATCGGATGCTCGTCACCCGACGCCGACGGTCCTATGCCGGAAATAACATTTGAAGGCGTCACCTCTCCGCGCGACAAGCCCACAACTACGGAAAACATACAGGAATTCAGCGTGACAGCCTACTATGGAGAGGGGCATGAGTTTACCACGTTGCTTGACGGCGTGACAGTAAAGCGCACCGGGACTAACAAATGGAGTTATTCCCCCGCAGTGAATTGGCCCGGCAGTCCGGTCAATTTTCTTGCAATAAGCCCGGCACATAATAAAATCGATGTAAACTACTGGTGGCGCAACCTGATCAAAGACTATACATGCACAGGCACGGAAGACCTGCTGATAGCCACCCGATTCAACGCAATACAGGGGGCGGGAAATATCAAACTAAATTTTCGTCATATCATGTCGCAGGTTCATGTAAATCTATATACCCGACATGAAGAATCAAGAATAATGATCCACAAGGCATATCTGAAAGATATATACATGCGTGGCAACTACTATCTCCCAACAGAAGACACGACGCCCATAGTGCCTGACGGCACATCACCTGTCACCGGGGAATGGGACATCTACAATAAGTCGGCGGTAAGCTATACGATCTTCAGCCCGGACAATGACATCGCTTTAAGCGAGAATCCGATCCTGATAAATACCGAGCTATGTTTTTTCATACCGGGCAAGCTTGATCCGCTGGGATTTTCAGGATATTACCACGGCTCCCGTATCGAGGTGCTTTATCAGGTATATGACAAAGAGAGCGGTGACCGTCTGTGGCCCTCGTCACAGACACCATATGAGGATATCGACCGTGACGAACCGGAATATGCCATAGCCCGCTATTCGCTTACTGACGGGCTAAGTGACGACACATGGCTCCAGGGATGGAGCTACAATTACACCGCCGAGCTTATCCCCGGCAGCACTCACGTAACAGTCCGTAGCGCAACAGCGCGGATAAACGCGCGCAAATATTGAAATCAGCCGACAAGCGACTTGCCCTTGCTTATGGCGTCGCAGTTGAGCGGGATAAGGTGATGATGGCGTTCGGGAAGGGTTTTCTTCAGTCCGCGTATCACGGCATCCATCGGCACCAATTCGCGCAATCCCAACAAAGCGCCGAGCACAACCATATTATAGGTCTTTGCATTGCCCATCTCAAGCGAGGCATCCATTGCCTTGATCTCATGCACCTTGATATCTTTGCGGTGAGGGGAGCGGTGTATGCCGTAAGAATCATATATCAGCATGCCGCCGGGCTTGATTTTATCCTCAAACTTGTCAAGACTCTGCTGGTTGAGCACGACAGCTATGTCATAACTGTCCAGAACCGGAGAACTTATCGGCGAATCGCTAAGTATCACCGTGACATTTGCGGTGCCGCCTCGCTGCTCGGGGCCATAAGCGGGCATCCAGGTCACTTCAAGATCATTCATAAGTGCGGCATAGGCAAGTATCTTGCCCATTGACAATACACCCTGTCCGCCGAATCCGGCTATTATGATTTCTTCCTTCATTGCTTAACAGTGTTTTTTAAGTCACCCAGCGGATAGTGGGCAAACATGTTTTCTTCCATCCATTTGTTAGACTCTTCCGGCGACATCTTCCATCCGGAGTTGCAAGTGCTGACCACCTCAACCACCGATGTGCCGCGACCCTCCATCGAGTTTATAAACGCCTGCTTCAACGCCGCTTTCGTCTTACGCACACTGGCGGGAGTATGAACAGCCTGACGGGTCACGTAGCAAGTGCCGTCAAGCAGGGCGAATATGGGACCTATCTTAAGGGGATAACCGTTGAGATCTACACGCCTGCCATAGGGAGTAGTGGAGGTCTTCATGCCTTCGAGGGTCGTCGGGGCCATCTGTCCGCCCGTCATTCCGTAAATACCGTTGTTGATAAACACGATAACGATATTCTCGCCACGGTTGGCTGCATGGATCGACTCACAAGTGCCTATAGCGGCAAGGTCACCGTCGCCCTGATAGGTGAACACCATCTTGTCGGGTTGCAGACGCTTGACGGCGGTGGCGATCGCAGGAGCCCTGCCATGAGCCGCCTCTATCCAGTCAACGTCGATATAATTATAGGCAAACACCGCACACCCGACAGGCGCTATGCCGATAGTCTTGTCTTCCAAGCCAAGCTCCTCAACCACTTCGGCGATAAGTTTGTGGACTACTCCGTGGCTGCAGCCCGGACAATAGTGCATTGTGTTGTCGGTCATCAGCCGCGGGCGTGAATAGACCTTATTCTCCGGTTTGATAATATCTTTGATATCCATTGTAATCATTTAAAGCGGTTGTACAATCAGGAATTAGCCTCCGGGAAATGATTGAAAAACGCATCAAGCACTTCCTGCGGGTTGGGGACTATGCCGCCAAGACGCCCATAGTGATAAACAGGGATATTGTCATGACAGGCAAGGCGCACATCCTCTATCATCTGCCCGGCGTTGATCTCCATGACAATGATGCCTTTCATCCTTGCCGAAAGACGCTCTATCTCTGCCGTGGGGAACGGCCAGAGGGTGATCGGACGCAACAGCCCCACTTTTACACCCTTTGAGCGCGCCTCTTCCACCATTTTCTGGCAGATGCGGGCAATCGAGCCAAACGCCACGATAAGATACTCGGCATCTTCAATGTCATAAGTCTGGAAGCGCACCTCGTTCTCCTCAATTATCCTGTATTTTTCCTGCAGGCGATTGTTGATCACCTCCATTGCGGCAGGCTCGAGTTCAAGGGTAGTCATTATATTGCGCTTGCGGGTTGACGGCTTTCCGGTCACAGCCCACGGGCATTGCTCGGCAATCTGCTCGGCTGTGCGGCGTTGGCGCGGCGCGGGCAGCACCACCTTCTCCATCATCTGCCCCACGATACCGTCGGCAAGCATGATTGAGGGAGTGCGGTATTTGAATGCCAGGTCAAAACCGAGCCATACGAAATCAGCCATTTCCTGCACAGATGACGGAGCGAGGGTTATAAGCTTATAATCACCGTGACCGCCGCCCTTTGTAGCCTGAAAATAATCAGCTTGCGAGGGCTGGATCGTACCGAGTCCCGGACCGCCTCGCATCACGTTTATGATAAGAGCCGGCAGTTCGCCTGCGGCGATATAGCTGACGCCCTCCTGCTTCAGGCTGACACCGGGTGAGGATGACGAGGTGAACACAGCCTTTCCACATGCAGCTCCTCCATACACCATATTGATGGCGGCAATCTCACTCTCAGCCTGTAGCACCACCATTCCGGTGCTTTCCCAAGGCATAAGTTCCTCGAGCGTCTCAAGGATCTCGCTCTGCGGGGTAATCGGGTAGCCGAAGTATCCGTCGGCACCATATCTTATAGCGGCATGAGCTATCGCCTCATTGCCTTTCATCAATTTAACTTCTTCTTTCATAATAACGGTATGCTCCTAAAAAACACGTAATTTATTTTTCCACCACCCGGTATACCTCTATACAGGCATCAGGACACACGACGGCGCAACTTGCACAGCCTATACATGCGTCAGGGTTACCAGGATATGCGAAATGATAGCCGCGGTCATTGACTTCCTTCGACTGAAGGGCAAGCACACCGGTGGGACAGGAGACCACACAAAGGTTACACCCCTTGCACCGCTCTTCGTTTATTACTACTGCGCCTTGTACTTTTGCCATGGTGAGAATGTGTTATTTGTTATAAAACTTATGGCAAATATAATAAAAGATTTGCTTCAACAACACATTTTAACATATACTTAACCTATGGCACACATCGCCCTAAAATGTGCTATATAACATGTTTTTCTCACAAAAAGCATGACAGCGCCATTCTTTGCTGTCAATAAGCAAGCAATGCCGCTGTCACGATTAGACAATTGTAATCTAAATTGTCAATACACGATTAATTTCAAATTAAGCTGACTTAGGTTATCATTTACAATGTATACTCCTGGTAGGAGATTGCCGGTGACAACATGATCGGTAACCGACCGGCATGAAGCGACACACCTTCCCTGCATATCATATACCGACATGCCGTCAAGCTCCACATCTGCCGACACCGACATGCCGTCATAGGATATCCTTACGGGAGCGACGACAGCATCATCAATCGAGACCGTGGGCGACGTAACGTCGACCCTATACACGCCAAGCGCGCCGTTGCCAAGATACGCTACAAGGATGCCGCCGGTATGTTCACTCTCATCAGGCATATAGCGCACTTCAAGCCCCTGCACAAGATTGGAGGAAAAACCTTTGCCGTCACCAAGCCTCCACAATTCCCTATGTGTGTCAAAATCTGACATCAATGACGGCACATGCACTATCTTTGCCGCTGAAGCCGCAGCTTCCCGGCCCGACTGCACTCCGTAGACAAGCATCTGCTTCCCTTCGATCACCGGCATCGCAAGACCTCCTATCCTCGGGTCACGCATGACCGGATACAAGCCGTCAGGGGCATAGCTGTCGAGCAACTCACAACTGCCGCCGGCATTGAAACGGTAAAGAGTGGGTGACAATGCGTCAAACGGCATCATGGTATATCCGTGAAGATAAAAGCAATCGTCACCGACCGGATATACCTTCATCATATATCCGTAATAGTCAGGATCCTCGACCATAAAACCGAGCTCCATTATATCCGACAACTCTTCGACAGCACTTCCTCCGTCGATCTTCCATCTTACCACCTGCCACTCCATGGGGCTGTGAGACCCGAATCCGTCGGAATAATTCTCCGTGGCACCCCACATCTCGAAGCTGCCGCTCTTGATGCTTCCGGCAACCGTGATGTAGAAAGGTGCAATACCCTTTTTCATTGACACGGATGCCACCTCTGTGGCGGTAACTGAATGGGTGTCGACATTGACGCCTTCAAGATCAAGCGTATAAAGTGTCACCTTATTATTGCCGATGGCATATGAGGAAGTCGTGAAGTAAATAGTGCCGTCATCATCGGTGCGGATCCAAGGCATCACCTGATCCAGCGGAAAGACTCCGCCCGCGGGAGCATAGACCCAAAGCATCGGCAACTCCTCGCCTGTGGCAAGATCGTAACGGAGCAACCACACGCGCGATTTGTCGGAGTCCCAGCCGGCAGCCCTAAAACTACCGCGACAGAGATATATCGTGCCGTCGTTCACAACAAATCCATGAGTAAATGTCTCATGTTTCTTATGATCAGCCCCTATAGGATGGTCTACCGAAATATAAGTGTGATTTCCCAACGCATGCGATCTAAGCCATACCGAGGATAGTTTAAGCTTTGTCCCGTCATCAAACTCCGCCGGCTCAAACTGAGTCTCATCTATCTGCTGCTGATACGCCTTTGTCTCTCCTGTGAAATGGAGTGGTTCCGCCTGACTTTCCAGAGGATATATCCATGTAAATCTTGCTTCTGTATCGCTTACCCTTACACGCCAGTAATAATCGCCCTCCGCCAAAGCGGTCTCAGAGAGTGACCTTGACCGATTTTCACCGGCATTAGGATCAGCCGCCTTAACCTCAACTGTCCTTACGCGACTAAAATCATCATATACCGACAATTCCAAATGAATTATCTTAAATTTGTCGGCTCTATCCAAAGTGATATTAAATGTGAACTTGCCTGAGCCATAACTTACTTTAGCCATATTTGCCGCTCCAGCGTCAGAAAAAGCTGACGCAAAGAACGCGATAACAAATGCTACTACCGAATACTTTTTCATACTTAAGAATTATGTTATAATTGGTTATAATTTCGCATCAATCAGTTCACTCTGATTTCATTTACGCTCAAATGTAATCAAAATCGATACCTCGCACAAATAAAATCATAATTATTTTTCAATAATATTATCAAATTTTTAATATTTAGCAATTTAACTTCAAATATTTGCATTTACGAGAAAAAGTCATTACCTTTGTCCCCGCAAATGCCCGGATGGCGGAATCGGTAGACGCGCTGGTCTCAAACACCAGTGGAGCAATCCATCCCGGTTCGATCCCGGGTCCGGGTACGAATAATGGCTGAAAATCATCTGATTTTCAGCCATTATTTCTTATATAAGACATACTAAATAGTGTATCAAAAAGCCACAGGCATATTTACTTAAACTTATCTACGACATTTATGGACTCCATTGCTCGCAAAAAGGTTTTCGATTTCTTGAAAAAGCATAACATAGTTTTTGAATGCTATGAACATCCGGCGGCAGCCACAGTGGAGGAGGCTCTTCGACATTCTGAAAATATGTGTGATGCCACACACTGTAAGAATTTATTCCTCAGAAATAGAAAAGGGACTTTACATTTCCTTGTAATAATGGAATGGTCAAAGAAACTTGACATCCACCGCTTGGGGGAAATCATTGGAGAAGGACACCTTTCTTTTGCATCACCGGATAGAATGATGAAATATCTCGGCGTGACACCCGGCTCTGTGTCATTGTTTGGCGTAATAAATGACATTGACAACGATGTGTTGCTAATCATTGACTCCGAACTTGACAGCGCGCCAAAACTCAGCTTCCATCCCAATGACAACACTGCCACCCTTGTAATCGACAATGTTGGATTTCATAATTTTTTGAAATATTGCGGCAATAAACACAAGTTCATCACCATTGATGACCATTGACCGCACGTTAAATAATATGACGCAGCGTTTTGGGATTGGCAAGTTTGGTAATTTTTGCGTAACTTTACGAAAATTCAAAATAACCGACTAACCATAATCACACAACCAAAATGTACAGACTTTCATCAATGCTGCTTGCAGTGGCAATATCGGCGAATGCCCTTGCCGTGAATGACTGGGAAAATCCGGGTGTGTTTGCAGAAGGAAGGCTCGCCCCGCGCGCCACTGCATTCCCTTACGCCACTCCGGAGGAAGCCTTGAAAGGCGATCATGCCGATTCGCCCTATTTCATGAGCCTTAACGGCAAGTGGGCTTTCAAGTTTTCGACCAAGCCCGCTGACCGCCCCGCCGATTTCTTCAAACCGGGCTATGACCACTCTTCATGGGACTCGATTCCCGTACCGTCTAACTGGGAAATGGAAGGCTATGGCACACCCATATACACAAATGTCGCCTATCCTTTTCCACGAAACATCCCCTACATCCCTCACGACGATAATCCCGTGGGAAGCTATACACGCACCTTCACCCTACCCTCGTCATGGAACGACAGGGAGGTGTATCTACACTTCGATGGCTCAACGGCAGGAATGTATGTGTGGGTCAACGGACATAAGGCAGGCTACGTGCAAAGCACTAAAAACCCGTCGGAATTTGACATCACAAAATATCTTAAGCCGGGCGAAAACCGCATCTCATGCGAAGTATATCGCTGGACCGACGGCTCTTACCTCGAAGACCAGGATTTCTGGCGGCTTTCAGGCATCGACCGCGACGTATACCTCTACTCCACCGCCAACAAGCGCATACTTGACTTTTTTGCCGACGCAAGCCTTGACCGCAACTACCGCAACGGCGAGCTGCATCTTGACGTGACGCTCCAGAATCTTGACCACGCTTCTGCCGCCACCCGCATTGACGCGGCAATATATGACGCGGCAGGCAAGCGAGTATACAATGGAAGCAAAGCCGCCACTCTCCTCGGCGCGTCAACAGAAGAAGTCAAATTCAATGCCACAATAAAGAATGTCAACAAGTGGAGCGGCGAGACACCATACCTCTATACAATTGTGATAACACTGCGCGGCAACGACGGCAACGTGATCGAATCCACGTCGGCACGTATCGGATTCCGCAAGGTGGAGATCAAAGACAGCCGCCTGATGGTCAACGGCAAGGCCATTGAAGTGCACGGAGTCAACCTGCATGAGCACAATGACTTGACCGGACACGCAGTCGACCGCGAGACCATGATGAAAGATATCCGCACCATGAAGCGACATAACATCAATGCCGTGCGCACAAGCCATTACCCGCAGTCACCCCTATGGTATGACCTTTGCGACGAGTACGGTATCTACCTCGTCAACGAGGCAAACATCGAGGCTCATGGCATGGGCGCCGCACTCCAGGGAGGATACGACCCCGTCAACCATCCAGCCCACGAGCCGTCATGGAAACCTGCGATACTCGATCGCCAGCAACTGCTTGTAGAGCGCGACAAAAACCATCCGAGCGTGATAGTCTGGTCAATGGGCAACGAGTGTGGCAACGGTGAAAACTTCACCGCTTCCTATGAGTGGATAAAATCGCGTGACACAAGCCGCCCCGTGCAGTTTGAACAAGCCGGTGAGAGTGCCAACACCGACATCGTATGCCCCATGTATCCGTCAATCGAATACATGAAAGACTATGCAAAGCGCGAAAATCCGGGTCGCCCATACATAATGTGCGAATATGCCCACGCCATGGGCAATTCGACCGGAAACGTCCAGGAGTATTTCGACATAATACGCACATCTCCCCAAATGCAGGGGGGATTCATCTGGGACTGGGTCGACCAAGGACTGCTCACCAAAGATGAAAACGGCGACCCTTATTGGGCTTACGGAGGCGACTTCGGCGCATACAATTATACTAATGACGAGAACTTCTGTATCAACGGACTCGTGCAGCCCGACCGCACCCCGCATCCCGGACTGATGGAAGTGAAGAAAGTTTACCAGGATATCCGCTTTGCCCCGGTTGACGTGGCAAAAGGTAAGTTTGAGGTGCAAAACCACTTCATGTACCGCGACCTTAAAGACTACACATTCCGATGGGAACTGCTGAAAAACGGCGAAAAGACCGCCTCAGGCGACTTTGCAGTCATCCTCCCCGCCGGAAAGAGCAAGACCGTAAGCATCGAGCGGTTCCCCGTGGTTGACACAAACGACGGCAACGAATACCACCTGTCGGTATATGCGATGACACGCAACGGCGACGACATAATACCCGCGGGTCATGAGGTGGCGCGCGAGCAATTTGCCATCACCGAACACAAGACATTTGACATCATCTACAATGGCGGCAGCCAAGCCCGCATGACAACAGAAGGCCACAACTGGATATTTGAGTGCGCCGGCGGCGTCAGGATCGTATTTGACAACCGTAACGGCGAGTTGAGAAGCTATTCCATCAACGGGCATAATCTCCTTGCAGGATCACCCCAACCTTCATTCTGGCGCGCGCCGACCGACAATGACCGCGGCAGTGGCGCACAAGTCAGGCTCAACGCATGGCGCTGCGCGGCTGACAACAAAAAGCTTATTGACGTAACCCACTCTTCCAACTCACCGCTACAGACAGTCACGGCGCGCTACCGCCTCAACGACGTCGATGCCGACTATACTATAATATATACTGTACTACCTGACGGCAGGATCGAGATCACCGCCAAGCTTGATTGCGGGAAGGACACCCCCGGACTTATGCGTTTCGGCATGCAGATACCCATGTGGCGGTCGATGGACTGCCTGACATGGTACGGAAGAGGACCGTGGGAAAATTATTCCGACCGCAAGACGGCGTCATTCATGGGCGTATGGAAGAGCAATGTTTCCGACACATTCTACCCCTACATATTCCCGCAGGAGACAGGCAACCACACCGACGTGCGATGGGCTACACTGACCGGAGGTTCGGGCTACGGCATTATGGTAACAGGCATGCAGCCATTGAATGTCAGCGCGCTTGATGTGACACCCGCCGACCTTGACGCCGGCATACGTAAGCACCATATGCACAGCAGCGACGTGCGCCACTCTCGCAGTAATGTCTGGCTCAATGTAGATCTTGCACAGCGCGGACTCGGTGGCGACAACAGCTGGGGCGCAACTCCCCACAAGCCATATCACCTGCCCGCGGGCAACTACTCATACTCATTTGTCATCTCACCTGTAAAAGTAATGAGCCAACAATAAAAGCAACCAAGCAAAATTGTTTTGTAAAGGAGTCGTGTCATAATTTTGATACGGCTCCTTTTGTTTATTCTGTAATTGAAAAGTTCACGCGATTATGCAAGCCTCTGCCATGAGAAGCACAAAAGTTCACGCGAATAGAGTTAATAAACGTTAAATATAAAAAGATTTTGATTTTCATTTTTGCCTTTACTTATTGTTACATTATTGTGACAAATTAATCACAATGCAATGTCTTTGATATTACAAAACAATAACTTACGAGTTACGTTATTGTTGTGATATTGTTTCATTCGTGTGACAAAATAAGCACACAAACCCGCTAAATCACTATACCACAATCATCTATCCAAGCAAAATCACTAAACTTTTTTTGAACCAATCTCGTTATAATGTCAAAGTGAATGATAATTCAATTTAGGAAAAAGTTAGTTTTTAAAATTCATCGACATTATGATAAAGAAGTTCTTTTTGGCAAGCGTAGCTGCAACAATGATGACAGCATGTTCAGTAGAGGAAGGGTTTGACACTCCTGTAGCAGCTAACGAAATCACATTTAGTGTGGAATCCGGCAGCACATCGCGCCAAATCGCAACATACTCAGCCAACAGCACTGACCGTTTTATCATCTCGGCACGCCACAACGGAGTGGCTTTCATCGACGAGGAGCCTGTATCACTCAGCCATGGAGGATGGATCAACCGCAACGCATCTCATGTCTGGCCGGCTGAAGGCAATGTCGACTTTTTCGCATATCTTTACGACGAGACCGCAAACAATGAGCATGCACCCTTACTTGACATAGAGCAAAGCCGCGCAAAACTCCGTTCATTCAGCGTTGCAGCAGATGCCTCACGCCAGGCATCTCTTAAATATGCCTCCGCACCTGAGCGCTGTGCGGCAGGCGGCAGTGTCCCCCTCCAATTCAAGGAAGCTCTCTCTGAAATTGTATTCTGCGCCAAAAACTCAAGCTCCAAGCTCCATGTAGAGATCAGCGAGATAGAGGTATGCAACGTACATATGCAGGGCGACTTTATATTTCCCGCAGGAAAGAAAGCGGCGTCATGGGATGTAAGCTCAAGCAGCCCCAAAACCTCAAAAGCGGCGTTTGAGGTAAAAACCGTCGGCAAGGAAATGGACTGCCTCGGCGAAGAGACTACAATGCACCTTATACCGCAATCATCTGACTGCGCCACTTCCGAAAACGGATATTCCGATGGTTTCTCAATAGTGTTCCGCTGTGCTGTATGGCAACTTTCCGATCCCGCAAAGGGTGTTCAGGAGAGCGACAACATGCTTATCGGCGACAAGAATGCCGACGGCAGCGTGACTTTCGGCGAACTCCGCATACCGCTGGAAATCAACTGGCATTCAGGATGCCGCTATGTATACTCAGTCAACTTCGGTGCAGGTGGCATCAGCGGAATCCCCGTTACCGGAGGCACAATGCTCCCCGTCGCCTTCGCCGCCCAATGCGAATCCATCAATTAACCAAAGGGATTCAACAATGTGTTTAAAAACGTAATAGTTTGACTTGCCGCCACAATTATCATGATTTTTATGTAACTTTGTGGCATGAAAGAATTCTTTAAGATCATAAAGCGCTTTGTGCCTCCCTACAAGGCAAACCTCGCGCTTAATATCTTCTTCAACATACTTGCCGCATTCCTCACATTGTTTTCATTTGCGGTAATAATTCCCATCCTGGAGATGCTGTTCGGCATAAAAGAAGCCCACTACGACTTCATGCCTATCGGAAGCGCATCACTCAAGGATGTGGCCGTCAACAACTTCTATTATTACACTCAGGTAATGATTGAAGAGTGGGGGCAGTCGGGCGCGCTTGCCGCGCTTGCCGCGCTTTTAGTCGTAATGACAGCCCTGAAGACAGGCACCACATTCCTGAGTTCCTACTTCATAATACCTATGCGCTCGGGAATTGTCAGGGATATCCGCAACTACATGTATGACAAGATCCTGCAATTGCCCATATCATTTTTTACCGACGCCCGCAAGGGCGACGTGATGGCGCGCATGACAGGCGATGTCGCCGAGATCGAAAACTCCATCATGTCGTCGCTCGACATGTTTTTCAAAAACCCGATCATGATCATCGTGTGTCTCACCATGATGATAGTCATATCATGGCAGCTCACAATCTTCGTGCTGATCCTGCTCCCGCTTGCCGGTCTTGTCATGGGGCGTATAGGCAAACGCTTGAAACGCCAGTCGCTTGAAGGGCAAAACCAGTGGGGAGTGCTTATGTCAAACATCGAGGAGACGCTCGGCGGCCTCAGAATCATCAAGGCTTTCAACGCGGAGGAGAAAGTGCGCTACCGATTTCACCGTGAAAACCAGACATTCTACCGCATAAGCAACCGCATAGCCCGGCGTCAGTCGCTCGCCCATCCGATGAGCGAATTTCTCGGCACGCTCACCATTGCCATAGTGCTGTGGTTCGGAGGCACGCTCATACTCACCGGCGTGTCGTCAATCAACGCGGCGTCGTTCATCTATTATATGGTCATCTTCTACAGCATCATAAACCCGGCAAAGGAGCTTTCCAAGGCGATGTATGCCATCCAGAAAGGGCTTGCGTCAATGGAGAGGGTCGACCGGATACTCGGCGCCAAAAATCCCATAAAAGATCCGGAGAAGCCCGCCGAAGTGGTGGCTCTGAAAGGAGAGATCGATTACAAGGATGTTAGTTTCTCTTACAATAATAACGTACCGGTACTGAAAGACGTATCGCTCCATGTCCCGGCAGGGGCAACCGTCGCTATCGTGGGGCAAAGCGGCTCCGGCAAATCCACGCTCGCCGACCTGCTCCCCAGATTTTACGACACCGCTGAAGGTAAGATCACCATCGACGGCATCGACATAAAGGATCTGCGCGTGAAGGACCTGCGATCGTTCATGGGCAATGTCAACCAGGAGGCGATACTGTTTAACGATACTTTCTACAACAACATAACATTCGGTGTCAACGAGGCGACCATGGAGCAGGTTGTCGAGGCGGCTAAGATCGCCAACGCCCACGACTTCATAATCACTTCGGAAAACGGATATGACACCAACATAGGCGACCGCGGCTGCCGCCTGTCGGGTGGACAACGCCAACGCCTGTCAATAGCCCGCGCGATACTCAAAAACCCGCCTATACTGATACTTGACGAGGCGACATCGGCCCTTGACAGCGAAAACGAAAAAGTTGTCCAGACCGCGCTTGACCGATTGATGAAAAACCGTACGACAATCGTCATAGCCCACCGCCTCTCCACAATTAAAAATGCCGACATGATATGCGTGATGCACGAAGGACATATCGTCGAGGCGGGTACCCACGAGGAGTTGCTGGCAAAAGACGGATATTACAAGCGGCTCGTCGACATGCAGAGATTTTAATTTACTACATAACCAACCTACAACTTAAACTAATCATGTCAATAATTCAACCCGGGAAAAAGCTCGCCATTTGCAGCGACCACGCCGGTTATGAGCTTAAAAGTATCGTTGAGGGCTATCTGCTCTCACAAGGAATCGAGTCAGAGGATTTTGGATGTTTCAGCTACGAGAGTTGCGACTATGCGGATTTCGCCCACCCGTGTGCGTTAGCCGTGGAAGAAGGCAGGGACTACCCCGGCATCGGAATATGCGGCAGCGGCAACGGAATAGGCATGACCCTCAACAAGCACCAGGGCATACGCGCCGCCCTCTGCTGGAATGTGGAACTTGCACGCCTTGCCCGCGCCCATAACGACGCCAACGTGCTCGTGCTCCCCGCACGCTTCATCGAGCCGACCCTCGCGCTCGCCATCGTCGACACCTTCCTCAACACCCCCTTCGACGGAGGTCGCCACGAACGCCGCATTGCCAAAATGCCCGTAAAATAATCTTAACCTCATCACAAAAGCGTATCAAATCCGTATGTTTGATACGCTTTTGTCATACTAAGACCTCATCATAAAAACGCCTGAAAATCTAATAATACCTTAATTTTCTATTCCAAAAATTTGCAATCGGGTTTCGGATATGCTATATTTGTGAAAACCAATCATTACCGCCATGAAAGCCGCCCTCCTCACAGTAGTGCTGTATATGCTTGCAGCCGCAGCCGGGGTGTCCGCGCAGGACATGCCGGGTATCGTCGCGACTGCCGATCAGGCTGTCGCCGACTCCGTCGCGGTGCTGCATGCACCCGCCGCGACAGCCGATGACGGGGGATACGAGATGCAGTTTTTGCCGCAGGTGATACCGCCCACCCCGCAGGCCGCCGCGCTCGCACGCTACGGCGAGTACCCCGTGAGCCACTCGACCGGCATCCCCGACATCTCAATCCCCCTCTACGAGATCGACCTCGGCGGATACAAGCTCCCAATATCCATCTCCTACCACGCATCCGGCTTCCGGCCCGATGACGTGGCCACGCCCGTCGGGCTTGGATGGGTGCTCAACGCAGGCGGCGCAGTAACCCGCACGATCATGGGCGCGCCCGACTTCTATAGACTGGTCGTAAATGACACAATTTATCGTGATTTCAACTCCCTCGACTCATACCTGAAGAAGCTAAGCCAGAATGGCGGCAACATAAAGAGCATGCTCCGTACTGCCGCAGGCGGGATGGAGGCACCGTACGATACCGAGTCAGATCGATATACCTATAATATCCCGGGTAAAAGCGGTGTGTTCAGGTATGCCCACGAGTCCCACGAGTGGATACCGCTCAATGCCTCCAGCCTGAAGATCTCAAAGAATACCAATGGCTTTAGCATCTATGATTCAGGAACGGATTACGCGTTCTACGAGGAGGAACAGACCGGATATGACCCCAGCGGGGAGGGAAATCCCGTGACCACGACATGGTACATGTCCTCTATATTTACCCCATACGGTGAAATCTCGTTTGAATATGAGTGGAAGCCATCATATACGACTGGCCACCTGTCTCAGATGACCTACGTAATGGAGGCGATATATCAACCGAATGAAGACCGTGGGATGAAATACACCGTTCAAAACCCACACAGCGAGGCAGCACTCTATTATTTTGACCAGATGCTGCTAAAAACGATTTCTTGGAGTGGAGGCAGCATCTCATTCTCTTATGAATGTGACGGACAGGATATCGGTACTTACCGCCTTACCGGGATGAAGGTGACTGCTCACGACAAGTCTGTGATAAAGACAGTCAAGTTCATGTCATCATACTGGGGAAGCTCCAGGTATAACAACCGCAGGATGCTTGACGCCATAGAGGATTCCGAGCAAGGCAAGTTCTCTTTCGCTTACAACTGCAACCTACAGGGATCACTCCCTGACTACAGGGGTCTATCTCAGGGGCAACTTGACTACTGGGGGTACTTTAAGACTCCCGAAGTAAAGCCATGGGACATAACAAAAAAGGCTCTTTCAATGATCCTGCCGAAAGATATGTACAATCCCGGACGCTATCTTAACAGTGCCTCAGACAAGGAGCCATCGCTTAGGTACACAAGCCTGGGCATACTGACCTCTATTAATTATCCGACAGGGGGAAGGACTGCCTTTGAATATGAATTAAACACCTATGGCGGTGGGCTTAGGATAGCCGCAATTAATTCATCCGGCAATGGCACCCAACGTAATATATCATACACTTACAACGCGGCATCCCGTATACAGCCCGACCCTGACGAGGCAATGACATACGGGGCGTGGTGTCGACAGTATGGCAACGCAATCGGGCCGGGATATTTCTCAATCCGTAACGTCGCGATGGGAATGCCACTGTTTTCGCCATATGGCGGCACAGGTGTATTTTACAGGGAGGTGACGGAGACCAATGGAGACGGCAGCAGCAAGACATACATATACTCTCCGGGGATAATGGCACACGACCCAATAATAACAGACTTCGACAACCTCCTGCATCCATACTTTTATCCACCGGCGCTTGTCGACGAGGGAGGCGTCACCCCCCTGCTCATGGCTGTCACGACACGGGATGCATCCGGTTACGATATAACGACCGAGGAATATGATTACCGGGGCATAACACACCGGGAGTTCAACACCGGGGTGAGGCTTGTGAGCCTGCTGACGGAAATTGACTGCAGCAGCATGGAAGACGGCACCGGATCAAGCTATTGCACATGGGTTTGCTACATGCCCCGAAAAAAGACAACCGCCGTGGCAAAGGCGTTCAACCGGGTGCGCAAGAGGGTGACCGACCATGTGACGGGGGTGGTGACGGAGGAGACATTCACCTACGACCCGCAGCTACGTACGCTGAAACCGCGCTCGGTGACCGTCGCCGGAAGCGACGGCTCGCGTGACTCGACCCGCTACGAATATCCATTTGACAGGTCGGATGAGCTAAGCCGGGAGCTTGCCTCATGGATGCCGGACTTGATATTGTCATCGAGGCGGTTTCGCGACGGTGTCCCGGCGCAGCGCACAGAGTACACGTACTGCATGGAGGACAGCCTGTACTGGGGATTGCTGTCCGCGGTGTCCACCGCCTATGGCGACGCGCCGCTGCAGGAGCGTGAGAGGGTGCTGGCGCGTGGCGCGGGATGCAGACCCACGGCAATCCTCGTAAATGCCTCCGACACCACGCGCATCGGGTGGGACACAACCGGCCTGTACCCGCTGAAGGTGACCGCGCCGGGCGGACTGGCGACCCGCTACGAGTGGAGGCCACTCACGGGCGTGACAATGACCGTCGACCCGCGCGACTACAAGGTGGCCTACGGATATGACAGCGCGGGAAGGCTCACGTCGGTGCGCGACGCACGCGGCACCATGCAGACCTTCGCCTACTCGCTCGTCAACGGGCCTTACGGGCAGCAGTCGGAAAACTCCGTCACCACGATGCGGCATCTCAACGCCTCCGGCACACGCGTCACCGACCGTCAGTATCACGACGCGCTCGGTCGCCCAACCCTGCTCGCACAGGGCGGGATGAACACCGCCGGGACATATGTGTACACCCTCCAGACCTATGACGCCGCCGGGCGCGTCGCCGACACATGGCTTCCTGTCGCAGGCGGCACGTCGCTTGCCAACCAGACAGAAACGGGCATTGCAGCACTCGCCCGCTCTACCTACTCCGACTCTCACGCATACTCCACCGCCACCTATGACGGCGCGGGGCGCCCCGTGCGCACAACAACTCCCGGCGACCTGTGGCACGCCGCCGGAAAGGGGCGCGACGTCATACGCCTCACCAATGCCAAAAACTCGGTGAAACGCTACTCGGCACCGGTCGACCGCGTGTCGCTCGTGAAGGATGGCTATTATCCCGCCGGCTCGCTCATCGGCGAGAAGACCGTCGACGAGGATGGCCGCTCGATCACCGTGTTCACCGACAAGTATGGGCGCAAGGTATTGGAGCGGCGCGGAACGGGAAACGACACCTATTTCGTCTACAACATCTACGGGCAGCTGCGCTATGTGCTGTCGCCGGAGTACCAGACAGCGGGCTACAAGGATGAGTACGCCTATGAGTACCGCTACGACGCCCGGGGCAACGTGGTCAAAAGGTACATACCCGGCTGCGGGTATACGCAGTACTGGTATGACCGTGCCGACCGCCTGACGTTCCTGCAAGACCCGACGCTGCGCGAAAAGGGCCTCTACCGGTTCTTCCTCTACGACCGCGCCGGCAGGGCCGCCGTGCAGGGTACGTGCAGCTCCTGCGTGCGCTCCGAGACCCCAAATCCCGTCACCTACCGCCACGGCGCGCCGGGCGTATGCGCCACCGGATACGTCATGAAGGATGTCTCACGTATCACCGCCCCTGTCTTGGAGTCAGCCACAT
>CAJUMZ010000024.1 GCA_910587665.1 uncultured Muribaculum sp.
CTCGGGGGTCAAGCGCACTTTGCTTCCCGGGGTCAATCAGCCCCGGCTTTTCCAGACGTACTCGCCGTCTCATTTTGAGACTGCGGGTACGTTCTCAATATAAAGTATAAAATTAATGAGAAAGATTTTTATAATTGTACTGTTGGCCTGGACATTCAATGCTCAGGCTTTAACCGATCGGGAGCTGGCTGTCAGAAATATCGAAAGGGCTATCGACATTGCCGATGCTACTTGGGAGAAGTGCATGATAGGCACTCCGGATAATATGTACATGGCCGACAGCTACGACACCGCTAATGGAAATGTCAGCGGACCGTCCGACGTATGGCCGCTTACCGCGGCAATCGAAGCCCACTGCTCCATCCTTGAGGCGGTTATGGCGGCTCGCAACTCATCGCCCGACCTGTATGCCTCCTATTTTGAGATTTATACGACCCGTCTCGGAATCCTCATTGACAACCTCGACTATTACAGGGGCACATACCGGCTTCCCTCTTATGCAAGCAACCGTCAGTGGAGCCCGTTTGCCGTGCCGCGTTCCGCAAAGAGAAATGAGGCAAACGTAACAGGCATCCTCAACGTATATGACGACCAGATGTGGCTGTCGCGTGAGCTGATCAGGGCATATCGCATCACGAAAGAAGACAGGTATCTCGACCTTGCCACATACCTTGCCGAGTATGTAATCGACGGATGGGACTGTTGGCGCGATTCTGACGGCAACGAATATGGAGGCATAACATGGGGCCCGGGCTATAACTCAAAACACTCATGCAGCAACGGCCCCATTATACAGCCACTTGTATGGTTGGCGCAAATCTACGACGGGACAGGCGAAGAGACCACTTACTATTATCGCGATGCTAAAAACGACGTCAGGCAGGAAACACGCCTCCGCTCTGAGCTGTATCTCGAATTTGCACGTAAAGTCTATGACTGGCAGAAAGCAAAATTAGGGAATGGCTCAGGAGTATATTGGGATATGATGGGAGCGGTAACAGGCGAAATCGAAGTATCACGGGGATACCGCCGGCATGTCGACAGTGGGGCGCCGGGCGGCACTTTCTACAGCTACAACACAGGCACAATGCTTGGCGGAGGTGCTGAACTGTATAAAGTGACAGGTGACAAATCTTTGAAAAAGGACATTGACCTTACTTCGTCTGCTGCATTCAGCACTTTCGCCCGTTATGTGCGTAAACCGGGAGTATATGTGTTCAATACCGACAAAAATGCGATGGAAGGCTTCAACACATGGTTTAACGATGTGTTGCTCCGCGCCTATGTCGATGCCGAGCCATTTGCCGATGGAAATGTGGCAAAGCGGGCTATCGACAATCACCAGAAATGCCTCGACTACGCTTTCGAAAATCACAACCGCGGCAATATGCTCCCTATCCATCTTATCGACGGCTGGGGTGAGGAGACGAGAACCAAGGGATTCCACCAGTTCACGTTTGCCTCCGAATATGCCCTGCTCGCCCGAAGGCTGCTCGAATCAGAAGCCGTCAGCGCAATCACCCTGACAACCGTTGATTATACCAAGGAAGATGATTCGGTTTTTTCATTGGGCGGAATTTATTGCGGTAAATATTCGGAAATAAAGTCATTTCTTCCGGCAGGATACTACATAGTGAACCGGAATAAAATATTTATCAAATAAATTCCGCCCGACCAAATACTATTTCACCAATCTTTTGAAATGAAAAGAATCGTATTTCTTGATTATATACGCGTGTTTGCATGCTTTCTGGTGATGCTCGTGCATGCAAGCGAGAACTTCTATGGTGCTCCGGGATCAACCGACATGGCAGGACCACAGTCATTTCTCGCCAATGAGGCTGACCGCCTCTGGGTATCGGTTTATGACGGATTCTCACGCATGGCGGTACCGCTGTTCATGATTGTTTCCGCCTTTCTCCTCGTGCCGATGAAAGAAGGTCAGACAGCGATGCAGTTCTATCGTCGTCGCGCACTACGCATACTCCCCGCATTTTTCATCTTCATGATTATATATAGCACGGTTCCCATGCTTTGGGGACAGATTGATTCCGCTACGGCTTCTACCGACCTCTCCCGGATATTACTGAACTTCCCTACCCTGGCAGGGCATCTATGGTTCATGTACCCACTCATCAGCCTCTACCTGTTCATACCCGTTATCTCGCCGTGGCTCGCCAAAGTCTCGGCGCGGGAAGAACGCTGGTTCATCGGTCTGTTTCTTATCTCTACCTGTATGCCGTATCTGCAACGCTGGTTCGGTGAAATATGGGGACAATGCTTCTGGAATGAATATCACATGCTTTGGTACTTCTCAGGCTACCTTGGCTATCTTGTGCTTGCCCACTATATCCGCGTCCACCTCAGTTGGGACAGTGGCAAACGCATGAAAATCGGTGCGATCTCAATGGCGGCTGGTGCCATACTCACAATTCTTTCATTCTACATTCAGGCAATACCGGGAAAACTGCATTCTACCCCCGAAATTGAAATCGGTTGGTCATTCTGTACCATAAACTGTGTGCTGCTCACGGCAGGAACCTTTCTGCTCTTCACCTGCATACGCCGTTCGAAAGCCCCGCGATTGATCAGCGAACTGTCAAATCTCAGCTATGGTATGTATCTTATGCATATCCTATGGCTCGGATTTTGGGTAAAGATTTTGAAGACAGGACTCGCCCTCCCCACTGTTGAGGCAATCCCGGCGATCGCCATCAGTTGCTTCATCAGCTGCTTCGCTACCGCAAAGCTCCTTACCTATATCCCCGGAGGCAACTGGGTGCTCGGCACTGCCCCCGCTCCCAAATCGAAAATGATTACGGCATAAGCCTTATCTCACCTATACAATATCAAAGCGGCAGTCCGATTAGACTGCCGCTTTTCAATTTCATTTGTCACCGACAGCCTTTTGGTATTCGTTCCATAGGCTGTCGATTGAATTTTCCGGCTTGTCGCCCAATATATGCTTCATGGCGGCGTCAAACGACCACGGATTGACTTCCAGAGCCGACCTGTTGAATTTCCTGATGAAATCCTTGTCCTTGTTGAGACTGAGCCAATAAAGAAAATAGCCGGTGGTTCGGTAGCCGCTGATCCAGTTTCCGCCCCGTGGGCGATCGTCTGAAGCGAAATCCTGCTCGAAACCTCCACAAGCCACCCTGACGGCATCAGCCATTCCCTCGATGAAGGCCCAGTAAGGACTTTTACCGTCGTATGTCCCGCAACCCTGCGGCTCAAGCTGAAAGGCATGGGTGAGTTCATGATAAATCACGCCACGTGTTTCATAGTCAAGCCTTATGGTGTCGTTACCGTCAAAACTTTTCTCGATCCAGTCAGTACTATAGTTGATCTGAACTACATCTCCCCCTCCACTCTTATATGAAATCCCATCAAATTTATTCACCTCATAATTAATTGTATGGATGTCCGGGATACTGTCCGACGGAGAGAAGTAAAGCGTCTGAATCACTCTTCGGGCATTATCCGTAATATAGCTTTCAGGCTCCTTCACAATGCGCGTATATATCTTTGCTCCCTCGGTTTCCGGCGACAAAATTCTAAAATTGATATCCCCTGGGTGGTAATTCAGCCATTGATCCTCAATCTTGATGGGTTCTTTATATTTTGGTGTGTCAACTGTCGGCTTCCCGGCGATAGCCATCGAAAAACCGGAAAAAAGGCACAAACCAAAACTGCATTTCTCATATCGTTTAAAATAAATAATTTAACTTATACAAATATAGTAAATTTTTTAGAAAGGCACCTAAACAAATGTACACGAAGATATGATTTTTACCTAACTTTGCAAGACAATATAATAGACATTGATAAAATGGCTGTATTTGAGATTTTTTCGCTTGACGACAAGAGGGTCGAGGCTTACGCCTCACTTACCGAAGCGCAGTTGCGCAACCGGCTTGATCCCGACAAAGGCATATTCATCGCCGAAAGCCCCAAGGTGATACATGTGGCCCTTGACGCCGGCTACGAGCCGCTGTCGCTCCTCTGTGAACGACGCCACATCACCGGCGACGCGGCATCGGTCATAGAGCGTTGCAGCGACATACCGGTCTACACCGGGGAAAGAGAATTGCTCACATCACTCACAGGCTACAAGCTTACACGCGGAGTGCTGTGCGCCATGCGGAGAAAACCATCGGCAAGCGTGGAGGAAGTATGTCGCGATGCCCGGCGCATAGTGGTGGTCGACGGAGTGGTCGACACAACCAATATCGGGGCAATCTTCCGCTCGGCAGCCGCCCTCGGCATCGACGGGGTGCTTCTCACCCCCACTTCCTGCGACCCTCTAAACCGCCGCGCGGTGAGGGTGTCGATGGGAGCGGTGTTTCTCGTGCCATGGACATGGCTCCACGAGCCGATAACATCATTGAACAGATACGGTCTGCGCACTGTCGCCATGGCACTTACCGACCGCTCCGTGCCGATTGACGACCCGGCACTCTGCTCTGAGCCACGCCTTGCCATAGTAATGGGTACAGAGGGCGACGGACTGTCGCAACAGGTCATCGAGTCGACCGACTACACCGCACGCATACCGATGAGCCACAACGTCGACTCCCTCAATGTAGCCGCAGCCGCGGCAGTCGCATTCTGGCAACTCCGCCCCCGCCCCTGACCCTCAGCAAAAAAATATTTTATACTCTATCGACTTGAGAATTTCGTGATTTTGATATAAATTTGCAATTATTACGCCATTCACAAAACAATAATAACAAAAAGCAACGCATCGACATTACAAACAAATGTCATGAGACAAACAATTTAATATTGGATCCGAAAGTTTTATTATCGTTGGCTGTGAGACTTACTTCACTTCCTCAAATCTAACCATATCTAATTGTCAATGATTTAGTGTTGCATGGTACAAATATGGTATTTCAAATTCATAAGAATCATATCCTTTACCTTATCGTTCTTTATTGCGGAAGGATAGGTGAAGCCCATGCCGGAAGGTCATTGACATAGCGTTTTACCAGTTCACCGTTGCTCAATCGGAATAGCAGGCGAGCCTCGGCATCCTCTATTGAGTTGTCATAGACATAGAGCCTGTCAGCGTATGGTGCTAAAGCAATACAGTTAGCAATCGACTTGTCGTAGCGAGATATGATTTTGGGTATAGGAACATCATGACCGCCATTCAGCACACGGTTTGCTACACGCTTGGCATTGATGGTCGGAGATTCAGTTGAAACAAAGAACAGTCGGATGAAAAATCCAGCTTCCTTAGCCCGTAGGATATAATCAACCTTATCGCTTGCCGACATTACCGTTTCAAAGATATGGCTCTTTCGCTCCGCAAGACATCTTTCACGCCAATCATTGCAATAGTTGGCGGCTTTGAGAACTGCATCCTGATTGTTCCAATCGCCAAAAACATCACGGGCAACATTGTCGGGATTGATGTATTCCGAATCCTCCAGCCACTCATGATGAAGTATTTTTGAGGTCACAGATGTCTTGCCCGACCCGTTAGGCCCGGCAATCACAATCAGAACAGGACGATGCTCACTTGCCGCCATTACGAATCCTGCTTAAAGTTTCTTCAACTCTTGCACGAGCCTCTTGAGTAGCGGCCTCGATTCCGGCAGCCACACGCTCTGCTGCCCGGCGAGTGCTTTCGCGGGCATCCTCGGCAACCTCACGCATAATCTGAGCCATGCGCTCATCTCCCGGCTCCTCCATCGACGTCAGCCGATAGCTGTTCATCTGCTCTTCCGACATAATCAATAATCTTTTCTTGTTCAACGCCAAAGTTACAAAAATAGCGTGCAACCCATAAAGTTACACGCTATTTTTTTATACAATTAAGTGCAAATTACTTCACTTCCTCGAAGTCGACGTCGGTCACGTGGTCGTCGCCGCCTGCATGGGGCGCGCTGCCGGCACCGGGGTTTGCACCCGGCTGTGCACCTGCGTTGGCCTGCTGCTGGGCATTGAGGATGTCTTGCTGGGCCTCGCCGAATGCCTTCTGGATATCGTTGATTGCAGAGTCGATTGCAGCGATGTCCTGAGCCTTGTGGGCATCCTCAAGACGCTTGAGCGCGCCCTCGATAGTGGCTTTCTTGTCGGCGGGGACAGCTGCCCCGAGCTCTTCAAGCTGCTTCTTGGTCTGGAATATCACAGTGTCAGCCTGATTAAGCTTGTCGATACGCTGCTTTTCTGCCTCGTCGGCTGCCGCATTTGCAGCTGCCTCATCCTTCATACGCTTGATTTCAGCGTCGGTCAAGCCTGATGAAGCCTCGATACGTATGCTCTGCTCCTTGCCTGTCGCCTTATCCTTAGCCGATACATTAAGGATACCGTTGGCATCGATCTCAAATGTAACCTCGATCTGCGGTATGCCACGGGGTGCGGGTGCAATACCGTCAAGATGGAATTTTCCAAGGGTCTTGTCATCCTTTGCAAGGGGGCGCTCACCCTGAAGCACGTGGATCTCAACCGAAGGCTGGTTGTCGGCTGCGGTAGAGAATACCTCGCTCTTACGGGTAGGTATGGTGGTGTTTGCCTCAATAAGCTTGGTCATCACTCCGCCGAGGGTCTCGATACCGACCGACAGAGGCACAACGTCAAGAAGAAGAACATCCTTTACATCGCCTGAAAGCACACCGCCTTGGATAGCGGCACCTACGGCAACAACCTCATCGGGGTTAACACCCTTTGAGGGAGCCTTGCCGAAGAACTTGCTTACGATCTCCTGGATAGCGGGAATACGGGTTGAGCCACCGACGAGGATCACCTCATCAATATCCTTGGCTGTAAGACCGGCATCCTTAAGAGCCTGCTCACACGGCTTGATTGTAGCCTGTATAAGCTTGTCGGCAAGCTGCTCGAACTTTGCACGGGTCAAAGTCTTTACCAAGTGGCGGGGCACACCGTCAACCGGCATGATATACGGAAGGTTGATTTCAGTGGTAGTAGAGCTTGAAAGCTCGATCTTAGCCTTTTCAGCGGCTTCCTTCAGACGTTGCAGAGCCATCGCATCCTTGCGGAGGTCTACATTGTATTCCTGCTGGAAGTCGTCGGCAAGCCAGTCGATGATCACATGGTCGAAGTCATCACCGCCAAGGTGGGTGTCACCGTTGGTCGACTTAACCTCAAACACGCCGTCGCCAAGCTCAAGAATCGAGATATCGAATGTACCGCCGCCAAGGTCAAACACTGCAATTTTCTGATCCTTGTCGCTCTTGTCAAGACCGTAGGCAAGCGCAGCCGCAGTAGGCTCGTTGACGATACGGCGCACCTTCAGACCGGCAATCTCGCCGGCTTCCTTGGTAGCCTGACGCTGAGAATCATTGAAGTAAGCGGGGACAGTGATGACAGCCTCGTCTACAGTCTGTCCGAGGTAATCCTCGGCAGTCTTCTTCATCTTCTGAAGAATCATAGCCGAAATTTCCTGAGGAGTGTATTCACGACCGTCAACAAGCACGCGCACCGTACCGTTGTCAGCCTTGCCTACCTCGTAAGGCACACGCTTTACCTCATCGGCTACCTCATCATATTTTTCACCCATGAAACGCTTGATCGAATAGATCGTGCCTTCAGGGTTAGTAATTGCCTGACGCTTTGCAGGGTCACCTACCTTACGCTCGCCACCGGCGATGAAAGCCACGATAGACGGAGTGGTGTTACGACCTTCGCTGTTAGGTATAACAACGGGGTCATTTCCTTCAAGTACCGAAACGCAGGAATTGGTCGTTCCCAAGTCAATACCAATAATCTTTCCCATAATTCTTTTCTTTTATTTTGGTTATATTTTTTACTTTATCTAATTCAGCGGAGCCACTGTCTCGCGCCCCGACGTTCAGTAGAAAAACAAATCATGTGCCAAAAAGGTTGACGGTGGCATAAATTAATCTATAGCAACGACTTAATCACATCCTTGCAGATGACACGACATATGACACTTTTTCACTTTACTGCCAAAAATTCCTAATATGTCATGACTCTTCATCATGGCAATAACAAGCTACCACTTAGCCGATAATCCTGATTTCGCACCCTACCGACGGAATATTTTATTACTGACACTGACAAAAAAGGTCTTTTTCAAGTTTTGTTTCACAATATTTATTAAATTTGCAAACTAATCGGTGGAGCGGCTTTGCCCGTCAGCAACAGCCATGTCGACACAACAAGCTAATACGCTAATTATTAACCAACTAATAAATATACAATAAAATGAATATTTCTCACATCGAACACATCGGTATTGCAGTTCCGTCGCTCGACGAAGCAATTCCTTTCTACGAAAAGACATTCGGTATCAAATGTTTTGCAATCGAGGAAGTACCCGACCAGAAAGTACGCACAGCATTCTTCAAGGTCGGACAGACCAAGATCGAGCTTCTTGAAGGCACAAGCGAAGAGAGCGCAATATCCAAGTTTATCGCCAACAACGGCGGTCGCGGAGGCATCCAGCACATGGCATTTGCCATCGAAGACGGCGTGGCCAACGCACTTGCCGAGGCGGAAGAAAAGGGTTGCCGCCTTATCGACAAGGCACCCCGCAAGGGCGCGGAAGGACTCAACATCGCGTTCCTTCACCCGAAGTCGACTTTCGGCACACTGATCGAGCTTTGCGAAAACCCCAACAAATAATCTCACTGACAAAATACTCATTATATTATAACTCACATGAGCACACAGCTTGAAAAAGTCCAGGAGCTTATCGCCCTACGCGAGCAAGCCCGTTTAGGCGGTGGCGAAAAAGCCATCCAGAAGCAGCATGACAAAGGCAAGTACACAGCACGCGAGCGCATAGCCCAGCTGCTTGACGAAGGCTCCTTTGAAGAGCTCGACATGTTTGTCCGTCATCGTTGCACCAACTTCGGACAGGAAAAAAAAAGTTATCTCGGCGACGGCGTCGTGACCGGCTACGGTACTATCGACGGCCGTCTCGTATATGTATTTGCACAGGATTTCACCGTATTTGGCGGATCTCTGTCAGAGACCATGGCACTCAAGATATGCAAGGTCATGGACATGGCGATGAAGATGGGCGCACCGGTCATCGGTCTTAACGACTCAGGCGGCGCACGTATCCAGGAAGGCATCAACGCCCTTGCCGGATATGCCGAGATCTTCCAGCGCAACATCATGGCATCAGGCGTGATCCCCCAGATCTCCGGTATCCTCGGTCCCTGTGCCGGTGGCGCCGTATACTCACCCGCGCTTACCGATTTCACCATCATGACCAAGGGCATCTCCTACATGTTCCTCACCGGTCCCAAGGTAGTCAAGACCGTGACCGGAGAAGATGTAACCCAGGAGGCACTCGGCGGCGCCGAGGTACACGCCTGCAAGAGCGGTGTGGCTCACTTTGCAGCTGAAGATGGCGAGGAAGCGCTCAAGATCATCCGCAAGCTCTTCAGCTATATCCCTCAGAACAACCTCGAAGAGCCCCCGTTGGTAGAGTGCACCGACCCGATCGACCGTCTCGAAGACTCTCTCAACGACATAATCCCCGACAGCGCAACCAAGCCTTACAACATGTATGAGGTCATCGGCGCTATCGTCGACAACGGCGAGTTCCTTGAAATACAGGCCAACTATGCGAAAAACCTCATCGTCGGCTTCGCCCGCATGAACGGACAGTCGGTAGGTATCGTGGCCAACCAGCCCAAATATCTTGCCGGCGTGCTCGACAGCAACGCCTCACGCAAGGGTGCGCGCTTCGTACGCTTCTGCGACGCCTTCAACATTCCTTTGGTTACACTCGTCGACGTACCCGGATTCCTCCCCGGCACCGGACAGGAATACAACGGTGTGATCCTCCACGGCGCCAAGCTGCTCTATGCCTACGGCGAGGCAACCGTGCCCAAGGTGACGGTGACACTCCGCAAGAGCTACGGCGGAAGCCATATCGTGATGAGCTGCAAGCAGCTGCGCGGCGACATGAACTACGCTTGGCCTACAGCCGAAATCGCCGTAATGGGCGGTGCCGGCGCGGTAGAAGTGCTCTATGCCCGTGAGGCAAAAGAAGCGGAAGACCCCGCAAAAGTACTTGCAGAGAAAGAGGCTGAATACAACAAGCTCTTCTGCAACCCCTACAATGCTGCCAAGTACGGCTACATTGATGACGTGATCGAACCGCGCAACACCCGTTTCCGCGTGATCCGCGCCCTCCAGCAGCTCGCCACAAAGAAAGTGGTCAACCCCGCTAAAAAGCACGGTAACATACCCCTTTAACCAACCCTTCAAAAGCAATGAAGAAAAAATTATCAATATTGCTCATAGCCATCGTAGGATGCGCGGTAGCCGTAAGCGCCCAGGGGCGCCGCGGGCTGCGCATCAACGAGGTAATGGTGCAAAACGACAGCAACTATGTCGACGACTACGGCTTGCATCAGGCTTGGATCGAGCTGTACAACTCGACCTATGCTCCGATGGAAATATCGAGCGTATACCTGTCCAACGACCCGGCACAGCCAAAAAAGTACCCCGTACCGCTTGGCGACGTCAACACGGAGATACCTCCCCGTCAGCACGTAGTGTTCTGGGCCGACGGAGAGCCTAACAAGGGTACGTTCCACCTCAATTTCAAGCTCACTCCCGGCAAAGACAACTGGATCGGTATATATGACGCCAACGGTGTCACCCTGATCGACTCGATCACGATACCGGCCTCACTCGCCCCCAACTCAAGCTACGCCCGACTCCGCGACGGTGAGGGCAGCGGCGTGGAGGCCTGGAGCATACGCGACGGCTCTGACGAGGCATATATCACCCCGAGCAGCAACAACCGGATTATCGACACCAACTCCAAAGTGGAAATGTTTGCCGAGACCGACGGTCACGGATTCGGACTCACCTTAATGGCGATGTGCATAGTATTCTCGGCACTCCTGTTGCTGAGCCTTTCATTCTATGCGATAAGCCGCATCGGAGCACGGATCTCAACCCGCAACAAGGCGCGCTCACAAGGCATCGAGACAAAGTTAATGCCAAGGGAAGAGCGTCCAAACCACGATTCCGGAGAAGAAATCGCGGCAATCGTCATGGCACTCCACGATCATCTCAACGCCCACGACAAGGAGAGCACAATCCTCACCATCAACAAGGTAAGGAAGAGCTATTCTCCCTGGAGCTCAAAGATCTACGGATTGCGTGAGCTGCCCCACAGATAAGATCATCAAAGTCTCATAAAAAACATTACCACAAAATAACGATGAAAGAATATAAATATAAAATCAACGGTAACACTTATAATGTGTCAATCGGCGACATCGTTGACAACATGACTGAAGTTCTTGTCAACGGCACACCCTACAAGGTAGAGCTTGAGAAGCAGAAATCACCGGTGACTGTCGTCGCTCCCCACCGCCCCTCCGCAGCGCCGCGCACCGCGTCGGGCGAGAAAGTAGTGGCAAAGGCTACCGCCGACGGCGGATCATATGCAGTAAAGGCTCCCCTCCCCGGCACCATCCTCTCGATCAATGTAAAAGTAGGCGACACGGTAAAGGCTTCCGACACTGTTGTAGTGCTTGAGGCCATGAAGATGGAAAATGCCATCCACGCCGGAAAAGACGGCAAGGTGACAGCCATTTCTGTCGCTGCCGGCGACGCGGTGCTTGAAGGCGCGGTACTGATCTCTATCGGATAAGCTATAACTAACCTGATTCAACTCTAAAAGCATAAATTACTATGAGTTTAAATGAATTTATGGCGACTAATTTCCAGCAGTTCTGGGAGCTTACAGGCTTTGCCAATGCTACCTGGCAACATCTGGTGATGCTTGTCGTGGGCTTGTTCTTCCTTTGGCTTGCCATCAAGAAGAACTTTGAGCCAATGTTGCTTGTGCCGATAGGATTCGGTATACTTATAGGCAACATCCCGTTTAACGGTGCCGCCGGGCTTGAAGTCGGCATATACGAGGAAGGTTCTGTGTTGAACATCCTCTATAATGGCGTAAGCGCCGGATGGTATCCTCCATTGATTTTCCTCGGCATCGGTGCCATGACCGACTTCTCGGCCCTTATAGCCAATCCGAAGCTGATGCTGGTAGGAGCTGCGGCGCAGTTCGGTATATTCGGAGCCTACATGGTGGCTCTTGCTCTCGGCTTTGCCCCTGACCAGGCGGGCGCTATCGCGATCATCGGCGGTGCCGACGGCCCGACTGCGATCTTCCTGTCATCGAAACTCGCCCCCAACCTCATGGGAGCCATCGCCGTCTCGGCTTACTCTTACATGGCACTCGTGCCGTTGATCCAGCCGCCTATCATGCGACTGCTCACCACCAAGCACGAGCGTGTGATAAAGATGAAGCCCGCCCGCGCGGTGTCACAAAACGAAAAGATCATATTCCCGATCGTAGGCTTGCTGCTCACATGCTTTGTAGTGCCCTCGGGCATTCCGTTGCTCGGCATGCTCTTCTTCGGCAACCTGCTCCGTGAGTGTGGCGTGACCAACCGCCTTGCCAAGACTGCAAGCAACGCCCTTACCGACATTGTCACAATACTACTCGGTATGACGGTGGGCGCATCGACCCAGGCTTCGGAATTCCTGACCCTTGACACTATCTTCATCTTCGCACTCGGATTCATGGCGTTTATCATCGCTTCCGCTTCAGGTGTGCTCTTCGTGAAGATATTCAATCTTTTCCTCCCGGCATCGAAGAAGCTCAACCCGCTTATCGGTAATGCCGGTGTATCGGCGGTTCCGATGTCGGCACGTATATCCAACAACCTCGGTCTTGAATATGACCCCAGCAACTACCTTCTCATGCATGCCATGGGTCCGAATGTTGCCGGTGTGATCGGCTCGGCTGTGGCTGCCGGTGTACTGCTTGGCTTCCTTGCATAAACCTAAAAGCCGGCGGCGGCACTGTCTTCACCAAAGGGTGTAACCGGTGTCGCCGCCGATTCATATATCACGCCTGCCTTCTTGCGGCGCAGGCTAAAAGTGAATGTTAAAAGGCAATTAACCCAACATTTATTAACATGTGTTGCAATATCCTCAAACTATTCCGGCTGAATAGTGTTATAATTACACCACTACAGCAACATATTAAATGATGAACGATGATTACAAAAAAAGTAATTGATGAGCTATACCGGCGTTTCCGCAAGCGACCATCCGGAATCGAGCATCTTGATGTAGGGCTCCTGTTTGAACACGCTTCGGAACACCACGACATAACTATTGATGATGACGGTAATTTAGTGATTGATAGCATTGACGAAAACTCCCCTTTCCACAAAATAGCCCTTGACCGTATCCATGGATTTTATCAATTCGACGATGTAATAGCCATCGTGCTCCACAGCTCGATAATATTCCTGAATAAAAACGACAACGGAGTAAACGTGCATATAAAGTTTGACAAGCCGTCGTTATGGGAACGGATTAAATGGAAGCTTTGCAATAGCTGACCGCCTTTTATATGCCTTATGCAGGGCAGTCTCCGTCACATATGTTGCTGAAATTAGTGAATGGCAGATTTCCATTTTACATTGTTTATCATTAACTTTACCGAAATTTTATCACTGAATCCAAATTGTGCATAATTTTTCAGTAAATATATATGTATAGGACTAAAACCTGCGGAGAACTCCGCCAACAGGATGCCGGCAATACTGTAACCATAGCCGGCTGGGTACAACGCGCCCGTAAAATGGGCGGCATGACTTTTGTCGATGTCCGCGACCGATACGGCATCACCCAGGCAGTCTTTAACAACGAAACCGACGCCGCTCTATGCGAGGCGGCTAACCGGCTTGGTCGTGAATACGTCGTTCAGATCACCGGTAAGGTGGCTGAACGCTCAAGCAAAAACCCCAATATCCCCACTGGCGACATAGAGATTATCGCCGAAAGACTTAATGTGCTGAACCCCTCAGAGGTCCCTCCGTTCACAATTGAGGATGACACCGACGGCGGCGATGACCTGCGCATGAAATACCGTTATCTTGACCTGCGACGCAACTGCGTGAGAAAAAATCTCGAATTGCGCCACAAGATGACCATGGAGGTGCGCCGTTACCTTGACAGCAAGGGATTCCTCGAGATCGAGACACCGATGCTTGTAGGCTCGACACCCGAGGGTGCACGCGACTTTGTTGTGCCCTCACGCATGAATCAAGGTCAGTTCTATGCACTTCCACAGTCACCCCAGACCCTTAAACAGCTGCTTATGGTCTCCGGCATGGACCGCTATTTCCAGATAGTGAAATGCTTCCGCGACGAGGACCTGCGCGCCGACCGCCAGCCCGAGTTCACCCAGATCGACTGCGAGATGAGCTACGTCGAGCAGGATGACATCATAAACCTTTTTGAGGGAATGGCCAAGCATCTGTTCAAGGAGCTTCGCGGCGTGGAGCTGACAGAGCCGTTCATCCGCATGCCTTGGGCCGAGGCGATGCGCCTCTATGGAAGCGACAAGCCCGACCTGCGCTTCGGCATGACATTTGTCGAACTTATGGACATCATGAAAGGCCATGGCTTCGGAGTATTCGACAATGCGGCTTATATCGGCGGTATATGCGCCGAGGGCGCGGCAGGATACACCCGCAAGCAGCTTGACCAGCTCACCGAATATGTAAAACGCCCGCAGATCGGCGCAAAAGGCATGGTATATGCCCGCGTGGAGCCTGACGGCACTGTGAAATCGAGCGTCGACAAGTTCTATTCCCAGGATGTGTTGCAGAAGATGAAGGAAGCCTTTGGCGCAAAGCCGGGCGACCTCATTCTCATACTCTCGGGCGACGACGCCATGAAGACCCGCAAGCAGCTTTGCGAGTTGCGCCTTGAGATGGGACGGCAGCTTGGACTACGCGACAAAAACAAGTTTGCATGCCTGTGGGTGGTCGACTTCCCGATGTTTGAATGGAGCGACGAGGAGCAGCGTCTGATGGCGATGCACCATCCCTTCACCCATCCCAAGGATGAGGATATACCTCTGCTCGACACCGACCCGGCGGCAGTGCGTGCCGACGCCTACGACATGGTGATCAACGGAGTGGAGGTAGGAGGCGGATCAATCCGAATCCACGACAGCGCGCTTCAGGCAAAAATGTTTGAGATACTCGGATTCACCCCCCAACGCGCCCAGGAGCAATTTGGCTTCCTGATGAATGCGTTCAAGTACGGGGCACCCCCTCACGGAGGTCTTGCCTACGGTCTTGACCGCTGGGTGTCACTGTTTGCAGGTCTTGACAGCATACGCGACTGCATCGCATTCCCGAAAAACAATTCAGGTCGCGACGTGATGCTTGACGCCCCCGCCCCTCTTGACCAGAAACAGCTTGACGAGCTTGCACTCGCCATCGAACTGCAGGAAAAGTAGCCCATGCTGATAAAAGAAATAATTGACACAATCGAGGAAGTGGCGCCGCTGGAGCTTCAGGAGTCATTTGACAACGCCGGTCTTATAATCGGCGATCCGGGATGCGAGTGCAGCGGGGTCCTCTTCTGTGTCGACGTCACCCCGGAAATTGTCGAGGAGGCGGCGGCCCGGGGATGCAACCTCATAGTGTCTCATCATCCGCTTATTTTCAAGGGATTGAAGCGGCTTACCGGCGCAACCGTGCAGGAGCGTGCTGCGGTAGCGGCCGTAAAGGCTGACATCGCCGTATATGCCGCCCACACCAACCTTGACGCGGCCGACGACGGGGTCAACTATACCCTTGCCCGGCTTCTCGGACTTACCGACGTTATGCCGCTCGCCACATCCCCCGGCGTCGTGGGCACATTATCGCCGTCGCTGACTCCCCGGGAGCTTGTAGAGCGGATAAAGACAGTGTGCGGGTCGCCGGTGGCAAGATGCACCGCGCTACCTGAAGGAAAAGTGTCGCGGCTTGCATTGTGTGGCGGCTCCGGCGCATTCCTCATCGACGATGCCGTGGAGGCGGGAGCCGACGCATTTCTTACCTCTGATGTGAAATATCATGACTTTGTCGATAATACGGGGCGTATTTTCATCATCGACATAGGCCATTTTGAGAGTGAAAAGTGTACAAAACAGATTTTTTATCATATAGTTAGCAAAAAATTTCCTAACTTTGCACTCTATTACTCCGAAACAGAAAAAAATCCGATAAATTACTTGTAAGCAAACATGGCTACAGACAAGAACAAAAATGAAGCACTCTCAGTAGAGCAGCGTCTTAAATCGCTCTATGAGCTACAGACCATCCTCTCTGAAATCGACCGCATCAAGACCATCCGTGGTGAGCTTCCCTTGGAAGTGAAGGATCTTGAGGACAATATCGAGGGACTGCGCACCCGCATCGAAAACTATCGCCGCGACGTGGAGGATCTCCGCAAGAAGACTCTCGTCGAAAAAGAAAAGATCAACGAGTCGCAGACCAAGATAGCCCGCTACAAGGAGCAGCTCGACAATGTAAGAAACAATCGCGAGTTTGACCTCCTTTCAAAGGAAGTGGAGTTCCAGACCCTTGAAATCGAGCTTTGCGAAAAGCACCTCAACGAGTATGCCCGCGCCATTGACAACAAGACCAACGAGATCGCCGCTACCGAAGAGCGGTTGAAAGACAGCGAGCATATCCTAAAGGAAAAGCAGGCTGAGCTTGACGAGATCGTGTCGGAGACCCGTCAGGATGAGGAGCGTCTTCGCATCCAGGCAAAAGAGATCGAGCCGCGCATCGACGAGCGCACTCTCAAAGCGTTCAAGCGCATCCGCGACAATGCCCGCAACGGACTTGGCATCGTATATATACAGCGTAACGCCTGTGGAGGCTGCTTCAACCGCATTCCCCCGCAGAAGCAGATGGAAATCAAGATGCACAAGAAAGTCATCGTATGTGAATACTGCGGTCGCATCATGATCGACCCCGAGCTCGCGGGAGTGACGGAAGACAACAATAATGACAAATAAATCATAATTAGACAGATACTTTTATTGACCTAAAATTTTGTCATATCGAAAAGTATATGTAATTTTGTCGCGCAATTACAAAAACGTAAATACAAACAAAACCATAATAACAAAATGATAATCGTACAAGTAAAAGAAGGCGAAAACATCGAAAAAGCTCTTAAGAAGTTCAAAAGAAAATTTGAAAAGACCGGCATCGTAAAGGAACTCCGTAGCCGTCAGGCATTTGAGAAGCCGAGCATCACCAACCGCAAGAAGATGATGAAGGCTGTTTACGTGCAGAAACTCCGCACTGTCGAGGAATAATCCGTAAATTTCCCTCCTTTTTATTTGGTAATCTCATATAAAAGAGTTACATTCGTAAATGTAAGGTTTACGGATAAGATATGTTGAACTCTTTTATTACATATATACGGTGTGAGCTGGCTCTTTCAGCTCACACCGTTTCTGCTTATTCACGTGACCTGCAGCAATGGGCGGAGTTTGCGACAGGCGGAAAGCCCGACCAATTGCATCCCGCCGATGTCACAGCCTCCGACCTGAGGCTATGGGTCAACTCCCTCGCGCGAAAAGGGGAATCGCCACGCACCATACGGAGGAAAGTACAGGCATTGAGAGCCTTTTTCCGATACATGATGCGGCAACACGGCATGACCTACAATCCCGCCGCCGACCTTTCCCTTGCCAAGACCGACCGACCGCTCCCCGTCTACACCCGGCAGGCAGAGACAGAGGCTATACTCGACACAGAAATCGACCTTGGCGACTTCTCTCAGGTGCGTGACCGCCTGATAGTCGACATGATATATTCAACCGGGCTGCGAGCCTCGGAAATCACAGGGCTGCTTGACGCCGACGTCGACCTCGACAGGGGTGAACTAAAAGTGCTCGGCAAGCGTAATAAAGAAAGAATAATCCCTTTCGGACCTGAATTGGCAAATATGATAGCACAGTATCGCACCCTACGCGCAACCTCAGTCGCCGCCCCGGCAGCCGACGAGTTTTTCGTCAGAAGCTCAGGAGAGCCGATATACCGCAAGCTGGTGTACAATGTAGTCCACAAGGCTCTGAGCGGACACACCGTGGCGCGCCGCCAAAGTCCCCATGTGCTGCGCCACTCTTTTGCCACCGACATGCTCAACAACGGTGCCGATCTCTATTCCGTACAACAGTTACTGGGTCACAGCTCGCTGGCGACAACGCAGGTGTACACCCACATAACATATCGTGAACTTAAACAAAATTACCAACAAGCACATCCACGTGCACTAAAAAAAGGAGGACATCATGGACATTAACATCAAGTCAATCCACTTTGACGCCACCGAAAACCTGAAAGACTTTATCAACAAGAAGGTCAACCGTCTTGCCCGTCATTACGAAAACATAACCACAGTTGAAGTCACCCTCAATGTCGTGAAACCGGAGACATCGATGAACAAGGAAGCCGGAATACTCGTTTGTGTACCTCCGCGCGACGACATATTCGCCTCCAAGGTTGCCGACACGTTTGAAGAAGCTGTTGACCTTACCCTTGAGGCCATAAGCAGGCAGCTCCAGAAGCAGAAAGGCAAGGAAGCCGGTCGCCAGTCTTAAGAGCCCGACCGGGCTACATAATAAGCACGAAGCTGTGTCTTGCGACACAGCTTCGCTGTTTTTCCGTAATTATGGTATTTTTTAATGGAATAAAGGTTACCGGAAGTCTATTTTTTACTGTAATTTTGTATAGTGAATTGTTGCATTTAACTCTTAAACCATATCCATATGCTTAAAAAATCATTTTTCTTGTGCGCCGCATGCGGCACAATGCTTAACATGAGCAGCTGCGCCAACAGTGCAAAGGCGGCTGCCGAGACCGCCACACCCGCCGACTCCCTGCCGGTAGTTTATTACATCAAGGATATCACCCCCGAAAATATAATCAGGATCTACGAGGCACTTGGCAAGAAAGCCGACGGCAAAAATGTTGCCGTAAAGATATCCACCGGCGAATCGGACAAAAGCCATCAGCTTGACCCGGACCTTATAAAGGATTTCGTGCAAAAAGTCAACGGCACGCTCGTAGAGTGCAACACCGCCTACGAAGGCTCTCGCAACACCACCGAAAAACATCTCCGCACTGTCGAGGAACACGGCTATACCAAAATCGCGAAAGTAGACATCATGGATGCCGACGGTGACACTATACTCCCCGTCGAAGGCGGACTGCACCTTGACCGCAATTATGTAGGCAAGCATTTCCTCGACTACGATTTCCTTGTAGTGCTCTCCCATTTCAAAGGCCATGCGATGGGTGGCTTCGGCGGAGCGCTGAAAAATGTGGCGATAGGCATAGCCTCTTCCGACGGAAAGGCATGGATCCACTCCGGAGGCAAGATGCACGACGCCGCCGACATCTGGAACAACATCGCCGAGCAGGATGTGTTTCTTGAATCAATGGCCGATGCTTGCAAAGGAGTGTTTGACCACATGGGCGACCGCATGCTCTTCATCAATGTGGCAAACAACCTCTCGGTCGACTGCGATTGTGACGCCAACGCCGCGCCTCCGGTAATGGGCGACCTCGGCATTCTTGCCTCGCTTGACCCTGTGGCTCTCGACCGTGCTTCGGTCGACATGGTGATGCACACCGACGAGCCCGGCAAGGAAGACCTCCTTGAGCGTATCAACTCGCGTCACGGCACCCATACCCTTGAAGCGGCCGAACGGCTCGGACTCGGCTCTCAGAAATATACCCTCGTCACTCTCGAATAATCCTGTCCGACTGAAATCACAGAAACCAACATGACTGAAATCACCAACAAGCAATTCGGAGGGGAGCGACCGCTTTTCGCCGCTCGCAACCTGCGGCTCTTCGACGTTACATTTCATGCCGGGGAATCCGCATTGAAATGCACCGCCAACATTGAAGCCGTGCATTGTCGTTTTGAAGGCAAATATCCGTTCTGGCACACTGACGGCTTCCGCATAAGGGAGTGCACATTCACCCCCGGTGCGCGCGCCGCGCTGTGGTACTCGCGCAATCTCGTCATGACCGACACGCTTGTCGAGGCCCCGAAGATGTTTCGAGAGCTTGACGGGATAGTGCTGCGCAGAGTCAACATCCCCGATGCGGAAGAGACGCTGTGGCATTGCAGCAATGTCGACATGGAGGATGTCACCGTTGGCAATGCCGACTATCTTTTCATGCACAGCAGCCATATACGTATCAACCGATACCGCCAGCAAGGCAACTACTCGTTTCAATATTGCAGCGACGTGGAGATACGCAACGCCCATATCGACTCGAAAGACGCATTCTGGGGTACGGAAAATGTCACTGTCTACGACTCTGAGCTCAATGGCGAATATCTCGGCTGGCACTCCCGCAGGCTGAGGCTTGTCCGCTGCAAGATCTCCGGCACTCAGCCTCTCTGCTATGCCCGCGACCTGATACTTGAGGATTGCGAGTTTGCCCCCGACTGCGACCTTGCTTTCGAGGACAGCGAGGTCACCGCCACAATCCTGTCGCCGGTGACAAGCATAAAAAATCCCCGCAAAGGGCGCATCGAGGCGGCATCAATAGGCGAGGTGATTATCGACGAAAACAGCCTTGCCGTCGATCCGGTAGACATAATCACCATACGCCATGCAGTCAATGAACCGGCAATTTGATTTCGACAAGCCTGTCGACCGTCACGGCACAGGATCTTACAAATGGGATTCCGACCAAGACTCGGACATAATACAGCTTTGGGTCGCCGACATGGACTTCAAGACAGCCCCTGTAGTGATCGACGCTCTACGACGCAGGGTCGACCACGGAGTATTCGGCTACGTCAAGGTGCCCGACAGGTACTACGATGCCATGATTTCATGGAATATACGGCGTCATGGATGGACAATCCGCCGTGACAGCGTTATATACACTTCAGGCGTTGTCCCGGCCCTGTCAGCGATCATAAAGGCATTGACCCGCCCAGGCGACGGAGTGATCGTAAACACTCCGGCTTATAACTGCTTTTTCTCGTCGATACGCAACAACGGATGTGCTATAGCGGCAAGCCCGCTAAAGCGCACAGACAGCCTCGACGGATTCTCATATTCAATCGACTTTGAATCGCTCGAATCTCTTGCCGCCGATCCGGCAAACAGATTGATGATACTGTGCAACCCCCACAACCCCACAGGGCGTGTGTGGACACGCGGCGAGCTTGAGCGGGTTGCGGAGATATGCCGCCGTCACGAGGTGGCTGTCGTAAGCGACGAGATTCACTGCGAACTTACTTTGCCGGAGATGGAATATGTGCCTTACGCCACTGTGGATTCCGATGCCGTGATATGCTGCTCCCCGAGCAAGGCATTTAACATCGCAGGGTTGCAGATAGCCAACATCGTCACGCCCTCGGAAAAAGTCAGGGCACTTGTCGACCGTGCGATCAACGACAATGAGGTGTGCGATGTAAACCCTTTCGGAGTGGAAGCACTTATAGCCGCATATACCGAAGGTGAGCCGTGGCTTTACGCCCTGCGTGAATATATCGCTGGCAATTACCGGATGCTGCGCGACTTCCTTGCCTCGGAAATGCCTCGTCTTAAAGTGTGCAGCCTGGAAGCTACCTATCTCGCGTGGGTTGATATCTCTCCGCTCGGAGTCGGCTCGGCGTGGTTTGAAAAATATGCCCGTGACCACGCGAAAGTCCATATCAATGCCGGTGACATGTATGGCTGCGACGGATATATACGCATCAACATGGCATGTCCCCGCAGCCGCCTACTTGAAGGATTAAGACGTATCGCCGAAGCGGCAAAAAATATAACTCCCGAATAAACCCGAGGCGACATGGCGGATATTGCAATGATACGCGAGGGGAAAACGATGACATTCCGTCAGCAACTGAGGCTGACGGTGATGCTCTCGCTTCCCGCCATGCTTGCACAGCTGTCAAGCATACTCATGCAATATATCGACGCCTCGATGGTAGGACACCTCGGAGCCGACGACTCGGCGGCTATAGGGCTTGTCTCCACGTCTCTGTGGCTCTTCTGGGGCATCTGCTCGGCGGTCACCACCGGTTTTTCCGTTCAGGTCGCCCACAAGGTAGGTGCAAAGGACTTTGAAAGCGCACGCGATGTGTTGCGGCAGTCGATAGTGGCATGCCTTGCCTTCAGCGGCGTGGTGATGGCAGTCGGCATGGCTATAAGCAGCCGGCTACCCTACTGGCTTGGAGGCACTGAGACGATATCCCCGCAGGCTTCACTCTATTTCTTTGTGTTCATAGCCGCCCTCCCCTTACTCACGATGAATTATCTTGCGGGAGGCATGTTGCGCTGCGTCGGCAACATAAAGGTGCCGAGCCTTCTCAATGTGATGATGTGCGTGATGGACTGCCTGTTCAACTTTCTCCTTATTTTCCCGACGCGCGACATTGACATATGCGGCATCAACATAAACATGCCCGGTGCGGGACTCGGAGTCCTCGGAGCTGCTCTCGGCACGGTCATCGCTGAGGTCATCACGGCAATGCTCATGCTATACTGGGTGTATTGCCGACAACCGGAACTGCGGTTGCGCGGACTCCACGGAAGCTACAAGCCGCGTATCGCCGTGATGAGAAAGGCGGCAAAGATCTCCGCGCCGATGACCGTTGAACACGCCGTGATATGCGGAGCGCAGATTGCGGTGACAATGATTGTGGCGCCGCTCGGTGTCATCGCCATCGCAGCCAACGCATTTGCCGTTACGGCCGAAAGCCTCTGTTACATGCCCGGTTATGGAATCGGTGATGCCGCCACGACGCTGGTGGGACAAAGCTACGGGGCGGCGCGCCACGACCTCGTAAAGAGGTTTGCCTATATCACGGTCGGGCTCGGAATGATCGTGATGACGGTAATGGGTGTGGCAATGTGGATAGTCGCCCCGTGGATCATGGAGATGATGAGCCCGGTAGAGGGAATACAGCTGCTTGGCACCGAGATACTGCGTATCGAGGCGTGGGCAGAGCCTATGTTTGCCGCCTCGATTGTCGCCTACGGAGTATTTGTAGGCGTCGGCAGCACCACTTTGCCCGCAGTCATGAATTTCGGCAGCATCTGGGCCGTACGCCTCCCCCTTGCCTGGCTTCTGTCACAGACAATGGGACTGAAAGGAGTATGGATAGCCATGTGTGCCGAGCTGATATTCCGCGGCACCATCTTCCTCATCCGCCTCCTCCGCAACCGCTGGATCCCCGCCTGACATAAAATTTACTTTGAAACAGAATTTTTATAGCAGATAAATTCCGCCATGTTTGCTGAATAGAGATTGCCGTAATAATCGGCATTATATACCATCACATGGCTACCGACTGTGTTGATAAAAAGCCTGTAATAAAGATCGCGCATAGCCACGGCTTTGTTCTCTCCTATCTGTTCTATGAATGTAGAGGTGAACCGATTGCTCATCCATGCTTTCAGGCGGCTGCTGAACACATCCGCCTTTGACGTCTCATCGGCTCCGGCAGCCGTTATAAACAGCATACCCGGAATTCCGGCACACTCTTCCATGACACTACCGGAAAAGCAAGCCTCTACCATCATCAGCAGTTTGCGATAGCGTTTATCCTCTTTCATCTTTCTAAATGTATTCGCAAGGCTATCGCCCGTAAATCCGTTTGATTCATCATCCCAGCAGAGAGCCCCCGGCACCCCGTGTCCGCTCCAATAAATGAAAATATTGTCGTTTTCACATGATTCTATCACTTTTGGAAGCCTGTCGCTTCTCTCTCCTTTAAGTATACTCAGTATGTCGTTTGGTACAAGAGATGACATGCGATAGTCTATCTCGACATTTTCATATACGTTGACACCCCCCGGCGTTACCCTTATCTCACCACGGTCGGGATTCGAGGGGTTGTCAGCTATATCATCCTCGACAATGAGAATAATGCGGTCATCAGTATACCCCGCAGATTTAAGCTGCCGGTAGATTGCAAGCACATCGGCCTGGTGCCGGTAGTTTGACCATTCACGCGAAGTGGCCGCCAATAACGCCCAGTTCCCCTTATGCTCAGGATAGGAAAACTCTCCTGAATTGCCGAAATCCTGCATCTGCGATGCTTTCCAGTTCCATCCGGCAAGCGTGGCATCTGTTCGGTTGCCCCCATCGCTTGTGTTATAATCAAGGATGATGTATTGTCCGTTGTAAACCTTGAAATTATAATAGGTTGTTGCCAAAACGCTTGTAAACACTTTAGAGTCAAATCTGAGATGTCCGGAAGCCCCTCGTACATATGGCGACTTGCCTGCGGCAAGGGCATCAATCACAAGTCCCATATCTTCCCCGTTCCAGCTACCCATATTCGAATCCTCTCCCGAGACAATAATCCTAAGGGATTTTTGAATAGAGACATCGGGTTTGAGCTGCTGATACCATGCTGCATAACCTATAAGCATAGCTGCATCATAGAGCTGTGCCTCTCCGAGTGTGGGGTTTGTGCCGAAAAATGTCCTGTAGCTCACATCGAATCCCGATTCGGGATCAGCACCGAAACAAACGCCCTCCATTCCTTCCACATCCTGACCGTATATTTTCAGCACATCTGCTCCGAATGCCGTATCAGAAAATATAAGACGTGGTGACTTACCTTTATTTCCGGATTGAAGACTGTAAGTTTTAAGCATTGGACCCATATCTTCAATTTCGGATGGAACGCAAATCACATATTCGGCGCCTGACTGCTGTGCCTGACGAGACTTTTCCTCAACAGAAGAATCATCGTATGCAAAGACACCCTTGTTTGTCAGTCCGAGCTCTTTTGCCTGAAATGCGAACCAGTCGGTGAAAGTCTGTCCGTAAGAGTCATTGTCCTTTGCAAGCAGGGCAACGCTCTTGCCTCCGTAGTTTACAACCTTTGACAGCAAGACCTCACACTGTGTTATATCGGTCTCGGTCATGGCCCATAGATAACCCGAAGAAGCGTATGCACGCACCAACTGCTCGGTTGTCGCAAGTGTAAAAAACGTCTTTCCCACCCGGGTCAGCTCCGATGCAAGTATCGCTGCATTTGACGAATACAGGCCTCCGACTACGGCATAGATATCATCATCGAAAGCAAGCGATGCGGCAAGTTCTTTCACATCAGAGTTTGCTTCATCGTAATATTCAAACTTAAGTTTTATGCCTGTATCCTGATTCTTGAAAGCTCGCTCGAAGTTGGTGGCAAACATTCCGAGGGTGCGGTGCCAGTGAGCGTCAAGTCCCTTTTCCATCGGGAGGATTACCGCAACCGTTTTCTCTATCCACTCCCTGTTGTCAACAGGAGATGAGGGTTCATCAGCACAACAGCTCCATAGCCCTGCAAGGCATAACAAACAGATAAGTTCAGTAAGTGTTTGCTTCATAATATTCTTTCTCCTTGTTAATTGCCTCTTGGCGATGGCTGCTTACCAATTCATAAAAAGAGTCCTTATATCTCGATGACAATTGCCAATCGACATATCCGCTTTCAATACCGTAAAGTTGATTCTCAGGCATACTTCCTGACAATGCCCATTCGGTCAAATACTCATAGATAAGTCGGTCTATATGCTTAATGACCGAGCCTGTTATTTTGTTGGAGAGATTTGACTGGTCGATGTCCATACCGGCAAGATACGGGCAGTCGTCAAACTCTCTCGAATAACGGTAGATCCCGCCGTTGGAACCTCCTGCAACAGGAAATATAAAGCCGTATCCGGCAGCCCAGTCACTCATCTTCTGATATACAAGCGTGGCAGAAACATATCCGGTCCAATCGTCAGCGAGATACTCCACATCACAGTTATCGCCATAGCCGGCAATGAATCCCTCCTTGGCTATACCGATAGGACTATCGCTGTTGTTTGCAAGTATTACAAGCGGCTCTTTTTCTCCTAAACATACCTTTGCAACAATTCCTGCGAGGTATGAAGCACCGTACATAGATATCTGGAAAGTATGAATATTCTCATCTTTATATTGCTTCTGACTTTCAAACAAGAGTATACTTTTATTTTCAGTCATACTGCGTTCGGCGAGATGCTTCTCTGCCATCGGCTCATAATCGCTGCTGCCGAGTGCGAAAAGAACCGGGATATTGCTCGCAGGACGTTCGAGCCAGTCGGAAAATATCTTTTCGGCCTCCTGCAGAGAGTCGGGTGAATAAATATAGGTGTCTATCTCGGGATGCTTCATCTTGAACCGCTGCACACCTTCGAGTATGCAGTCATTGTAGCTCATGTCCCCAAGACCTCCGGGAGAGAAGAGAAACACCACTACTTTTTCCTGTGTGGTTGCCTCCTGAGGTTCATCAGCTGAGCTACACGAAGATACTGCCACTGCAAATAGTGACAGTATCGTAAAATGGACTAATATTTTCAGTCTGAGCATCCCTAATTTAGTTCACTTCCATCCAAAACGATCCTGGGCAGTGAGTCCGTGTCGGTTTTGACTTCCGCGTGACTTTATATCCGCATTTAAAACATTGAAAAACTCTTTCGTCTTCGGGGACGGAGGTGTACTTATAATTGTTGTTGTCGAAATATTCATGCGAAGTAAGCAAGAGGGTAAACGCGGGGAGTGAATTTACGTTAAATGCCATACTGATGAATACCCCCTCATTCGGGTTTAAGTCCATTTTTACAGAGCCATATCCGTCTGAATAGGTATATGTCTCATTTGCAACTCCCCAGTTGAGGTCGCCTAAAATATTGGAGCATATTTCATTCGCGTTGTGCTCATCATCGCAATCTATCATGTAGGTCATCGCATTGTCGCCGGCTTTTGTAAGACGTAAATTGCCATTATCGTCAAGAATCACCGATTTCAGATGCTCAATCGGCTCCTTCCCAGGAATTGATGATTGTTTTTTCGGTTCATCGCCGGAAGAACATGACGCAAGTGCGAGAAACAAGCCGAAAATGGCCGGATATTTAATGATACGTTTCATTGGATTTATTTATGACATAATTGTATTGTCAATAAGTGATTTCACTCAGTGTCATTGCCGGAACTGTTTGAACCGGGTTTCCGTTTTCGTCAGGCACGGAGGCTGTCTCTGTAATGGTTGTCAGTTTGCCGTCTTCTGAAAATTCGTATGTGAATGAGAATATACGGTCATCTATGCCGTTTACACTCATGGTCACGTTGTCAATAAGCAGGCTGTGTCCATAACCGTCAATGCCGGTATAGGCAAATGCCGGTTCCGAATCAAACCATTGAATGCATTCAGGATATAGTGCAACAGGATTTGTTTTGTCGGTATAGGTATAACGATATTTCAATGTAAAGTCTTCTTTACCGGCACCCCCACGACGAATTACCGTTGCCTCACTGATAAGACCGGACGTAGAATCGTATGTAAATTCAACTCGCTTATATCGCCCGTCGCTTATTGAAATCTCGTATGTCTTCAGTCTGTTGTTGCTGTCATATTCGTATTTGCTGCTCGCTGTGGCATCATCGCCGAAGTCGGTCGATTCCTCAATCAACGGACGCCATTCCTGGTTGAAAGTTATTGTCTGCTCCTGCCATTTCTCTTCAGAAGGGAGCCAAAGCAGTGTGCCAGAACAAATGTTGGAGTTATATGTGTAGGTAGCTTTTTGCATAGGGGTGACATACGATGTGACGCGACCTTCTGAGTCATAGCCAAACTCGTTGAGTCCGCTTAGGAATTCCGGCATCCCGGGTGCGCCGTTCCATACAAAAGATTTCACTCGTGGAAGCGCAGCCCGGTTATCAGGCTCTGACTTGTCATTTTTGCAAGAGCCTGTCAGGAGGATTATTATGGTAGCTGCTGTAAACAGAATATTATTTTTCATAGTTTTTTATTTGTGATGATGTTTATTATATTGTGTGCACCCACATACAGGACATTCACCGGGCCAATCGCTATCGATTGTTGACCATCCACAATCTGCACATGAAACAAGACTATTTATCCAATCGTAGTACCATGGAATATTGCAATTATTCAGGTAGGCTTGGGAAACAATATCAATATCAATCTCCTTCATGTCTTTGATATTGAATGACATGGTAAGAAATATCCCTTCGATTTCGCTGTCAATCATCGTTATGCTGCCATATTGGTCGGGGAGAGGGTAGACTTTGTTTGTCGCTGTCCATTCCCCATCGCCAATGATAGCCGCACATAGTTTATGCGCAGATTCATTATCAGATGCGACCGCCATATACTTGTTTTCGCTGTTCTCTACAGGAATCATCCAAGTTTCACCCACAGCTCCTGACAGCAATGATTTGAAGCGAGAGGCGATTTCTTCGCCGCTTTTGCTTACAACTGATTCATCGCTGTCAGAGCATGAAGACAGCGAGAAAATGGACATCATCAGGATGGTGAATATTAAGACCGGTTTCGTTTTCTTATTAGTGAGATGTGTCATCAGTATTTAATATCGGTTATATGTATTGCCGGAATAGTTTGCTCAACATTGCCCTTGTCGTCAAGCCAGGAGACATTCTCTTGGATAGAGGTCAGTTTGCCTTCGTCGGAAAATCCGTAGGTAAATGAGAAAACCTGCACAGGCACGCCGTTCCAACTTACGTGAATTTTATCGGGAAGCAGGTCGCGCACATAACCGTCGATACCGGTGAGGCCGAATGCGGGTTCATTGTCAACAATCTGGATACATTCGGGGTATAATGCCACAGGATTCTTACGGTCGGTGTATTCATAGACGTATCGAAGATTAACTGCCTCCTCTTCAGATGAATCGTGTCGTCCCACTCTGACCTCCACAAGGAGACCGGTCTTTGAATCATAGGTAAGGTCACAATTCTTGAAACGCCCGTCGTTCAATGAAAATGCGTATTTTTTCAACCTTCCTTCCTCATCGTATTCATAATTCGCAGAGGCAACATCCCCACTGTCAAAATCGGTGGATTTCTCTGAAACCGGGCGTCCGGCATTATTGAAAGTCAGAAGCTGCTCCTGCCATTTTGCGCCGGTGGCTGTATTTGTCACTACGCCGTTACATTGTATACCCTTATAACTATATACAGTTTTCTGGGCGGGTGTGCTATACAGGGTCACACGACCCTCCAAGTCATAATCAAACTCGTTGAGACCGGCGAGAAGCTCCGGCGCACCCTCCGCAGCACTCCAGACAAAGGACTTTACGGAAGGAAGTTTACTTTCAATTACAGGATCTTGTTCGTCGTTGCTGCACCCATATAGTGAAATGGAAGCAAGCATTATGACCGTAAAAAACATCGTCTTGTTCATATAATTGTCTTACTATTTTATCGTTATTTATCAGTAATTGCAAATTTCTCTCTCTTCATAACCATATAAATCTGTTTCATAATCAGTAGCATTTGACCCAAAATGACCCCATGCAGTGCGGACGTTTTAACCTTTCGGGACTTGATGTCTTATAGCCGCATTGGAAGCATTCATAAACCGGATAATCTGGATATCTATAATTGTTATTTTCAAAGAACTCCTGTGAAGTAAGCAGAAGGGTGAAGCCCGGAAGAGACTTTACGTTGAACGTCATGCCGACATACACACCTTCTTTCGGATTCATCGTCATTTTAACAGAGCCGTAACTGTCTGAGTAGGTATATGTGTCATCCCTGATATCCCAATTCTCGTCACCTAATATAGTGGAACAGATGGAGTGCGCGTTTGACTCATCTTCGCAATCTATCATATAGGTATCGGCAATATCTCCAATCGGTGGAAGCATAATATCGCCTTTTTCATCAAGAATCACCGATTTAAGATGCTCAATCGGCTCTTTGCCGGGAATCCGGGATTGAACATCCGGCGTATCGTCTGAACTACATGATCCCACGGTGAGTAAAACCGCAGAAATGAGGAATATTTTGATTATCCTTTCCATTTTAATGAGTTTCATATAAATAATCAGTATTTTATATCTGTAATTTTGATGGGGGCTGCGCTACTCATCACCTCGCCTTCTGCATCCAGCAAAGATACTGTCTCAATAATAGCAGTCAACTTCCCTTCTGCCGAAAACTCATATGAATATGCGAACACTTCCAAATCCGCGTCTACATCGATGGAATTGACATAAATCTTGTCGATAAGCCGATTACGTTGATATCCGTCAATACCTGTAAAAGCCAGAGCCGGCTCCGCATCAAATATCTGATGACATTCCGGATAGAATGCCACAGGATTAGGTTTGTCGCTGTAACAAAAACGGTATTTTATTTTAAAACGTCTTGTGCTTCCTTTGATAGGAGGATAATCAACTATTGCCTCGCTTATCAGACCTGTCGAAGAATCATATTTGAACTCGGACCGCCTGTATCTTCCGTCGCTCACATTGAAGTCGTATGAAATGATTCTTCCTTCTGAATCGTATTCGTATTTCATGTCGGCACTGGCATTGTTTTCCCAATCTGTCGATTCCTCGCTTACAGGACGACCGTCTTTATTAAAAACTATATATTGGTCCTGCAGCTTCTCACCGGAAGGGATTGAGGTCATCACACCGGTGCACTTAAGACCGTCGTAAGTATAAGTCGTTTTCTGAACCAGGGTCTCATATAGTGTTACACGCCCTTCGGAATCATAAACGAATCTATTCAGACCCTCCAACTGCTTCGGAGAACTTTCCGCTTCGGGCCACACAAAGGATTGTATGGGCGGTAACGTATCTTTTCCATTCGAGGGAGAGTCATTATCGTTATCGCAAGCCGATATGACCATCGCGAGCAACGCCAAAATTACAAAGCTAAACTTTTTATCCATTCTATAATATGATTATATGTTGATTCTTTTAATTAAGGAACAGCAAGAAGCAATCGATGCAAAAGTCTCATTATCCGTTTCAGTTTTCGATGCAAAGTTACAGGCATTAGGTTTGAGAATGGGGCCTTGGACCAATCATGTCGTCCGAGATCGTCATGGGTGTAGTCCGAAAAAATCACGGATGACCGAGAAGGTCATCCGTGACAAATGTGGAGCATTCCTGTCTCCTTTATCGCAACTTACTGTATTTTACCTACTTATTACATTTATATCTGTCAGGTTATCTTTGGATTTGAATTCGGAAGGTGACATGCCGTATTTTGCCTGAAACCGGCTATAGAAAGTGGTTTTTGACATCTGTGACTCTCCGGCTATACTATCAAGACTCCAGTTAGGATGCTCCTTCATAAGTCGTACGGCGTGGTCAAGACGACAATTCAGAATGTACTGCGAAAAAGAGTAACCCGTATATGCTCTGAAAAGTTTTGCAAATTTGTTTACGGGAATGCGATAGGTTTCGACAAGTCGATCTTTGGACAACTCTCGTTCAAGATAAAGCTTTTTTCCGAGTATGTCGTGATTCATTCTTTCCCACAAAATGCGATCCCTGTCAGAAAGCTCCATCGACAATGGACTGCCGCTCTCCTGTTTGTCAGAGCTTGGTATTATTGGGCTCTCTCCCGTAGTTTCCGCATCTATGTCGGCATCACCGGATACGGGATCAAAATCTTTTTCCATTCTGTCAAGAAGATCCCGCAACCTTATGTTTTCGGATTGGGTGTCAAATAATTTGTCCTTGAAACCCATGAGTTCCTCAATAGTGGCTGACATACTTCGATTTTTCTTAATAATCACATTTCTCTGTCGCAAGATTCTTAAAATAAAGAGCACAGCGAGGAATATAAGAATCAGAGAAAAGAGAATCACAATGTTGCGGATCTTTATAGAATAATCCTGATGCTGGATCTGCAAAGCCTGCTCATTGGTTTTATATATCTCCGCAAGTTCAAGTGCCTCTGACTTACGATCTCTAATGCGCAAGGAATCAGAGACAGTCTCGATGACATGCGCCACTCTGTTGGCAGAACGAAAATCGCCAAGACCTTCGTAGGCATCGCGTTCATGCTTGAGATGCTCCTCTAAATAGGCGTGGCTTACGGTGTCGGCACTTTCTTGCCATAGCATTTTCTCTCTTTTTATATAGTGTAATGCTTCCTCAAACCTATGGGCGGCCAATAAGTAAGGTATACGTATCTGTTCTCCTTCCGGAGCTGATGAATAATCTGTGCTGCAATAAAGGTCATAATACTTTCTTGCCTTGTCAGGCTCACCCTTTCTGCTGTATATGTAGGCCAATATCGCGTATCCGCTTGAACGACGGCTGTCAGCAATGCCGTCAACTGTATCAGGACGCTTTTCCAACTCCTCTAAAGCCACCATATATTCATCCATAAGATCAGCAGCCTCGTCGTAACGACCTCTTTCGACAAGCGAGTTGACGGTCATTCCTATCGCATAGATATAATCGTCGGTCTTGTCGCTGTCATTTGTTTTCAGATTTCCCAATATATCCACACCCCTACGGAGATACCGGAAGGCTTCATCATCATTACCTATCTCCAACAGGTTCAACCCTAATGTGACATGCAGGTTCGCCTCCATGTCGCTTATAAGGCTGTCCTTGGCCACGCCTAATCCTTCGGTACAGAATCGGATGCTTGACGCGTAATCTCCGTTGTTTAAGTATTCATCGGCTATCAGGTCTATAAGCCTGAGCCTTTCCCCGGCATTACGGGGCGCATCGGGCATATTATAAGCCGCGACGGCGTATCTAAGAGCCTTGCGATAGTCGGAATATCCGTTGTGATAGATTAGACAGCGGAGTAGATTGGTCTCATATGGATTCAGCAATCCGATTCTCTCCGCACTGTCAAGTGTGACAAGAGCAGTTTCCGGCTCGCTCAAAGAAAGACTCTCAATTCGGGAAAACACATCTTCGCCACCATCCCGATTCTCATCAACGAGATTAGAGCAGCCAATAAGCAACACGGTAATTATTAGTGTAAAAATTGTTTTCAGAAGATTATTCATTTTTCATGCAGTCAAGTCCTGATAAAGACTAATTGCAAAATTAGTCATAATATTTTCGATTCAGCAGCTTATTGCCGGAATTTCATATTTGTTTTCCGTATTTTTGACTTCACCGGATTAATTTGTCCTTCCAGCGATGACCGGAATGCATACAAAAAAACAGGCGGGGATGAAATGTCATCTCCGCCTGAATATGTTTAGGATTCGGTAATTACTGAGCGAGCGAAACTATAATATCCTTATCGTCTTCATTTTCAGCGATGAGGATTTTGTTTTCACGTGCAAGCCATCCAAGGGCTGCATAAAGTTCCTTATCTTTCAGTTTGGTCACTTTCTTGATTTGCTTAAGACCAAGCGCATCAGCGTCATTAAGTGCATTCCACACGAGGCCGGCATTATAGCCGATAGTGTCAATGTTCATTGTCGTAAGTTTTTATTTGTTAGACATATAAATGAGTTTCCGACTGTTAAGTTCTACTATCGAGGACAAATTTACGATTTTTTTGCAATCTATAACATATAATTATAACAAATTTTTTCTGAAAATGTTTCTACTCACAGCTTTTATCTCCTTTTACATGTGTCAACAGACTGCAACAATATGTCAATATACACATCTCCGATAATTTCTCCCCGTTATCGGAATTGCTTAATTTTGCATTGGAATTTAGAGGGTGTTTAATAATAAATGTTAAATCAGAGTGATGTGTCTTTTAGATAAATTCCTGATAGCGAAGAGGGAGCATAGCGGGCTATGTGACCGATGAGCGCAGGAATTTAGCAAAAGAAACATCAAGGCGACGGTAACTTAAAATCAGAACAATAAAACCAATACTGAGTATGACAACAATAAAACGGAAATTACCTTATTGTCCGAAACTTATGGGCGTCTTCCGCCCTTTGCCTCAGTCACATAGCCCGCTATGCTCCTTCGGTGCAGGGCTGAATCCGGACCATAATTTTCGGCTCTGCTTTAACATTTATTTTTAAACACCCTCTTATATTCATTGAACACTCAAAACAATATAATTGTTAAAAACATAACAACATTACAGCTTAAAAGAAATCCATATTTTCAATATACACAGATCAATGGAAAGGAAATATCTGTCAGCCATATTATTAGGTTTGGTACTCCCGATTCTGTCAACGGGATGCAAGAAGAGCGTGACCGAGCTTCCGGTGGTAACCGTAGAGCCTGCCGCACAGGATGATGTCGAGATCTACGGTGAATATGTAGGAAGAGTGAGAGCACAGCAGTTTGTAGAGGTACGTGCCCGCGTGGAAGGCTATCTTGAAAAGATGCTTTTCGAGGAAGGCACTTATGTGAAAAAAAATCAGGTACTGTTCATCATAAATCAGGATCAGTATCGCGCAAAGGTGGATAAGGCAAGGGCACAGCTGAAAAAAGATGAGGCACAGGCACAGAAAGCCAAGCGCGACCTTGAGCGCATACGACCGCTGTACGAGCAGAATGCGGCGAGCCAGCTCGACCTTGACAATGCCGTGGCAGCCTATGAGACGGCAAACGCCTCCGTGGCGATGAGCCGAGCCGACCTTGCGCAAGCCGAGCTTGAGCTGGGATATACGACCGTACGCTCCCCCTTTGCCGGGCATATAAGCGAGCGCAACGTCGACCTTGGCACCCTCGTGGGACCCGGCGCAAAATCGCTTCTCGCCACAATAGTCAAGAGCGACACAGTGCTTATCGACTTCAGCATGACCGCACTCGACTATCTTAAGAGCAAGGAGCGCAACGTGGATTTCAGCCGGAAAGACGAGAGCCGCTCATGGCAGCCCTACGTCACAATCACGCTTGCCGACAACACCGTGTACCTACATAAGGGTATGGTGGACTTTGCCGAGCCAACGGTCGACCCCAACACAGGTACTTTCTCCGTGCGCGCCGAGATGCCCAATCCTGAGCGCGCAATACTCCCCGGTCAGTTCACCAAGGTAAAGGTGTTGCTTGACGTAAGGGAAAAGGCCACCGTAGTGCCCACCCGCGCCATCAGCATCGAAAAGGGTGGCGCCCACATATACGTGATGCGCGCCGACTCCACCGTGGAGAAGCGTTTTATCGAGGTGGGCCCGGAATTTCAAAACAACATGGTTGTGGAGCGAGGCCTTAACCCGGGAGAGAATGTCGTAGTGGAAGGCTACCACAAGCTTACACCAGGCATGAAAGTGAGAGTGAGCGATAAACCCGTTGAAGAAAGCGACGAAGAATAAGCGATGAAAGTAAGTTTTTTCATAGACCGGCCGGTATTTTCGATGGTCGTGTCAATACTGATTGTAATCGTCGGCATAATCGGCTTGACGATGCTGCCTATCGACCAGTATCCGCAGATCACCCCTCCGGTGGTAAAGATCAGCGCATCATATCCCGGTGCAAGCGCGCTCACGGTGTCGCAGGCTGTCGCCACACCTATAGAACAGGAATTGAACGGCACTCCCGGCATGCTGTATATGGAATCATCGAGTTCCAATTCAGGGTCGTTTCAGGCGACCGTGACCTTTGACATATCGGCAAACGCCGACCTTGCCGCCGTAGAGATACAAAACCGCGTAAAGCTCGCTGAGTCGCGACTGCCCGCCGAGGTGGTGCAAAACGGCATATCGGTTGAAAAGCAGGCACCGAGCCAGCTGTTGACGATATGCGTGCAGTCGTCTGACCCTAAGTTTGACGAGATATATCTGAGTAACTTCGCCACGCTCAACGTGATCGACCTGCTGCGCCGCATACCCGGCGTAGGAAGGGTGTCGCAGATAGGCGGAAGATATTACGCCATGCAGATATGGGTACAACCCGACAAGCTCGCCAATCTGGGCATCACCGTAGCCGACCTACAGAAAGCGTTGAAAGACCAGAACCGCGAGTCGGCGGCGGGTGTGCTCGGACAGCAGCCCACCAAGGGACTCGACGTGACTATCCCCATCACCACCCAAGGCAGGCTGTCGACCGTAAACCAGTTTGAGGAGATTGTAGTAAGGGCAAATCCCGACGGATCTATCATACGCCTGCGCGACGTAGCGCGAATATCGCTCGAGGCGCAGAGCTACAACACAGAGAGCGGCATCAACGGCGAGAATGCAGCGGTGCTTGCCGTGTACATGTTGCCGGGTGCAAACGCCATGGATGTGGCCAACCGCGTGAAGGAGGCTATGAAAGAGATAAGCATGAGCTTCCCCGACGGACTCAGCTATGAGATACCGTTTGACATGACGACTTATATCTCAGAATCGATCCACGAAGTGTACAAGACCTTGTTTGAAGCACTTATATTGGTAATTTTCGTGGTATACCTGTCGTTGCAGTCATGGCGCGCGACCCTCATCCCGCTCGTCGCCGTGCCTATCTCCCTCATCGGCACATTCGGATTCATGCTGATATTCGGATTCTCGCTCAACATGCTTACCCTGCTCGGACTCGTGCTGGCGATCGGTATTGTGGTCGACGATGCCATTGTCGTGGTGGAAAATGTCGAGCGCGTTATGGAGGAGGAACACCTCCCGCCCTACGAGGCGACAAAAAAAGCCATGCAGGGACTTACAAGCCCTATCATCGCCACGTCGCTTGTCCTTGCGGCGGTATTCGTGCCGGTCAGCTTCCTCGGTGGCATCACCGGACAGCTCTACCGCCAGTTTACCGTGACCATAGTGGTATCAGTGCTCCTTTCGGCAGTGGTGGCACTTACGCTCAGTCCGGTGATGTGCTCGCTCATACTGCGCCCGCAGAAAGAGGGAGAAAAGAAAAATATCGTTTTCCGCAAGATCAACGGATGGCTTGCCAAGGGCAATTCCAAATATGTAAAAATCATCGGTGACAGCCTGAAATACAAGAAGCGCATGATCGCCGGCTTCGGCATCATGATCGTGGCGATATTCATCATCAACAAATACATGCCGTCGAGCTTCCTGCCGGTCGAAGACCAGGGATATTTCAAAGTGGAGCTGGAACTTCCCGAAGGTGCCACGCTTGAGCGTACGCGCCGCGTGACAGAGCGCGCCGTGGAGTATCTTATGGCAAATCCGGCGGTGGAATATGTCCAGAGCGTGGCGGGAAGCAGCTCGCAGGTTGGCAGCAGCCAGGCTCGAAGCGAGCTTACCGTAATCCTGAAGCCATGGGAGGAGCGCGACGACGAGACCATCGACGACATAATGGCGGTAGTCAGAAAAGACCTGTCGGAATACCCCGAATGCAAGGTGTATCTGTCCAAGCCGCCGGTCATACCGGGACTTGGACAGTCGGGCGGCTTCGAGATGCAGCTTGAGGCGCGCGGCGACGCCACCTTGCAGGACCTTGAGGCGGCTACCGACACTGTGATGAAATACGCGGCTATGAACAAGAAGCTCGCCGGGCTGTCAACGTCGCTGCAAGCCGACATACCGCAGCTTTATTTCGACGTCGACCGCGACAAGGTGAAATTTGCCGGAGTCCCGCTTGCCGACGTATTCGCCACGATGAAGGCTTACACAGGCTCGGTATATGTCAACGACTTCAACATGTTCAACCGTGTCTACCGAGTATATATCCAGGCTGAGGCGCCATATCGCGAACACCGCGAAAACATCAACCTCTTCTTCGTGAGGGGCAACGGCGACGCCATGATACCGCTTACGTCGCTCGGCAACTCGTCGTTTACCACCGGACCGGGCAATATCAAGCGTTTCAACATGTTTAACAGCGCTGTCATACGCGGTGAAGCAGCCAAGGGCTACAGCTCGGGCGAGGCGATGGAGATTGTCGAGCGGATTGCAGCGGAGAAGCTCCCCGACAACATCGGCGTGGAGTGGAGCGGACTGTCATTCCAGGAGAAGAAAGCCGGGGGTCAGACAGGGCTCGTGCTGACACTCGTGTTCCTGTTCGTATTCCTGTTTCTTGCCGCCCTTTACGAGAGCTGGACAGTACCTGCCGCAGTGTTGCTGTCGCTCCCCGTGGCTGCGTTCGGGGCCTATGTGGGCGAATGGGCGTGCGGACTTGAGAATGACGTCTATTTCCAGATAGGACTCGTGATGCTGATGGGTATGGCGGCTAAAAATGCCATCCTCATCGTGGAGTTTGCCAAGGAACAGACCGACCGCGGCACCGACGCCCTCCAGGCGGCACTGTACGCGGCGCGGCTGCGCTTCCGCCCGATCCTCATGACTTCGCTCGCGTTTATCCTCGGCATGCTGCCTATGGTGATCGCCTCGGGCCCCGGCTCGGCAAGCCGACGAGCCATAGGCACCGGTGTATTTTTCGGCATGATTGTCGCCGTAATTGTCGGCATAGTGCTCGTGCCGTTCTTCTTCGTGCTTATCTACCGTGTGATGAGCCGCCTGCGCGACAAGTATCCGTCGGTGCGCGTTCCGGAAAAAGCTAAAAAATTGACCAAAATTTTTCATAAGGGAAAAAGATGAAGACACGTCTGATAATATCCGCACTGCTCCTTGCCTTCTCATTGTGGGGATGCAAACTCGGACAGAAATATGTGAAGCCGCAGATGGCTATCCCCCCTACACTCGAAAACGGGCATGAGCGTGACACATTCTCTATAGCCGACCTCGCGTGGTGGGAGATTTATAACGACTCTATCCTGTTCAGGCTCATCAATCACACGCTTGAGCATAACAAGGATCTCAGGATAGCCGACGCGCGGATAAAGGAACTCGCGGCAAGAAAGCGCGTCGAGCTTGCCGGACTGTTCCCGACGGTCAACGGGCAGGCATATGTCCAGAAAGAGGGACTGAACTATGGCGGCGACAATTTCAAGAATGACCCGGAGGAGGGGCTGAAAGCATCGCTGTCATGGGAACTCGACCTGTGGGGCAACCTGCGGTGGACCAACGACCGCGGCAAGGCTTTGCTGATGGAAAGCGTGGAAAACCGCCGCGGGCTCACCATTTCGATAATCGCGCAGGTCGCGCAGGCTTATTTCGAGCTCGTCGCCCTTGACAATGAGCTGAGCATCGTGACCCGAACACTTGCCGCGCGTAAAGAGAGCGTCAGGCTTGCAAAGATACGTTTTGAAGGCGGACTTACATCAGAGACCGCCTATCAGCAGGCTAAGATGGAGCTTGCCCGAACAGCCACCCACATCCCTATAATTGAGCGCGACATTGCCTTGAAAGAGAATGAAATTTCGTTCCTCGCCGGAAGTTTCCCGTCGGCGGTGGAGCGCAGCCGGCAGCCCGGTCACATAAATCTGCCTGAAGACCTGCCCGTCGGGCTTCCGTCGACTCTTCTTGAACGTCGCCCCGACCTCCGCGCAGCCGAGCAAAGGCTGATTGCGGCCAATGCCGCCGTCGGCGTCGCCTACACCAACAGGTTTCCGCGCCTGACCCTCACGGCGACAGGCGGACTTGAAAGCGATGAGTTTTCCGATTTCTTCAAGTCGCCGATGCACTTTCTCAGTGCGTCATTGCTCGGTCCGATATTTGACTTCGGGCGACGTCAGGGAGCCTACCGCGCCCAGCAGGCTGTCTACGAGCAGGAGTGCTACAATTATGAAAAGACTGTGTTGGGCGCGTTCATGGAAGTGCGCAACGCCATCGTCGACTACAACAAGATTCAGGAAATATACGAGTCGATGGCCGAGCTCGAACAGGCGTCAAAGACCACCATGGAGCTTGCCCAGCTGCAATATATCAACGGCGTGATAGGCTACATCGACGTGCTTGACGCGCAGCGTAGCTACTTTGACGCGCAGATCAACCTTAGCAACGCTATACGCAACAAGGAGCTTGTCATCGTCAGGCTTTACAAGGCACTTGGCGGCGGATGGCAACAGTGACATCAGCCCTTTGCCATGACAAACATGCGGCACTCGGAGCAGTCAAAATCGAGCTGGAGCGTGATGTCGCCCGACCGTAGCGAGAGAGGCGGCACAAGCTTCGACGCCCCGCCTTTCTTCATACATGCACCAAGCTCCCTGCGAAGGCAGTAGCGCGTCGTCATCACCCGTAGCTCCTTCCCCTTGGCGGGGACGGCGACCTCGATTGCCCGCGAAATGCTCTCCACTCCGTGCTCGCGATAAAACCGTGCCGCCGCCTCATTTGCCACATTATGATGATAGTCCAGCCGGCGGTCGGGGAATTCTGCTGATCGATCCTCTTCACGGCGCATCTCGCGGCGATACCTCATGCGGTTTGCCCGGTCAAGTAGCTCGATCGCATCGCGGCGCAGCGCGGCAAGCGTTGCCGCCGGGAAAAACCGATTGCCGGTGCGGTCATCGAGCGACGACAGCGTGTAGCCGGTGCCTCCGAGTTTTCCGAGTGTCTTCCGTCGCTGTTCCGCCTGTTCAGTCTTCGCCTGCTGCGGCTCTCCGGCGTCGGCAGTCGCGGTCACGGCATTTCCGCGCTCGTCGGCAAGGTCGATCACAAGTTGCGACCCGGCTATGCGCAGGGTCATCTCCACGGCTATGGTGCGTATTGCCGTCTCTCGCCGCAGCAGGTCGTCAAACGCCTTGTCACTGTTGCGGTAAATGCGTGTACCCGGCTTGATATCGACCTTTGTCGCAGGGAAAAGCCGTGAGCCTTCGACCCTGTTCAGGCGAAATCCGACAAACTCCTTGGCGTCGTTGAAAAATCCGAGTCCGTCGCCATTGGCAAGCGGAGCGTCAAGACACGCCTCTATTGCCGCGCCCGACTTTCCAGTCACCGTGCCTACAGGCTCTCCCTGTGACTTGGGCGTATAGATAGAGCCTATCGCCCGCTCCGGACCGTTGAGAAAATATGTAGTGAAACCGCGGTTGAAACTCTTTTGCAGCGACGGGGAGAAAGTGACATCGCTCTTCCCGCATGACTCCCGGCAGTAACGGTCAGGATAACGCTCCGTTATCTCCCTGAGTTTGCGGTCGTAATAGCTTACCACGTTTTTCACATATCCCGCATCCTTCAGTCTCCCCTCTATCTTGAATGAGGACACCCCGGCTTCGAGCATGGAAAGAAGATCTTCCGAACGGTTCATGTCACGCAGCGACAGCAGGTGACGCCCCCGCATCACGCACTCCCCCCTCCCGTCATAGAGGTCATAGGGAAGACGGCATATCTGGGCACACTCCCCGCGGTTGGCGCTACGCCCCTTCAGCACCCGGCTCGCATGACAGTCACCGCTGTAGCTCACGCAGAGCGCGCCGTGGACAAACGACTCAAGCGGCACATCGACCGCATCGTGCATCTCCCGTATCTCGTCGAGCGTAAGTTCGCGCGGAAGCACTATCTGGGAGAAGCCTACATCCTGAAGGAAACGTGCCCGCGCAGGTGTACGGGTGTCACATTGCGTACTCGCGTGCAGGGCGATGGGAGGAATATCCATGCGCAACACCGCCATGTCCTGCACTATCAGCGCGTCGACACCCACATTGTAGAGCCGCCTGATAAGACGCTCCACCTCTCCCAGTTCACGATCATAGACAATCGTATTGACTGTGACATAGACCCGGGCGAGATAGCGGTGGGCCAGCTCAGTGAGCCGCCCTATATCCTCGACCCTGTTGCCGGCTGCCACACGCGCGCCGAAGCCTTCAGCACCGATATAGACCGCATCGGCACCATGCTTTATCGCCTCGATACCGATCTCGGCATTACGCGCCGGGGCAAGCAATTCTATTTTTCGCGGGGATTTCTCCATATATCAAAATTTACAGTGACATGATAATAACGGCATGGGCATAAAAAAAATTACTCGTCGTCGCGACGAATAATCTTTTTACCTTAAATCTAATACCATGAAAAACTGATGCAAAGTTACCCGTTAAATTTTATTCACCAAAAATAATTACCTAAAAATTTCCGTAATTAACATTTATTATCCAAAAATCCGCCCATTAGCCCCATTAGTCCCATTAGACTCATTCCCCGGCTAAATTTTTCCCATTTGTACATTGCCGCCCCTCCTCCGTGCATTATCTTTGGCAAAAAATACTCACGCCAATGAAAACACACACTCGCCTGCCCCGTTTCGACCGCCAATGGGAAGCCACAATCGCCATCTACGAGAACGAGACCGACCGACGCCTGCTCACCTCAGCCATAAAAGACTACCAACTTAATGGTACAGAGCCGCAGCTCCCTCCCGCTCTGATGGTCGCCTTCGAGTTTCTCCGACCCACCATCGACCGCCGTGCCCGCAACCGCGCCCGTCGCCTCGCCCGCCTCGCCTCCGCCCAATCAACACCCGCCCCAAAAACCCCAACAATATCCGTAGGGGCGACCGGAAGGTCGACCGCATCCCTATCCATCCCATTAGACCCATCAGCCCCATTGTCCCCATCCACCCCGCCATCCTCCATCCCCGACGAATCCGACATGGCTAAACGCTTCAGCTTCTGGAACGAATTTGCCCGCGCTCACCCCAACCCACTCTATCAAAAAGAAATCGACGCCGACCGACCTGACTTCGAGACCGACCTCTGGGAACATGAGGACACCGACTCTGTCCCCGACCGACCCGACGGTTCGCCAATGCCCCACGACGAGCTTGTAGCCCACTATTGCAGGATAATCCGCAACGACCGCCGCTTGCTCACCCGCATCTCCGACGAGATCGTGCGACTTGCGGGAGTCCTCTACCGCACCACCGACCTGCGCGACTTCATCGACCGATTCAGCGAACACGCCAAGACCCATCCGATAATCAACCTCAACCGCGCAAACTGCCGACGCGCCTTCATCCGCTACATGCTAAGCCAGGCCACCCGTTACCGCGCCGCCATCCGGCGCTAAACACCGCCCGCGCCGGCATCGGATGCTGCCGCCCGATTACAAATTGATGATTTTTCCTCGCAAACGCTTGCATTCATCCCGCCGATATGCTATATTTGTGAAAATCAATCATTACCACCATGAAAGCCGCTCTCCTCGCAGCCGCCGTGCTGCACGCGCTCGCTGCCTCAGCCGGGGTGTACGCTCCGGGGTTGGGTATTGTCGATACAGCAGATGACGCCGTGACGGACTCCGTCGCGGTACTGCATGCGCCCGCCGCGACGTCGGAGGAAGGGGGCTACGAGATGCAGTTTCTGCCGCAGGTGATACCGCCCACGCCGCAGGCCGCCGCGCTCGCCCGCTACGGCGAGTACCCCGTGAGCCACTCAACCGGCATCCCCGACATCTCAATCCCACTCTACGAGATCGACCTCGGCGGCTACAAGCTCCCGATATCCATCTCTTACCACGCATCCGGTTTCCGCCCCGACGACGTGGCGACGCCCGTAGGGCTGGGATGGGTGCTCAACGCCGGCGGTGCCGTCACCCGCACGATCATGGGCGCCCCCGATTTCGAGATCAATGAGACCTATGACACAACATACCGCAACATCGACACCGTGAGAAATCTTGTCAACGGGTTGCTCAATAAGGGTACTGGCGAATATCGCCTGAAAGATCTTGCGCTCAAAGGACAATTCTCCGAATGGGACACGGAGTCGGACCGCTACACATTCAACATCCCCGGGATGAGCGGTGTGTTCCGATACTCACACAACGACCACAGCTTCATATCGCTGAACCATGCCCCGGTCAAGATAAATATACAGGGGATACGCGAATCCACGCGATTCTCAATCGATATCCCCGATGGCACCGTATACTCTTTTGACGAGCAGGAGCATGTTGGAGTCAACGATGACGAGGGAATGCCGTTTACAAGCTCGTGGATGATGACCTCCGTCAACACGCCTTACGGCGACATTGAGTTCAGCTATATACCGGCAGAGAGGTACGACATAAGGGCATATTCCAAGACATATTATGCCGGCACGGGATACACCTATGTTCCCCCTGAAGCCTCCACATGGGCATATGACAAGAAGGAGCACAAGATTTTTGAACTTGAATCCTATACCGCATATGTATACAAACAAAAACTCATATCCTCAATCACATGGAAAGGAGGAAGAATCGACTTCTCTTACACACCTGACCGAAAAGACTCATGCTATGAAAGGCTCACTTCCATAAAGGTAACTGCGAGCGACGGCTCGGTCATAAAGACGGTTACGCTTGACAACCCCATGTACATTGGCGATACAAAGCTACGGGATCATTGCCGAATGTTACTTTCCGGCATCAATGACTCAAGGGAAGGAAAGTATTCATTCGCTTATTACAATACATCAGGCGAGCTACTGCCGACGCCTCTCGGCTATGGGAAACGCGACTATTGGGGATATTACAACGGACACACCGGCAGGGTTGGAATCCCACAGAGGGTGTATGAGGCAATAATGACAGGATATCCCTGGACAATGGATAAGTTTGCAGGCACTGACCGCAATTCCGACGAGCAGAGGATGATGCGGGGGATGCTCCGTACTATCACACACCCAACCGGAGGAAGCACCACGTTTACCTATGAGGCAAACAGGTGGTATGACACCGACGGTTACAAAGTGACCCGGAAGACGGTCGGTGGACTGCGCATAAGGGAGATCTACAGCAGTGGCAACCGAAGGCGTTATGAGTACGATGACATGCTGCAGCCGTATGACCCCGACATGCTGATGACATACAAGGGAAAATGGACCTGGTCGACGAACCTCGGTCCTGTAACCCACGATGTCCACATCGCCGTTACCTCGCCCATGATACCCGTCAGCAAGGGGGGACCGGTTGCGGCATACCGCCGCGTCACCGAGATCAACGGCGACGGGTCGCACACCGTGTATGAGTATGACAACGGGATGCTCGATCCGGGATATGAGTATCCCAATATGATGGATCATCCGGCGATGTACCCATCGGCGAGATATGACGAGGGCAACGACACCCCGAACCTGACCGCGCGAAAGGTCTACGACGCGGATGGAACACCGGTTATTACAGAGGACTACGACTACGAAGGTGTCGCTGTCCGTGAGTTTGCCATAGGTGTCCGCATCGCAAGCAAGTACTCGGCATGGAGCACGCGGTCGGGATGCAGCCCTGAGGTGTGGCACCCACAGGAAGTCGACTATTACCCCGACTTCCTTGAATACGGGCCTGTGACAGCGACAGCCAAGGCGTTCAACCGGGTGCGCAAGAGGGTGACCGACCATGTGACGGGGGTGGTGACGGAGGAGACTTTCACCTATGACCCGCAGTTGCGTACGCTGA
>CAJUMZ010000025.1 GCA_910587665.1 uncultured Muribaculum sp.
CTATAATGATGCTTAATTCAAATCAATTTTTATTTATTCCCATGCGGTGACCCTGACAACAAATTTACACAGTTAACTTGTTATAAATATCAAATATAACCATTTCGGGCTAAATTCTGTACCTTTGCATAAATACAATTATATTTCGCTGATTAAACTAAAATAGAATGATTATTGATATTTTCTTTCTGATATTGGGGCTTGTCCTTATACTCGTAGGGGCAAATACGCTTACCGACGGATCATCGGCAATAGCTAAACGCTGGGGAGTATCCGACCTCGTAATCGGTTTGACAGTAGTGGCATTCGGGACTTCCGCACCGGAGCTTGCCATAAGTGTCATCTCCGCAATCCAAGGCAATACGGGACTTGCTATCGGTAATGTGGTCGGTAGCAACATCTTCAATGTGCTTGTAATAATAGGTGTCACAGCCATGGTGATGCCGATAAAAATCGAGCGCAGCATAATGACCAACGAAATACCGCTGGTCATACTCTCGTCGCTCGCATTGCTCGCCATGGGAAATTCCCCATTCCTTGACGATGCGTCGACACCGGTGCTTACGAGAGTTGACGGCATTGTGTTACTACTGTTTTTCATGATATTCATGCGCTACACCTTTGCACAGGCAAAGGCAGCACCTGCCGGCGACCCGGTTGAGTCAGAGTCTTCATCAAAGAATAAAATGCCGATGTGGAAATCCATCCTGTGGGTGATTGGCGGACTCGCAGCACTTATTTACGGGGGCGACCGTTTTGTCGAAGGTGCGTCGGGCATAGCTTCGCGCCTCGGAGTAAGCGACGCCGTCATCGCGCTTACCATTGTTGCCGCCGGCACCTCCCTACCCGAACTCGCGACATCAGTCACCGCCGCGATTAAAGGCAAGACCGGCATAGCCGTCGGCAACGTCATCGGCAGCAACATATTCAACATATTCCTTGTGCTTGGATGCTCGGCGACCATTCGCCCCCTCGCCTTCAATGGCATAGGTAATTTTGACCTGCTTGTCCTTACTGCGGCATGTCTGCTTTTCTGGGTTTTCGGATGGTTTTTCAAGGAACGCACAATCACCCGCATTGAAGGCAGCTTACTCACGCTCTGCTACATCGCATACGTGACAATGCTCATCATTGCCGCATAAATACACTATAGTATTCAGAGTCCCAGAAGTATATCCATATGGATCTACGAGAATTTCCAAGAAAAACAGCCACTTAGTTTCGAGCTAAATGGCTGTTTTTAATGGTATATCGAACTTACTATAATTATCTTTTTGCATCGACTTTCAGCACGTATACTTCATCATCAATCTCTATAGTCTGTTGTGAGCTTAATACACCCTTAGATGAAATCCGTATCTTTGCCGAAGGAAAACCGGAAATTGATAGCGAATATCCTCCATCTTTCTCCTTCACGACATTACATTGGAGTGGTGATTCAAAATAATCCTCACCACTCTCAATTATTCTGACTGTTACCTCATTGTTGCTTATGCGAGATATTATTACTTCAATGTTACTGTAATCCTCTACTGAAATTTTGTTTTGAAGCAACTTTCCTGTACCAGAATATTCTCCTGCAATAGCTTTTCCATAATCTTTTATACGCTTTTTCACCTTGGCAGGGGTCTCGCTCTCAACTTTCTTATCAGAACTTACGGAAGACAAGGCAGCTCTTTTCCGTTTGTTAGCTACCAGTTGTTCACTTGCTTCTTTCGGTGGATCTTCACGAAGCAATATGGCTGACAGATTCATATCCTGTATCGCTTTCTGATTCTTAAAATATGAAAAGTTGTAATCATAGCTTAACTGGTTCATACGGCTTTCCGTAACCATTCCGCCAAGCCCCCCCAACAGAGCACCCGCCGCTCCCGGGGCAAAAAAGGGAGTGGCTATTTCGTCATCTCCGGCACATATCATTATAGTGCCGACAAGAAGACCGAATACACCTGCACTTGCAACCGTATAACTGGCACCTAATGCAGCCTTAGTCCCGATATGACTATTATTCTTACAATCGACTCCAAATGGTATCACCATATTACTCCCCGGATCTTTTGCCAACAAATATCCGTAATAGCCATCACTCGTAAGCTCGACTTTCAATTTCCCTGATTCCGGCACTGAGTAACCACCTACATTTCCGGGAATATAGATTTCAGTACCCGGGCGTGCAGCAACATTTATTTTTTCAGTAGTAGAGCAGCTAAATAGTATTGATGCGCAAAGGCACAGGACAAATCCTTTATATAATAAATTTTTCATTGCTTTTTATTTATAGTCAATAAGAAATCCTTGATTGTAACTGCCATAACCCCTGTTCACGTTGTTATTGACGTGCATTAAGAACCAATATTCGGCAAGGGCATCAGGCTTCTTTATGTAAATCTGACGAAATCCTTCATTGATATTTCCATTGTCCACACCGACAGAAAATGAAGAATTCACATAAAAATTCGTAATCAGTTTTTCAAATGTATTTCCGCCGTCAAATGAGTAAGTTATACATATACTGAATTTTACCGGACTCGTTTTCCGGTTCATCTCAACCGTTCCCGTATGTGTGGCTTTCAACGCATCTTCGCCAATTCCAATTATCTCGTAATCCTTGGACATAGCACCGCTTCCTCTTGGCCCGATAGAAACCATTGGTTCATCTTTAAGATATTCCGAGTAAGTGTTTGACATGCCGTTTGTAGTAGAGTTCATAGAAGTCAATCCATCCATTAAGTTTCCAATCGGACCACCTATGTTAAGACTTCTTGCCAACGCACCCCAATTAAATCCCACACCATTTGTAGTTGAATTATAACTACTTGAAGAATTCACCCTAAGTGTAGGATCATAATAGCTCATTGACTGACCATTGGAATTAATCAAAAATGATTTCGTCTGGTCGATAGTGAGAATTTCATCGGTAAGATTGAATATTACAGGCGTAATCACACCTTTCTCACTGATCGAATAAAAAACTTTGATTTTTGCATCAGCAGGAATTGATGCCGGTCGTGCAAATTCAGTCCTCACCGACTGATAGCCTACGCCATAGGTTGCAAGTTTACCGGATGTACATGACCCCAGCGAAAGTAACGCAACACATCCATAGCAAAATTTACGATACCGTTTCATTTTTAAGTGTATCTGTGCAGTCTCCGCTCCTCCTACCGCAAGGTTATACTTAAAAATGCAAAAAGCGTGGAACGGCATCTGTTTATCTTGACGGAGGTATCGCCAAACACCTTTCAAAGAAATAAACAGTCCACCCCCACGCCTTGCCGATTATCGCAATCCCTTGTCGGGGAGTGGATACACGACACGCATGAGCGTCTTGACTGCCATATCCTTCTTTGAAATGAAAATTGGCGATTTTCCGTCAAAGGATAAAGCAAAAACGCTTCTAAAATATGTCATCTGTGACAATTATTCTGTCACACTTGCGAAATTAATAAAATTCAGTAATCCTACAAAATAAAAAACTAAGCGAATGAAAATTGTGGGCGATGTACCTTTGCACAAATGAAATATATTTATGCTGATTAAACTTAAATAGAATGCTTATTGATATCTTCTTTCTGATATTGGGGCTTGGATGCTCGGCGACCACTCGCCCCCTCGCCTTCAACGACATCGGAAATTTTGATCTTCTCGTACTCACTGCGGCATGCTTGCTATTTTGGGTCTTCGGATGGTTTTTCAAGGAACGCACAATCACCCGCATTGAAGGCGGCTTACTCACGCTCTGCTACATCGCCTATGTGACATTGCTAATCATTGCCGCATAGCCATTCTTTTCATATTGGTATTGATGGATTTGAAAATTTTACTGAACCCACATACGTCTTTTCTCTGATTCTTTGTACTTTGATCGTGCTTTGTTGAATGTATATCATACTGTAAAAGTAATGTTGCGTGGTTCAGGATAATTATATATTCCGGTATGAACCATCAAGAGGATGTCCATGTTAAATGTTACATATAGATTTTAATTATTTTGTAAACTGTCAGACTATGAAATGTTTATCTTTTTGTAAAACTATTGTAGCAGCAGTATCAGTGGCAGCTACTTTTAGCGTTCCAATGCAGAGTGAGGCATGTACTCGAGCCGTATATCTCGGGCCTGACGGAATGGTGGTGACGGGACGCACGATGGACTGGAAAGAGGATCCTCAGTCAAACCTCTATCTGTTTCCTCGTGGAATAGAACGTCGTGGAGGATTAACAGACAATACCATTAAGTGGACTTCACGATATGGAAGTGTGGTTACTGCCGGATATGACATAGGCGTATGTGATGTGATGGGATGAATGAGAAAGGTCTTATGGCAAACTTATTATTCCTTTCAGAATCAAATTACATGCGTCCCAATGATGCTCGACCGGTAATGGGGTTGAGCATATGGACACAATATGTGCTTGATAATTTTGCCACAGTTGACGAAGTGGTAGCCGAATTAAGCAAGGAATTGTTTCGCATAGATGATCCGGATCTCCCGAATGGAGCCAAGTCCACCTTACATCTCTCGGTATCAGATACAACCGGCAACAGTGCCATATTTGAGTATATCGACGGTAATCTTGTCATACATCAGGGGCGTGATTGCCAAGTGATGACCAATTCTCCAACATACGACAAGCAATTGACTCTCAATGACTATTGGAAACAGATAGGAGGACTTGTCATGTTGCCCGGTACTAATAGAGCCTCCGATCGTTTTGTACGGGCATCATTCTATGTCAATGTTCTACCAATGACATCCAACTTCCGCCATGCTGTCGCTGGAATGTTCAGTGTTATTAGAAATGTGTCTGTACCCTTGGGCATCTCTGTGGCCGATCAGCCTAACATTGCCTCAACACGTTGGCGAACTGTCGCAGATCAGAAAAATCTCAGATACTATTTTGAATCGACCATAAGCCCCAATATTTTCTGGGTGGATTTAAAAAAGGCTAATCTTAGTGTGGGAATGCCGGTCAAAAAACTTACTTTGACAAATGGCGAGATTTATGCCGGTGACACAATAGATAAGTTCAAGAATTCCAAGCCTATGGATTTTTTATTTGGAATCTAACCGATAATAGACAGCAACAAATACAGAAACCCTTACATTGGGTTAGAAAAGTTTTTCGGGATAAGTACCGGCCTTATGAAGTTCTGCGAATTTGGAGACCACTCCGGGACGGTCCTCTGCATAGGTTACACCGAACCAGCGACTGTCGGTGTCAAGGACCTTTACCGTTGCCTCGCCCGACTTGATGAGTGCGTCGGCTACATCGGGGATGACCTGTTCCGATTTTGGGACATTGATTTTCTTTGAAAGGAACTTTGAGAACTCACGGATGCCGTAGTCGAAATAGTCGGGCGTGAACCCCCACATATTCATCGACACGGGTACGTTGGCTTCGAGCTTATGCTCCTTGCCGTCTGCATCCGAGTAAACAATCTCGTGAGTTTCATTATAGGTGATGTCCTTGCACTCCTCCACAGAAGTGAGTAGCCCGTCTTTCGTCTGGCAAACGCCACGGTTCACGCCTCCGTTCTCGGTCATTGTGTTGCCGATGCGGAAGCCCACCATGCAGTAGTCACCCTTACGGTCATGTGGCTGCATCAATTCCTTGGCAAGCACCTCAAACGAATTGCGACCATAAAAGTCATCGGAGTTGATTACGGCAAACGGCTCGTTGATTGTTCCGGCTGCCATTATTACGGCATGAGCCGGTCCCCACGGCTTTGTGCGGTCGGCAGGACATGTGAAGCCTTCAGGGAGTTTGTCTATCGACTGAAACACCACATCCACGGGGATATGACCTTCGTATTTTGAAAGTACCTTGTCGCGGAAATCCTGCTCGAAATCCTTGCGGATAACGAACACAACTTTGCCGAATCCGGCGTGGATGGCATCGTAGATTGAATAGTCCATGATGGTCTCTCCGTTGGGTCCGAGGCCGTCGAGTTGTTTAAGACCACCGTAACGGCTTCCCATGCCGGCGGCAAGAACGAATAATGTCGGTTTCATATCATAATGTCATTTGATGTTTCTTACATGTTTCTCCCATTCCCATGCCGATTTGAGCGTCTCGTCAAGGGTACGTTCAGCTTTCCAGCCAAGCACGTTGTTGGCAAGCGAAGTCTCGGCCCACACTGCGGGCACATCGCCGGGACGACGGTGGGCTATACGGTAAGGGAGTTTGAGATTGTTGACTTTCTCGAATGTCGTTATCAGTTCCAGTACCGATACCGGGCGCCCTGTGCCAATATTGAAAATCTCGTACCGTTCATTCATCTTGCTGCCTGTCATGCGGTCAACGGCTGCGACATGGGCTTTGGCAAGATCAACCACGTCGATGTAGTCGCGGAGACAGGTGCCGTCGGGGGTATCGTAGTCGTTACCGAACACGCTCAACTGCTCGCGGATGCCTGCGGCAGTCTGGGTGATGAAGGGCACGAGGTTGTTGGGAACGCCACGGGGAAGCTCCCCGATAAGTGCCGACGGATGCGCGCCTATGGGATTGAAGTAGCGAAGGGCTATTCCGTGAACCTCGCTATATGCGCGGCAGCAGTCGCGGAGAATATCCTCGGCAATCTGTTTGGTGTTGCCATAAGGAGATGTGGCAGGCTGTCGGGGAGTCGTTTCCGTAACCGGCAGATGCTCCGCATAGCCATAAACCGTCGCAGAGGATGAGAACAGGATGTTGGGACGCCCGTATTCTTTCATCATCGCCACTATGTTCATGAACGACACGAGGTTGTTCTGATAGTATTTCAGAGGCTCCGCCATTGACTCACCAACCGCTTTGTATGCGGCAAAGTGGATTACCGTGTCAAAGGCATAGGTGTCAAACACCGTCTTGAGTTGTGCGCGGTCGCAGGTGTCAACCACCTCAAAAGCCACTTTTTTCCCTGTGATGTTCTCCACCCCGGCAACGGAATCACGCTCCGAGTTAGTGAGGTTGTCGATTATAACCACTTCGTAGCCTGCATTAATAAGCTCGACCGCCGTGTGGGAACCTATATAACCGGCTCCTCCTGAAATCAATACTGTTTTCTTGCTGTCCATGACTATTCCTCCTTGTGGGCGCCGTCGCTGATTACTACAGGATATACTTTCGGCTCGTGACCGTACTTCTCGTTGAACTTCTTTTTGGCTGTATCCACGAAGCTGTCACGCAGTTCCTTTTTTACAAGGTTGATGGTACAGCCGCCGAAGCCTCCGCCCATGATGCGCGAGCCGGTGACACCGCACTCCTTGGCGATATCATTGAGGAAGTCAAGTTCCTCGCAGCTCACCTCGTAGTCGTATGACAGGCCCCGGTGGGTCTCATACATCTTATTTCCGACCGTCTCATAGTCGCCGGCATTGAGGGCATCGCAAACGGCAAGCACACGGTCTTTCTCCTCTATCACGAATTTGGCGCGGAAGTAATCCTCTGCGGTAATGTCTGTGCGGATGGAGTCGAGCATCTCTATAGTTGCATCACGCAGTGTCTCTATGCCGAGACGTTTTGCCACGCGTTCACAGGACTGGCGACGCTTGTTGTAGGGAGAATCGGCCAATTCATGCTTGACACGCGAGTCAATCAGGACAAGCTCATAGCCTTCGGGATTGAACGGATAATACTCAAACTCCATTGAGCGGCAGTCGAGACGCATAAGCTTACCTTTCTGGCCCATCACGGATGCGAACTGGTCCATGATGCCGCAGTTGACACCACAATAGTTATGCTCGGTTGACTGCCCGATTCTGGCAAGCTCGAACTTGTCGATCTGATTGTCGTTGAAAAGGTCGTTGAGAGCGAAAGCGAAGCAGCTTTCAAGTGCAGCCGACGAGCTTAGCCCCGCGCCGAGAGGCACATTTCCTGCAAACACGGCATCGAAGCCTTTGACAACGCCGCCACGTTTGAGTATCTCACGGCAAACGCCGAAGATATACCGTGCCCATGACGCCTCGGGAGCATCGACCTCATTCAGCCCGAACTCGGCATAGTCGTCAATGTCAATAGAGTACACACGCACCTTGTCGGTGTCATTCGGTGCGATCTCGGCCATTATCACCTTGTCGATTGCTCCGGGAAAAACGAAACCACCGTTGTAGTCGGTATGTTCTCCGATAAGGTTTATTCTTCCTGCCGAGGCATATACAGTGCCCGGTTCTCCGAAGTGTTTTTGGAACACTTCGTGGATTTTTGTCTTCAGTTCCATATTATTCTTTATTTTTATGCTCTTCGGAAAATTTTAATAGATATTCTTTCCAATTGTTTTCTGTCATTCCTGATATTTTGTCCCAGTCGTAGCCCCAGTAGTAAGTGAAATCCGTTCCCGGGTGATAAGTGGATGTGCCAACTATATGATTCTCCATCTCCACGACGTCGTCTATTCCATCGGGACACACAATCGCAAGACGTGCAATACCGTTTCCTTCGCCTTGGGTGGGGCTGTTGTAGATGAAAAACCGATTTGAATCATCGGCATAAAACGCTGATTCATCACGACGCGGGAAACCGAAAACGATTTTACGCTCAGTCGTCAATCCGTTATACCTGACAGCGCATTTATTAAGATGCGAGCCTTTGACGAGTGATATTTCGCGTTCCTCGACCACAGTGTCATTGCCGATCTTTACCGGATTGAATGTCAGTCTGGCGCGAAATGCTTCCGGCCCGTTTTCAAGGACTTCAACTTCCGAATAGCACCAAGGAAAAACGATTGAATCATTATCAACCAAGGCAGCTACACCTGCTCCGAGTGTCGGCCCAACAGCAAAGCAATCCATCCCCTTGCCATGGTCTATATGATATGTGAAGCTGTCTTCAAACTCTTTGGCAGCGGCTTCCGAAATTTTTTTAAGTTCACGCACCTTATCCCAGTTTTCCTGCGAACATTGCGCTCCGTATAGGACATCAAGCACCGGTTCTCCGAGATACTTGAAGAATATATCATAACCGAATGATCTCTCTCCATTACGCTGCGTGGTGGGTCCATAAGCCCGGAACGCGACTACGTCGTTTTCCCATGCGAGATCATCGTTCCGCTCGGAATAAACCCTGCCTGAGCATATTCCCATATTCCGGGAATATATTCTTTTGCCGGGATCGTAATCATATACATATATCGGCTGTGGCTCAGTGTCGGTCACACGTTCACCGTCACCCTGCGATGTCTTTTGTACGAACAGGCTCACGACCCCTTGACTCAGCCAAAGATTTTTATCAAATGTCGGTTCCCATGCATCGACACTGAAATCAGTCAAATCCATAATCTCCCATTCACAGGAAGAAGAATCACGCATGGCCATGGACACCTTGCTGCCACGCTCAGCATCACGGAACATATAATACACACCATCCCCGTCAGTGACAACCTGCGGGCGCGAGACAGGTATCATCTTTGTGCCTCCCCCTGAAAGAGAGAATGGAGTCTGACGCCGACATATGACTTCCATGTTCCACTTCTTCCCATCGTGGCTGACAAGCCGGTAATTCGGTACAGAGTCATTTGAATCACGCCAGTAAGTCGCTATCATAGGATTCCCGTCTCTATCTGCGGTCATAGAGGTTTGGTTTATCAACTCTGAATTTTGCGGAATCGACCACGCCACTTCCGCATTCCCAGTTGTTATAGGTAGTTTGTAAGGTGTACCGTCGCTTCGTTGCCATGTTTTCCCTCCGTCTTTGGAGCAGGCATAACATAGGTCATGGTTCGTCTCGACAAGCCAGGTCTCGCGCCATACCCATGACAAATGGATGGTGCCTTTAGCGTCTGTCGCCAGCTGCCAGTAAGCATTGCGTTTCCCTTCACCGTCGATCAGCACATCATGGACACGCTGCCAGCTGCGTGTTGTCGTATCATAACGATTCATCACCATATTACCCCTACCCGATGCGCCAGAACGATAGACAAAAATCAAACTTCCGTCGGGAAGAGAGTGAAACTCGGGATAAGTGACATCAGTCTCATCGCTGCCGATCATTGGCTCAAGTTCTCCGAAAGCGAGTGTATCGGGAGCGACACTACGGCAATATCTCAGCGAATTCCCGTGATGGTCAAAAGACAGATGCAGATAACCGTCACCGTCGACCGCCATTGATATTACATTATGGGCATCAGCCACATTGCCATTGTATTGTGTCGGTGACAGCTCCCATGCGGAGCTTCCCGGTTTTCTGCGACCGACCGTCACACGTCCTTCGGGATTGTAAAAACATATATACTGAGTGTCACCCCGGGAAGTCAGTGAATTGGCTCTGAACACAGCCGTGTTCACAGAGGTGGCACTATAGCCAAGCCCGACTTCCGAGACATTTACATCGACAGACTTTCCTTCAGCCCCGGGAGTGAAGCAGAAGGAAACTGTCAAAAATACTAATCCTGATAAAAGATTTCTCATATTATCATGTTCAGAACAAATCGGGTGTGGATGTACCGTCGCCCCAATGATGGTCTTTAGGAAATGGCTTGCCGCCCCAGGCTTTCTGCGAGGTGGTTGGCATTGCTGCATCACTCCAGAACGGATGTGTGGCAGGCAGACCGAGGGGAAGGAACGCAAGCGAAGTCATATAGAGGCTGCCGTTGTTGGTGTACCAGTCGGCAACGTTTGGCTGACGACCTGCGAAACCGATGGTCAGGAAGCCTTTCTCGTTGAAATTCTCCTTGTCATCAAACATTTTGTGCATCACGGAAGTCAGAGCGTTACGCACTTGCCCATTGTTAAGGCCGTGGGGCAGTTTCTGATACCACGCCATAAGAGCCAACGGCTGCATGGTTGCCATTCGGTAAGGGATTGAGCGACCGAACACCGGGAAAGTGCCTTCCGGAGAGATAAGGCGTTCAAGCACAATGCTGAACTTTTGGGCGCGTTTCAAAGCTCGGTCATAGTATTTGCCATAATGAATGCGAGTATATCTTCCTGAGTCCTTCATGTTTTGAAGTGTTTCAAGATACATAGGGTGAAACACATAGCTGCTGTAATAGTCGAAGGCAAACGAAGGGCCGTCGGCATACCAGCCGTCGCCCGTATACCACTCCTCAGTCTTGCGGATTGCCGAGTTTACACGGTATTCGTCGCATTCAGCCCCTACTTTCGCAATGAAACTCTCAATTGTAGAGGAGAAGAGCAACCAGTTTGTGTAAGGGGGATCAACACGGCGGAGCTGCGTGAACTCCTCAATATAGCGTTGTTTCGTGGCGTCATCAAGCGGAACCCAAAGGGCGTCATAGCCTCTTATCAGAGATTCTGCGACATAGGCAGCATCGACAAGCGCTTGACCGTGCCCACGCCACAGGAGATAGTCAGGGCTTGCAGGGTCAACGGCGTTGGCATAGCTTTTCAATGCCCACTCGCGAAGTTGCTTGCGTTTTGCGCCTTCCTCCGTGTCATCATCGGGAAGAGTCAGCCATGGGGCGATACCTGCCATCAGGCGTCCGAAAGTCTCCATGTATGTGACTTTCTTATCGCGACCGTCCCAGTTCGGGCTGACCTCCACAATCATGTTTTTCTGAAGATTGCCCTCGGCCATATTGCTCAGCACGGGAGCCGCCATATTGTAGGCAAGATCCACCCAATAGGCACGGTCTTTGTTACTGTCTTTCTCGAGGAAGCGTACATATTCGCAGGCTGCAAGAAGAAAAGCCCCTGTCCCGAAGTTTGAGACGGAGTTTTTATCCACCACCTGTCCGGGGATGGCCTTTTCGCCGATGGGCTGCACATAGCCGACAGAACCGTCTTTCTGTAAAGCGGTTTTCGACAGATAGTTCCAACCTTTGCGGGCTGCATCAAGATATTTGGTATCTTTGAGATAGCCGTTGTTTACACCCCACAGGAGTCCATAAGTGAAAAACGCCGTGCCGCTTGTCTCGCATCCGGGGGCATGCTCGGGGTCGAGCATCGAACGTGTCCACCACCCTTCGGGTCTCTGGCAGGCAACAACCGCATCAGCCATCTTAACGAATTTATCCTCGAAGAATTTGCGGTTCTTGTAATCGGCGGGGAGATCTTTCAGCACCTTCGCAAGACCTGCAAGTACCCATCCGTCACCACGCGCCCAGAAGTCTTTCTTGCCGTTCACACTCTTGTGTTTTGGATAGACATACTTGCCGTCGCGGAAATAGAGTCCGGTCTCGGAATCATACATTATGCTGTCGCTGACCAGAACATACTCGTAAAGTTTGTCGAGATATTTGCTGTTGCCGGTAAGATTGTGGAGTTTTGTCATCACGGGCATAACCATGTACAGACCGTCAGCCCACCACCAGTAATCATTCTGCGGCGTTGACATCTCGTATTCCATCACCTCCCTGGCACGCTTGATGCGTCGGTCGTCGGGAAGGATTCGGTAAAGATCGGCGTATGTCTGGAAACATATCTGCCAGTCGCCGAAAAGCACATGCTCGTCGGTTTCGCCATAGTTATATTTCCACTTCGAGCGGTCGTTGCTTTTGGCACCTTTCCACTCATTATGCTCCGCCCAGCGCTCGGAATAGTCTTTCCATCCCTCATTTCCGGTCAGAAAATAGGCTTCCATGTTGCCGGTATGGTAGGCAGCCTCATCCCAGAAAGGATTGTGCTCGGCGGGATGAATGGATTGCCAATGATTGTTGACCTTCGTTATTATTTCACGTACTTTTTCAGCCTCTTTTTGCTGCGACGGATTGGCAGCCTGTCCAACTGAGGTTGCTCCAAGCAAGGACAATATGCATAGACCAGTTTTTACAATTTGATTATTCATCAGGATGGTTTTAGTATTTAAAGGGTGTATTTTTAATATATATTTTAAAGTCTTTGATTGCTCCTGGGGCTTCGGACTCCATGCGTGGGAGGTACTGATAGCCGGCGATGTTGTGCGAGGCACCGAGGTCGATGACCACCGAATGGGGAAATGCCACGCCGGGTGCTGTCTGCCAGTAGGTGGATTCCTGAAGGTCGAAGGTCTTGTCGGCGGAGCGGTTCACACCTTCGGTGTCCTCGCTGTCGGCATACATCACAGTCCACGGCTCACGCGATAGACGCTCTCCCTTGTCATTGAGGAGATACATCTCGGCAATTGCGGCTATATCCTTGCCGTCGATAGCATTGACTGCCTCGATGCAGACGTAGCGACCACGGACAGGGGCGAATTTCACTTCCTGCCAGCCATTGCCGGGCTTGAATGAGCCTGCGAATATTGGATTTTCGCCTGTAAGGTCAAGGTTCTGCCCCGGTTCGCGGTGGATCTGACGCTTCTTCACAAGCAGCTGGTCGAGTTTCGGCTCTTTCAACCCCTCGGACTTAGCCTCTCGCGGACCGAGAATATCAAAGACGATTATCTCGTTATCACCTTGTTTCAGCCAGCATCCTGGCATGTAGAGTGTCTGCTGCGGTCCGATTTCCCAGATACGCCCCATCGGATGACCGTTGACATAGACCAGTCCTTTACCCCATGTCTCGAAGTTGAGGAAGGTGTCGGATGGCTTGCCCTTGATGTTGAATGTGGCACGATAAACGCCTCTCGGCAGTCGACCGTCGTCACCCGTCGTAAAAGCCCCTATGGGATAAAATTCGCCAAAAGAGGTGTAAGTCTCATAGGTATCCTCAATGTTGTAGACCTGCCAGTTCTTCAGGTCATTAACCCACTTGTGACCATCGCTTTCGACGGTCAGGGTAACATTGTCAGTTATGCCCTTGAAGTCTTTGATTGCACGACCGAAGTTGATGCGCCCCATTGCCTCAACAAGAATGTCGAGCTGTGCGCCTTTCTTGCAGGCGGGGAGCATCAGTTCCTTCTCACCGTTGCGGCGGTCGAGCTTGCTGATGTATTTGCCATCGACAAATATCTGTGCGTAATCATGAGGGTCGTTAACGGTCAGCAACGTGCCTTCGGCAAGTGCCGGGAGCGTTGTGCGGTAGAGTATCGAGCCGAAGCCCTGGTCATATTCCTCCATTGTCTTTATATCGACATCCGATTTCGGCGCGGGAAGGTTGCTGAACAAAGGAGCCACCTCGTCAAAGAGGAATGTCTTTATTTCAATCGGTTTTATAGTGGCGGGCACCTTTGCCTGCTTTTCTCCGTTCATATATTTGGCGAGTGTCTTGCGCAGTTCCCAATATTTCGGAGTGGTCTGCCCTGACTCACTTATAGGGGCATCATAGTCGTAGCTTGTCACATCGGGAGCGAAGCCGGGCGAGTTAGCTCCCGCCCAGTGTCCCCAGTTTGTGCCACCGTGAGTCATATAGAGCGAGAACGATATACCCTTGGATAGCATCTCGTCGATACCGGCTATCATGTCGGCGGCGGGGCGTGTCTCGTGGTTGGCACCCCACTTGTCGAACCATCCGCTCCAGAACTCGGAACACATCAGCGGAGAGTTTGGACGATGCTCTTTCAAGGAGGCGAACTGCTGGTCGATGTTCGCGCCCGTACCGAAGTTCATTGTCCAGATAAGGTCGTCAAGTCCGTTGTTGAGATAGTTGGATGACCAGTCACATTGGAAGAGCGTCACATCCTTGCCGAAATTCTTGCGGAGCATATCGCGGATTTGCGATACATACTGTTTGTCAATACCATAGGAGCCGTATTCATTCTCTACCTGCACCATGATTATAGGACCGCCGTTGGCGATTGTAAGGTCACCAACCTGTTCAGCGAGCGCTTTCTGAAATTTGTCGACGCGCTCCATGAAGAAATGATCCTGCTCACGCAGACGGATGTCTTTCTTTTTGAGTAGCCACCACGGCAGACCACCCATTTCCCATTCAGCGCAAACGTATGGACCGGGACGGAGGATGACTTTCATATCGTTTGCCTCGCAGAGCTTGACGAACTCACGCAGGTCGTTCTGACCTGTGAAATCGAATTGATCCTGCTTCGGCTCGTGGGAATTCCAAAAAGTGTATAGGCAGATTGTGTTCATACCCAATGCCTTGCACAGCTGTATGCGTTGCTCCCAATATTCCTTGGGGATGCGGGGATAGTGCAACTCGGCGGCTTTCACTACAAAGGGCTTTCCGTTGAGCAGGAAAGTGCCGTCACCCGCCTCGAATTTCTGACCGAAACAATTATCCGAGACAGTCGTGGCATTTGAATACGCACAAAAAGCCAATGAAACAAAAATTATCAATATCTGCGGGACTATATTTTTCATTTTATTCAGCTATTTCATATAATTTAAGGGTTAATCTTCTATAAAAGTATACGTTTTTCTTTAATATACCACTGTAATTTAAGTCTTTTTAATAAAATGATATGTAATTATTGTGTTTTTTAGAAAGACCAATATTGCCGCCAATGAATCCCAGGTCTACCCTTCTCAAATGTCACAGGTAGCCAGATATGTCTTGAATCTCCGAGGCACTCCGGATTCCAGATGTCAAACATGGCAATATGTTTCCCCGACACGGGATCCATAAATATAAAGTTGCCCTGTCCGCCAAATGTAATCTCGGATTTTGGCCCGACACACGGGTTTGGAAGTTGTTCCCACTCGCCCATTAAGGAATCCGACATAAATAATCTCGCTTCATTAGGTTTCCAGCCGGTGCACCCGGATGTAACCATCCAATACTTGCCATCGGCTTTCATCACCATAGGGGCTTCATTATGTCCGGCCGGAGCCACACGGATATATTTTCCCGTATGACTGAGGTAATCATCGCTCAACTCAGCTATATGCAACGTAAGATTCTCTTCCGATGAATAAATATGGTATGCCTTGCCGTCATCATCGACAAAGAGTGTCATGTCACGTGACATCTGCCCCTCATTGAAATCACGATTTACAAATAGTCCTTTTGTTACTGCCTCAATCCATTCCGGAGACCAATCTTGATATACGCCGGTCTCATCATTACCATTTCTCAAGCCTTCACTGAGATTCAGTGGATATTGTTTTGGATTGACCCTGCCTGACGAAAGGAATGTAAACGGTCCGACCGGAGTGTCAGACACAGCGACACCATAGCGGGCCGCCCCGTAGCCTTTTCCTTTAAGCTCGAGATGAAACCACATCACAAACTTTCCGGTATTCTTATTGTAAACGACTTTAGGCCGTTCGATTATGCATCCCCGCTCTATATCACAGCCCGGTGTCTCAGAAACAGTAAGGGCTAATCCTTCAGGAATCCATGTAGTCAAGTCATTAGAGGAATAGCAGTTTACACCTTCCTGACCCATACCGGGTGCTAAAGGCCTTTGTTCGCCAAACCAATAGTATTTACCATCATGAAACAGCACACAACCGCCATGAGCATTTATGTGTTCTCCTTCAATGTCAAGCCATCGTGCGCCCTGTATCAGTCCTTGGCTTGACGGAGATATACCACCGCATTCACCGCGAGCGCAGATAGAAACCATAATCAACGATAATACTACGGCGTATCTGTTTCTCAGTAATGACAGCGAGCATATGAATTTTAGATTTTTCATTTTTATCCGGTATATAATTTAATCAGCTGGCAGTCTATTGACAGACTGCCGACTGATTAACCAAAAACAATCTTTTACCTATTAATTTATATTCTATTGAAAATACACCAAAACAATCCTTTTTACCTTATAAAAAGAATCCAGTCAAGCCATTGCTTTCCTAATTTATACCTATACGTATCAGTCTTCCCCGTTGATGCAATCGAAATTCCAGCTTTCACGCCAAGGTATAGTGATTTTATCGTCGGTTATTGAAATCGGAAGCCATACATAACGAGAGTTTTCAAGATCTATCTTATTCCAGCGGTCAAACATCGCGATATATAAATTATTTTTTCCCATGACCGGCTGAACATAGGTGCTCTGCGCGTAAAATGTCTTGTCGGCATCCTTGCCAGTGCTCGGGTCACCGATGACAGTCCAGTCACCCATGATACTGTCGGCGACAGCAAGCTCCGCTTTGTTGGGATCCCAGCCTGTGCATCCGGAAGAGAGCATGTAATATCTTCCGTCATGCTTGAATACGGCGGGAGCCTCGCGGGCAGCGTCAATAAAATTACGGGTGTATCGACCCGTCGGTCGCAGATAGTCATCCGTAAGTTCATTGATGTAGAGGGTCTGGTTGTTTTCCGATGAAGCAAACTGATATGCCTTCCCGTCATCATCTACAAATATCGTCTGATCACGGCTCATTGCATTGTTAGGGCGAAATGAGCCGAGATATTCAAATGGACCTGTTGGACTGTCAGACACAGCCACGCCGGCAGCGGCCTTGCTATAATCAGCGCTTTCAACATGAGCCCACATGACAAACTTCTTGGTTTTGGCATTATAGACCACTTTCGGTCGTTCAAGCACCTTGCTCGGATGGAGGTCATGATCGGTGTCATCAGGCACTGCCGGCAACACTATTCCCTCAAATGCCCAGTTGACCATGTCGGGCGACGAATAGCAGCTGACACCGGTCACATCGGTGCGGTAACACTCCCACGTAGCCCAGTCGGGAAGGACAGTCTCACCCTTTTTGTATTCGCCATACCAGTAATACATTCCATTGTGATAAAGTATGCCGCCACCGTGGGCATTTATTGGATTGCCGGATGTATCAAGCCATACCTCACCGTTTACAATATCCTTTGCAACGACACCCATGAATGATGACAGAAATATTACAGCCAATAAAAATCGTTGAAATGTGTTCATGATTGAAAGTGAATTAAGTTTATTTTACTTTGCTATCTTGAAAGTCTTGCCTCCTTTGACTATGATATATATGCCGCGGGGAAGCTTGTCGAAGTCATCCTGACTTGTGCCCACAAGCATTCCCTGTGAGCTATAGACAGCAGACAACGCGCCTTCATTATCGGCAGTAATGCCTTCAATGGTCGCCATGTCGGCGGGATAGACACGAAACCATGCCTTCGGATTGCCGGATCCGGCCTTGTCGCTATACATACATGACCATGCCGTCGTGTCATCCGAACCGAAATATTTGCCTGAACCAAGATTTTTCAACACGACATACCCATCGGTATATTCAGGAAGAAACTTGTAATTGTTTGTCGTAAGCGTAGGAGAGTCAGTCCAAAACAAGTTCCATGAGTCACGATACACGTAGTTGCCGTCGCCTGTAAGCAGGTTATATGAATTGCCGTTGGGAACGAACGTAAACTCCTGATTGTAATCCTTGTTTGTAATACCGTCGCTGTTATCCTCAAGTAGAAGAACCTGCTGCTTTTCATTATACCACCCCGTCGACAACAGGCATCCGGAGGCAACATGCTTAAGGCGATAGGCTACGCCATCTTCTACCTTATTGACAGAATCATTAAAACTTGCTGTTGCCTGAGCCAATGCGTCAATAGCAGATAATATTTCATTTTCATCCTCAGAAGTGAGTTTGGTCTTTGCCTCTTCGATGGCTTCCTCAAAAAACCTACGTGAGTCGGAACTGAAACAGCCGGGATAATCGCCCTCCTGCGATTGTTCAAGCAGATTCTCAGCTTTCGTTATCGCCAAACCAAGCTCAGCCGCTTTTCCATCCGGGACATATATACGCACATAATCGACCAGATATTCTGCCGGCAATACTGTGTTGGCCAACGAACCACCATTATCACCCCCCAAAGCGAAGTTTAGCCACATACGCTGTTTGTTCTCCGGGTCACGATACGGATTATAGTTGTCTACATTATACCAGCTTTGCCCGGGATTGGCGTTGACAGTGCGGTCGAGTTTTGTCTCGTTGAGCAGACGGTCATCCAGATAAATCCTGATTGCCTCATCTGTCCATTCCATGCGCCATATATGGAATTTATCAGCGAAGTCGGCATCGAATGTCGACATTTTGGGTGCCTGGCTGCTCCATACGGCCTGCCAGCGGTTGGATCCACCCCACGCGACATTGGCATGGATAGCGTCGCCGTAATATTCCATCATGTCAATCTCGCCGTTGTAAGGCCACTCATATTTACTGCCTGTACTCCAGATGGCCGGCCAATAGCCGGCTCCTACCGGTATCTTGGCACGGACTTCGTATATACCCTGCTGGAACTGGTAGTCAGGCTTTGCCCAGATAGATGATGAAGTATACTCGGCATATTGGTTTTTCGTTTTCCAATCAGATGAATAACGCTTGTAAAACTCGTTTTTGACACGTTCCTTACGGGCCTCGATCACCAGACAGCCGTCACGAACCGTCGCATTATCCTCCTGATAATACTGATCTTCATGATTTCGGCACAGACCATGCTCATATTGCCAGACCTCGGTGTCAGGCTTGTCGCCCTTGTCAAACTCATCCTGAAAAACAAGCTTATAACCCGGATAACGATTATCTATGTCTGACTGAGCCGAGACAAAACCTGAAGAGATGAGTATTCCGGCGAGGGTAGGAATAAATTTTCTCATGTTAAAAACATTTCATGATTATATATTTGAGATATGGGGGAGCCAATCGGAAAGATCTGTTCTTTGAATGATTGCCTCCCCCATGTCACATGAGCGTCACGCCCGGTTAACGTACAATTTTATTTGCTCCCTTATTCGTGCGCACGACATAAATGCCCTTGGCGTCACCAAGTCCATCGACACTGTTGGCTACACGGATACCGGAGAGAGTGTATACTCCGAGGGTCTCTACGTCAGCCTCACTGCCGACAGCCTCAATACCGGCGTTATCTCCCTTTGCATCGAAATAAGCCTTGTAGTCTTCCGGCGTCATGATAGCGACGTCGTCAACATCCATCCAAAAGCCTTCTGAGTGACTGCCTTCCCATTTTGTATTGTTGTGCTCGAAGGTAAGCATGACCTTGCCCGATGCAGGGGCTGTAAAGGTCTTTTCGTAGGGTTCCCACACGTCAGCACTACAGATCGCATCATCCTTGTCTGAGATCAGGTAATCGGCGTGAGTGTATTCGCCCGAAGCATTGGCAGCCTCAAGGCTTACCAGAAAATAAGGATCGTCCCAGTCAACGGTCTCGCCTCCGGCACGTGCTGCGATAAACCCAAGGGTATAGGTCTGTCCCGGGGTCAGACCTGTCACTTCCTGTGATACAGAGCCGGCCTGCCACCCGTTATCGTCGAAACGATAAAGATGGAGACAGTTCTTATTACCTTCGAATGTGTATTCCTCGTCGATTTCCACGGGCACGAGACCGGCAAGGACGCTCCATTCGTCAAGCCCCTTTAAAGTCCAGCCAGGAAGGTTTGTTAAGAAAGTATGGGTGTCATCCCAATCGTGAGGAGTGGTCTGCTCAAATCCTTCAGCCTCGAAATCGCCGTTTTTGACGAAGTTGGTCTGAGCACTGAGGCTCATGACTCCCGCTGCCGTGGCAGCTGCAAGTAAAATTCTTTTCATTGCTTTGTTTTTTAGGTTAAAAAATATGGTTAGTCTATTGTTGTGCGGGTGTATTGCTTGTCGTACTCCAGTAAGGATTCTGATAAATCGGTGACGAAGATATGTCTGTTCCGTCCGCCGAGCTGTCGAGGAAATGACCGACAGCGATCGGTGACAGATAATGGGCCATATGCCATGACATACCGTCTTTATAAAACTTATTATCGGGGGTCACGCGGAACATTGACAGATAGTTGGCGTCGCCATTAAAGCCGGCCTCAGTGTCACTGGGCGACGACACATTGTTGTTTGACGGATCGGCCTGGTCATACTTCAGGCGGTTCTTGGCAAAGCCTGAAAGCATCGGGCCGAAGATCTTGGCACCGTGAACATAGTATCCTCCGCCGATTATCTGGTCAAGTGCGCGCCAGCGGTAAAGGTCATCAAGACGGAAACCCTCACTCATCAGTTCGCAACGGCGCTCGCGGCGGATGTTATACAACACTTTGCTCTCTATGCGTCGACCGGCGGAATAAAGTGCAAGGTCATGAGTATAGAACTCTTCCTTGTCAAGGTCGGTCGCATTGATTGTCTTGTTGATGTCGGTGTCAACGCCGGCACGCTGGCGAAGGGCCTGCCAATATTTCCACGCATCAGAGTCAAGATTGTCGCCATAACGCTCCCAAGCCGCCTCAAGATATATCAGGTAGGCTTCAGCCGCGCGGAAAACGATGGAGGCTGTTTCATCAGTGCCGGTTGATGTGTACTTCGTAAGCTTGGTCATGTATTTTCCTTTCTTGTATCCTGTCGAAGTGCAGAACTTGACACTACCCGACCATACCACGGGGACATCATAGTTTTTACCGCCGCCCATACGATCATCGGCATCGGTATAGACATACTCGCCCGGAGCCTTCATAAACAGCTGCCAGCGCCAGTCGCGATTCTGCTTCGTATCGGCTACCCAGTCATCACCGGCATATAAAGAACCGGCAGCATAGATAGGCAGACCGTTTTCCATAAGGAAGGCGTTGGCAAATTCCTGTGTATAGCCACGTGCCTGACCTTGACGCATATATTGGTTGAGTGAATGAGCTACGCCCTTTTCACGGTTATATACGCGATACATCAGTACCTCGTCGTAGATCGACGGATCGGTTGTCGCAAACATATCGTAGTAGGGATTGGCTCCTACCGATGCGTCGGCACCGATGGCATTCTTTGAATTCTGGGTCAGCAGGGGGTGTGCGTCGGCTACTTCCTTGGAGGCAGCCAGAGCCTGATCGAGGAAAAATCTTACTTCTGCCTCGTTATCATATACAAATCCGTCATTATACGATTTCTCCTTGCCCGGCCAACCGGCGGCTGCATCGGGGACAAAAGGCGTACCGGCGAAATATTTCTCCCAAGTAGCCTCGTAAAGGGCAACACGCGCTTTAAAAAGCAAGGCTGCATCGCGGGTGATGCGGGCACGTCCTCCGGTAGCAGAGCCATCGGAAAGAAGCGTAAGTGCCGAGTCAAGATCGGCAAGAATGAACCGGGCCACCTTGTTGCGGGGCTGGCGCTTGGACGCCTCTACAAGGGTAGCGCGATCATCAGGAAGGTCGGTGGTGATGATAGGGAAGTCACCGACACGGCGCAGACGGTGGAAATATTCCATGGCACGCAGCATGTATGCCTCTCCGAAATAATGCTTTGCGGCAACAGGATTGCCCGAGATCTCTTCGGCCTCTATTTTCGGCCTTACGCGGCGGATGAAGAAATTAATGTCGTTTATACGGTTGAAATACCAGTCTCCACCCTTGTCACCGACTTTATAATCGGCGCCCTCATAAAATTGATTGCCGCAGCTTGACGAAGCTTCATTGTCGGTGCCCATGTCGTCATGGATAAAGGAGGTGTAGTCGGCATGGCTCGGGAACTGACCACCCTGACCGGTATCCCAGTTGGAATAGTTGCAATAATAATTTATGGTATAGGCCGCAAGCTGGTCGGCCGAGTTAAAGTAGAGCTCAGGGGCTATTTCCGAAGGCGGGGTGATATCAAGATAGTCATCGCAAGAGATAACGCCCAGTGATGCAAATGCCACCGCTGCCAGCCCTATATATCTGCTATATGTAGTTTTCATTTCGTTTGTTATTTTATTGGTAGGTCGATTAAAAATCTATGGACAGACCGAAAGAATAGGTTCTGGAAAGCGGATATGCGCCACCCGACTTCATCTTCGATACCTCAAGGCTTTCAGGATCTATGACCTTGGTCATCTTTGTCCAGGTATGGAGGTTTTCACCGGAGAAATATATGCGGAGATTGTTAACATAGAATTTCTTGGTCCATGCCGAAGGGAAAGTGTATCCGATCTGTACATTTTTCACGCGCAGATATGAGCCGTCCTGAAGGAAACGGGTCTGTACCTCGCGGTTTTTATTGGTATAATAGAGAGGACGTGCATAGTAGGAGTCCAGATTCTCTCCCAGCAGGCTGCTGTCATCACGCCAATAGTCAAGATGCTCGTTAAAGAACAGCGATTCCCATCGGCCGCCGACAGTCGCTCCCCAGAATGCCGCGCCCTTGTTTCCGGCGCCCTGGTCGCCATAAGGGCTGAAATAGTAGTCACGCTTGCCTACGCCTTGGAAAAATACCGACAGGTCGATGCCTTTCCATGTAGCCCCGAGGTTGATGCCATAACGGAAGCGGGGAGTTGAATTTCCGATCACGGTCAAGTCGCCCGACTCGCCCAGACGCGTCTGCTTGTGGATCTTGCCGTCACCGTCGAGATCTGCATACATCATGTCACCTGCTTTCCACTCCGAGGCGTTGAGCTCGCTCTGGTCGACATTCGCGATATGCCTGTCCATTGTCTCCTGGTCACGGGCAACCCCGACGGAGGTGAGTCCCCATATTTCTCCGGTGACACGACCGGCGATATACTTGTCAAGGTAGTTCTCGCGGTTAGGATACTTGGTGATCTTAGTCTGGTCGTCGGAAATGTTGAATCTTACATTATAGCTGAAGTCGCCTATGACCTGACGCCAGCCGATGTTGAATTCCCAGCCATAGGTGCGCATGTCAAGGAGATTCTGCGGGGGAACTCCGGTACCGAGCGTGGCGGGAAGAGTCACGCCTGGGCCCACCATGTCCTTATTGGTACGCCAGAAGTAGTCGAAGCCTGCTGTGAGGCGTTGACGCAGTGCGGTGACATCGATACCGATATTGGTATGGCGCACCTTTTCCCATGTGAGCGATGTAGAGATCAGCGAGGGGAACCATGCTGTATTGGTCTTTTCACCGTCGACGAGCCATCCGCCGTTGCCTGTATTGAGTCCCATGACCCTATAGGTAGGATACCAATTGTTGGTATTCTGATTTGTAAGCTGGCCGTAAGATCCGCGTACTTTCAGCAGGTCGACATATTCACGACAAGGCTCGAAAAAGTTTTCTTCCGCGATATTCCATCCGGCAGAGAATGAAGGCGACCACACCCATCGCTTGTCGCTACGGAAACGGCTTGAACCGTCGTAACGCAAATTAAGCTCGACAAGATAACGGTTTTTATAGTCGTAGTTGATACGCCCGAATATACCGACCGTGCGCCATTCCTGATATTTTCCGCCAAGTGAATAGTCGGTCTGGTTGGTCGTAAGGCTCAATACCGGAAGATCCTGCAATGTCACGTCATTACGGCTTCCGTCTACGTAACGATCCTTAAAACTCTCGACCTGCGCGCCCACCATGAATGTAAAATTATGGACATCGTTGAGGTTGAGATTATAATTTGTATATACATTGGCATTAAGGAACGTGCTCCTGTAGGAATACTCCTTTACATAGGATGTAGTGCGGGAATAATAAGTCGGTATATGAAGCTGGTCGGGATCAAGGGCATCATGGGCGTAGACAGGGAAGGCATCCTCGTGGGTCCAGTTGTTGTTCACTCGTGCATTGAACTCGCCGATTATATTCCAGTTCTTTATCGGAGTTATAGTCACAGTCAACTGATTGGTGAACACATCGTTCTGCTCCTTGTGGCGACCGCCGTTTTCAAGAGCCTCTATATAGTTGAAATCTGAGGCAATAAAACCGTTAGGGTCATACTTCGGGGCCAGCGATATGGACCGGCGCATCATATTGTCATAAAACCCGCCGTCCATCGTTGTGGCACGGTCATAGTCGGTACGGTTCCAGCGGCTTGTGAAATTGATTTTCAACCAGCTGTAGAGCTGCGAGTTGATCTTGCCCATGACTGAGAAGCGCTGGTAATCGTCTTCACCATAACGCATGAATCCGCCCATGTCCATCCAGTTGCCGGAAACGTAATAGTTGGTTTTGTCGTTGCCTCCCGACAGAGTGAGATTATGCTCCTGCGCGAATGCCGTCTTCTTATAATACTCATCCATCCAATCAGTATTGGCATAGATACCGGTCAATTCCGAAAGACCCCAGATAGAGTGACCGTTCTCATAATGATAGACATCTGATACGACATCGCTCGTGCCTTCGTAATAGGCCTTGACTTTCGCCACATAGTCATCGTCAAACTCACGTGTACCCGGAGACGTATATCCGGTCACGTCATTAAGATAATTGACAAGATGCCATGAATCCATCTGATCGGCGATCTTAAGAGGCTGATTAAAACGGAAGTTGTTGTTATAGCGCAGAATTGTGCGACCCGACGAGCCTTTCTTCGTCGTAACGAGGATCACACCGAAAGGCGCACGCGAACCATAGATCGACGATGATGCCGCATCCTTGAGGACCGAGATGCTCTCTATATCCTGCGGATTTATGGCATTAAGGTCGCCCTCCATCCCGTCGATAAGTATAAGCGGCGATCCGCTGGAACCCTCACCGATGGTAGCCATACCGCGGATCTGCACGCCCTTGGAGGCATTAAGCTCTCCTCCTGCACTTGAATTAGATATGTTTAGACCCGGTATGACACCCTGGAGCGCGGTTGCGGCATCGCTCACAGGACGGTCGGCAAGGTCCTTTGCTGTAGCCGTACCTACCGCGCCGGTAAGATTGACGCGCTTCTGTGTGGCAAATCCGACAACCACAACCTCATCAAGCATATTGTCGGCGTTTTTCAGATGCACCTCAACCGGAACGCCCGGCCTGGCCTCTATTTCCTGACTCGAACAACCCACATATGAAACAATGAGTTTGACCGGATGTGACGAATTGATGATAAAGTTGCCATCAATGTCGGTGGTCACAGGAATAATTTTTTTATCGGAAGGCATTACCGTCGCGCCTATGCACGGTTCGCCCTCGCTGTCATAAACAGTGCCGGTGATGTGCTGGGATGCCACCACCGCACTTGCCTGTGGTGAAGCTGCAGCCATTGAAGGCCAACCTGCCGACAGGCACAACAAGAGTGCGGCTGAAGCCACGGTACTCCTTGTAGTTTTGTTAACACGCATGGTCATGTGATATTAGTAATTGGTTAGATTATTTTTTCAGTCCTTCATGGCATAATGTCATTGTTTTACATTTTACCGTGAAATTCATACAGCGCAAAGATAGATTGAACAGATGAACCAAAAGTACATTTTTTCGTATTTTAGGGGTAACAATCGGTCAAGCAACACAACAGTGCCCGACAAAATTCACCAATACGAATTTCGCCCCATAAAATACGAAATTCACCCCGCCGTTTTTTCACCGAAACCAACCTCAAACAAACCAAAATTCGTAATTTTGTCGTGGTTAAACACCGGTAAATCGAACGTTTCAACATAATCCGAAAATACCATTACACAATGCCACAACTGAATACAATACTCCGGTTCATAGCATTATTCATTGCTGTTCCGGTATGTTTTGCCGTTACGGCATCACCATTCTCACCGGCCATGACATATTTCAAGGAGATAAATGCCTCTCACGGATTGCCTGATAATCGCGTCAACGCAATTTGTGAGGATAAATTCGGATTCATCTGGATCGGTACATGGAATGGTCTTGCCTGCTATGACGGCAACACAATCCGCTCCTATCGCCATTATGACGACGATCCGGAATCGCTATGCAACAATATGGTAAGAGGACTATATGCCGCAAAGGAAGGGATATGGATAGCGACCGACAATGGAGTAGACTTTTTCAGCTTTGCAGATGGAAAATTTTGCCATGGCAAGGTGACAGGGGCTAAAGTCGCCGGCATACAAGAGCTTTCAGCAAGGATATGTCGTGTAACAGGCATATCCGGCGGTCCGGTCTTTTGTGTTACAATAGGGGGGGAACTGCTTAAGCTGCAACAAGATACCGACGGTTCACTCAATCATGGCATAAGAAATCCCATATTCCGTATTCTTCCCAAGCCTGAAAACAGGCGCTATGGGGATATCACTATTTTTGCCGATGACAAGCTTATGGCATTGTCAAATGAAGGGATAACAGTCCTTTCTCCCGACGGGGAGCAGGAGCTGATACACAACAATATCCCACTGGGTTATGATACAAATATGAATATATACTGTGATAACAGAGATTCAAAGGTGTATGTGGGAAAAGGGCTCGGCTCATGGTCACGAACATATCGGATCATGAATGCGACCGGGAAATTAAAGCACGACCCCGCACTTCCCTCCGTACAGGGACTCATGGCAGCCACGCGTTGCGGCGACAAAGTGTATCTTGCCTGTGACGGGACAGGACTGCACGCCATTGACGGCAACGGTAACATTGAGCATTACGGCAACGACAATTCAACGTTTAAGGCTGATGTATTCTATACGGTATGTGATGACAGCCGTGGCAACCTATGGTGCGGCAGTTACCGCAACGGTGTCGGAATGCTCTCCCCGTCACTGAACAGATTCAATATTTTCAACAAAAGCTCAGGGCTGTCTCACGATATAGTGACGGCTTCGGTCCGTGACGGAAACACCCTTTACCTCGGACTTGACGGCGGTGGCCTTGATGTATTCGACACAGCCACCGGCAGGCATGACAATTATAATATGTCCAATTCCGGCATTCCGGGAAACAATGTAGTGAGCCTCGTTAAAGAAAATGACAAGCTTTACATGGCTGTATACTCATCGGGGCTGGCCGTTTTCGATATAAAAAACCATACATTCAGCATGCACAAGATCCCTGACGAGAATTTCCAGCGTCTGTGGGTATTACACCGCGACAAAATAGGGAAGCTCTGGATCGGCGGCGAAGGACTTCATATAATGAATCTGTCCACGGGCGAAATCACCACTCTTGACGGATGCAACAATCTGGCGGTGATGTCAATAAAAGAACGCGGAAATCTGATATATGTGGCTACTCGATTGGAAGGAGTAATCGTAATCGACAAAACCTCACTTGCTGTAAAAGCCCGTTACTCCGACCGGCCGACGGCCGACATACACCTCCCATCGAGAAATGCGGATTTTCTCTCGGTTGACTCACGCGGACTGATTTGGGTAACCCTTGCGAGCAAAGGACTTTTCTCTATTGACCCTCGCTCCGAGAAAGTGTGTTCTTACAATGAACATCAAGGATTGACCGAGCCAAGGGTCCAGTCCATGATCGAGGATGAACATGGATGCATCTGGACCGGAACCGTCAACGGACTTTATAAGTATGTCCGCAAATGGGACATGTTTCTCCGATACGGAGACGAGAGACTGCTTACAAGCTATTGCTCAAACGCTGCCGACATATCCGACGGCATGATTTATCTGGGTACCGGAAAAGGTCTCGTATCCATCCCGGTAAATCGACCTGAAGTAATAAATGTCCCAAGGGAAGTAATCTTCACTGACCTGCAGATAATGTTGTCACCCAAAAAACACAGGACCCTGTTTACACGTGGAGAACGACGGGTAACCCTGACCCATGATGAAAATTTCTTCATAGCCAACTTCACGGTTCCGGAAATGGTCAATGCCGAACAATTGTTGTTTGAGTACAGGCTTGACGGACTGGAAGAGATCTGGCGTACAGATGCAGGCCTGCGTGCCGCCACATATACAAATATATCGCCGGGCGACTATACATTGCTTGTACGACATTCCCTGCCCGACGGTTCAATGACAGAGCCGGCACGTCTGATTATACAGATCCTCCCTCCATGGTATCTGACATGGTGGGCTTGGTTTCTTTGGCTCGTGCTTATAGCCGGAGCACTATTTTCGGCATACACCATATGGCGGCGTTTTTATGAAAATAAGGAGAAGGCTCGCCTTGCCGAACTAAAGAACGAAGCCGACCGGAAACTCAATGAAATGAGGCTTGATTTTTATGTCAAGTTTACCCATGAATTAAGGACACCCTGTTTTCTTATATCAGCACAAATGGAAGAAATGCTTGAATCTGAGAATCCTTATGTACCTGTAGGGCATCTCAGAGGTCCATATCGTAATTCCATAAAGCTGACACGAATAATAAATCGGATAATTGATTTTCGTAAGATGGATTCGGGATCGTTCAGACTTGAGCCACGCAAAATAGAGGTCTGTGCCTTTTTTGGCGACCTTGTGCCGGATTATGAACAGCTATGCCATCATAAAGGTCTATCTTTCAATTATGTTCATGACATGCCGCCCATTGAGGCTGTCTTTGACCCGGACAAAATCGAACTCGTCGTGACCAACCTGATTTCAAATGCCTTCAAATATACGCATCGCGGAGGCTCGGTAATTCTACAAATCCGGAACTCTGATGATAATATAATAATCAGCGTCACCGACACAGGCATTGGCATTGTCGAATCAAACAGAGAGGCAATATTCCAACCCTATTTTCGTAGTGAACGCGGACAAAAGGAATGGAGAGGCGACGGAATAGGATTGTCCTTTGTCAAAGAACTCGTTGAAATGCACGGAGGTCACATAGAGCTACAATCCGAAGTGAATGTGGGGTCAACCTTTACTGTAATTATACCCAAACTACTTATACCCGCCCAACAATTGCCCGACCCAATTGACAGAGCCGATATTATATCTAATAAAACCCCGGAGCTTATACCCGGCAATCCTACCGCAACCCGTGCCATGCTAATTGTCGATGACGATCCTGAAGTTATAAACCTTCTTGCGCGTACATTTTCTGACAACTATCGCATCGAATATGCTTCTGATGGAATAGATGGACTTGAAAAAGCCCGGACAGGAGAGTATGATATTGTCATAACAGACTTACTTATGCCCGGTCTTGATGGTCACGCGCTCATAAGCGCATTGAAGTCTGACCCTCAAACCCGCAATATCAAGATAGTGGTATTCTCTTCATTGGCTTCAGAAAGCGATTATATAAAAGCTTATTCAGCGAAAGTTGATGCGTTCATTACCAAGCCATCCTCACTTAAGATACTTCGTGTAAGTGTGGATCGTCTTTTTGAAAAATCTGTCGATAGCGAAATGAATTTTTCAACCGTTAAGCCTATTACTGAAACATATACACGAGAAGAGCAACGCTTTATTTCTAAATGTCGCCGTATCATAGACGAAACTATGTGCGACGATAACTTCGGCATAGAGCTTATTGCATCACGCCTATCCATGAGCCATTCTTCTTTATATAAAAAGATTCGTAAATTGACCGGACTATCGCTTGTCGAGTTCATCAACGAATACCGCATATACAAAGCTGTTCAGCTTTTCCGCAATGGCAGCAGCAACGTGCAGGAAGTGGCAGCAAAGTGTGGCTTCCGCGACATAAAGACATTCCGCGAGACATTCAAGAGAAAAATGAATATGCCACCGAAACAATACATAAGCCAGATTACTCAAAGAAACTAATGGAAGTTTTTGCATATTGTCTGTAACTATCGCAATCTTATTTGAGTTTTTTGTATTCTTCGTCGGTGACTGTCTCAAGCCATTCGTTAGAGGCGTTTTCACCGGGAATCTCAAACGCGAGATGAGCAAACCAACTGTCGGCTGCAGCCCCGTGCCAGTGTTTCACGTTGGCGGGAATATGGATGACCGTACCGGGGAGTATCTCCTGTGCGGGTTTCCCTTCCTCCTGATACCATCCGCGCCCGGAAACGCCTACGAGCATCTGACCGCCTCCGCTTGTGGCACGATGTATATGCCAGTTGTTGCGGCAACCCGGCTCAAAAGTAACATTCGAGAACGGAATCTGCGAGTCGGAGATACGGGCAAGGTAACTGTTGCCTTGAAAGTATTTGGCGTATGCAGTGTTAGGTTCGCCGATAGGAAAAATCATGGAGCGTTGGAATGCTGCTTTTGCATCATCACCTTTTATGTCATCATTCCACACATCCTTAGCAAGACGGAACGCCGCCCACGCTTTCGGCCATCCGGCATAAAATGCGATATGGGTAATTATCTCCGCTATCTCCGTGCGGGTAATACCGTTTTTCTTAGCCTCCTGAAGATGGAACGTCAACGAATTGTCGGTTATGCCCTGACTGATGAGCGAGGTGACTGTGACGAGGCTCCGGTCACGCAGCGAAAGAAGATCATTGCGGCTCCACACCTCACCAAAAAGAATGTCGTCATTGAGATGTGCGAATTCCGGAGCAAACTCTCCGAGTTGCTGACGACCGGCTGTCTGAACTATTTTTTGCTGTGCCATAATATTTGTTGTTAAAAAGCTGAATAACAGTATCGTGATTATCTTATTCATTTTCATTTGATATAATTGTTCAACGTATTTGCAGGATTGACTACATTTTGGTCTGACAACACGAGGTCTTTGACCATGTGCAGTGTACCCTGTTTGTATTTTTGGAAATGCGGTGATGCTATATGCTTCTCGTAAACCTCCTTGCTTGCGTATGTTTCAAGTATTGTAATCCTGCAAAGATTATCTTTTTCCTGAACGGCATACATTGTCAGCACTCCCGGCTCGGTACGAAGCGATATTTCGCCTACCTCGCGGGCATATTCAAGATATTCCTCAAGAAATTGGGGATATACCTCTATCTTGGAAAGTCGGACAATACCGTCGGAAGCCATTGGCTGCTTATAGCACATACCTGTTTCCGGTTTGAGATTGAGGCATTCGCCTATCACCTCGCCGGTGGCAAGATAGGAATATGTAGGGAACTCGAACAGTACGGGTTTCAAGCGGGAGTAATCAAGACTGCCGTCTTGCGTAAGGACTTCCGGCGATGCGTATGTATTGGCGACAGTGCATATAAAATTGTCGAAGCTCTCTGATTCCTGAATATCCACCACATCACACTCCATAGTCAAAGGCGATGCTTCAATTATCGGTGTGCCGTTTTCACCGATATGGTAATCGAACACTTCGGATTTGTCAACATCATGTCCGCTGACGCTGCCAACGTAATCGGCTTTCGGCAGCATTTCACGGCTGACGAGATTGATCGACAGCTTTTTTGCCTCCTTGATTCCTTGATTGGTGTAATGCTTGTTGCTCATGCTGACAAGTATGCGGTTATGGCCGATTATTCCTGTGTGACCGACAACAAGCCAGTTCACTTTGCCATCGACGTAAGCCCCGACAACAGTCATAGGCTTCGGGTACAATGCCAATATGTTGCCTATATTTTTCTTTTCCATTTCAGAATAGTTTTGTTTGGCTGACACCTTTAATGTTAATAAAAACATTACGATAGCGAAAATAAATTTTAAGAATCTTACTGATATTGTCATATTGTCTTTATGAATTTTGCCGGGACACCGCCTACAACCGTGTTTTCGGGAACATCCTTTGTAACAACCGCACCGGCGGCAATGACCGCGTTATCTCCGATGGTCACCCCTTGCAGTATTGTGGCATTAGAACCGATCCATACATTTTTACCTAAAATTATGGGAGCGGGATAGGTATGTTTCCGGGTTTCAGGTGACAGACCATGATTGAGAGTGGCGAAAACTACATTATGCCCTATCTGACAGCCGTCACCGATAGTTATTCCGCCATGATCCTGAAAATGGCAGCAGGCGTTGATAAACACGTTTTCTCCAATGGTGATATTTTTGCCGAAATCACTGTAAAACGGAGGAAATACCCGCAGGGTATCCGGTACCTTATAACCCATAAGGGCAGACAGCAATCTCCTGACCTCGGAGGGAGTGTGATACGAACCGTTCAGTTCAAATGTGACACGCCTTGCCTCGTCGCTTTTTTCATCCATAAAGCGGTGGATTTCATCAGTGTCAAGTGCCTTGCGGGTTTTGACAAATGCTTTGAAGTTTTCTATCGTCATTTTTCCGATACCTTAAATGTTACTTTAATATCTCCGTCAACGCTGAGATGATTTATGCAGTCACCGTCAATATGCCCGATTTTAATCAAATCATCGCTATGCGACCATTCCTTGCAGAAAATAGCCACGTTGCCCCAAGGTGCATAGATTGTAATATCGCCCGGAACAGGGGCGCAGCCGCGAGGCACGCCATTCAAGGTCAATGCCGGTTTCGGGTAAAATATCTTTTCGGTAGTGTTGTTGAAGTCGTTGAACGTTATCTCCAACGGCAGCCGTGAAAGCAAATCTCTTGCCGCGGCATTATCCTCCATTTTCGCTGTAATGACGTGGTTGCCGATTATGATGTCCATATTTAAGGATACCTCGTCAGAGGATTCTTGTTCTTCATCGTCAGACGGTTCAATCGTTTCAACATGTTCCGGAATGGCGGGGTCGTCATTGGGTTCACCACAAGCTGCCGTTAAAATAATTGCCATACATAAAATGGGAATTAAAAATTTTATTTTCATAATTTTCAATTTTTACAGTCGATATTATAGAGCCGCTCTACTTCTGCCGGATCATGCAGGTCAAGTATCATATCATGCCCTGTATTCATTGCAGAGATAATATCCATATCTTTTTGTGTCAGCACAAAATCCCTGATAGAGAAATTTTCTATCATACGCTCCTTATGTACGGATTTCGGAATGGCTACGACACCACGTTGCAAATGCCAGCGTAATATTACTTGTGCGGCTGATTTTCCATACTTGTGTCCGATATTTGCCAACACAGGATTAGTGAATAATCCATTACGTCCTTCCGCAAATGGACCCCAAGCCTCGATTTGTATGCCGAGTCGCTGCATAATCTGCATTAGCTCGGTTTGTTGGGTATAAGGGTGTGTTTCTACTTGATTGACCGCAGGAATAATTTTGGCGTTATGGCATAAATCTATAAGTCTGTCCGGCTCAAAGTTACATACGCCGATTGCTCTTACGCGCCCTTCCGCATATATTTTCTCCATTGCCCTCCATGCTCCATAGTAGTCGCCGAATGGCATATGAATAAGGTAGAGATCGATATAATCCAGACCCAACCGGCAGAGAGAGTATTTATATGCTTGCAGTGTCTGCTCATATCCCATTTCGGAAATCCATGCTTTGGTTGTCACAAACAACTCTTCTCGATGAATACCGCTTTTACGGATAGCGGCTCCGACGGATTGTTCGTTCCCATATACCGATGCGGTGTCAATCAGCCTATAACCGACGTTTATTGCGTCAGTAACAGCCTGTTCACACTCCGCCGTATCGGATATTTGAAAGACGCCGAAGCCCTGCATCGGCATCTTTATGTCATTATTTAATGTAACATATTCCATCACGTACTATTATAGAAAAGTCCTGCGGTTCATATCTGCCGGAATTTATTGTTTTGTGAATTCGATTGCTGATGGGCGCATCCCCATATCCCTGAAAATTTCCATTTCATTAGGCGTTAGCCGAAATTCAGGTTGCCCTTCATCCGGTGTTGTAGTGATTATCCCCTCTTGCTCTAAGAACCGGGCGACAACACGGTTGGGGGTGGTGTGGTATCGCTGTGCCAGATAGTCCACTACCTCGTCCTCACAAATATTTTCGGGTAAAACAACTTTACTTTTCATATTTCTTACAAATTTTGATGTCGCAACCTTCAGCTCGCAACATCATCTAAGCGCATTTCGACGCTTGCGTTAGCGCGCGATGCCGCAGGCATTGATTGATGTTGCAAAATTACTGCCGCAGAACCGCATCGGCGTTTCACAATAACGGAATACCGTACCAATTTTACGGATATACAGCCACCATTGCTTTGCCGGTTGGATTAAAATCAGTATCTTTGCAACTGTAAATCAGCATTGTATATTAAATGGGAAATATACTCAAAGTCAACAGCGTCAGCGATTACAGCGCATACCACGGACTTGCTGACCGGCATCGGTTGGTAAGCGTCATTGACTTTGAAGAGATTTCGCCCATACGCCACAGCCTCAACCAATATGGTGTGTATGGACTTTTTATGCACAAAAATCTTTCGGTTGACCTTACATACGGATGTGGAAAATACGACTATACCAACGGCACACTGATATGTGTAGCCCCCGGACAGATAGGAGGCAAGGAGGATGACGGCGACAGGATAGATCTGGATGGCTGGGCATTGCTTTTTCATCCCGACCTTCTGCATGGCACGCTGTTGGAAAAACGTATAAAGGACTATTCATTTTTCGATTACCGTATAAACGAGGCTTTGCACATGACGGAGAATGAATATGACATATTCGCCTCTTTCATGCGTCAGATCAAGGATGAGCTTGAAAATAAACATGATGACGTACAGGGCAGCATAATAGTAGGATACATTGAACTTATGCTTAATTTCTGCCGCAGGTTCTATAACCGCCAGTTCATAACGCGGAAACTTGAAAATTCAGATATTCTGGCAAAGTTTGAAGCCTTGTTGCACGAATACTTCAAAAATGGCAGTCAGTTAACTTGCGGATTGCCCTCCATGCAATATTTTTCGGACAGATTATGCCTGTCATCAAACTATCTTGGCGACTTGATTAAAAAGACCACCGGGAACACGGCGACATTCCATATCCGTAAATTTGTAATGCAGGAAGCAAAAAACAACCTTGCTTCCGGAATGACAATATCGGAAACGGCCTACGCTCTCGGCTTCGATTTTCCACAACATCTGAGCCGAATGTTCAAAAAATATGAAGGCATATCTCCATCGCAATATATTGACTCAATAAAAAAATAGGAATAGCGATTAATCCTATTTTCATGAGTATAGTCAACCATAAAAGAACTCTTTTTAATATAAAAAGCTACCAAATTCTGAATTTTCCACAAAAGGGTAACTAAATCCGCAAATATTGAATTACCACCCTCTTTCATCCGAATATAATTCCTCCTTGCCATCGGAGAAGGACTATATTTGCATCGCTCTATCATAGGGCATTTCTTTAACTAATTTTATACCAATCATGAAAACATCAAGTTTTAAAAGTATCTTGGGCGTGGTCTTTGGTCTTGCTATGTCTGTCCAAAGTGCCGATGCAGCAATAGCTCCGGGTGAGGGCTATATGCTCCAGCTCGAAGGGACAAACCTGTATCTCAGTGCAGATCTTGCCAATCTTGGCAACAGTATCACCCAAGAGGAAGAAGGATCAGCCGGTTTCAGCCAAGTATTTACTTTTGTCGAAGCTCCAGTAGGTGCAGAGGCGGAAGGGTTCAACATTCAAGTTGCCGATAATGTATACGTTACACGCGACTCCTGGAATATCTTCTACAGAGATGACTGCGACCTGTCATCTAAAAATTCCATTTTCGCGGTGGAAGAGGAAGGCAATGTAATCACACTCAAAAATTTCGGCACCGAGAAATATGTCGGTTTTGATGACAAGTCATCAGGAGCAAAAGTTTACTCCGACAAGACAGGCAACAAAGTATGCCGTCTTATACCGATACCTATTTCTTCCGACTATTACCTTAACCAGCTCAATTCGACGATAAGCGACGCCGAGAATTTACTTAGCTCAACTATTGAAGGTAATGAGGGCGGTCAATACCCTGCAAGTGCAAGAGCAACACTTCAAGAAGCGATTGATGCGGCAAAACAAACGCCTACAGATGACAACAACGCACTCAAAGAAGCCGTTCAAAAACTTAAGATGGCTATCGACGCCTATAAGCAGTCTAAAGTTCCTGCACCTTTTGTAGAAGGTTTTTACCGATTCAAAAGTGTGGCTATAGGAGCTTATCTTGCTAATGGTTGGCACGCTAATAGCTGGGAAAGCGGTAACGTACAGTCATGCGCACTCTTGCTTAACGAGGATGAAGCCTCGGCGTATAATTTGGAATTCCGTATAAGCCGTACTCCTGAAAATGCCGAAGCTCAAGGCTATAATATATCCGACAATGAAGGACACCTGCTCTTCAATAGCGATGGCGCACTGCTGTATTCGGAAGAGAATACGATAGACCCCCTATCCAAAGAAGCCGTTTTCATATTTGAGGAAGATGGTGACAATTTCCGTATTCTCTGCGTGTCAACCGGGAAATACGTGGGACCGAACGATGATACGAAAGGCTGGAGCTGGATTCATCTGGGAACAACGCATACAGGTAAAGAACAAGGTAATCTTTTCTCTGCCGAATTGATTGCGGAATCGGCTGCTGCACGGCTTAACGATATTATCGCAGAAGCAGAATCGTTACTTGCATCCACAGAGGAAGGGATCGCCCCCGGCCAATATTCGACAGAAGCCCGCAACGCACTGTCTTCAGCGATTTCTACAGCAAAGAATGCCATAGGCGGTACCGATTCAGAGATGGCAGAAGCCTGCGCATCGCTGACTTTGGCCATAAGCATTTATCGCGACCAGGTGATTCCGGAGAAATTTGACGACGGTTTCTACAGGTTTGAATCAGTTGCCCTGCCCGGTACCTACCTGTCAAATGGATGGCACGCCAACAGTTGGGAAAGTTGGAATGTACAGTCATGTGCACTCTTGCTTAATCTCGGTGAAGACGGCTATAACTTCGATTTCCGTGTAAGCAGAACCTCCAATGATGCCGAAGCACAAGGATACAATATCCGAGACAACAATGGTAACTATCTTTATGATGACAACGGAGCATTGTTGTTCTCTGAAGACGGTTCAACTGACCCACTTTCCATACATTCCGTTTTCGTATTTGAACTTGATGGGGACAATGTAAAAATCAAGAGTCTGGCAACCGGAAAATATGTCGGACCTAACGATGACACAAAAGGCTGGGCATGGATTCATGTAGGCACAAAACATACAGGCAAGGAATCCGGTAATGTTTTCCGTTTTGAAAGAATGGGAACATCCATGAGCGACCGTTTATCTGAAAAAATTTCCGACGCAGAAACTCTTCTTGCATCTACTGAAGAAGGTAATGCACCGGGGCAATATCCTCTTGATGCAAGAACTGCCCTACAAGATGCAATCAACGACGCAAAAGAAACCCTTGACAATGGGCAGGACGATGCCATGTCGGAAGCCATAGCTTTATTGGAGCAAGCCATAGCCATATATAAAGATTGCGTAATACCACCTTACATAAGGCCGGGTGTTTACAAAATTACCCATGTTGCCACAGGTGCACTCCTCACTAACGGATGGCATGCCAACAGTTGGGAAAGTTGGAATATAGAACAGACCGCACTTATCATAAACGAATCAGAAGCGAGCGGATATAATATGGAGTTTTCCGTTGCTCCTGTCCCGGAAGGCTCCGCTTTCCCCGGTTATAACATTACAGACATGGAAGGGAATTGTCTTTATAATGATGGTGGAAAACTTCTTTGGCAAGAAGGACACAATGCTGCTGACGAGGATGCGATATTCGTTTTTGCTCCTGATGGAGACAACTACCGTATCAGATGTGTAAATACAGGGAAGAATATCGGACCGGTTGACGATACTAAGGGTTGGAGCTGGATACATGTCGGCACCAAACATTCCGGAAATGAGGATGGCGACCTGTTCTCGGTTGCATTTATTCGAGAGTTAAGCAGCTCAATTAATGACATCAGAATCGAAGACAATACAATGTCTATTAAATGTGTCAACGGTACTCTTTCGGTAAGAGATGCTGATTATGCTGAAATTTACACAATAAGCGGAACACTCGTAGCACGTGTAGGCGGAAATTCTGATACGATACTACCAAAAGGAATATACTTAGTACGTGCCTTTGGGCATAATACCAATAAAATTGTAAAACTTATCTTATAAGATTTACGATCCGACTAAAAACAGGAGGCTGTCTAACAACCAAAGTTAGGCAGCCTCCATATAGATCTACGGATTGTTTTTACAGCAACGACTCGCGTTCGGTGATTTCAGCGTCGGTCATTGTATATCCGCCAAGACTACCCTCTTTTGCCTGAATACAGATATATGTCATTGGATCGACCGATGTACATTTAAGATTACGGTCGCAATTTGTTGATACACGGATCACCGAACCCTGCGCCACATCAAATACCTCATCATTAACCTGAAATTTACCGGCTCCGGAAAGGATTATGTAATTCTCCTCATTTTCCTTATGACTGTGGAAAAACGGAACTGCACCACCTTGTGGCAATGCGCCGAACGAAATCTCGCAGGATGTCGCACCGGTTGCGTCTTTTACAAACTGTTTGCCCTCAAAACCACACAAATTGCCGACTGTGACATGGGCGAATTTATCGCCACGCTCAAGAATCTTAATCTCGCTCATAATTATTTGTTATTTTTAGAATTTATATTAACTTTGCATAAGAAAGCCGCTTTCATTACGATAGCGCAAAGTTAAGTTATATATTTCACTAAAACAAGACGTTACAAAATAGTAAGGCGCTTACTTTCGGGTAAGCATTTTTGATTATGAACAGTTTACCGCTAAAAGAAAATTTGAAAAAATATACCGGCATCGACTCATGCCCTATCAGAAACATCATTAGCCGATTTTCGGGCAAATGGTCGATGCTTATTCTGTGTGTGCTTGCTGAAAATGATGCCACAAGATTCAATGAAATAAACAAGGCAATCCCCGACATTTCGCCGAAAGTCCTTACTGAAACACTAAAAGCACTGGAGTCTGACAAGTTACTGACAAGACATCTTTATGCAGAGATTCCGCCACGAGTTGAGTATTCGCTCACTGACCTCGGGAAAAGCCTTATACCGTTGATCGGCGACCTAATATCGTGGGCCATGGAAAACTATGATGTAATTAATTCCGGATCCAAGCACCCCACCCGATGATACGAATTGGTAATATACGGTTAGGATTTGCGGCATTATCAACAATCGCTGTATTCCTCTCACTAAGCACCTGCGCAATCATCGCCGCCGTCAAGCAGGAAAATCCGGATTTCCACGTGCCTCTATCCAAAATGATACTATTCTACGAACGCATTGCTTTGCTTGCCACATTGGTCTATGGGATATGCGTGCATTTTGCGCTCGTAATAATTGACAGGATCAAAAATCGATGTAAATAAAACGAAAAGAGCCCGAAGTATTTCACTTCAGGCTCTGTAAAAGATAGGAATATCGGGATTATCTTTCGGCTCGCATGGGGTTATTCAAGAAATCCTCATAGGCGAGACGGATGCCGTCGGATAGCTCGGTTTTGTAAGTCCATCCGAGGCTTTTTGCCTTACTGACATCAAGGAGCTTGCGTGGAGTGCCGTTGGGGCGCGATGTATCCCAAAGTATTTCGCCTTCGTAACCGACCGTGACGGCGACAAGCTCGGTAAGTTCCTTTATTGTAAGTTCCTTGCCGGTGCCTGCATTGACGGTCTCATTACCGGAATAATTGTTCATCAGGAAAACGCATAGATTGGCAAGGTCATCGACATAAAGGAACTCGCGCAACGGGCTTCCGTCACCCCAGCAAGTGACGGTCTTCGCCCCCGACTCCTTAGCCTCATGAAAGCGGCGGATGAGTGCCGGCAGCACATGGGAGTGTTCGGGATGATAGTTATCGTTAGGACCATAAAGATTGGTTGGCATGACCGATATGTAGTCGGTGCCATACTGACGGTTAAGATATTCGCAGTATTTCAATCCTGAGATTTTTGCAAGGGCATATGCCTCGTTGGTCTTCTCAAGCTCCGAAGTCAACAGACAACTCTCCGGCATCGGCTGCGGTGCCATGCGCGGATATATGCAGGAAGACCCGAGAAATTCGAGTTTCTTGCATCCGTTTCGCCAAGCCGCGTTTATTACGTTCATTTCCAACATCATGTTGTCGTACATAAAGTCGGCAAGCGCACTGCTGTTGGCGATGATTCCGCCTACCTTTGCCGCTGCGAGAAACACGTATTCGGGCTTCTCCTGCGCGAAGAAATCATTTACCGCCTGTTGGTTGATCAAATCAAGCTCGCTATGGGTACGAGTGATTATATTTGTGTAGCCCTGACGCTTCAGCTCGCGCACTATCGCCGAGCCCACCATTCCACGGTGACCGGCAACATATATTTTAGAATCTTTTTCCATAAGTTGAATCCTGGTATATATATATTCTATATTAAAACGTATCTTTTCGTCTTATTTTTATCGGAATTACTCTCTCCTCCGGCACATGGTCCACGACGAGGGCAAGATGCCCTCCACCGCCGGCACCGAGCATTTTCCAGGCAAGCGCCTTGTCGCGCCAGCTGTCAATGTAACCCTTCACGCCCGGCTGCATCATGGCGGGAAACATCGCCACCTGCGCGTCAAATGAATCGCGGAACGCAGAGGCAAATGCCTCCAAATCACGGGCGAGTATGGCATCCCAGCAACGCGCCGCCGCAGAGGCAAGATCGGCTACCTTCTCCGGCGTTATATCCTTTCCTTCGACCACCGAGCATCCCGGTCGGCGCGGAAACATAGGTACAAGACACACATGATTCTCAAGCCATGACAACACCTCCTCGTCGTGACACGACTCGATACGCGACGGCCAGTAGTGCCCGTCATAATAGTGACGAACAAGCCCCGACATACATATGCCGATGGCATCCTGCGCGCCGGATACATGACCCTCATTTTCCGGATCGTTCTCGAAGCAGAAAAGCAGACGTGCAAGCATCTCCTCATTGTAGTTTGGAAGCTCGTAAGGCCAAATTTTCCGTGCCGCATTGCGCGTAGAGGTCGACATGCCGCCACGCTCCATAAATTCATAAGTCGGCTCTATCGACACTGTCAACGCCCATCCGGCACCGTATTGCGACACATAAGGCTGGTCAATCCATGTACCGGCAAGATCCACACGATAAGGGAGATGTGACTTAACCCCGTTACGGAGCGAGGTGGTCGACCGCGCTTCAAGCCCGGCGTCGGGCTCACGTTCAAGCACCACATATTCGATACCGCGCTCCTCACAAAGACGGCGTTTCATATCCGACCCACCATCGGAATTGACCACAAACACGTCGGGGCGCACCCTATCCATCGTCTCTATGAAGTCAAGCATGCCCGACCCGGGGTTAACATATGCATCAGCCACATAGCGTATTGCCTTTACCATATACAGACGCTCCTTCTCGGAATATACCGTCTTGCGATGTTTCAGTTCCTCGATAGTGCGGTCTGAACCTATGCCGACGTACAGATCGCCATAACGTGACGCCTCCTTGAAAAATGCCACATGACCCGAATGGAGCATATCGTAGCATCCCGATACAAATACTTTTTTCTTTTTATCCTTTTGCATTTTCTTTTCGTATTATTCCCGCCGAATAGGCAAACACGACTAAAAAACAGACCACCGGAACCCAGAATGACACGCCTATGCCAAATCGGTCAGACACCATTGCCTGAAGCGGGGTTATGATCGCGCCTCCGAGTATCGCCATTATAAGCCCTGACGCCGCCAGTTTGGCATTTTCTCCGTTAATTCCATTGAGAGCGATACCGTAGATTGTAGGAAACATCAGTGACATACATGCCGATATTCCGACGAGTGCAACAACCGAGCACCATCCCTGAGAAGTAATTACTGCAACCGTACACGCAACAGCCGCAACCGATGCCGCGGCAAGAAGCAAAACGGGGCGGACAAATCCCATAAGCCACGTGAACAAGAAGCGGAAAAGCGTAAACGCCACGATGGAATACAGGAATATCATCGAGGCATCACGCTCCATAATGCCAAGGCGATCCATGGCAAGACGAATTGTGAACGACCACACACCAGTCTGTACTCCTACGTAAAAAAACTGTGCCACAACGCCGTAACGCCAGCGTCGGTTTTGCAACAGTTCTTTAAATACAGGTATGATTCCCGCCCCATCCGATCGGTCACGGTCACTTGGCATCCTTACACATGCTATCACTACAAGCAGCGTGAGCAATATACAGCCGATAAGCATATATGTGCCGGAGATCGAAGTCAATTCATGACGCTGCACGGCAGCAAGCGCCTCCTCCCCCATCCGTGAACGCGCAACGGCATCGGCACCGTGAAGTTCCGAAAGTATGAAATGACGGCTCAGCAATATACCGCATATCGCCCCTATGGGATTTAACGTCTGTGCGATATTAAGCCGGCGTGTTGCCGTCGACTGATCGCCCATCGACAGGATATATGGGTTGGCTGTAGTCTCAAGGATGGCACATCCTCCCGCCATTATATAAATGGCTACAAGGTAAAATCCATACGATGCCGCTTCACCCGCCGGGAAAAAGAGCATCGTTCCTGCGGCATAAAGAGCCAGTCCGAGCAGTATGCCCGACTTATAGGAATAGCGGCGAATGAACATTGCTGCGGGAAGTGCGAAACAGAAATAAGCACCATAGAATGAGAACTGCACCAATGATGTCTGAAGGTCGCTCATCGACATTATACGCTTAAATGCCGCAAGGAGCGTGTCGTTCATGTTGTTGGCGACACCCCACAGAAGAAACAGCAATGATACAAGCAGAAACGGTAACCGGGATTTCATTCTATTTGTAGTTCTTACGCAAATGTAATGACTTTCGTTCAATTACGCAAAAATAAATCACCTCGGCAACCGCTATTTCACAATTCCCTTTTCAAGGTATTCGGCGAGGTTGGTGCGGACCTTTTCACCTGCACGCTCAACTGCGACCTTGGCAATGTCGGCATCAACCATAAGATTTACGAGTTGCTCAAACGAGGTCTTCTTCGACGGATCCCATCCGAGTTTCTCCTTCGCCTTCGTCGGGTCACCCCAAAGGTTGACCACATCTGTCGGGCGGTAGAAGTCGGGTGACACCTCAATCACAACCTTACCGGTATTCACATCTATGCCCTTTTCATTCTCACCCTCACCCTCGAAACGCAACTCGATTCCGGCACGCCGGAAAGCATAAAGGCAGAACTCGCGCACCGAGTGTTGCTCGCCGGTGGCTATCACATAGTCCTCCGGTTCCGGCTGCTGGAGTATAAGCCACATGCACTCCACATAATCCTTTGCATACCCCCAGTCACGGAGAGACGATAGGTTACCGAGATACAGTTTCTCCTGCTTGCCCTGTGCTATGCGCGCGGCGGCAAGGGTTATCTTGCGGGTCACGAATGTCTCGCCACGACGCTCCGACTCATGGTTGAATAGAATACCGGAGCAGCAGTACATGCCGTATGCCTCGCGGTACTCCTTCACAATCCAGAAGCCGTATAATTTGGCTACAGCATAAGGGCTGTAGGGATGAAACGGCGTTTTCTCATTCTGAGGCACCTCTTCCACCTTGCCGTAAAGCTCCGATGTGGAAGCTTGATAGATTCGGCATGTGTCTTTAAGCCCACACAAGCGTACGGCCTCGAGTATGCGCAACACACCGGTCGCATCAACATCGGCCGTAAACTCCGGCGAGTCAAACGACACCTGTACATGACTCTGTGCCGCAAGGTTATAAATCTCGTCGGGGCGCACCTTCGACACCACCTGCATGATCGACATCGAATCGCCGAGGTCGGCATAATGCAGATGAAAATGCGGCTGCCCCTCCAAGTGGGCTATCCTTTCGCGGAAATCTACCGACGACCGACGAATGGTCCCGTGCACCTCATACCCTTTCTCCAATAAAAACTCGGCAAGAAACGAGCCGTCCTGACCCGTTATCCCCGTAATCAATGCTTTCTTCATATACCTATTATCTATTTATCTATCTTAATTTAAATTTTATTCTGATTTGAATGTTATGTCGTCGGTGCGGGGGTGGACAAACTCGAATTGG
>CAJUMZ010000026.1 GCA_910587665.1 uncultured Muribaculum sp.
CTCCTACGTCAGTTTAGCAAACTGGTGGTTTCAGCCACTCACCCACCTCTCCTTAGCGTGGGTCATTTCTGACTTAGCGGTGCAAAGTTATGAATTACTTTCGATATATGCAAATCTTTTTTCATTTTTGATTTTCGCCGATATTTTGTAATTTTGAAAACCGACAGTATATCATCCAATTGTCGTCAGACTTAACCTTAATGAATGTTTCATGAAAAAATTACTGATTCTTGCCCTTATTACCGCGCCAATCATACTCCCCGCCCAACGACGGCTTAATTACATGCCTACCGATGACGGCTACATCATGACCCATAACGGCAACAACAATTATACAAGAGCCTTGTATGGAGGGCATTCACTATTTCGTATCGAGACAAGCGACCGCCCTGTATTTGCGGCATATCACAAGCGGGACAACCGAAACATTAATTTTTCAGTCACATGCAACGGCAAGACGCTGCGACTCGATTCCGTGACCGACTGCAGGTCTTATTACAAAGGCGGTGAACGGCGCTATATTGTCGCCGATGACAGTTGGGGAGACGGGAAAATAACCATTACCACGCTTGCCACCTTTGACCGCGAGGGATGTCTCTGGAAAATCGAATGTGAAAACCTACCTGCCGATGCCGTAATGACGGCAAATTGCCATGAAACGGTCAATGTAAAGATAAGCAGAAGCGGCGATATAGGAGCAGACCCCGCCAATTGCTTCGCCGCTGACGAAAACAAGCCACCCTTGTCATCATGTTCATTCAATATCGGCGGAAGTAAAACGGTCAAATACGTCGAATATCTCGACCGTGTTATTGACGGCAAGAACCAGAATACACTTGCGGCTTATTTTGACAAAACCCTTGTACAGCGCGACAGCCTCATCAATCGGATCGTGATAGTCACCCCAGATCCATATGTCAACACTTTGGGCAGTACACTCATTGCCGCCGGCGACGGAATATGGGACGGCACTACATGGCAACACGGAGCGGTGGGATGGCGTATGCCGTTGAGCGGGTGGCGCGGTGCCTATACCGGCGATTATCTCGGATGGCATGACAGAGCAAAAACTCACTTCAACGCCTATGCAGCCTCACAGGTGACCGATGTTGAGCCAACAATACCCCATCCAGCCCAGGACGGCACGCTACGGCTCGCCCGTGCAGAAAAACGCTGGGGCACGCAAATGTACAGCAACGGCTATATATGTAGAAATCCGCGACGCAACAACCAGATGCACCACTATGACATGAACCTCTGCTACATGGATGAACTGATGCGGCACTTGTCATGGACAGGCGACATTGCTTACGCCAAGGATATGTGGGGCGTGATAAAGTCACATCTTGCCTGGGAGAAACGTAACTTTGACCCGGACAACGACGGACTGTATGACGCATATTGCTGCATATGGGCAAGCGATGCCCTATATTACAGCGGCGGAGGCGTTACCCACTCTTCCGCCTACAATTATTTCGCCAACAGAGTGGCGGCAACAATCGCCTCGCTAATCGGAGAAAATCCCACACCATATGAAGAGGAGGCACGACTCATACTCAATGCCATGAACCGCAACCTTTGGATTGAAGACGCCGGAGTGTGGGCCGAATACCGGGAAAGCCTTGGAAGCCAAAGGCTGCATGACCATCCGGCTGTCTGGACAATATATCACGCTATTGACAGCGATGCCGCCGACCCGTTTCAGAAATACTCTGCCACACGCTACATCGACAACTATATACCGCACATTCCGGTCTTTGCCGAAGGGATGCCGGAAGGCAAATACTCTACAATATCGACAACCGACTGGCTTCCATATGCCTGGAGCATAAACAATGTCGCATTTGCCGAAGTCCTACACACGGCATTGGCTTATTGGCAAGCAGGGCGTGCCGAGGAAGGTTTCAACCTGCTTAAAAGCTCAATGCTCGACGGAATGTACCTCGGGACAAGCCCCGGAAACATCGGTCAGATAAGCTATTACGACGCAGCCCGTGGCGAGTGTTACCGCGACTTCGCCGACCCTGTCGGCGTGATGTCACGTGCGGTAATCGAAGGACTGTTCGGCTTTTCACCCGACGCCATGAATGGCAGATTGAATCTGCGCCCCGGATTTCCCGACGAATGGGACCACGCGTCAATAAAGCATCCCGACTTTGATTTTTCATTCATTCATACAGACAAGACCGACAAGTACAACCTGCGCCTCAATACTCCCGCATTCAAAACCGTCACCTTCACCATCCCGGCCGGTTACAGCAAAATAAACAGCATCAAAATAAATGGCAAAAACGCCTCTTGGAGACTAAAATCCCCAAATGTCGGTCGACCCTTCATACTGATTGACACCGATGGCACCACTGATATTGACGTCGAAATCAATTGGACCGGCACGAAAATATCTTCAGGGAAATCGGAACCCACAGGAAACACTCACGGCAGATTCAGCGAATATGCGCTCGATGAAATGAAATGGTGGGCCGAGACAAAGCCTTACGAGAGAGAGCCCTTACCCGATTTCGGAATCAAGATGCTGAACAATTCCGAAAGCAAATATATCCCCATCGACCTTACAGACTATTACAATTCATCAATCACCGACATATTCAAAAATGAATATCTGTCACCGCGCCCTTCTACAACGACCCTGCAAATACCGCTGAACGGCATAGGCGAATGGTGTCATCCGCTTGACAGCGCCAACATAGATGACAGCGGGCTGCGGAAATCAATTGCCGAAAACAGCGGCATATTCACCACCCCACAGGGTATTCCATTCAAAAGCAGCGCAGAAGGACATAATGTCATATACACCTCGCTGTTTGACAATTACCCCGACAGCGTCACCGTAAAATTATCGGACAATGCCGATGCAATCGCCTTGATGCTCGCAGGCAGCACAAACCACATGCAATGTCACATGGACAACGCCGTCATCTCGGTGACATACCGCGACGGCAGCCGCGACACAATGCCGTTGAGAGCGCCATACAACTGGTGTCCGATCGAACAGGATTACTATATCGACGATTATGCCTTCAATGTGGCTACCCCACGCCCCTTGCGATATACGCTCAAGGATGCCATCGTCAGCGACGACCTTGAATCAAAGCTCGGTATCGAAGGAGTATACGGAAGACGCATCGGCGGTGGCGCAGGTGTGATACTCTGCATGCCTCTTGACAAAGAGAAGGAATTAAGCAGCATCACACTGCGGGCAATGTCACCCGACATAGTCGCCGGCATAGTTGCGGCAACATGTATAGTAAACCCGGATAATCAGAAATAGCTGACAAAGGAGGCACCTGCGGCACGGCGGTTGACATCATAAAACGGAGTCATCGCCATCACTGAGCCACCCGGTTGACGGTCAAGGCGAAACACCTTGCGCCACACAGGAAGCATCCAATATCCTATGCGTGCGCACAAGATACCGACCCCGGCCCCCGCTATGACATCGTTGATCCAATGCTTGTCATTATAGAGCCTCATAAAGCCCACACCGCACGCCACGGCATAGGCACTGATCCCGACACCGAGAGGATATTCGCTGCGTATCAGTTCCGCACCCATGAATGCGAGCGTTGTGTGACCCGACGGGAAAGAATTTGTCTCGTCACCTTGCGGGCGACGCTCATGTATACATAGCTTCATTCCACCTGCAAGCACCCCGTAAGCGGCAACTGAAGTTACCGTCACGAGGGCGCGGTCTTTAAAATCATGTTTCGCCTTTACTCCAAGTGAGCCCATCACGAGATAGCCGGCGGCAGGCAGGTATTGAAGATACTTGTCAGCCTTGATCTGATGACCATGGCTCATCTTTTGAAATTCATCCCTTACATCGTGTTTTATATCTCCGAACCACCCGTTTCCAATCCCTAAAGCGCCCACTGCAATAAGTGCTCCGGGTAAAATTAACTGAGTCGGCTTAAATTTAACCGTATTGTCGACAGGCACGGTGTAAACCGTGGATACAGAATCAGCAGAGACCTGGGCCCTCGACACACCACTCACGGTCATTGTCAAGACAAGAAGCCATGTCCTTATTTGGGATTTTACATTCATAACGCTGCAAAATTATGCAAATAATCGTAACTTTGCCATATAAACAACCAAAATAAGCTGCATGATGAAGAAAGAAGATCTTAAGATAGTGTTTCTCGGCACTCCCGAATTTGCGGTTGAGAGCCTTTCACGACTGTACGACGGTGGCTACAACATAGTCGGAGTGGTCACAATGCCTGACAAGCCGGCAGGGCGCGGCCACAAGCTTCTTCAATCGCCGGTAAAGCAATATGCCGTAGCCCACGGTCTTCACCTCATGCAGCCTGTCAACCTCAAAAATCCGGAATTTGTCGACGAGCTACGCTCGCTTGACGCCGACCTGTTCATAGTCATTGCGTTCCGTATGCTTCCCGAGGTGGTATGGTCGATGCCGCGTCTCGGCACATTCAACCTTCATGCCTCGCTACTGCCGAGATACCGTGGCGCGGCACCTATCAACTGGGCGGTAATCAACGGAGACAAAGAGACCGGCGTGACCACATTTTTCCTAAAACATGACATCGACACAGGCGACATAATCGACCAAAAGAAAGTTGAAATCCGAGAGGAAGAGAATGTCGGAGACATCCATGACAAGCTAATGGCATTAGGAGCCGACCTTACGATGGAGACCGTCAAAAAAATCCTTGACGGGACTCTTACCGTGACTCCACAAGACGAGCTTACAAAAGGGACAGAGCCGACTCCGGCACCAAAGATATTCAAGGATACATGCCATATAGACTGGAATTCCGACGCTACAAAAACCCATAACCTTATCAGGGGACTGTCGCCCTATCCCGCCGCATGGACCACGCTTACAACAACCGACGGCAAGGAGCTACAGCTAAAAGTGTTTGAAGGGAAACCCGCAGGTGAAAGCCACATCGAGCCGGGCAAGTTTCTTATAGACGGAGACCGGCTTTACGCCGGCTGTGGCGGCAACAGACTCTACGAAATAGTGTCACTACAGCTTGAAGGCAAACGACGCATGTCGGCATCCGACTTTCTCCGCGGCATAAATCCCGCAAATTATACATGCTTTATTTCTTGAAAATCCATGGATTTGTGAGCGGGATTTGTTAACTTTGTAAGTTAATCAATTCAATTGCAATCTATGGATTTCAAGCTGGAGTCACAATACAAGCCCACCGGCGACCAGCCACAAGCTATCCAGGAGCTTGTGGAAGGCGTCAATTCCGGAGCCAAGGCACAGACATTGCTCGGAGTCACCGGCTCCGGCAAGACATTCACCATGGCCAATGTGATAGCCCAAGTCAACCGTCCTACACTTATCCTCAGCCACAACAAGACACTCGCCGCCCAGCTTTACGGAGAGTTCAAGCAGTTTTTCCCCAATAATGCGGTAGAGTATTTCGTAAGCTACTACGATTATTATCAGCCGGAAGCCTATATCCCGTCATCCGACAAATATATCGAGAAAGATCTGATGATCAATGACGAGATCGACAAGCTAAGGCTTGCAACGACGTCGGCACTGCTATCGGGAAGAAAAGATGTCATAGTGGTTTCATCCGTGTCATGCCTCTACGGTATAGGTAACCCTGAGGATTTCCATGCAAGCGTAGTAAGCATAAAGGTAGGACAGAAAATAGCGCGCAACGTGTTTCTGCGCAAACTTGTGGATGCCCTTTACAGCCGAAACGAGCTTGAGCTGTCGCGAGGCACTTTTCGCGTAAAGGGAGACACTGTCGACATACGCCTTGCCTATGAGGAGATCACCTTGCGGGTAATCTTCTGGGGCGACGAGATAGAGTCCATCGCCACAGTACATCCCGACGACGGCACATCGCTCGGCAAACATGATTGCTTCAATATATATCCCGCCAACATATTTGTCACGTCAAGAGAGCGCGTGGGTCAGGCGATAGCCAACATGGAAATCGATCTTGGCGAGCAAGTCAATTATTTCCGCCGCGAGGCAAAGGAGCTGGAGGCAAGCCGCCTTTATGAGCGTACCACCTACGACATAGAAATGATACGCGAGATAGGCCATTGCTCGGGCATCGAGAACTATAGCCGATATTTTGACGGCAGGCAGCCCGGCATGCGCCCATTCTGCCTGCTCGACTATTTCCCGAAAGATTTCCTTACCATAATAGACGAGAGCCATGTCACAATACCGCAGATACGCGCCATGTACGGCGGTGATGTGTCGCGAAAGATGAATCTTGTGGAATATGGTTTCAGGCTTCCCGCCGCCCTTGACAATCGCCCGCTTAAATTCAATGAGTTTGAAGCACTTACCGACCAGACCATATATGTCAGCGCCACACCCGCCGATTATGAGCTGGAGAAGAGCGATGGCGTGATCGTAGAACAGATCATACGCCCCACAGGATTGCTCGACCCGCTGATAAGCGTAAGACCGTCGTTGAATCAGATTGACGATCTGCTCGAGGAAATCCAGCAGCGTGTAGAGAGAGACGAGCGAGTATTGGTGACCACACTTACAAAGCGAATGGCGGAAGAGCTAAACGAATATATGCTTAAACTGCGGGTTAAAGCCGCCTACATACATAGTGATGTCGACACCCTTGACCGCATAAAGATACTCGACGACCTGCGTGCCGGCATTTATGACGTATTGATCGGCGTCAATCTTCTGCGCGAAGGCCTTGACCTGCCTGAGGTATCACTCGTAGCCATACTTGACGCCGATAAGGAGGGATTTCTTAGAAGTCACCGATCACTCACCCAGACAGTAGGGCGTGCCGCCCGAAATCTGAACGGAATGGTCATAATGTATGCCGACAAGATTACCGACTCCATGCAACAGACCATAGACGAGACCGAACGCCGACGTGCCATTCAGCTTGCCTACAACGAAGAGCATGGTATCACACCACAGGCTATCGTCAAGGCTCGCCAGGCGATAATAGGCATCGACGAGACTGACGACACCCACCCGACTGCAACCGGACACGCCGGGGACAAAGCGGCTAACCAACGCAAAAAGAACATACCATATATCGAGGAATATACACGAAAGGTCGATATCGCTGCCGATCCTGTCATCCCCTATATGAATAAAAATGAGCTTCAACGTGCAATAACCCGACTTCGCGGAGAAATGGTTGAGGCTGCTAAAAAGATGGACTTTATGGAAGCGGCACGTATGCGCGACGAGCTTATGAAGATGGAAGACCATCTAAACACTCTTGAATAATGGAACGACACACAAATACACGTAAAGACCCGTCACTCTGGCTACCGACCTCGGTCAAGGAGATCGAGGCTCTCGGTTGGGAACAGCCGGATGTGATACTCTTCTCAGGCGACGCATACGTAGATCACCCGTCATTCGGAGCGGCGGTGATAGGCAGGACACTTCAGGCACAAGGGCTGAAAGTGGCTATCGTGCCACAGCCCAATTGGCGCGATGATCTCCGGGATTTCAAGAAGCTTGGTCGACCACGCCTTTTCTTCGGAGTATCTGCCGGAGCCATGGACTCAATGGTCAACCATTATACGGCAGCTCGCCGCAGAAGGAGTGACGACGCCTACACCCCGGGCGGGAAACATGGCATGAGACCGGATTACCCCACCATAGTATATTCGGAAATACTTAAAAAGCTATATCCCGATGTCCCGGTAATAGCAGGCGGGATAGAAGCGTCATTGCGCAGGGTCAGCCATTACGACTATTGGCAGGATCGGTTGCTACCGTCTATCCTGCTTGACGCGCCGGTCGACATGATAATATACGGCATGGGCGAAATACCTGTCACAAAACTTGCTGAACGTCTGGCAAACGGTGAGCATATTTCCCAAATAACCGATCTCCCTCAGTCCGCACTGCTTCTCCCCGCCGATAAAATGCCTGATGCCGATGATGAAAACATAATCCTGTCATCATTTGAGGAGTGTAAGCGCGACAAGAAAAGGCAATCAGCCAATTTCAAGCATGTGGAGCAACAGTCCAACCGCATGCACGGAGCAGTGATATGGCAACGACATGGCGACAAGGCTGTTAAAATCAACCCGATGCTTCCGCCTATGACGACCGCACAGATTGACGCGTCATTTGATCTGCCATATACCCGACTGCCCCACCCCCGTTATAAAGACAAGACCATCCCTGCATGGGAAATGATCAAACACTCGATCAACTTGCACCGGGGATGCTTCGGAGGATGCGCCTTCTGTACCATATCGGCACATCAGGGAAAATTTATCGCCTCACGCAGCAAAAGCTCAATTCTGCGCGAAGCGCGGCAGGTAGTGGCGATGGATGATTTCAAGGGCTACATAAGCGACCTCGGCGGTCCATCAGCAAACATGTACCGCATGGGCGGTAAAGACCTGTCGATATGCGAAAAATGCCTCCGCCAGTCATGCCTGCATCCGAAACCGTGTCGCAACCTCAACAATGATCACGCCCCGCTGCTCGACATATATCACGCCGTCGATGCACTTCCGGGCGTGAAGAAATCATTTATCGGCAGCGGTGTGCGCTACGACCTGTCGATGTTTCAATCGGGCGATGAACGGATTGACCGCACCAACCGACGCTATAACGAGGAACTAATTGAATACCATGTGTCAGGGCGACTGAAAGTTGCGCCTGAACATACCTGCGACCGTGTGCTCGACATCATGCGCAAACCATCATTCAGCCAATTTTACGACTTCAAGAAAATATTTGACCGCGTCAACCGAATATCAGGACTGCGACAACAGTTGATACCCTATTTCATATCATCCCATCCGGGTTGCCGCGAGGTAGATATGGCGGAACTTGCCGCAGAGACAAAGGATCTTGACATGCACCTTGAGCAGGTACAGGATTTCACGCCTACGCCAATGACCGTTGCGACCGAAATTTATTATACCGGCTACCATCCTTACACCGGCGAACGGGTGTACTGCGCTATCAAGCCGGAGGAGAAACTCGCTCAACGCCGATACTTCTTCTGGTATGACAGGACTTATCGAGCCGACATCGAGAAAGCGCTTAACCGCCTCCATCGCCCCGACCTGCTCCGTCGCCTCTACCCCGCCTACCGTGATCCTCGCAACAAAAAACGATAACGACAAATTGTTAGTCGGATTCCTATCCAATGCAATAAAGAGCAGTATATTATTTGATTTTTTACACCCTACAAATTTGTTAACGAAAATATTTTTGTAACTTTACGACGCGTAAAATAATTCTTAACCGATTTCAAAACAATGAAAAAACTCCTTTACTCAGTAATGGCTCTGTCGGCGGCTTCGCTCGCCCTGTATGGTTGCGGAAAGAAAGCCGCGGCAGCAAATGAGCCAACAAATGATGATGTGATTCTTCACGCATGGTCTTGGTCGTTTGACACCATAGCGGCAAACATGAAGACCATTGCCGATGCCGGATTCAATTATGTGCAGACCTCACCGGCAAACACCTGTTATGTAGGTGAAGAAGGCGGCATGGCGCTATTCAGCCAGCCCGGCGACTCGGTAAAAGGCAAATGGTATTACTACTATCAGCCCATCGACTGGAAAATAGGCAACTACCTGCTTGGCAATCGCGACCAGTTTAAAGCAATGTGTGACAGTGCCAATAAATATGGTGTGAAAATAATAGTCGACGTGCTTCCCAACCACACGGCTGTCGACCATTCCGCAGTAACAGCCTCCCTTGACAGCGCCGTCGGCGGTCATGACAAACTATTCCATGCCAACGGACTTGTCGACATCATCGACTACAACGACCGTTACCAGTGCACTACTGGAAAGATGGGCGGACTTCCTGATGTAAATACCGAAAATCCCGACTTCCAATATTACTACATGCAGTATGTCAACGACCTTCTCGCTTGCGGAGCACGCGGATTCCGTTATGACACCGCAAAACATATCGGACTGCCCTCCGACCCCCTTGACTCGCTTGCCGAGCGCAACAACTTCTGGGAAGTGGCAACCGGTCGTGAGGCTGTAAAGGGATTAAAGCTCGCGCTTCCTGCCGACAGCCTATTCATATATGGCGAAGTGCTTCAAGACAAAAATGTAAAAGAGAAGGAATATTCGGAGTATATGGGACTCACCGCCAGCAGCTATGGACACGCACTGCGCAACGCACTGCGCGCCGGCAATTATTTCGCCGACAGCCTTGCCTCCTGGCATCACCCCGCCGATCCGCAGAAACTCGTGACATGGGTGGAATCGCACGACACATACGCCAACGAACATGAGTCGGCCGACATCTCGGATGCACGCATACGCGAAGGATATGTATTTCTTGCCGCACGTCAATTCGGCACACCGCTTTTCTTCAGCCGTCCTGCCGGAAGCACGCGCGAAAATTATTGGGGCAACAACCGTGTAGGTGCGCGCGGCAATAACGAATTCTTCAATCCGGAGGTGATTGCGGTAAACAATTTCCGCAAAGCCATGCACGGACAGCCTGAAAATATAGAAGTCAGTGAAAACGGCGAGATCATAGAGGTTGCCCGCGGCGACAAGGGTGCGGCAATAATCAATATCAGCGACGAATTGCAGACGATCGAACTCTCCACGACCTTGAAAAATGGCAAATATCTCGACAAAGTACATGGGAGTACATTCGAGGTCAAAGACGGCAAAATTTTCGGCGAAGCACAGCCGCTTACATCTTATATATTATACTAAGTGGCATAATGCAATCAAACAAAGCGGCTCAGACCACAATCTGAGCCGCTTTGCATTACACAATAATCGACACACATCATATTTTAACATATTTTAGTGTATCCAAATTTTAAGTCATACCGCTCTAATTATAAGTTATTATATTTTGACACGATGTTAATATTAAATATCATAATTATTAATGGCATTTTTGCGCAACCCCGACAATACATGTTGTAAAACATATTATATTATATGTTTAGATTGCAAAAATATTTACTAACTTTGTGATGCGGTTGATGAGCAACCGACTGTTAGACTTCTTAGCTGATCTAAATTTTTATCATGACTGACACAAACTAAAAAGGTAATAATAGAATACTTTTTCATACGTAACTTTCCAATAAAAGACAGAATAGATATTCAACAAGCAACAAGCGAAAAATAAGGGAGCCGGGAGGCTGTCTTATTTTTTTTTGCTATTTTTGTAGTGTGAAGAAGATAGACAGAGAAACAGTACAACGCATACTTGACACCGCTGAAATAGTAGATGTCGTGAGCGACTATGTAAACCTGAAACGACGCGGGTCAAGCTATCTCGGGCTATGTCCGTTTCATAATGAACGCACACCGTCGTTTTCAGTATCCAAGTCAAAGAATATATGCAAGTGTTTCAGCTGTGGCAAAGGTGGCTCGCCGGTAAATTTCGTGATGGAAATCGAGCAGATAAGCTACAGCGAGGCATTGCGCTACCTTGCAAAAAAATACAATATCGAGATCAAGGAGCATGAGATGACCGACGAAGAACGCGAACGCGAGTCGGAACGTGCCAGCCTCTTCGCCGTTAACGAATTTGCACTGTCTCACTTTGAAAGCAATCTCTATGACACAACCGACGGCAAAGAGATCGGCCTGTCATACTTTTATGACCGAGGGCTTACAGACGCTTCCATAAAAAAATTCCATCTCGGCTATGCTATGGAACAGAGCGACGACCTGCTACTTGCCGCCACCGGAAAAGGCTATAATGTAAAATATCTTGTCGATACGGGATTGTGTATACGCACCGACCAAGGTCGCGTATATGACCGTTTTAAAGGCAGGGTCATATTTCCGGTATTCTCTGTCTCCGGCAAAGTGATCGCTTTCGGAGGCCGAACACTGAAAAAAGACCTTGCCAAATATGTAAACTCCCCGGAATCGCTAATTTACCATAAGAGCAATCAGCTTTACGGCATGTATCAGGCTAAGCCCGCGATTGTAAAGCATGACAAGTGTATACTTGTCGAAGGCTATATGGATGTCATATCAATGAGCCAGTCGGGAGTGGAAAATGTAGTGGCGTCGTCAGGCACCTCCCTCACTGAGGGGCAGATAAGGATGATCCACCGCTTCACGGAGAATGTCACGGTGATATATGACGGCGACGCAGCGGGCATAAAGGCCTCGTTAAGAGGAATCGACATGCTGCTTGCCGAAGGGCTCAATATAAAGGTGCTCCTTCTGCCCGACGGAGATGACCCCGACTCTTTTTCAAGGAAACACACTTCATCGGAACTTGAGGAATACATCAAACAAAATGAAGTGGACTTCATCCAGTTCAAGACCGGCATTTTACTGCAAGGCGTTGAAAATGACCCGATAGCAAGGTCTAAGGTAATTGCCGACATCGTAAGATCAATAGCAGTTATTCCGGAACAAGTCACCCGCAATATCTATATAAAGGAGTGTAGCCGTCGCCTTGAGATCGACGAGCGGGTAGTGAGCAGCGAGGTAAACAAACAAGTAAAGGCACTTGCCGAAAAAGCGGCTGAAAAGCGGCTGAAAAAGTCGGGAAACGATTCGGTCGACAAACTTGAAAATGAAGAAAAAGCCGACATTGAAGAATCGACGCGTGAAAAAGACCTCGAAGCCGCAATACGCAATGCCGAGAACCAATCCGGGACAATACAGTTCCTGCGCCCGTATGAAAAAGGATTGCTCCGCTACGTGCTTCGCTACGGTATGCTCGATCTGTGTGACAGCATTGACGATACAGGCAACCCGGTGCCGGTAAAAGTGATCGACTACATAGCCGACGAGTTGAAGATTGACGACCTCACCTTTGTAAATGCCGATATATTGTCGACTTTTAATGAAGCCTTAAATATAAGTAAAGGTGACTGGGAGACCGACCGCAACCGTAACGACGCCCAACTCATGGAAAAACGCTCGGAGTATATCGCCAATGGCGAAGCACAACTAAGGGAAACCGAGACCGACATTGCGACTATAGAGCGAAAGGAAAAGCTGATCGTGGAAAATGCCGACCGCATATTTCAGGAAGGGAAAGATAGCTTTGCAATGCTATATATCGAAAAGACACTTTCTTCCCACCCCGACAGCAACATACGCGACCTGACGCTTGAACTCGTCGCCGACAAGCATGTGTTAAGCAAGGTACACACCAAATATGCCCATATAGAGACTGACGAGGAGCGCCTCGGAGAGCTTGTGCCAAGAGCCATATTTGAATACAAGGATGCGATACTTGAATGCCGTATACGGAAACTACATGACGACCTGCGCCGTGTGGCCTCCTCCCCCACTGCCGATCCGGAGGAGATACGCAGCCTTATGGAGGCACATGTGCAGCTTCAACGTCTGCGCGGAGAATTTGCCAAATATCTCGGAGAGCGCATAATCAACCCGAGGAAATAACCATTATGGAAATTTCTCGCTATTGAGGATTTATTATCCTGTAAAAATTTGCTTTAATCGGCTCGGTTTTTGTACCTTTGTGAGTCGGTAGACTGACACATGCCGGCAAAACCGGACAATCAAAGACCATCTATATAAAATACTAAAAGTTTATACCAATTAATACCAAAATCATGGCAGAAAAAAAAGAAAAATTGTTCGACATGTTTCCTGAGTGCTCTTACGAAGAGTGGAGAGCCAAGGTCGAAGCCGATTTGAAAGGTGCCGACTTTAACAAGAAATTAGTATGGAGAACAAATGAAGGCTTCAATGTAGAGCCGGTTTACCGGGCTGAAAACATTGCCGACTTCAAGACAGTCGATACTCTTCCCGGAGAGTATCCCTACGTACGTGGAACACGTACCGACAACGACTGGCTTATTCGCCAAGAAATACTTGCCGAGACGCCCGCCGAAGCCAATACCGTGGCAAAAGAGATCATAACCAAGGGCATTACCTCGCTCGGTTTTAATGTACAGCTTGAATCGGAAGCCGATATCAAGACTCTTCTTGACGGTATTGACATCAAGAAATACGAAATCAACTTCAAGAGCTGCCCCCGCAAGGCTGTAAACCTTGCAAAGGTACTTGTGGATTACCTTCGCAACAATGGTCTTCTCAATGACTTCCACGGCTCAATCGACTTCAACCCGATGCGTCGCGCGCTGAAGCACGGCACAGAATTCCCCGGCGACATCAAGGCGTTGTCGCTTGAATTGCTCGATGTAGTTAAGATCGTTCCGGAACTAAGGGTGCTTTCAGTTGACTCATACATGTTCTGCGATGCCGGAGCCTACATTTTCCAGGAACTCGGCTATGCACTTGCATGGGGTGCGGAGTGGCTTACAATGCTCACCGAGGCAGGCATGAAGGCTGACGAGGTGGCTCACCGGATCAAGTTCAACATGGGCGTTTCTTCCAACTACTTCATGGAGATTGCCAAGTTCCGTGCCGCCCGTATGGTATGGGCACAGATAGTAGAACAGTACAATCCCGAATCAAAACTTTCGGCTAAAATGCTTTGCCACGCGGTGACCTCACGCTTCAACCAGACAATCTATGACGCTCACGTCAACCTGCTTCGCTCGCAGACAGAGACCATGTCGGCAGCTCTTGCTGGAGTTGATTCGATAACCACCACTCCGTTTGACGTGCCCTACAAGAAACCCGATGCCTTCTCAGAGCGTATCGCACGCAACCAGCAGTTTCTCCTTAAAGAGGAAAGCCACCTTGACAAGGTGGTTGACCCCGCAGGCGGCTCATATTATGTCGAGACCCTGACGGTATCTCTTGCCAAGGAAGCATGGAAGCTCTTCCTCGACGTTGAAGAAAAAGGCGGATTCCTTGCCTGCATCAACGACAATTCAATTCAAAAGGCTGTCAATGCCACTGCTGAAAAGCGTCATGTGGATGTGGCTCGCCGTAAAGAAATCCTCCTCGGCACCAACCAGTACCCCAACATCAACGAGACAGCGGCCCAGAAGATCGAGACTACAGGATGCGGATGTGGCTGCCACCACGGTGATGAAGAGAACAACGGTGTCGGATTGTCGAAAAAACGTGCTGCAAGCGATTTTGAAGCACTTCGTCTTGCAACAGAGGCTGCATCCAACCGCCCCAAGGTGTTCATGCTCACTATCGGCAATCTTGCCATGCGTCTTGCACGCGCACAGTTCTCCACCAACTTCTTCGGTTGTGCAGGCTACGAGATCATTGACAATCTCGGATTTGACACAGTGCAGGAAGGCGTTGATGCAGCTCTTGAAAAGGGAGCCGATGTTATTGTGCTCTGCTCAAGCGACGACGAGTATGCCACCCTTGCACCCGAGGCATTCAAGTATCTTGACGGACGTGCGATATTTGTAGTCGCCGGTGCTCCCGCTTGTATGGAAGAACTTCAGGCAGCAGGCATAAATGACTTTATCCACGTGCGCTGCAACGTACTCGAAACCCTTCAATCATTCAATGCCAAACTTCTTAAATAATAAACACAATGCGACCCGATTTTAAAACAATTGATATAACAAAAGATGCATTCGGCGCTCAGCATGGTGCCGTTGCCCACGGTGAAGATTGGCTCACTCCGGAGTTGATTCCCGTAAAACCGATATACACAAAAGAGGATCTTGAAGGCATGGAACACCTCAACTTCATGTCAGGTATCCCCCCCTTCCTTCGTGGCCCGTACAGTGCGATGTATCCCCTTCGCCCCTGGACTATCCGCCAGTATGCAGGATTCTCCACAGCTGCTGAATCCAACGCTTTTTATCGCCGCAACCTCGCTTCCGGTCAGAAAGGTCTGTCTGTGGCATTTGACCTTGCAACCCACCGCGGATATGACGCCGACCACGAGCGTGTGGTAGGTGATGTCGGCAAGGCCGGTGTGTCGATATGCTCTCTTGAAGACATGAAAGTGCTCTTTGACGGCATACCCTTGAACAAGATGTCGGTGTCAATGACAATGAACGGAGCCGTGCTCCCCGTACTTGCCTTCTACATCAATGCCGGACTCGAACAAGGAGCCAAGCTTGAGGAAATGGCAGGTACAATCCAGAACGACATCCTCAAGGAATTCATGGTGCGCAACACATATATATATCCGCCGGAATTCTCAATGCGCATAATCGCCGACATCTTTGAGTACACATCAAAGAATATGCCCAAGTTCAACTCGATTTCAATCTCAGGCTACCACATGCAGGAGGCAGGTGCTACCTGCGACATCGAGCTTGCCTACACACTTGCCGACGGTCTTGAATACCTTCGCGCAGGTGTCAATGCGGGAATGGACATCGACTCTTTCGCTCCCCGCCTGTCATTCTTCTGGGCAATCGGCATGAACTTCTTCATGGAAATTGCAAAGATGCGTGCCGCCCGTATGCTCTGGGCTAAGATCGTAAGCCAGTTCAACCCGAAAAACCCGAAATCGCTTGCGTTGCGTACTCACAGCCAGACATCCGGATGGTCGCTCACCGAGCAGGACCCCTTCAACAATGTCGGCAGAACATGTATCGAGGCAATGGGCGCAGCCCTTGGCCACACCCAGTCGCTTCACACCAACGCGCTTGACGAGGCAATCGCCCTCCCGACCGACTTCTCGGCACGTATTGCCCGCAATACCCAGATCTACATCCAGGAAGAGACTTACGTCACCAAGCAGGTTGACCCATGGGGCGGCTCCTACTATATCGAGTCACTTACCAACGAGATCGCTCACCGCGCATGGGAACATATCCAGGAGATCGAGAAACTCGGCGGTATGGCAAAAGCTATCGAGACAGGTCTTCCCAAGCTCCGCATCGAGGAAGCTTCGGCCCGCACCCAGGCTCGTATCGACTCAGGTCGTCAGACAATCGTCGGTATCAACAAGTACCGTCTTGAGCATGAAGATCCCATCGACATCCTTGAAATCGACAACACGGAAGTACGCAAAGAGCAGATCGAGCGTCTTAACGACGTAAAGGCTCACCGCGACGAGGCAGCCGTGAAGAAGGCACTTGCCGATATCACCGAATGTGTGCGCACAAAAAATGGCAACCTGCTCGACCTTGCAGTAAAGGCTGCCGGACTTCGCGCCACTCTTGGCGAGATTTCCGACGCATGCGAGGAGGTAGTCGGTCGTTATAAAGCAGTAATCAGAACTATTTCAGGCGTGTATAGCAACGAGACAAAGCAGGATCCCGACTTCATCCGCGCTCAGCAGATGTGTGAGGAGTTTGCGAAGAAGGAAGGCCGTCAGCCCCGTATCATGATAGCCAAGATGGGACAAGACGGACACGACCGTGGTGCAAAGGTTGTAGCCACAGGTTACGCCGACTGCGGATTTGACGTGGATATGGGACCGCTGTTCCAGACCCCGGCAGAAGCCGCCCGTCAGGCAGTGGAGAATGACGTTCACATTCTCGGTGTATCATCACTTGCAGCCGGTCACAAGACCCTCGTGCCCCAGGTAATTGAAGAGCTCAAGAAGCTTGGTCGTGAGGATATCATCGTGACTGCCGGAGGTGTGATCCCGGCCCAGGACTACGATTTCCTTTACAAGGCAGGCGTAGCGGCAATCTTCGGTCCCGGTACACGCATCCCGGTATCGGCCATAAAGATGCTTGAAATCCTCAACGGCGAAGATTGATTGTAAAAATTCAACGATACTAAAGAGGCTGTGTCAAAATGAAGTGACCCCAAAAGTTGGACTGGTTAAAATTATCCAGTTCTAGAAAGAGTTCGGTATTGCACCGGACTCTTTCCTTTTAACCGGGATTTAATTCTTTTATTGTTGTAGTAATCAATATATTCACAATTTTTCGACATAAAGAAGTTCAGATTTCATTATACCGAAGAAGTTTTCAGCCATAGCGTTGTCAAGGCAATTGCCTTTACGAGACATGCTTTGGATTATGTGATGTTCTTCAAGCCGTTGCCTGTATCCGAGGTGCTGATATTGCCATCCCTAATCAGAATGGAGTATTAATCCATCGAATTTGGCAAATGCCTTATCAAGAATATGATATATTTGCTCGAGATTTGGCGATTGGGATATGTTGCAAGATACGACCTCACCATTAAACATATCAAGAATCGGAGACAGATACAGTTTGGTCGAACCAATGTTTATCTGTGTCACATCGGTCGCCCATTTTTGATTGGGCGCTGAAGATGCAAAATCACGGTTAATTATATTGGGAGCGATTCTGCCGACCTCACCCTTATATGAATGGTATCGCACTTTGCGTATCTGACTTTTAATGTTCATTGGCTGCATCAATCTTTGGTCTGTCTTATGGTTGATTATAAAACAACGGCTACGCATCTCGGCAGTTACGCGCCGATATCCATAAAGTCCTTTATGCTCATGGAAATTACCGTATTTGCCGCTGTTGCGCTTGAACTCGCAGCAAAATATTGACTGTGAGATACCGATACGCTCGCAGATTATTTTTCTTGCAATTCCGTCTTGTAGATACGCATAAATTTGCGACCTTTGTTCTGAGGTTAGTTGTTTGTACATGAGCAATATAGAATTAATTAATCTTGGGGGAGACTTCGGTCTCCTTTTTTGTATTGCCTGTTTTTTCTACACTTTCACTCTTGGGGTCTGACTCGGCCGCACCCAAGAGTTCGGGCATCCCCTTCCGAGAGGAGTGAGAATTGTCTGATGCTTCAGCTAAAGTTTTGCACTTTGGCTTTGAAAGTACATTTTTCTTTCAGGCGGAATCTTTATGTGTTGCTTACTATTCAATCCGTTCTCCCCGTATTTTCGATAGCGGTCTATCAAATTTTCCAAATAATGCTGCCTTGAATGGTATTCTTTGCATAGGCGGCTCTTGGGTACCCCAGAGAGAGCTTGAGATACAATGTTAAGCTTTTCTGCAAATGTTCTTTTCATAGACAAACTGCACTCCAAAAGTTTTTTGTCTAACTTTTGGGGTGCAGTTCAAATTTTGTGTGTTTATATGCAAAGTTAGTACGAACTCATCATTCGCAAAAATCGCCCTATACAACTATTAACAACTGAATCGTACAGATTGTGTACTGAATGCGAAAAATCGCCCCAAATCCAATCAAAATCCAAATTACACAATCGACTGATTAGCAGCGAAAATAAAAACAAGCCAAATATTCAAATAACCCCTTGTGACTTTTCTCAGGTCTTGAATCTACATATTTAGCTGTATCTTATTTTAAAATGTATGATATTATTTAATAAAAAATATACTGCGTCGTAATTGGGTCCTTTACGGCGCAGTATATTAGGGTTAATGGCAATATACGTTGTTGATATTGTCACTTGAGATAAGACTTTATCGGTTTTTGTACATGTCTTGGTAGTAGCGTTCGTATTCGCCGGAGGTGATGTTGTCCATCCACTCCTGGTTGTCGAGATACCAGCGTACGGTCTTTTCGATGCCTTCCTCGAACTGGAGCGAGGGCTCCCAGCCGAGCTCGCGCTGGAGTTTGCGGGAGTCGATGGCGTAGCGCATGTCGTGGCCGAGGCGGTCGGTAACGTAGGTGATCAATTCATCCGAGTAGCCCTCGGGGTTGTCGAGAAGTCGGTCGACGGTCTTGATGATGACCCGGATGATGTCAATGTTTTTCCATTCGTTGAAGCCGCCGATGTTGTAGGTCTCGGCTATCTTGCCTTCATGGAAGATGGTGTCGATGGCGCGGGCATGGTCCTCGACATATAGCCAGTCGCGCACGTTCTCGCCCTTGCCGTAGACAGGCAGAGGCTTGCGGTGACGGATGTTGTTGATAAACAGCGGTATCAGCTTCTCCGGGAACTGGTAGGGACCGTAGTTGTTGGAGCAGTTGGTCACGATGGTGGGCATTCCGTAGGTGTCATGGTAGGCACGAACAAAATGGTCGGATGACGCCTTTGACGCCGAATATGGGCTGTGGGGGTTGTATTTCGTTGTCTCGAGGAAGAACTCCGTGCCGTAGGCATGGTGATGCTCAGACGACGCGGCCGTGGTGAACGGAGACTCTATCCCCTCGGGATTGGTCAGCTCAAGGGCGCCGTATACCTCGTCGGTCGAGATGTGATAGAAGCGCTTGCCCTCGTACTTTTCAGGAAGCGACTCCCAGTATTCCTTTGCAGCCTGGAGCAGGGAGAGCGTACCCATGACGTTGGTGCGGGCGAAAGTGAACGGGTCCTTGATAGAGCGGTCGACATGGCTCTCGGCGGCAAGATGGATGATGCCGTCGATCCTGTGTTCGCTGATGACACGGCGCATATCGTCGAGGTCGGCTATGTCTGCCTTGACGAAGGTGTAGTTAGGCTTGTCCTCGATGTCCTTGAGGTTGGCGAGGTTGCCCGCATAGGTCAGCTTGTCGAGGTTGACGATATGGTAGCCGGGATATTTGTTGACAAACAGCCGCACCACGTGCGACCCTATGAAGCCGGCTCCGCCGGTGATGAGTATGTTACGTTTCATTTTGCGTAGGGGGCTATGTTGATGTCAAACGGAGAGTCGAAGTCTCTGAGAAGCGGATGGCGGGTGTCCTTTTCGCTCAGGATTGCCGTCGCGGGGTCAATGCGCCAGTCAATGCCGAGCGAGGTGTCGGCAATGGAGATGCCGCCGTCGGCTTGCGGCGCATAGTAGTTGTCACACTTGTACTGGAACACGGCGATGTCGCTCAGCACGGCAAACCCGTGGGCGAAGCCGCGTGGTACAAAAAACTGGCGGTGGTTCTCCTCGGTCAGCTCGACGGCAACATGATGCCCGTAGGTCGGTGAGCCCTTGCGGATGTCGACCGCAACATCGAGTACCGCCCCCTTGACGCAGCGCACAAGCTTGGACTGCGCGAACGGCGGCCGCTGGAAATGCAGCCCGCGCATAACGCCGCGCGTCGAGCATGACTCGTTGTCCTGCACGAAGTCAACCGGGCGCACCTTCTCGTCAAACTCCCTCTTCGAGTAGCTCTCGAAGAAATAGCCGCGCGAGTCTTTGAATATGCGCGGCTCGATTATAACCACGCCCTCTATTCCTGTATTGATTAATTCCATTTGGTTATATTTGTAGTTAGATACAAAAGGACATAAGAGACATAAGATACAAAACTATTTTTTATCCTTGAACTTACGTCTTATGCCCATAGGTACAGTCCCGAAGTTTAAAATAATTCCATCAGATATGCCGGTTGCACGCAGATAATTAACTAATTGATATTCATGAGCCGGAATTATAGCCTCTGCAACCTTCAATTCGATTATCAACCGGTCCTGCACCACTATATCAGCCCTATATGTTCCCACGTCAACACCTTTATACGTAATATTGAGCGGCTTTTCTTTTTCTGCGTTTATCCCCCTGAGTTTTAATTCATGCATAATGGCATTATGATAAACCTGTTCAAGAAAGCCTTCCCCTAATGTACGTTTAACTGCATATGCCGCGTCAATAACCTCCCTTATGAGATCCTCAATATCCATCTCGGTGATATTTACATTTTTGACAAAGTTAAGAAAAATATCTGTCCGTTTGCCGACTTATGTCCTTTTGTATCAAAAGTTGTATTTTTTCAGTCAAGATTGCGGTCGCCGGTGCGGTCAAGCTCTTCCACGACCTTCAGCAGGTATTGCCCGTACTGGTTTTTTAGCATCGGCTGTGCGAGTTCAATCATCTTCTCTTTCGTTATCCAGCCCTGGCGGTAGGCGATGCCCTCCAGGCACGCTATCTTAAGCCCCTGGCGCTTCTCAAGCACCTCGACATAGATCGAGGCCTCCGCGAGCGAGTCGTGGGTGCCGGTGTCAAGCCATGCGAAGCCGCGCGGAAGTGTCTGCACCTTTAGCTCGCCTGCTTTCAGGAACTCCTGATTAACTGTCGTAATCTCAAGCTCGCCACGCGCCGACGGCTTGATTGTAGCCGCCACATCCACCACCTTGTTGGGGTAGAAATAAAGCCCGACAACGGCATAGTTTGACTTCGGATGCTCCGGCTTCTCCTCGATTGACAGGCAGTTGCCGTCATGGTCAAACTCCGCCACGCCATACCGCTCAGGGTCATTGACCCAGTAGCCGAACACCGTGGCCTTGCCCGCTTCATCGGCTGTCCTCACCGCCTCTCTCAGCACGCCGGAGAAGCCCGCACCGTGAAATATGTTGTCACCCAGCACAAGGCACGCCGAGTCATCGCCTATGAAGTCCCTGCCGATGATAAACGCCTGTGCCAGACCGTCGGGACTCGGCTGCTCAGCATACTCAAACCGCACACCGAAGTCACTACCGTCGCCAAGCAACTGCCGGAACCCCGGCAAATCCCGCGGAGTCGAGATAATAAGTATGTCCCGGATCCCCGCAAGCATAAGCGTCGATATCGGATAATAAACCATCGGCTTGTCAAAAACAGGCAGCATCTGCTTCGACACTCCCTTCGTGATCGGATACAGCCGTGTACCCGACCCTCCCGCCAGTACAATCCCTTTCATAAAAGTTATTCTGATTTGAATGTTATGTCGTCGGTGCGGGGGTGGACAAACTCGAATTCGAGTGTGTGGGCAAGTCCCTCGTCAAGGGTGTAAGGCGCCTTGAAGCCGGATGAGTGGGCTTTCTTGGCATCAAACTCAGTTGTGGCACAGAATTTCTTTACGCGGACTGAGGAGACTGTCAGCTTTTTCCCGGTGATTTTCGCCAACAGGTCGAAACAATATCCACCCATCATACCGAGCCAATAGGGATAATGGGTCGCGGGTATGTGCTTGTTGAGCACCTTGCTGACATGAGCCACAAGTTGGTTCATGTTGTTGTCGGGCTTGTCTATGTAGTTGAACACGTTGTAGCCCTTGGTCACATTGTCAATCATGAACTTGACAAACACCACGATATTGCCTACGTATGCCATTGATTTCTTGTTCTCCCCCTTGCCTACCATCAGGAATTTGCCCGATGAGATCTGTTTAAGCAGGTTGTATACGTTGCCACGGTTGCGCTCGCCGAAAATCACCGTAGGGCGGATGATGTCGATGTTCCAGTCGGGATGCGACTCATGCCAACGCTGAAGTACCTCCTCCGCCTGCCATTTTGACTTGCCGTAGTGATTGAACGGGTCGGCAGGATGGTTTTCGTCGGGATTTTTCTTGTTAAGCCCATAGACGGCAACTGACGAGAAGAAGATGATGCGCTTGATACCGTTCTTCTCCATCGCTTTCAGCGTCACTTCCATACCGCCAACGTTTGTGTCATAATATAGCGACACGGGCGACACATCGTCGCGGTGCTGAGCCGCGAGGAGGATTACCACATCGGCTCCTTTCAGCTCGCGATCCATCTGCTCCTGTTCGCGCACGTCACCTATTACGGTCACATCATTGAAAAAATGGCTCGGAAGCAGGTCAATATTCTTGCACTCATATTTCTGCGGCTCTTCGCGCAAAAGCCCGAGCAGCCGCGTGCCAACAAACCCGCTGGCACCTATCATCGCTATTTTCATCTTGATTTATAAACTTTTATGTTTGTTTATTTGTAAGTGATATACAAACGTATTACTTTTGTAATCTAAATTTAAATTATTATGGAAGCTTCTCTTAGAAAACCGACAATGTTCCGCCTGAAAGCAGAACTGGTTGATCGCCTAAAAATCGCTGCAAAGCGAGAAAACCGTAGCCTCAACAATTATGTCGAGTCTGTGCTGATGGATGTAGTGTATCATGAACCGAATGCTGAAACCCGCGCAGCAATTGAGGAAACACGACGCGGAGTATATGCCGGGACAATTGACAATTCATCTATTGATGCAATGATCAAATCAATCGAGGGATGAAAGAACTTCGATTTTCCAACAGATTCAAAAAAGATTTCAAGCGGTACAGGCATGACAAGGAAAAGCTTGCCTTGCTTAATGAAATCTTGCATTATCTTGAAAACGGAATTACCATACCAATGAAATTTAAGCCTCATATGCTACACGGGGATTACAATGGATGTATGGAATGCCATATTGGTCCTGACTTTCTGCTTATATGGCAAGACGAATCAGAAAATATCGTTTATATTGTGCGTCTCGGCTCCCACTCCGAGCTGTTTGACTAAACTATGTTGAATAGCAACCAATAGATTAATCATAATCTACCCGCCCCATACACCCTAACATCCTGTTGCTAACAAGCACACTTGACACCCATCAGCACAACATTCATTGATTAATGACTAAAAATTGATTGAATCCAACTGCTTAGCGAATACTTTTTATAAATTTCTATAGGGATTTCATGATACGGCGTTTCTAAAAATTCTCGTGGAATAGAAGGATTTAATCTATCCAAGATTAAAATATTGTTCGGATTATAAAAATCATAATTTATTATATCATTATTAGTAGTTACCAATTTACGTCTTGCCCCCAATGTTTCCATACACCTGAGTGTTAGCCCTGATTGCCTTGGATGATGTACATCTACAATTGTTTTTGATCTTTCATACAGTTGAAATAATTCCTGAAATGAGAGTGAATCAAAATGAACATTTGATTTATCGATATCACGACTTTCCTTATTTTGTAATACATACTTATAAAACATTAGCCGCCCTTGAAAAAAGAAATAAATATAGCACTGTTTATTCATTCTCCGTACTTGTGATGAAATCTGTTTAATAATTCTATACCTATCACTATGGGCGGTTCCGACAAACATTATATCATATTTGAAATTAGTTTTATCTGATGAAATATCGGAATAATGATCATAGTAAAATAACGGAAGGAATGACATTTCAAATTTCTCACAATCGAACCTATCGAAAGAAAATTTATAATCAAATTTCTTCAAAAGGTTTAGTGCATTACGATTATTAGCTATTGAATCCCAATGATAAACAATTGATTTAGCTTCAGGATGCTTATTAATAAGGATTTGAAGGTTATGTTCGGAAAATGACTCTCCTTTTATAAAAAATATATAATTATATTGTGTATGTTCTGTTTTTGTTATTATTGAGGAATGATATTTATTTATATAAGCACCAATAAGATTTCTGTTAATACGGATAAGAGCCTTAACTATAAATGAGTTTGCAGGACGTTCATCATAATAATCAATCAAAGCGCCAAAAGATTGTAATGACTGAATTATATTTTCCGGAATGCCAAAAAGCTTCGGAGCAATAAATAAAATTCGTTTACCTCTTAAATTCATACCCTATTTATATAATCCTTTTTGTTTCATTTCTTCGATTGAAGCTTCATAATTATCCGGCTGGACAGGTTGGTCATTTACCCAACGGCAGAATTGCTCTATACCTTTATCAAATGACCATTTCGGTTCAAAACCGAGTAGGTTTCGGGCTTTAGTTATGTCCGCAAAATTATGCCGTATATCACCGAGGCGATAATTACCGCTAACAGTCAACGGCACTTCTTTACCATAATGCTTTATCAGCGTTTTTGCGACCGTAAGCACATCTATAGCCACACCAGTTCCTATATTAAAGGCGTTCCCTGATATGCCGGGGACAGAGAGACCTAATATAGTCGCATCTGCGATGTCATCAATATAGACGAAATCACGAGTTTCCATTCCGTCTTCAAAGATATTTATACCATTGCCGTTTTTAATTCGGGTAGAAAATATCGACAGGATTCCCGTATATGGATTACTGAGTGACTGCCCAGGACCATATACATTCTGATAACGAAATGACACGGACTCTATTCCGATGCTTTTACATACAAGGTGTACCAACTGCCCTTGCACTTGCTTCGTTATGCCGTAAACCGATCCCGGATGCACCAATGAATCTTCGGTAGTCCCAACGAGTTTCAATGGTTGTGTACAACCGGGATATTTGACTTCAAAGTCGCCCTCCGACATTGTCGCTTCCGGGCGTTCATCAGGATATACGAAAGTGTTGAGCTCATCACTCCAGTAACGACCCTCACCATATATGGCACGTGACTCTGCTACGACCACGCGTTTTACATCAGTTTTCTCATTTGTAAGTATATCAAGAAGAATAGCAGTACCACCGATATTGACGTTGATATACTTCTCTATCTCATACATTGATTGACCCGTTCCTGTCTCAGCGGCAAGATGAAGCACCGCATCAACCCCTTCAAGAGCTTTGAGCCAATCTTCACGCGAAGTTACCGAGCCCTTTACAAATTTAACTTTCCCTTTAATGGATTTATATAATGGCGATGTCTCTTCGGGATTATCGCCATGAATCTGTGGTGATAGATTATCTAACACTGTGACCTTGACTCCTTGCGCCAATAGTTTGAGTGCAACATTTGATCCGATGAAGCCAGATCCACCGGTAATAAGCACATGTTTCATATAGTCTCTAAATTTATTTCTCGAAGAAAGTCCCGTCAGGATTTGTACGTTCCCACTTATTGGACTCAAAATTATAGCGTTTAATCACTTTTGCTGGAGCACCTGCAGCAATACAATTATCAGGGACATTCGTATTTACTATTGAATGTGCACCAATTACGCAACCATTGCCGATGGAGACACCAGGCATTACAATAACTCCTTCTCCTATCCATACTTTTTCCCCTATAATTACCGGAGAAGTAGGATAAGGTCGTTCTAATGGTTTTGTCATAGGAGAAGAATCATGACTTAATCCCTTATAACAGCCGTGACTGTTGTCGGAGATGTATACATGAGATGCAATTAATGTGAAATCACCGATCTCAACTCGATCTAATGCACAGATGTGCACATAGTCATTTAATTGGACTTCATATCCAAATTTTAGGACAGGTGGAGCCTGACCAACCCTCCTTATGACATCAAGCCGACAGCCTCTTCCCATTGTAAGACGTTTACCCCACTTAATATATTTCCCTCCACTGAGGACTAAGGGATATCTGATAACTCTTGCAGACCTACAAGTTAGGATTGTATATATTTTATGAATTATAAGATTTACTATCTTTCTTACTGAATACTCTTTAACAAGCATAATTCACATCTCATTATAAATATTAGCATATTCACTTGTCATTTTATCCCATGAAAACCTTTTTGAATTTTCAAGTCCTGCTGAAATAAATTCCACTCTGTTTTTAGACAGAATTTCCATCTTATTCTTAAATTCAGAACAAGATGAGTGATTTAACAATAAAGAATGATTTCCTATAATTTCGGGAATTGATGAACTATTCATGGCAATTACCGGACATCCTGCTTTTTGAGCTTCAATAACAGGTATTCCAAACCCCTCATATAGTGACGGATATAGAAGGCAAAAAACTGAATTATAAATCTGATTTAATAAATTATTTGATGGATGAACGATTTCCTTATATCCTTCAGATCCCAAACATTCAATCACAGTTTTTCGTTCTTTGTCTGTAAGCAGAGATCCGACAATAAGTAATTTCTTTTGACAATGCCTTACACACGATATGGCAAATTCAAAATTTTTGTAAGATTGACGACCGCCGACAAATAGAATATAATCATTATATTGAGCATTGGAATCATTTATTATTGGGTAATAGTCGTCAGAAACACCATTATATATCACCCGTATCTTTTGTTCAGGAATTTCCGGTAAGAATCTCATAAGATCAGCTTTTGTATTCTTGCTAATACAAATAATAATATCTGACTTTTTTATGGCCTTGTACTTTTGCCAAATATGGACTCCCTTGGCAATTCCCTTAACAAAATATTCATAAGTAAAATCATGGACTGTAGTAATGTTTTTAACATTATGCTGATTACAAATCCGATAATGAGAGGAATGAAATATTATCTGGCGTTCATCTTTAATCCTTACGTCGCGATATCGCTCAAGAAATATTGGAGTTGATTCATTAAGAATAAGATTTTGCTCTGGAATTAATATGGAATGCCGTATTTTATTTGATTGAGAACACTTATAATCAAGAAATTTAGTATCAACTTTATGGTTCAATAGATATTGAATTAGATTACCCCATAAAACAGAAACACCACCATGTTTTTGAAGTGAGAATATTATATTATCAAGATATAACATATATTGTTTTTTGGTGAATTAAGGTTAATTAAATGCTTAATTACAACCCGATTTTATCATATTATCAGATGAATGTATTATCAAATGAAATATATTAATGTTTAACAATCAATTTATATGAATTAAGTCGGCGAAAATATTATTTTGTAAACAATTCTAAATATTGTTTAGACACTATACATTTATCAAATCTTTTTGAGTAATTGATAAGATTTGTACGATCTAATGGAGCATTCAATCCCTTAAGAATTATCTGAGAAAACTCATCAATTGAATCAAATGATTTAGAAATATATCCATATTTACCATTCTTAGTACATTCAATAGCTCCACTTGTCGGTGTCACAACGGGAGTTACACCAAAAGCCATTGATTCTATTAATACACAGGGGAAAGCCTCAGATAAAGAAGGAAGAGCAAGTAAGCGAGCTTTCTTCAGATAAGGATAAGGATTTGATTGGGCTCCGACAAAAATTATCTTATCCTTAGAGATCATTTGTTGTGCGATTTTCATAAGATTTTCCTTTTCCGGACCATCGCCAACAATCACAAGATGCAAGTTCTTTATTTCCCGGGATATATTATTGAAAGCCCTTATCAAAAGTTCTATATTTTTAATATAGGTCAGACGCCCGATAAAGAGTATATAGTCTTCAGGTATTTGATAATCTAAAAGTTGTTCAGAATTCTTACTGATCGCATCAATATCAATTGGATTATTTATTTTTGTTACTTTAAGAGGAGATATACCCAGATTCTGAAGCATATGCTTGCACGCGTCACTTACTGCTATCACCGATTTTGCATACGGATACAATATTCGATACAATAAGGGTGACAACTGTCCATGTAAACCCAATTTTTTTGACTCCGCATTAAAAAGATTATGTTGTGTCAAATAAATTTGAGGAGGATACTTTAAGAGTCTACTTGCCAATACCGATAAGAAATTGGGAAAATCAGGACCACTTAACAAGACCGTTATATTTTGTTCCTTTACGAATCTTTTAAGTGGAAAAAGAGCCCGTCTTAACTTTACATCTAATGAGAATATGGGAATTTCCACATTTAAAGATTCTTTTAGCTTCCCGGAATTGTTACAAACAACAATTGAAACTCTTTCGCCCAAAGAATGAAGAGTGTTGGCAAGATCAATCATTACGCGCTCAACTCCACCAATATTAAAACTGGGAAAGAAAATAGCGATTTTTCGATAATTATTCATTATGGAATATATTTTTTATCCAATTTTTAATATGGAATTCCTCGTTAAATGGATACTGCGTACATATTTCAAGAAAAGAAAAATCTATTATCGGATTAGATCTATCAATAACCCGAATATTATCAGGATCATAAAATCTTTCTTGACATATGTACTTATTAGTGGTAATCAATTTCTTATTCGCGCCGATACATTCCATTGTCCTCATTGTAAGACCGGATTGAAATGGATGGGCAATATCGATTATGGATCTTGATTTGCTATAAAGCCAATTCATTTTGGTTTTAGATATCTTTCTAAATGTCAAAAATGGAGAGTTAATAACATGTCCCTTGAGCCTTAGTAGAAGCCATGTAAAAAATGGATAATAAATTTTGAAATAGACTTTCAGATTAGCAGCCTTTGCTTGACTATATATCTTGTCTAATATCGCGATTCGATCACTGTGCCAAATTCCCACAAACAATAGATCATATATTGGCGTACTATCTTGGTAATGATTGTCAAGGTTATAAAAAAGAGGAAGATAATGTATCGAGTTATACTCATTGCAATCTAACCGATCAAAAGAAAAGACTTTATCAAATAAAGGTATCAACTTTCTATAATCAATATTCCGTATTGAATCCCATTGATACATGTATTTATTAGGAATGTCTATATGAGAAAAGATCTTTTCCCACTCCACGATACTAAGCACATCTCCTTTTACCACAAAAAGAATGTCATACTTATTCCGTCTAATTTTATTGAATATCTTCTTAAAATATCCATTAAACAAATTTCTTATTCCTATCTTAGATAAGACCAAAGCCATTAATGAATCAGTTTTATATGATATTAGATCGACTTCATAACCCACATCTTTTAACGTATCTCTAATTAATGTGTGGTAATTAAAATAGCGAGGACATATAAATAAGACTTTTTGTGCCATATTAGTATATTATTCACCTAACTCTGAATGGCGCTCCAACCATTCACTTGTATATTTATGAGTTAGAATCCCAAAACTGGAACTATACAACAATTCTTTTTCATCTGACAAAGGGAGTATAAACCGTTTGAATACCAATCCACTGAATGTATTGACAAAACCAATAATAAAAAGAAGACTGATAAGTAATTTTCTCTTATGGAAACTAAAAATCTTACGATCTAAAATTCCCGGAATTATAACCATAATACTCAGAAAATTAAACGTCCACTCAAAACGGCTTTTTATTGTCGCAAAAGGTGCAACAATGGTGATAATAATAATTATTGCTGTGAGGAATGTATGAAATGTATCTTTTTTATACGTTTTGTAAATTATATAGAAAACCACAATTTTAGAAAAGACACCAAAATAGCTCATTATCAGTGCACCAATTGATCTATCATTCAGCCATTCTGATGCCCAATATCCTTCTGTGTATTCTATTATCTTAGATTGAATGTTTTGAGAAAGACCAATATTTAAAAGTATATCACTAACTACATTGGATGAAAAAAAGAATGAAACAATAGAGAATATTAAGAATATATTTTTACCGAACTTAATTCCTGTCATTTTTATTAAAATTAGGAGCCCAATAAAAATAACCATTGAAAAATGGAATATGGCGGATAATATCAATATGCCCCATCCCAATTTGTTTTTTTTATTAAATATTAGATGACATCCATAAGTAAAAATAGCACTTCCAAACCCATATCGGAAATACAATCCCAAAAATGAATATATTAGAAATATTATTATAAAAATTAGAAACGCAGACTGCTTACTTTTTGAGTATCTATTCAGACAATCATACGTTACAGATAAAAGACAATATGTGCCAATAAAAACAAATAAAAAAACAATAATATCATTCGGAATACCAATCGTCGAAAATATCCATTGAAGATAAGACAATCCCAAATCAATCTTTGCATTTAATAATATTATAAGACGAAACTCATCATGTCCTAAACTACTGTAAGTAAAATAATCCGAATAATATCTATATAAATCACCATTAGGTGCATATAACATACCCACCATTCCCATGAATACTGCAAAGAGATTATAAGCATACTTTTTTCTGTTATATATCTCTATCAATATAAACGGCAATGCTCCTAAAGGATATAATAAAAATAAACCTATGATAATTATCTTATTACTCATAGTATGATAATTATCTAAGTTTCGAATAGGTCTCAATTTATGAATTTATTAAGAATTCTTGAAGCCTCCATGAAAATTGATAGACTTTCAATTTTATTTTAGTCATTAATGACTTTAAATGTGATTGATTCCAACTATTCATACATTCATGAAATAATATCCCATTCCTAACAAATAGCCTTTTTTGCGTCCAAAACAAGTCAGTGGTAAATATTGTTACGCCATTGCTTAACTGCTGTCTTTCATCAATATAGCGATATCCATATCGTTCCAACTTCAATGCCAAAACCCTGTCAATTATATAGTTTGGATATTCTCCGCATGAATTAGGCAATAAATTGTTATAAAAGTCAAGTATTTCTGAAATAAAAGGATGATTCGGAATACACCCCATAACACTTGACATTATACCAAATCCACCAAATTCTTCAGTCTCAGAGTCGATTCTGTATCCATCAGGATCAATAAGATGCTTTTTCCCCTCAAAAATTGAAGAAAAACACTCATGTGCTGTAAAAAAGTCATATTTAAGAAATCCGTTCAAAGATTTGAAAAGACGTATATCGGTATCAAAATATACCCCCCCCATTTATTTAGCACAGATAGTCTTATATAGTCTGCAGCAAAAGCCCATTTGTGTCTGTTTATTGCATCTATGACATATGGACTTGAATTTATATCAAAGGTCGTTTCATTCCATTCTTTAAATTCCCAATCGGGTAAATGTCTTTTCCATGATTTAATACAAGCTTTAATATTTGCAGGCTTATCTGCATTTCCAAGCCAAACAAAATGAATAATCTTGGGTATCATTTAGCACTAATTTGTAACAATTTCAGTTATATAGTTTTTTCTGTAATCAATACATGCTCCATGGTTACTTACATTTTTTCAAAATGCTTTTTATTTTAGCAGGATCGCCGTAGATGCAGGGTGAATCGTATGGCCGGTCGGGGAAAGCTCCGTAATCAAGCCTGATATCAAGGTCATGCTCCTTGATAAACGCCTCCACCCGTTCAGCAAGGCTGATCGGAGTCCCTTTGCAGCAATTGATAATTCCCGTGACCTCTTTCTGGGTCACGGATGCCGATATGAGGCATGCAAGCTCATCAACATTTATGAAATCATATTTGTTCTTTCCCGTAGTAAACGGAAATGTTTTTTTCCCTTCTTCAGCGGCATTAAGCAGTTTACAGAAAATGGAATTGTTGTGCCTGTCATCACCCAAGATATAATAGCAGCGCAGCCATTGGAATATGACATCATGTTGATTGCAATAGAGCTCCATTGATTTTCTCAACGCATCTTTTGCGATACCATACATTGACAACGGATTGCAGAGTGTATTCTCATCAATCGCCCCCTCCCAGTATCCTACCTCGTGCATTGATCCCATTACAGCCAAATGCCGGAGACCGCCATTGATCATTGCAGTCAGAAAATTATAATGGGATGAAAGGTCCCCCATCTGAGTATCGGCATTATGCACGAAACCGTTTCTCCATGCCATATGGAGACAAACGTCAGGTGAGCCCAAAGCCTCGAATACATTCCCGTCGGGCAAGTCGAATAGATTGAAATCCACGCATTCAGCCCGCAAATCGACATTGGATGTGTTTATGTCGCAGGCAATAACCTGATGTCCCTTATCCAAAAGGGAGGCAACAACGTGCCTGCCAATGTAACCATTGGCACCCGTAACTAATATTTTCATAAATAAAACTATCTTATAAAGGATCCATCAGGGTTGGTCTTCATCCATTTGCCACATGACGGATCATATTTTTTTATTATTTTGGCAGGAGATCCGGCAAGTACCGAATAGTCAGGAAAATTCCCTTTCACCACTGAATTAGCACCTACAATACAATGGCGTCCCAAGGTTGTGCCCGGCATTATGACTGAATTCATGCCAATCAGGCAATCTTGACCAATCTCAACGGGAGCGACTAAAATATTAGCTTTTGTGGGATTGATATTAATATCTTCATATGGATGGTTTATATCGAATACACCACAATTAGCCGTTATTGACGTTCCGTCACCAATTTTTACATGTCCAGCACAAGTACAATGAAAATTCTGGTTTATCCATACATTGTTGCCGATTTCAATCAACGGATCAAATGCCTTATTTCCATAATTTAAGATAGGTTCAATCCTGGCAAACTTGCCAACGATAGTGTAGTTACCTATAGCAATATGATTTCTGTTGACAATCTTACAAGACGGAGTATCAATATACGTCAGTTCACCAAAATGCCGGTAACGAGTTTTTTGAGCATAACCGATTAAACGTATTTTGATTACGCAAATCCGCCCCCGCAATCTGTCAATAAGATTTAATCCACTTTTTCTCATTGAAATCATATCTCTTAATGACTTTTGCCGGTATGCCAACGGCCACAGAATAATCAGGGATGTCATGAGTCACAACTGCATTTGCGCCGATGACACAGTGTTTACCAATATTTGCGCCAATCACACAAACCCCTACACCGAGCCAAGACCCCTCGCCAATGCGCACTGTGCCATTCTGTTTGATCGATTGGTGAATGATAGGAATGTCAAGATTTTCATATCCATGCAAATTATCAGAAATATAGACCCTGTCGGCTGTAAGCACATTATCTTCAATAACGATCGATTTGGTTGCATATATTTCATTAAAATGTCCTATTGCACAGCCATTACCAATTATCAACTCAGCATTAGATTCTCCGGTAAGAGGATTTGCCTCAATCCAAGATTTATACTGGATCAGCACATTAGATCCTATTGATATATTCCCACTTATTTTCAGAGGTCTATATATAAGTGAATTATGTCCAAAACACTTTAATTTATGTCTCCATTTCAATGCCATTACACGCCTATATATGGCATTATATATTTGTCTGAGAGAATACATTAAAATTTGGTTTATTAGGCATTTAATATCTCTTTGTAACGGTCAATATTCCATCCGACACAGTATTCCAAGACATCGTCAATTTCTTTCTGGTGTTCCGACAATGGAAGTGCCAATATCCTATCCACTTGTCGCTTATAGGATTCTTCGTCGTCGAACAGATCATCGCAACCGGCCATAAGCGAGTAAGAACCGTCGTAGTACCTGAAACATGGCAGACCTCGCATCAAAGCCTCATAATAAGCAGAGGAACTAATTGCTATGGCAAAATCAAAGCGGGTGTTGTCAACACAATCATTGACAGTCATATTTTTAGGCACCATCACCATACCCCTTTCTTGAGCCAGCTTAGCATACTTGCCATAATCAAGCGATGGATGTAGCTTCAAATAAAACTCCTGACGATCAGCGTATTTCGATAATATGTCAATCAGACGAAGATTTTGCGTTTCCATTATGTATTGCGACAGCAACACAACGCCTTTCTTGAACGGATTCCCATTCTTAAGAGCCTGCCCCTTTACATCCTTTGGATATCCGGCTATATCCATACGTTCCGGGGGATATCCGAATTTAATAAATTCGTCCTTAGAATATTGCCCCCAACATAGTTGAATATCAGAGGTCAGATTTTCAAATGCAATATTTGCAATCGGCAATTCACTGTCCTGGATTAAATAGACTCCTTCCATAAGAGAATATGTCTTCACCCCTCTTGCCGAGAGCCACTGGGTTAAAAGATTCTCTATATCAAGCGAATTAGCAAGGCATAGGTATTTTTTGACGTTGGTAGCGTCAATCTTGCCAAGCCTGTCTATGGTATTTATGTAGTAAGTAAGATTGGCCGCAAATAATAATTTATTTTTAAAGCTGATATCAATACCCTTCAGTCGTGTAAACACATTGGCCAAGGACTTTAATACGTTTCGAGGCGATATTGATATTTTATTATATCTCCACCTGCTTACATCGAAATATGATACATCATTGCCAAGTCTCCTTACCACTGTATTCATTAATTCCTGATGGTCATTTCTTGTAGGGTAAAATCCGAATGTTACAAGACAAGAATTAAGATCGTCTTTTTCAATCTCTGTTGTATCAAGACTAAATATAAAACGAGATAAAGTCTTCCATGATCCGAGAACCTTATAATTGCCTGCGGAATAAAACATTATCAACGCACACATCACCTTATTAAGCTTGATGCCTTTATGATTGACATCAAGCCTTTCAAATAACAACTTTGAATATTCTTTCTTAGTCATAGCTTTAATGATAGTAAACCTTTCCAGGGAAGCTGATACACTTTTGTGGACAGAATTGCAATAGAAATAAAGGTGGCGAAACTGACAAAAGCGGAGGCGACCGCCACTCCTACAGGTCCCATAAGTTTTATTCCTATCCATGCAAAACCACACGATATCAAGCTCCAAGTGAATGTAATGATTCCCAAGGGTTTTGTTTTAAATGTATAGTGCGGAAATCCTACAAACATAAGATAGCAACCCTGAAAAAGCTGACTGAGCATGACCCAAGGAAGAAAAACCAAACAACCGAAATAATCAGATGGATATATAGCTTTTATCAGTATTAATGATACTAAATAAGCAATAACCACAAAAACTCCTATAGCTAAAATACTTAACTTGATAAGACGTATCAATTTAATCTGTTCGCCTAAAGTTCCGTCCCTGTCTTTGTCAAATTTAGCAAGCTTCTTATAAAGATACGGAGAATAAGCATTGCTGAATGCCGTCAGGAACATTGTTACAATTGCCCCCCATGTTAAAGCGACTGAATACAACCCATTTTCAGAAAGACTATACATGTTTGAAAGCAGTATTTTTTCCACACCACCCCTAAACCAAAATGACAATGCGTGTGGTATTATAGGTATGGCAAAGAGAGTCGTCTGTAAAATGAAATCTTTACATATCCTCGCCTCAAGATATCCACGACGGTACAGAATAACAATACTAACAAATCCAAACACACCGGCAGAAAGCAGAGAACTATAAATTCTTCCTTGCCAACCCATCAGTAATGTTATCACAAATAAAATTGTAGTTACAGCATTTACCGCAGACTGTGAAATCTGATACACGCCAAATGCGACCGGCTTCTCTTCACATCGCCATAATATCATATTAACATTGGTTATGCCTGAAAACCAGACGAAAACAATTGCATAAAGTTGAAATATAAGATTTATATTCAACCCTTTAGCAATAGGTTTGTAAACCGCTAAATTAATTATTATGCAAACTATGGTTACTAACGTATTGAGCAAAACCATATTTGAAACATATGATCTTACCTCTTCCTTTTTAAGTTTATAAAACATTACAGGAAGCGCTCCCGCAGTACATAAGTACCCAAAGACAGAAACGATTTGAACATATACATTGAAATTAGTAATTATACCATAATCATCTGGGGAAAGATAGTATGTTATGAAAGGTAGTAACAGAAATGGTATCGCTTTGTTTATGCCATCACATACAACATAAACAAATGATTGCCTTAACAAAGGTGTATTAAATATTCTGTTTAAGCTTACCATTATCATGAATATGACATACTACATTTAAATGCGTGTAATCAATAATAAATTATATCAATCAAAATGCGCCATTTTTGATATAGATATCGGAAGCACTGTCTCCTGATGCTATATCGGATGCTACATTATGCTCTTGATTCAGTTTATCCACTATAGCTTGTAAAATATCTTTTTCATATTTTGCCGGAATGACAATAACTCCGTCATTATCAGCAAACACAAGATCAGAAGGTGAAATTTCCACTCCGTCGACATTTATTTTTCGGTTATAGGAATCCAGAGTAGCCCTCTTTCTGACATCACGACAATTGTAACCTTTTGAAAATACAGGATAACCAATTTTTTTGACATTATCACGGTCACGTGTGACCCCGCCAACTATAGTACCTGAAGCGCCTGAGCGAATCGACAGCATTGTGTTTAATTCTCCGAAATATGCAAGATCAGGACATTCATTTTCAACAATTATTATGTCGTTATCAGATATTTCGGCATAAGACTTCAAGGCATCGTATATTCCCCTAAAGTCTTCTCCTTCTTCCAGTTTTCTAATTTTTAGCGTTCGTGCTCTACCAAAAAGTTTTGAACCGTCAATGTTGCACCTTAAACCGGTTATCACGAAATCATGCAATCCAAAATCATCCATAACATCACTCAACATGGCACTATTTATAAGATTGCGGAGAAATGCAAGCCTACGATTTTCTTCCGACTTTTGCCCCTTTGCTACAATTTCAGCAAATTCAAAATCAAGAGGATAGTTGACATCAACCGCTTCAACCGGCTCGGCGTCCAACAAATAGGGTCTGACTCCATAGCGACGTCTTTTATTTAAAGCCGTATCTTTATTGGTAATATAAAGCCCCATGGTTTCAATAACAGTATCTGGCAGATCCTTGCTATTGGGGATGTGGTCACGATCATAGACAGGCTCTCCATTTTTCCATGTATATTGCTTATCTCTTTTTACAAGAATAACCGAATCATATTCTTCAGGATGCTCAGCAAGGATTTCAATCCCTCTCTTAATAGTTTCCGGTTTTATAAACGGACTTGTCCCAAGAATCTGAACATAGATATCTGCATCAACCTTTTTCGCCTCATTATAAAACAAGCTATGTCCGTCAGTCTTATTTGTAGCCAACTCTAGATCTCGCTTCAGATAATGACAGCCTGTATGTTTTGCCATGTCATATATCTCATCCTTTTCAGTATCAAGATACACTTCATCAATGAACTGACATGAAACTAATTTCTCTAATGTGTGCAAAAACAAGGGCTTGCCATTTAAGAGCGTCGTATTCTTATTCTTAATTCGCTCACTGGTACCTTTTACAGGAAGGAAAGCTACAGTTTTCATGCAACCCTCCTTTCCTTCACCAAGGCAATTATATTAATAATCAGACACTTACCCCCCCCGTGATATTATATCACGGACTCTATTTAAATCTTTTTCCGTATCTACCGCAACAGTATTTGAAAAAACTTCAGCAATACGGATTTTCACTCCATTTTCAATAAGCCGAAGTAATTCAATATCTTCTATCTTTTCAATCGGACCTCTGTCGAGAGACACATATTTTTTTAATGTTTCCGGCCTAAAGGCATATACTCCCATTGGCTTATAATATTTATAGTTCAATGATGCCTTTGGATATGGAATAGGAGCCCTTGAGAACAACATGATGTTACCTTTTGTGTCCTCTACTACTTTAGGGGTAGTCTGATTTACTACATCAACCGGATTATGGTATTCAGTTTTCAGGGTTGCACAGACAATATTTTCATCACTTGTGATCAGATCTATAAGTGTCTGTATTACATGCGGCTCAAGCAACGGTTCATCTCCCTGAATTGTTATATAGACGTCTGCCGGGATTTTTGAAGCAACTTCAGCAACTCTATCTGTTCCGGTTGGACAATCTTTTGATGTCATTATTGATGGAATCCCCAATTCATCACATTTATCAATAATTCGGGTATCATCTGTAGCGACTACAACATCAGAAAGGCCTTTAACCTTTTGTGCCAATTGATAAACCCACCAAACCATAGGCTTACCACAGATATCCTTTAAAGGTTTCCCTGGCAATCGACTTGACTCAAACCTAGACGGGATAACACCCAGAATTTTCAACTCATTTTCCATAATTTATAAATTTACGATACAACTTATTGCATCTATTATTCCTACTAATTTTGATTCTTTGTCTGACACGATCAATGAATGAATTCGATTCTTTTTAATAATCTCTTCCGCCTGGGTCATAGGGCTGTCTCCTTGGATAATCTTTGGAGTATCATTATAAATATCTGATACCTTCATATCAAAGAAACTGTTTTGACAGTCATGCATCGCTCTCCGCACATCACCATCGGAAACGACTCCAATAATTTTATAATCCGAATCCACTACGACAGCGATTCCTAACTTCGCTGCACTTATTTCAATGATAGCATCACTTACTTTTGTATCAAGAGATACTGTAGGTAGTTCTTGCGTCACCATGTAGTCCTTTACTTTAGACAACAACCTTCTTCCAAGTGAGCCGCCCGGATGAAATTGGGCAAAGTCCTCAGCCTTGAAATTTCGGACTTTCATTAATGCACAGGCAAGTGCATCGCCCATCGCAAGTGTTGCAGTGGTAGAGGATGTAGGTGCAAGATTCAAAGGACACGCCTCTCGCTTTACCCTTACATTTAAATGGCAATCGGAATATTGTCCGAGCAATGATTCCGGATTTCCGGAGATGCCGATGATAGGGATGTTACGTTTCAAAAGAATCGGGATAAAGCGTAATAGCTCATCCGTATTTCCTGAGTATGATATGGCTATTACAACATCTTCGGAAGTGAACATGCCTAAATCACCATGGTAGGCATCAAGAGGATTGACATAGAAACTTGGAGTACCGGTGCTTGCTAATGTCGCTGCAATTTTAGCTCCTATATGCCCCGATTTGCCGACACCGGTCACAACAATCCGTCCCTTGGCATTGAATATTAATTTTACCGCTTTCTCAAAATTGTCATCAAGCATCGGGATAAGATCGAGGAGAGCATCAGCTTCATCCCGCAAACATTTTATACCGTATCCCTTTATATCGCCTTCCATAATTATAACAATGACGCTATTACTGATTCAAGATCCCGAAGATGCAACATGTTGGGGCCGTCGCTTAAAGCATTGTCTGGATCGGGATGGACTTCAAAGAAATATCCGGTGGCACCAAATGCCTTTGCTGCCAATGCCATTGCCGGGACAAATTCTCGATTACCCCCGGTTTTCCCTCCGGCAGCACCGGGACGCTGTACTGAATGAGTACAGTCCATTATTACAGTGTCTGAATACTTTTTCATGTCTGAGATGTTTCGGAAATCCACCGCAAGGTTATTATACCCATAAGTATTACCGCGTTCTGTCAACCATACGTTTGAGTTTCCCGATTCAAGCACCTTTTGAACAGGATATTTCATATCATCACCTGAGAGAAATTGTGCTTTTTTTATATTAACGACCTTGCCGGTTTTTGCAGCAGCTACAAGAAGGTCGGTCTGCCGGCACAAAAATGCAGGTATCTGTATTACATCGACAACTTTTCCTGCCGCATCTGCCTGATATGATTCATGTATATCAGTCAGCAATCTTAGTCCATACCTGTATTTAACATTTGAAAGCATTTTAAGCCCCATTTCAAGTCCCGGACCACGATAAGAATGTATCGATGTTCGATTTGCCTTGTCAAAGGAAGATTTGAAGATTATATCAATATCATATTTTTTGTTTATTCTTACAATCTCTTTAGCCACTTCGTCAAGAACTTCTTCGTTCTCTATGACACAAGGGCCTGCGATAAATATAGGTTTCATCAAATTAAATTATGATTAATATTAGACCATTTATTTAAACAGCTCTTTGAATAGTTTTAGAGAGGCGGTGAGCTCGCCTTCGATGCCGCTCCATGAGGAAGGGTCGAGGTGAGTGTATTCCACGGGAGGATATACGGGGCAGTCTTTGCGGGAGAGGGTCAGGCGCTGCGCTTTTTCCGTCAATGGATCGCCGGTCTCGGAATCGATGGCAACGAATACGGTCTTGAGGTTTTCTGCATCTTCATCAACCTGCACGGAGCAGTTTTCATCGTAGCGCAGCGCCAAAGTTGTGTTGTACTTTCTCCCGATGCCATCCTTATCATAGACTTCAAAGGTGAAGTCTATCTCAAGAAATTTTGGAAGGGGATCCTTCAGGGATGCATTTAGTATCTTTACCTTATGTGACTCCATAGGCATGTTATTTTTATCTTCCATATGTTTACTTTACGACTGTTTCTATAGCTTATGACGGCGGGATACCGTAGGAGATAGTAGGGAAAAATACTTGAGAATTGTACGATAATTTTGGCGGGATCAGCTGATGGCGGCGGGGCGACACGCGAGGGTGTCTTCCAGCCTTAATTGTATGGAGGCTTTCAGGTAGCGGTTGGTGTCGGGATTGTGGAGGAGTGAGCGGTATATTGACTCTTCGTAGGAGTAGAATTCATCGGGTGTCAGGTATCTTGCCGAACTGCACAGGAAGCTGTCAAGTGCAGTCAATGCAGTGATATCATGGCGCTCAGTTTCATCAAAGTAGTGGCGATGGTTGTCAAAGAGTTTTTGCTTGAATGAAGATTCATTTCTTGTCTCGAAAGCCCAGAGGTCGCTGTCAAGCAGCGACTTGACACGTTGGATAGTGTCGTAGTCGCTTATCTGATCAAGACTTTTACCTAACCGGAACTGCTTGTGCCATCGGTCGAGACACCGGCACTCCCATTGTAGCGGCTTGTCCATGAAAACTTTGTTGCCGCGGCGTATCTCCAACGAGACAACCTGTTGCAATGCGTACTGGTTTACTGTTTTGTCACCGCGCAGGTATGCGTCAAATGCGTTGAGCTTATACTTATTAAGATAATTGCCGTTAGCCGCACGATTGAAAGCTATCCGATGGACAAGGTCATAAACTCCGATTATTGTCAGTGAATCGCCGGCACTTAACGCCGGAATATTATCCTCCACTCTTCCGATCCATGTCTTGGCACACTTCTGCAATTCCGTTTTTTCAGGCGTATTACCAGCCGCAGGCATAAACAGCCGCAATCTGTTTGCCATTGTAAAAATCATAATTGCAAAACCCTCTATATCCCGAGTGTCATTAAAATCAACCTGAGTTATATCTATTTCCGGATAATTTATCATATGCCCTAAAGGTCGAATATAGCCGTTAATCAAGCGTTTATCGGCTCGATATAGATTTCTTCGACATCTTTCACTGTCCAAGTCGCATAATCCCGACCGGATAATGCCAATGTATAGGTACGTGTCCCATTATTATTCTTGACGCTTTGGATTATACCTATCTGATTCTCCATCAACCCGCCACCGTTTATCCTGACTTTCTGGTCAACGGCAAGAGGAGCATCAAGCGTCACGAGTCTTATCTGTATATCAGGTGTGAATGAGCCGACATGCCTTTGAAAGGCTTTCATCTCACTCATGGGAATTATACAATAAGGGCTATCCGGAGTATTGGTCCATTTATAACACCATGCAAGGGTGCCTATATGCCTGAATAGCTCGGTAACCTTATCTTTTCTGATCTTGAAAAAGAGTATTCCGGGAAGATACGGTTTTTCTTCCCATCTCTTCTTCCCATCCTTGTCAACCGTCACGACCTTATGTGACGGATAATAAAACAAGATTTCTTTTAACAAGCTTTCGTCTGTCTCATTGAGCAGAAAGTTTATGTCGTCAAGAGTTCTGCCGGAACGCATCTTCATAACAAACCATTGGGGAGATCCGTCATAAATCGAGTCTGCCACTTTCTGCATTATACGTAATTTGTCCGCCTGACTCAACTCTGTAGGTCTTACAAATTGAATATATGAATAATCCTTGGGTATACTCTTTACAATCGAGCGAATTTCTGTCACCGTTACACCCGCCTTCAATGCGGCGGCAATCCATAGCGAGGTAATCGAGTCTCTTGAGAACTCTCCTCCAAAGTCAAAACCATATCCGCCTATTACAGACGACATTTTATGAAGCATATCCCGCAAGATCTGCCTCTCTCTTTTCTTTCCCTGGTCAAGGCAAAATACATACTTTTTCCGCTTTGATACCAACATCTTCTCTACGATGTCGTCAATTTGGGAAACATGAGGCATGTCGCTGTAAAACGTTAACTTTATCACATCCGACAGTCCCGCCTCTACATTATAAAGAAGATATAGAAATAGATTGACTGTTTCGTAATCTTCTGAATCCCGGCTTACATTTAGAAGGCGTCGTAAAAATACAAGATTGGAGTTAACCCGCTTTATTTCGCTTTCAGTATCGGTCTCAACAAGTTCTTTAACCGATGCAAAGTGATTCATTTCACCATCATCTCCTCTCCATTCACGATAAAGGGAGCTAATAATACCAAGATATTTCTTGCGACTGCTTGGTTTCAGCCCGGATATAATCATGTCTGCTATCCATCCACGTAATGACTCATCAGTGACATCATCATAAGATTGCGAGGTAAAGGATTCGATAACCGACATTACCGCACTTTTCATTGCCCTGTCATTACTATCTGCGATAATCTTATTTTCGACAAATTCTAAAAATGGCGCCATCTAATTCACAGTAAATCAGGACTATTCAAAATGTCAAACAGGAAACAACCGGTTTTGCCAAACACGTCTCTTCTTCCTTAGTTTTCAGCTTATTAGCGAAAAGAAAGGTCGACTTAGAATGTATTTCTCCAACACGATTCATATATAATTGACTCCTTACTTGGAGCAATTATCTCTTGGGAAGAGATACT
>CAJUMZ010000027.1 GCA_910587665.1 uncultured Muribaculum sp.
CGGCAAATACGGCAAGATCGACAACCTCAGCCTCAAGTACAGCGGTAACCGCCTCATCTCCGTCGAGGAGGATGCCGACCCCGTAACACGCGAGGGTGCAAACGACTTCAACGATCGCGGAAAGGCATACACCTACAACAGAGCCGGCGCGCTTACTTCCGACCTAAACCGCAAGATCAGCAAGATCACCTATGACAACCTCAACCGGCCAGTCAAACTCGAGTTGTCCAACATGAGCGGCATTGACAACGTCTATGCCGCCGACGGCACGCGCCTGCGCACCATCCACAATACCCCGAGGCTATCCATACTCAGGGCAACCGTGATGCCCGGACAGACGGAGATGAAAATACCGATGCGGCGCGACACGCTCGAATACTCCGGGCCCGTGGTCTACGAGAACGGGAAGGTGAAGAGGGTGCTGTTTGACGGTGGGTATGCCACGTTTGATGACAAGGGCGTACCGGGGTGGCACTACTTCCTGTGCGACCACACGGGGAGCGTGCGCGTCGTGACCGACATGTGGGGGCGACCGGAGCAGATCAACCATTACTACCCGTTCGGACTCCCGTTCGCCGACGCAGGCAAAGGCGCCGACCTACAACCCTACAAGTTCGGAGGCAAGGAACTCGACGCCATGTACGGACTCCACACCTACGACTTCCACGCCCGTACCCTCATCCCCGACCTCTGCCGTTTCGACCGCCCCGATCCCCTCGCCGAAAAATACCCCCACCTCTCCCCCTACCTCTTCTGCGCCAACGACCCCATCAACAATACCGACCCAACTGGAATGGATTGGATTTCTGCTACATATGACGACGATACTTTTTTCTTTTGGGATGAAAGGATTACTTCACAAGCCGATATTACAAAACACTATGGTTCTGAAAATGAGATAAGCTATCTAGGAGAAAACGGAGTGATTTTTCAACTTAATGAAGACGGTTCTTCAACCGGGTTCAGCCTGTTTAAAGACGGCTCAATAGCAATCAATGGACAAGATTTTCACGGGGAATATGACAAAGGTGGTCTGCACATCGGAAATACCAATATTGTTCCTACGGACCAAATTTCCGCCAACTGGTACGGCTCTTACTTAGGAAATACAAATCCCCAATCAGCACAATCCTACTCCTATGCAGTACCACCAACTAACGCCCTGGATTATGCAGCATTTTGCCATGACCGTGCATATGATATTTATGGTGCAACAGGAGTAGGTGGTGCAATATTAAATACAGATGTTGCAAAAGCCGATATGGACTTAGCAAAAGCCGCATTCTACGATTATGCAGCAAACTGGTCTCTTTCTAAAAGAAGTTTTGTCGGATTGCACACTGCAGCATTATTTAATGTAATTGGACTAATGAAAAATATGCAGCAGATTCCAAAAGGTGCTCTTTTATTTAAATAATCGAATATGAATAAGTTTATTATTGTCTCAATTTGGCTGCTATTGCTACTACCCGTTGCATTTATACTCTCATCATTATGTTTTACTATTGTCTTGATCTCAAACTGGAGCGGGGCTCCCATAGGATTAATTTATCAATCAAAATCTGACACATTTCCTATCACTGAAATTCAAGCTCTCTCCTGCCAGCCTGACAAAATTCCTTATTTAAATAAAAACCAATCTGAATCCGATGCATATTATTTATACCTTCCGTCAAGCAATTGCTATGCGATAACCCAGATAAATAGATCAAATGGAACGATTAATTTCGCTAAGATATTAACCACAGAAGGAAATCGTAAATATTTAAATAAGGTTTCTTTTATGGAAATAATAACGTTAAACCACAATTTTAAAAATGATATTTTGTCTAAACTTGATTCAAGGTATAGCCTTAACTATTTGTCATTTTTTAAACTGTTGTTTGACACGTTCATTTGGAAAAATCCAGTAAGAACCATTTTAATACTATATGTAATATTAATCCCATTGACATATCGCTTTATGTTGAAAGTCACTAAATTTCATTTTAAATAATATATTCTAATACTTATATAAGAAATCTTAATGAAATTTACATACACTACAGACCAATTAGGATCGCCATTTACGGATGTCCAGCCCTACAAGTTCGGCGGAAAGGAACTCGACGCAATGTACGGACTCCACACCTACGACTTCCACGCCCGCACCCTCTTCCCCGACCTCTGCCGTTTCGACCGCCCCGATCCCCTCGCCGAAAAATACCCCCCTCTCTCCCCCTACCTCTTCTGCGCCAACGACCCCGTCAACAACTCCGACCCAACAGGTATGGAGATATGGTTCAATGACTTCATGTACGTTGCCGGATGTGAATACTTCGGTGACGATGACTTCGTGCGCCGCTGCGTACAGGCTATGAACATCGTCTACCAATCAGGCGGTGACAAGCTCATAGACGACCTCGTCGCCTCCGAAAGCATATTCTCCTATATCGCCGGCGACGGCGACAAATCATTCACCTCCGGAGAAAACTACGGCAACACCACAACAACGATCGGCAAAGAATTAGGCAGGGACGCATTCATCTCTGCAATCGCCCATGAATCCATGCACGTCGGGCAATACCTAAACGGACAAGGAGGTGCTTCAATTTTCAACGAAGTCGAAGCCTATGCCTTCGAAGCCGCAGTCAGCTTTAATAGCTTTGATACCGATACTCCATTTAGGTCGCCTGCCATATCAAATACAAATAGTTACACCAAATCACTCTCCTTATTACAATTTGGCTATGATAAAAATAATTTCACCAATGCAATGTTCCTATTTAAACGAGAATCGGCTGCAAATAATACCGGCATATATAATTCATACTCACTGATGCCCGGCCGTCGCAATTTACTACATGACAATATAAACTCAATACTTCTAAAATACTCGCCATGGTAAGATTATTGATTATATCTTTCATATTAATAAGCTGCATGTCGTTTTCTCCATGCAAACAACAGATATCAGACAACGATAAATCTGAAGACATCATATTGCAAGAACAAATCAAGGGAGAGAAATCCATTATTACAGAAAATATCAATCCAAATGATAGTATCTACCGTATCTTATGGCAAAAAAGCTATGATCTGACGGGACAGCCAAAGGATAGTTCTTCGGTAATACAAATTATAATTTATCCAAAATCTGGCAGTCGTATTGCAGGCATTCACTTTTATGACGTGATAGAGACTGAAAATGCAATAGTATCTCCAGACATTTCTCAAAAGGCTATATTAAAAATAGACTCTATTGCACACCATGAACAACTCCGAATAAATAGATGGCTCGAAAAATTAGATATACCTAATCTGATTAAAAATAAAGAGCCTTGTATCAATAATGAATTTGAATTTGCCGAGGTTTTAAGCTTAATGTTTTTTTACGACATAGTGCCAAAGGCAGATGACAGGGCTGCAATCGCAAATGACTCCATCAATGGCAAATGAGAACGGGAAGGTGAAGCGGGTGCTGTTTGACGGCGGGTATGCCACGTTCGGCGACACTGGTGTGCCAAGTTGGCATTACTTCCTATGTGACCATGCGGGGAGCGTGCGCGTCGTAGCCGACATGTGGGGACGCCCCGAACAGATCAACCACTACTACCCCTTCGGACTCCCATTTGCCGACGCCGGAAAGGGCGCGGATGTGCAGCCCTACAAGTTCGGAGGCAAGGAGCTCGACGCAATGTACGGTCTCCACACCTACGACTTCCACGCCCGCACCCTCATCCCCGACCTCTGCCGCTTCGACCGACCCGACCCACTCGCCGAAAAATACCCCCATCTCTCACCCTACCTCTTCTGCGCCAACGACCCCGTCAACAACACCGACCCAACTGGTATGGACATATGGGACATCGACCAGTGGGGCAACATACTGAACCGGACTGAAAACAAGGACATGGACCAGTTCAGGCTTGTAAATAGAGATGGAAGCCAACGGAAGGATGAGGATGGCAACGACCTTACCCTTGAATTTGACTACGGCACGGTCGAGACACAGGAGACCATCGACACCGGCAACGGCAAAAGCTTTGATGTATACAAGGTAAGGAGCGACGAGAATGCCACAAAGCTCTTCGAATTTCTCAGCAACAACATATCCATTGAACCGTCATCTGTAGAGTTCAGCCACATAAAAACTGGAATCGAGGGCGCAAACGGTCTCAACTTCATATCCACAAGCCATTCCTCAGGCTCCGAGTTCGGTATGATTAATTTATACGCCGACAGACTACAGTTCTATTACACGTTGAGAGATATGACCCACTCACATCCTATTAGTAATAATTTTGGTAGAAATGACAGTACATTCGTCAAGCAAGTTACAGGTAATCAAATAAAGAATAAATTAACAGTACCTAATTTTAATATCTATCATGTGCCAACTAAAAAATATATACCTTATTAAAATTATTACACTTATTACAGTGTTCACCATAAGTACAACAATATCCAAACCCGCATATTGTGATAATTCATCGTTTGGTAAAGGGATATTCCAAGTAACGATGCAAAATGCGACAATCACAGATCTAAACTTTATTTCAAAGCTTGATTCTTTAATAAGAACAACGCACTTAGCCAAACTTCCTTTCTATGTTATAAGTTTCGGAGTCGCCTATGATGACAAAAATTTATCAGATCCATCTATAATATTGATTGATAACAATAGACCCATTGAGCAAAACATGGACATATACATTATGGTCCAAGGCATATATTATCCAGAAGACGTACTTGGGAATATAATTACAAGATATAATCGCAAATATTACATTTTTTCGAATTACAAAAAGCCAAGAGATCTATTAATTATAAATAATCAAAAGCAGACATTTGAATATAAGCAAGAAGAACTTGTTAAAAGTATGACAATTCAGCCAATAACTGTAGTCTGGAAAACTACCGATAAAATGGAAGATGTATCTAATATTTGTCCTCCATGGTAAAAATTATAATAAATGCCACGTTCGGCGACACCGGTGTGCCGGGATGGCACTACTTCCTGTGCGACCACACGGGGAGCGTGCGCGTCGTGGCTGACATGTGGGGAAGAGCGGAGCAGATCAATCACTACTACCCCTTCGGGCTGACATTTGCCGACGCAGGAAAGGGCGCTGACTTACAACCCTACAAGTTCGGAGGCAAGGAGCTCGACGCAATGTACGGACACCCAATCCGAAGGATTGATCCCTCAAATAGCCGGTGGCGGAGCGAAGCGACTCCTCCGGAAGGTGGATTATATAACTTTGATTTCTGAAAGAATGGTCTTGACATATCCTACGGATAATTACGAATCAAAATCTCTGTCCGGGGGAGTCGCTTCGCTCCACCCCCGGCTATTCACCGATTTGTCCTCCGGACATATCCCCTTCGGGCTGACATTTGCCGACGCCGGGAAGGGCGCTGACCTCCAGCCCTACAAGTTCGGCGGCAAGGAGCTCGACGCAATGTACGGTCTCCACACCTACGACTTCCACGCCCGCACCCTAATCCCCGACCTCTGCCGCTTCGACCGCCCCGACCCACTTGCCGAAAAATACCCCCACCTCTCACCCTACCTCTTCTGTGCCAACGACCCCGTCAACAACTCCGACCCAACAGGAATGCAGATATGGTTCAATGACTTCATGTACGTTGCCGGATGTGAATACTTCGGTGACGACGACTTCGTGCGCCGCAGCGTGCAGGCTATGAACATCGTCTACCAATCAGGCGGTGACAAGCTCATCGACGACCTCGTCGCCTCCGAAAGCATATACTCATTTGTCCCTGGATCGGAAAGCAAATCATATATTTCAGGAGAAAACTACGGCAACGCTCAATCAACAATAAACACAGCACTGGGCAGAGACGAATTCATCTCGGCAATCGCCCATGAGTCAATGCACATGGGGCAATACCTAAACGGACAAGGTGGGCAATCAATATTCAACGAAGTCGAAGCATATGCTTTCTCTGCTATAGTATCTTTGTAATTACACAATAGAATCATTTCCAAATGACAAAATAGAAACTTTAGCTACCGCAGGGACAAAAAGATATCGAGATAATATATCTACACTACAGAGTAATTACAATAATGAGGCATTTGCTGATGCCATGTTTATATTTAAGCGAGAGGCAGATGCGAATAATACCGGCATATATTCTTCCTATCCCCTTATGCCAAGAAATCGCAATCTATATCACACTAATGTAAACTCAATACTATTAAAATATTCGCCATGGATAAAATAATCCCAATCTTAATTTTATTGACATTCTGTCTACCTATTTATTCCGAGGAGTCAATCTCTGATTCCAGCAAGGATACATTTTTAGACGAACAAATAAATGGATATAACTCAATTATACATGACTATATGAATCCAAGGGATAGCATGTACCTCGTATCATGGATTAAGTCATATGATTTGCATGGGAAGCCAATTGAACGATCTGCAATTAATTTTCAAATAGTTGTCTTTTCCAAGAAAGGGCAACGGTTTCGAATTCTAAATATCTCAGAGGCCGAACAATACGGGATTGATTCAATATATTGTCGAGAGTTAAACCGCATCTCAAAATTGTTAGCAAAACTTGATGTTGCACAATTGATTAAGGACAGGAAGCCTTGCATCAACAATGAGCTTGAATTTGCCGAAGTCTTAGGCTTGGTTTTTATGTATGGCATAGTGCCAAAAACAGCTGAGGAAGCAACTGTCAAGAATGATTCCATTAATGGCAAATGAGAACGGCAAGATGAAGCGGGTGCTGTTTGACGGCGGGTATGCCACGTTCGGCGACACTGGTGTGCCAAGTTGGCATTACTTCCTATGTGACCATGCGGGGAGCGTGCGCGTCGTGACCGACATGTGGGGGCGCCCTGAGCAGATCAACCATTACTACCCATTCGGACTCCCCTTCGCCGACGCCGGCAAGGGCGCAGACCTCCAGCCCTACAAATTCGGAGGCAAGGAGCTCGACGCAATGTACGGACACCCAATCCGAAGGATTGATCCCTCAAATAGCCGGTGGCGGAGCGAAGCGACTCCTCCGGAAGGTGGATTATATAACTTTGATTTCTGAAAGAATGGTCTTGACATATCCTACGGATAATTACGAATCAACATCTCTGTCCGTGGGAGTCGCTACGCTCCGCCCACGGTTATTTACCGATTTGTCCTCCGGACATATCCCTTCCGGACGACCCTTTTGCCGACACGGAAAAGTGTATTTTTTACACTTATTTTCGATTAAGTGTATGAAATTTGTTGATTTTGAGTTATATTTGCAGATACAATAGCCCATAGATTTAAACTATCATGAATATCACAACACGACTTCTTGCTACGGCTGTCGCTTTTACCGGACTATATGCCACGGCGGCAACGACGGTTGAAATAGACCTGAGCAAAAAAGGTGCACCGATCGCACCGACAATGTACGGACTCTTTTTTGAGGATATCAACTATGCCGCCGACGGCGGACTTTACGCCGAAAAGGTAAAAAACCGCTCGTTTGAGTTTCCCGAGGCTTTTACCGGCTGGACAACAGCGGGCAACGTAGAGCTGCTTGACGGAGGACCGTTTGAGCGCAATCCTCATTATGTGAGGCTTAAACCGACGGGGCATCCCCACAAGCATACGGCACTCGAAAACGAGGGTTTCTTCGGTGTGTCATTTGAAAAAGACGCAGAATATCGCTTTTCGGTATGGGCGCGCGCCGTCGACTCTCCCGCAAAAATCAGGGTGGAACTTACAGACCCCGCGTCAGACGGCGAGACCCACGTCATGGCACAGCAGGAGATCGCGGTAACCTCAGGCGAATGGAAGAAATACACCACGGTGCTGACCCCGTCGGAGACGGTAGTCAAAGGCAAGCTGAGAGTGTTTCTCTGCCGCCCGGAGTCGGAAGTCGACCTCGAGCATATATCACTCATGCCCGTCGACACCTGGAAAGGGCGTGAAAACGGACTGCGAGCCGACCTGGCTGAAGCCCTTGCCGAGACACACCCCGGAGTGTTCCGCTTCCCCGGAGGATGTATCGTGGAAGGCACCGACCTCAACACCCGCTATCAATGGAAAAACACGGTAGGCCCGGTGGAAAACCGCCCGTTGAACGAAAACCGGTGGCACTACACGTTCACCCACCGTTTCTACCCCGATTACTACCAGAGCGGCGGACTGGGATTCTTTGAATTTTTCCAGCTGTGTGAGGATATGGGCGCTGCTCCCCTACCGGTATTAAGCGTGGGTCTTGCCTGCCAATACCAGAATGACGCGGACTCATGCCATGTGCCGGTTGACAGCCTCGGGGAATATATAGCCGACGCGCTTGACCTGATAGAGTTTGCCAACGGCGACACGACCACGACGTGGGGCAAGGTGCGCGCCGACATGGGTCATCCCGCACCCTTCGGTCTGCAATACATCGGCATCGGCAACGAGCAGTGGGGCGACGAGTTCATTGTGCGCCTTGAACAGTTTGTAAAAGCGATACGCAAGCAGTATCCCGACATAAAGATCGTAGGCTCGTCGGGACCCTACCCCGACGGCAAGGATTTCGACATGCTTTGGGGCGAGATGACGCGCCTTGGCGCCGACCTTGTCGACGAGCATTTCTACCGCCCGGAGAGCTGGTTTCTCTCATCGGCCGACCGCTACGACTCTTATTCCCGCAAAGGGCCGAAGGTATTTGCCGGAGAATATGCCTGTCACGGCAACGGCAAGAAGCGCAACCATTTCAACGCCGCGCTGCTCGAAGCCGCGTTCATGACCGGGCTGGAGCGCAACGCCGACATCGTGGAAATGGCTACCTACGCGCCTCTCTTCGCCCATGTCGAGGGATGGCAGTGGCGCCCCGACATGATATGGTATGACAATCTGCGGTCGGTAAAGACGTCGAGCTATCATGTGCAGAAACTTTACTCCGACAACAAGGGCACGCACACCGCAAGGCTCACCGTCGACGGCAAGCCCGCGACGGGAGAGGGCAACGGGCTATACATGTCGGCGGTAAAGGATGAAACCGACGGCAGCTACATCGTAAAGGCGGTCAATGTCACCGACTCATCCATCGCCATCGACATGAAAGTCAAAGGGTTGAAAAAAGGCAAGATGCCCGACACGGTCACCGTGACGACGCTTCATGCCGACACTGACGCGGAAAACACCCTTGACCGGCCCGACACGGTAAGCCCGACGGTGAAGAGACTCGCCGTCGACAACGCCGCCGACTGGACCACGGAGCTGCCCGCAAAGACATTTGCCATATACCGATTTTCAAACAACCAATAACATATCCAACCAATCAACCAAAACAATCACGACATGAACAACATGCTTAAAACATGTGCGGGCGCGGCATTGCTGGCTGCAATGACACTACCCGCAGGCGCAAAAGAAAACTTCACTATCACGCTCAACCCCCAGGAATCGGCACCGGTGATCTCACCGGAGATCTACGGACAGTTTGCCGAGCATCTCGGCCGCTGCATCTACGGCGGCATCTGGGTGGGAGAAGACTCCCCGATCCCCAACACTAACGGCTACCGCAACGACGTGCTCGGAGCGTTCAAGGATCTGAAGATTCCGGTGCTCCGCTGGCCGGGCGGCTGCTTTGCCGATGAATACCACTGGGTAGACGGTATCGGGCCGAAAGAAAACCGCCCCCGCATGGTCAACAACAACTGGGGAGGCACTGTCGAAGACAACAGCTTCGGAACACATGAGTTTTTCAACCTCTGCGAGCTTATCGGCACAGAGCCATACCTGAGCGGCAACGTGGGCAGCGGCTCGGTTGAAGAACTCGCAAAATGGGTTGAATACATCACCGCGGTAGACGGCCCGATGGCAAAGGTGCGCAAGGAAAACGGCAGGGAAAAACCCTGGAAACTGAAATATCTCGGCGTAGGTAACGAAAGCTGGGGATGCGGAGGAAGCTTCACTCCCGAATTTTATGCCGACACTTATCGCCGCTACCAGACATATTGCCGCAACTTTGACGGAAACCGCCTGTACAAAATCGCGTCGGGAGCCAGCGACTATGACTACAACTGGACCGAGGTGTTGATGGACCGTGCCGGCAAACTGATGGACGGCATCTCCCTTCATTATTACACCGTAACCGGATGGAACGGCAGTAAGGGCGCGGCAACGCAGTTCAGCGACGACGACTATTACTGGACACTCGGCAAAAGCCTTGAGGTGGGCGACGTGATACGCCGCCACTGCGACATAATGGACAAGTATGATCCGGAAAAGCGTGTAGGACTGTTGGTTGACGAATGGGGCACATGGTGGGATGTAGAGCCCGGAACCAACCCCGGTCACCTCTACCAGCAGAACACCATGCGTGACGCCATGGTTGCCGCCCTTTCACTCAACACATTCCACAACTTCGCCGACCGCGTGAGGATGGCAAACATCGCCCAGATAGCCAATGTGCTCCAGTCAATGGTGCTTACCAAGGATGACAAAATGGTGCTTACCCCGAGCTACTACGTATTCAAGATGTATATCCCCCATCAGGGAGCAAAGCTGATACCGCTTACAGTAAACACCACTTACCGCCAGACCTCCGACAAGCGCCTTGTACCGGTAGTGAGCGCGACCGCATCGGAAAAAGATGGAAAGGTGACCGTGTCGCTTGTCAACACCGACCTGAAAGAGGGCTGTGACATAGCTATACCGCTCGGTTCGATAAAGGGCAAGAAGGTAACCGGCGAAATCCTTACCGCAGCCGACGCCCGCGACTTCAATGACTTCGACTCTCCTGAAAAAGTAACCCTCAAGCCGTTTACCAAGGCAAAGATCAACAAGGGCACTCTTGACGCACAGCTTCCCCCGATGTCGATCGTGACCCTCACAATCGAATAACCACGGGGTATCCAAAGTTTACGCGGGGGCTGCGTCACAAGATGCATCCCCCGCTGTCAATTTAAGATGAGACTAATGGGACTGATGGGTCTAATGGGTCTAATGGGACTGATGGGGATATACGGAAATGGCGCGCCGGTCGGCACGCCATTTCACTAATATTATTTTAGGATATCTTAGTCGATAAGCTCGTCGGCTTTGTAGCCACCCATCTCGCGGATAGCGTTCTTGAGCATTACATACTGCTCGAAGAGGTTGTTGACGGGCACCTCATCCTTGGTGTAGTCGTGCATCGGGCTCTTGAGGAAGAAGCTCAAGAAGCGCTGGATGCCATAACGGCCGCTGCGGGCTGCAAGGTCGATAAGCAAGCAGAGGTCAAGGCAGAGGGGAGCGGCGAGGATAGAGTCGCGGCAGAGGAAGTTGATCTTGATCTGCATCGGATAGCCCATCCAGCCGAAGATGTCGATATTGTCCCATCCTTCCTTGTTGTCATTGCGCGGGGGATAGTAGTTGATACGTACCTTGTGATAGTAGTCGGTGTAAAGATCGGGCTGCTTTTCGGGAACGAGGATAGACTCGAGGGTAGAAAGCTTGCTGACCTCCTTTGTGCGGAAGTTGGCGGGCTCATCAAGCACGAGACCGTCGCGGTTGCCGAGGATGTTGGTAGAGAACCAACCTGCAAGACCGAGGCAACGTACACCGATGATAGGAGCGAAACCTGACTTAACAAGAGTCTGACCGGTCTTGAAGTCCTTACCGGCGATAGGCATCTTGGTCTTTTCGCAGAGTTCCCAGATAGCGGGGATATCAACAGTAGTGTTGGGGGCACCCATCACGAAGGGAGCGCCTTCAATGAGTGCTGCATAAGCGTAGCACATAGAGGGAGCGATATGCTCGCGGTCGTCATCCTTCATAGCCTTTTCAAGGTCGGCGAGCTTGTAGTGTACCTGCTCGTTAACGGGCACGTAAACCTCGGTAGAGGCAGCCCAAAGAACTACGATACGGTCGCAACCGTTAGCAGCCTTGAAGTCGCGGATGTCCTTGCGGAGAGCCTCAACCATTTCCCAACGGGTCTTGCAGTCTTTTACGTTATCACCGTCAAGACGCTTTGCATAGTTGTGGTCGAACGCAGCCTTCATAGGCACGATCTTTTCAAGCTCATCCTTTACAGGAAGAATATCCTTTTCCTTGAGTACCTCGCAATTCATTGCCGACTCAAAAGCGTTGGCGGGATATACGTCCCATGCGCCAAACACGATGTCGTTCAGGTCGACCATAGGTACGATCTGATTGTATTTCAGATATTTCTTATCGGCACCTTCGCCTACGCGCATGATGTCGTACTGGGTCATTGAGCCAACGGGCTTTGCAAGTCCCTTACGAGTCATCAAAACACCAGTCATAAAAGTAGAACTAACTGCACCAAGTCCTACCACGAGAATGCCTAATTTGCCTTCGGCTTTCTTAACGTCACTTTGATTCATGATTGTGATAGTTAAATTGTTTGTATTTTTTACGGTTATATTCCAAATAAATAAATGTCACATCCCCAAGCTTTCAAGGGAAAAACGCGTAAAAGTAGTTGTTATTTTTGAGATGTGAAAAGATTTTTCAACTAACTTTCTTTATATTTTGTGAAATTTAGCTAAAAATTATCCACTTTAGCCAAAATAGCTAAAATAAACTCCTTTTAGCCCAACTTTATGTTAACAGGTCATAATGCCACCTCAAGCAGATCAGAGAGTTTTTTGATGATGGCGGGGTGCATGACGGCGTCTTCATCGGGAGTCCAGCACTTTCCTTTAAGCCATGCAACCCTGCATCCTATCATCTCCGCCGGCACAATGTCTTTTTTATATGAGTCGCCCACCACCAGCACCTCTTCAGGCTTCATGCCGAGCGCATCGACCCCAAGCCGGAATATAGCGGGATCGGGCTTTCTTACGCCTACCACGGCACTCTCGATGATACGGCGGAAATAATGGAGCAATCCGAAATCGGAAAGCACACTCTCCACATTTCCATAAAAATTGCTGACAAGCACCATCGGATAACGCCCTGCAAGACGGTCAAGCACCGGCTTTGCCTCCTCGACACACTCACGCGCCGCATCATAGCAATATTTAGCGATGTCAGGGGCGAGAACAGCCACCTCGCTTCCGGCAAGCTTTCCATTGTCGGCAAGCCACTGGAGCTCTATCACCATCTTCTTGTAGAGCAGATTGTAAAAATTGTCGTCGGGCTGTATGTGGGGGTGACGTGCAAGCTCGCGCTCGGCATACACGTACGCCTCACGGAATGTATCCTTGTCCACCTTCACACCGGCAGCCTGATAACCCGCCCAGATCACCTCACTCCAATGGGTGCCGCGGCTGTCTATGGTGCCTCCGTAATCAAATATTATGCCCTTTATATTCTTAATAGAGTCCATCCTGCAATTGTTGTGTAAATTTACGGCACATACGCTCATGTCGCGCGTACATATATATAAGCAATGTATTGAGCACGACAAGCTCAAACATAAAATAGAGCCAAGGCATCTCAAGGAAAAGAGATACGAACAAAGCTATCGTGCGCCAGTTGAACGACAATATGTTGGTATACTTCATCAACGGCAAGCTTCCCTTACGGAAGGCGTCGCGGAATTCCTGCGGTATTTTTCCGGAAGGGAAACGGCGGTGAAGCTCGGCGCGCAACCGCTGCATCCATCGGGTGTTAGACTCCTGGTTGACGGTGTAATTGGTATAGAATGTCAAAGTAAGCTTCTGCCAGAAGTTGCGGCTCCAAGAAAGTCCGGCAAGCTTCTCTTTCAGCTCGCGCGAGGATTCAAGCTCACTCCCCTCCTCCCCTTTGAGGAAGTAGAGATGGAACTGCCTGTAATAGTCGGCGGCAGCGGCCTGCTTGGCATGGCACAAGCCGGCGACGACTGCAATAGCCCAGATCACCCAGGGGTTAGACGAGAAAAATGCGGAAGTCATGTTTTCCCTAAGGCATATGGCTACATATATGGTGGCAAACCATATGTCGCCCGAAAGCCCGTCAAGGATTCGCCCGATGCGTGAATACTGCTTGGTCATTCGGGCAAGCTGCCCGTCGGCTGAATCAAATGAGTTAGCCCACACAAGCAGCAGCATGCCAATGACATTCAGCCACATGTCGGGGAAATAGAACATCACGCCCGCCCCTACGCCGAGAAATATCGAGGCTATGGTTATGGCATTGGGAGTGACCCCGAGTTTCTTTGCAAGACACGCCCACATGTATCCGATGGGGCGATAAAACGCAAGGTCAATATGTTCCTCGGTGTCCATCGACTTCAAAGTATCGCGATAGCTCACCTTTTCCGGTGCAGATACCTTTATTTCGTTGTCCATATATCCTATCTTGTGAATTTATTTTCTTTCCTTAATTGCCGTGAGTATACATTTAGCTATATAAGGCGCGGCATCAGCGCGGCAGGGGGCAAAACTCGGCCAATCGTTAAAGTCGATTATGCGAATGTCGCCCTCGGGGCTTACAATGCAGTCGCCGCCGTAGATCTTAACGTCAAGCACCTCGCTTGCGCGCTGGCATATGTCGCGCATATGCTTTTCGTCAAAGACTATGCCGGTCGACTTGCCGTTGATAGCCTCGTGACCATACTTGGAGTGTCCCTCGTCGAAAGGATAAAACCAAAAGAAGAACGGCGTGCCCTGCACTCCGTAGAATTTTATCAGGTCGCCCACAAGATGGCGGTTGATCACCGCGCGACGGATACCGCGGAGGAAATATTCCTGAAGCACTTCCTGCGCCTCCTCGGGATGACGCACATAGCTGACATCCTCCTTGTGCATGGCGTGGAAGTCGCCACGCTTGATCCAGCACTGCGTGAAGCCTGCTTTTTTCAAGGCGGCGGTTATTCCTTCGTCGGTATTCACCATTAGGCTGTCGGGATAAGGGATGTTGGAACCGAGAAGTATGCGCGTCATACGCTCACGGGTACAGTTTTCAATGCCATATCCGGAGTTGATCACGAGCGCGCCTTCATCCTCACGCTTCTGAAGGAGATGAATCGATCTCATCTCCCGACACATATTTATAATAATATCTTCCTTTACATCGCCGGCGATAAACTGCTCCTCGCTATAGATGTTGACTTCACATCCACGCTTACGAAGCTGGTCGGCGGCAGCATTGAATATCGCGGCATCATTACCGATGTGATTGGGGGAATAGGCTCCCGCCCTCATTATGCCTGCAATCTTTATTTCAGCCATTGTATATTTTGTAATGATTGGTATTAAGAGGGTGTTTAAAGTCAGTTGCCGGAGATAAACGCCTCGGCAGTGGCGATGTCGCCCGCATGGTCTACATCCACTATCTTCATGAACGGATAGGCGCGAAGCTTCAGACCTGCCTCGACAAGGGCGCGCTGATAGTTGCGCATGCGGCTCACCCCCTCTTTCATGCAACGGTCAAGCACATCGAGCGCAGGCGGCGTCAACCCGTATATACCACCGGAGATATATCTCACCCCGTCGAAAGGAGCATCACGAAACGCCGTGATCCACATATCGTCGTCAACATCTATATAAAGCGGCTTCTCGTCGTCAATAAACGAAGTCACCGCCATATAGCCATCGGCATCGTCACTCTCTTCAAATGCCTTGACATAATCGCGGAACTCATCTTCACGGAATATAGTGTCGACAGTCGTAAGCACAAACTTACCTGTAGAAGGAAATGCCCTGCTTACCTCCCAAAACGAGTGCATGGAGCTTGGGGTAGACTTCACAACCAGGTGAAGCGGCACAGGCAATTCGAGGCTTTCGACAAACTCCCTCACCTCAGTCATCTGCTCATTGACGATTATGGACAACGACTCAGGATTGCACTCCATCATTATGCCAATCAGGCGCCGTAGCATCGGCTCGCCGTTGAGACGCACAAGCGGCTTGGGGAGCGACACTCCCTCCTGGGCGAGGCGTGACCCTTCGCCCGCGGCTATTATCGCATAGTTCATGATTACGGTTGGCTTATCGTGTTAATCGTGATCGCTGTCGTCCTTTGACAGGTCGAGCACTACATTATCTTTACCTTTCTCAAAATATTGCTTACGAAGAGGATTGCGGTAGGCATGGCTGTAATCATTACGGTTGCGGTACACGTCGATTGCCATGTAGATCGCCTCGCGCATAGATTCTGCCGAAGCCTCTCCCTTGCCGGCTATGTCAAATCCGGTGCCATGATCGGGCGAAGTGCGCACATACGGCAATCCGGCCGTAAAGTTGACCCCGCTTTCCATGGCTATCGTCTTGAAAGGCGCAAGCCCCTGGTCGTGATACATGGCAAGCACACCGTCAAACTTCAGGTATGCCTCCGAGCCGAAAAATCCGTCGGCGGCATAAGGTCCGAACGCAAGAATACCCGCCTTACGAGCCTCTTCTATAGCCGGGCTTATAACCTCCTGCTCCTCCTTGCCGAGGAGACCGTTTTCCCCGGCATGGGGGTTAAGGGCGAGCACGGCTATGCGAGGAGTATATCGGGCGAAGTCGCTCTTGAGCGACTTGTCAAATATGGTCAACTTCTCGACTATCGCCTCACGGGTAATCGCCCCCGAAACCTTGGCAATAGGCAAGTGGGCGGTCACGAGCGCCACCCTGAGCGAGTCGCTGCAAAGCACCATCAGGCTCTTGTCGCCATCGCCGACAGAAGCCTCAAGGTATTCCGTGTGACCCGGAAAGCGAAATGTGTCGCTCTGTATCGAATCCTTGTTGATAGGGGCTGTCACCAACACGTCTATCCCACCGTTGCGCAGGTCGGCGACAGCACGCTCAAGGGCTATGAACGCAGCCTCGCCGGCGACCTTTGACGCGACACCCGGCTCTATCCTGGTATCTTCCGGCACAACATTTATGATGCTCACCTCGCCGTCGCGTGCGGCAGAGGGGTCATTAATTATAGCCATATTGACCGGCGGCAGGTCGCAACCCTTGCGATAATATGCCGCAATCTTTGCCGATCCGTATATCACGGGTGTGCAAAGCTCGGTCATACGGGTATCCTCAAGCGCCTTGAGAATCACCTCATAGCCGATTCCGTTAATGTCGCCATGCGTGATGCCGACCTTAATCTTTCTATTATCTTTCATTATGAATATTCTGATTTATCCCGCTAAATTACAAATTCTCCCCCACATACACAATTATCACTTTTTCTCAAGGGAGTAGAGCCAGGCGATTTCATCCGCCCATAGGGAGTCGTCGGGGGTCTCGAGGATGAGGGGGATGTTGTCGGTGCGGGGATCGTTCATGAGCAATTCAAATAGGCGCGCGCCTATCGCGCCCTTGCCGAGACTTTCGTGGCGGTCGACCCGCGAGCCGAGACCTTTCTTGCTGTCATTGAGGTGCATGCCGCTGAGATAATTCAATCCTACAGTTTCGTCAAACTCCTTCCATACAGCCTCGTAGCCTTCATCGGCTGCTATGTCGTAGCCGGCGGCAAAGGTGTGGCATGTGTCGATGCAGACCCCCACCCTCGACTTATCCTCGACGCCGTCGATTATACGCGCGATCTGAGCAAAGGAAAAGCCGAGATTACTTCCTTGGCCGGCAGTGTTTTCAATCACGGCCTTGACACCTTGGGTAAGCGCAAGCGTGGCATTTATCGATTCGGCAATGAGGTCGAGGCATGCGTCGGCATCCATCTGATTAAGATGACTTCCGGGGTGGAAGTTAAGCATGGTTAGCCCAAGTTGCTCGCAGCGGCGGAACTCGTCAAGGAAAGCCTCGCGCGACTGCGCGAGCTTGGCTGCATCGGGCGAGCCAAGATTTATCAGGTAACTGTCGTGGGGCAGTATACATGCGGGCGAATAGCCGTATACCTCACAGTTGCGTTTAAATGCCTCGGCTTCCTTATCTGAAATCGGTTTGCTTGTCCAGCGCGACGGATTTCGTGTAAACAGGGCAAAAGCCTTTGCCCCGATGGCGGCAGCGTTGACGGGCGCGGAGCTTACCCCGCCTGCCACAGCCACATGTGCTCCTATATATTTCATATCCTGTTATCTTGATTTATTTTCACAAATTTACATATAAATCAATCGCAAAGCAAATTTATACCGCCGACATTCACTTTTAAACACCCGACGAATAATCAAAACGAGCATCGCAGATGTTATAATAGTTACTAAACAGCATAAGACATGAAACTTACAGAGAGGGACAAAAAGCATATCAAGCGCATACTGTATATCATTGTACTCGGATTATCATTGGGATTGATTGTCTACATTTCAATAGATACCTTCACCGGAGTCAATTTTCTGGAAGACAAACATTATATGTCATTCCAGTTCTGGGTATGTGTGGTATTCATGATTGACTTCTTCGTTGAGCTACTTCTCGCCGATGACAAATGGAAATATGTGAGACACAGGTGGTTTTTCTTCCTGCTGTCAATACCTTACCTGAATATAATAGACCTCTGGCATATAGACTTCTCGCCCGAGGCATTGTATTTCATACGTTTCATCCCGCTTGCCCGCGGAGCGCTCGCACTGTCGATTGTGATCGGCTATATGACAGACAATGCCCTGTCATCATTGCTGTTATCTTACATAGCCATCACCCTGTCAGTAATATATTTCGGCAGCCTGATATTCTTCGAGCTCGAGGCTCCGGTCAACAACATGGTGCCCAACTACGGTGCCGCGCTATGGTGGTCGTTCATGGACGCAACTACCATCGGGAGCAACATTTACCCGATGACGGTGGTGGGAAAGATACTCGGCGTGGTGCTTGCCGGAATGGGCATGATGATGTTTCCGCTGTTTACGGTATATATCACCAATTGGGTTCAACGCTACAACCGCCGCCATGCGCCGGCATTGTTTAACGCAGAATTTACCGACGACGATTCAAAGCCCGACAATTTCTGATGCGGGACAAATAATGAGACCTTTATAGGCATAATCTGAGGTAAAATTGTTACATTTGCAGTTTAAATCGACCAAATACTCAGTAATATGGGAAGACTTGTAGCTATCGTGGGACGCCCGAATGTAGGCAAATCCACTCTTTTCAACCGACTAACGCAGACGCGCACGGCGATTGTCGACGGCACGGCGGGCACTACCCGCGACCGTCAATACGGCAAAGTCGACTGGTGTGGCAAAGAGTTTTCGATAGTAGATACCGGCGGATGGGTCGTCAACTCGGAGGATATCTTCGAAAGCGAGATCAACAAGCAGGTACACCTCGCCATAGAGGAAGCCGATGTGGTGCTCTTCGTAGTCGACGCCATGAACGGTGTTACCGACCTTGACGACCATGTTGCCAATATCCTTCGCCGCTCTAAAAAGCCTGTCATACTTGTTGCAAACAAAGTTGACTCCGGCGACTGGATGTATAACGTACCGGAATTTTACAAGCTCGGTCTCGGAGAGCCGTTGCCCGTATCATCGTCAAACGGCTCCGGCACCGGCGAGCTTCTTGACGAGGTGGTAAAAGACCTGCCTGAGGATGACACCGAAGAGCAGAATCTTGAAAAGATACCGCGATTCGCCATAGTCGGGCGCCCTAACGCCGGAAAGTCGTCGATCATCAACGCCTTCATAGGTGAAGACCGCAACATAGTGACAAATATCGCCGGCACCACCCGCGACTCAATCTATACGCGCTACAATAAGTTTGGCTTTGACTTCTACCTTGTCGACACAGCCGGCATCCGCAAGAAGACCAAGGTCAACGAAGATATCGAATATTACTCCGTAATACGCTCAATCCGCGCCATCGAGGCAGCCGACGTGTGTATCCTGATGATCGACGCCACCCTCGGCATAGAGAGCCAGGATGTAAGCATATTCTCGCTCATCCAGCGAAACAAGAAAGGTCTTGTGGTGTGTGTCAACAAGTGGGACCTTGTCGCCGACAAGTCGCAGGCGGCAATACGTCATTTCGAGGATGCGATACGCAGGCGTTTCGCTCCGTTCACCGACTTCCCGATCATATTCGGGTCGGCACTGACGAAGCAGCGCATATTCAAGGTGATAGAGACGGCGGTCGACGTGTATAAAAACCGGGAGCGCATTGTCCCCACGTCGCAGCTCAACACCTACATGCAGGAAGTGATAGGCGCATATCCACCTCCCGCCAACAAGGGCAAATACATAAAAATCAAGTATGTGACCATGCTTAAGGAACAACAGATACCGACATTCGTGTTTTTCTGCAACCTTCCCCAATGGGTCAAGGAACCGTACCGGCGCTATCTTGAAAACAAGATACGTGAGAAATGGGATTTCACCGGCACGCCAATTAATATTTTCATGCGTGAGAAATAAACCCGCACGCAATACTTTAACAACAACAGAATGATGACATTTGAAGAACTGGGGGTCATGCCGGATCTCCTGAAAGCAATCCATGAGCTGGGATTTGAATATCCCATGCCCGTGCAGGAGAAAGTGATACCCCACCTTCTCAACGAAGACGGCGACGTAATCGCCCTCGCCCAGACCGGCACCGGGAAGACAGCCGCATTCGGGCTTCCCGTGCTGCAACGCATTGACACATCGAGAGATGTGCCACAGGCACTTATTATCGCACCCACTCGCGAGCTATGCCTCCAGATAGGCAGTGACCTCGCCGACTTTTCCAAATATATGCGCGGGCTTAAGGTGCTTCCCGTCTATGGCGGCTCCAGCATCGAGAGCCAGATACGCTCACTCAAGAAGGGAGTCCAGGTAATCGTGGCAACCCCCGGGCGCCTTATCGACCTCATAAACAGAGGAGTGGTAAAGCTCGCCGACGTACACACCGTGATACTCGACGAAGCTGACGAGATGCTCAACATGGGATTTGTCGACGACATCAATGACATCCTGAGCCATGTGCCCGACAACCGCAAGATGCTCCTTTTCTCGGCAACAATGCCGCCGGAAATAGCCAAGATAGCTGCAAAATACATGCACGAGCCGCAGGAGTTTGTCATAGGCACCAAAAACACCGGGGCCGAGAATGTGCGCCACATATACTATATGGTACACGCCCGCGACAAATACCTTGCTCTCAAGCGAATAGCCGACGACACGCCGAATATCTACGGCATAGTGTTCTGTCGCACCCGTAAAGAGACCCAGGAGATAGCCGACTGGCTTATCCAAGACGGATATAACGCCGACTCCCTACACGGAGAGCTGTCGCAGGCACAGCGCGACATGGTGATGAAAAAGTTCCGCGACCGCGTATTGCGCATCCTTGTAGCCACGGATGTGGCGGCGAGAGGACTCGACGTGAGCGACCTTACCCACGTGATAAACTACGGGCTTCCCGATGACATAGCCACTTACACCCACCGTTCAGGACGTACGGGCAGGGCGGGAAAGACCGGTGTGTCAATCGCCATCATCCATTCACGCGAACGGGGCAGGCTGCGCGACATCGAAAAGCGCATAGGCAAGACTTTCGAGCGGAAGGAGGTGCCCACCCCCGCCCATATCATCGAGAAGCAACTTTACAACCTTGCCGACAAGCTTGAACGCGTCAAAGTGGATGACGAAGAGATCGGCAAGTATCTGCCGGGAGTGCTCCGCAAGCTCGGATGGCTTTCGGAAGAAGATCTGCTTAAGCGCATGCTCTCGCTTGAGTTCAACCGCCTGCTCGAATATTACAAGGATGCCCCCGAGATAGATTTTATCGACGAAAAGCCGAAAAAAGAGCGGAAGGAGAAAGAAAAGAAACCACGCACCCCGGCAGAAAAAGACCGCCGCACCGCCGACCGCGGCATGGCGAGAGTCTATGTCAATGTGGGTAAAAATGACGGATTTTTCGCAGGCAACCTCATCGACATCCTCAACCATGTAATCCATGGCCCGCGTATCGACGTGGGCAGGATCGACCTTATGCCGGGATATTCGCTCTTTGACGTCAAGAAAGCCGATGCACGCCGCGTGGTCGACGGGCTGACAGGCGCCGACTTTGTAGGCAACAAGCTATATGCCGAAATCGCCGATCCCGAAAAGGATTATTCACGCGCCTCGTCACGCCGCAAGCAGGATGGCGAGAAAAAAGAGCATCACGGCAATTACGACAAGTTCAAGAAAAAGAAAAAAAGCGGCTCGAAACGCCGATAATAAAACAGATACTGTTATGAAATACACCGTACGATTATTTACATTCCTGTTGATGCTCGCTGCGACCACGCCCGTCATGATGGCGCGTCTTACCGCAGCCGGAGCGTTTGCCGATGCACCTGCATCGATGTTCCCTCTCCTTGACCGCAACACGCGGCTCGACATGATCGACTATTTCAACAGCGGATCGGCGACGCCGTCGCAAAACGCCATGCAAGGCAAGTCGCGCGTCACTTCGCTGACTCCCGACGATATAAAGGTTGACATGACCGACGCCTCGTCATACCAGATATCGCTGCTCCCATCAGGTAATGACACCATCATCGCCGTGATACAGACCATCGCCACGCCGGCTCATGACAGTCACATCAACTTCTATAACCGCTCATGGCAGGAGCTGAAAAACGGATGTTTCACGCCTCCGGCAATGGATGACTGGCTTTCGGAAAGCGGAAAGAAAAATGACGGGGAGGTGGCCGCGATGGTGCCGTTCATGCTCGCGGAATATGTCTACGACCCTGCGACATCAACCCTTTCGCTCACCAACAACCTGAAAGAATTTCTGTCGCCCGACGTATATCAGCTGGTATCGGATTATCTGCGACCGTCACTTACTTACCGCTGGGACGGAAAGCGCATGAATCCGGTCAAATAAGGCATCTCGCGTGGAATCGCTCTCACTGCTACAGCTCAACAAGCGCATAGCTTCCCTCGTCATGACCCCGGCGACAGCCAATGTATGGGTCACCGCCGAGTTGAGCGATGTCGCCGTGCGCGGCGGCCACTGCTATATGGAACTTCTCCAGAAAGATCCCGCATCGGGGGCTACCGTAGCAAAGGCAAGAGCCGCCATCTGGGCAAACCAGTTTGCCTACATCCGCTCCGACTTCTATGCCGCCACCGGGCAGGATTTCAGGACCGGACTTAAAGTAATGGTGAGGGCATCCGTGTCCATGCACCCGGTTTACGGAATGTCGCTTGTAATCAACGCCGTAAATCCCGATTACACTATGGGCGACATCCTGCGGCGGCGCAACGAGATGCTCGCCCGGCTCAAGCAGGAAGGAATACTCGACCTAAACAGAAGCCTCGAACTGACCGAACCTCCACTGCGCGTAGCCGTCATCTCGGCGGAAGGAGCCGCCGGCTACGGCGACTTTATGAACCAGCTTACAGCCAATCCGTTGCGACTGCGCTTTACCACCACCCTTTTTCCGGCAGTGATGCAAGGGGAAAAAGCCGCCGCCACAATAATCTCGGCGTTGGAAAAGATAGCTATGCAGCAGGGAAAATGGGATTGCGTGGTGATCATACGCGGAGGCGGCGCGACAAGCGACCTGCTCGGATTTGAGGATTACAACCTTGCATCACATGTGGCTCAGTTTCCGTTGCCGGTCATAGTAGGCATAGGGCATGAACGCGACGTGACGATTCTCGACTATGTGGCGTGTGTGCGCGTAAAGACACCCACGGCCGCCGCCGAATGGCTCATAGCCCAAGGTAAAGACGCGTTAGACCGTCTGGAGCTGTTGGGGCAACAGATCGTCAGTGCCGCCCGCGAGCATCTTTCAGGCTGCAAGGAGCAACTGGGAATGCTTGAAGGTCGCCTGCCGTCGCTTGCCACGGCGATGGTCGACCGTGCCTCGTCAAGGCTCGACCGCTACACACTTGCCCTGCAGCAAACAGCCTCCCGCCACTTAGCCCCCAAGACAGCGCGACTCGACGCGCTGCAATCGTCGCTAAGAGTTATTACTGAAGCGTTGTTGCAACGGCGCATGGCTCGTCTTGACGCACTCGCCCAGATGCTTGACGCCCTGTCACCACAAGCCACTCTCCGCCGCGGCTACTCCATCACCAGGGCGGGCGGCAAGGTAGTGACATCAGCCGAAGATATTCCTGCCGGCACGGTTCTGACCACAACACTTGCCTCCGGAGAAATCATATCGGTAAAACAATGACCTAAATACTATTAGCTATAATGATACAGCAACCTACATTCACCCCTGTAACGGAAATGTCCTACAACCAGGCTGTCACGGAGCTTGAAGAAATAATGCGACGCATGCAGAGCGACGCCCTTGACATAGACCTCCTTGCCGCCTATACGCGCCGAGCCACGGAGCTGCTTGCCGAGTGCCGCCGGAGGCTTACCGCCACCGACGAGGAGCTGCGCACCATATTATCCTGACACTCAAAGCCAAATGCTATGTCGACAGACGATAATGTATCAGTGATAAAGCAGGTCACGTGGATCGGATTCTGGGTCAATGTGGTCCTGATGGTGCTGAAACTGTTTTTCGGCTACTGGGGACACAGTGACGCCCTTGTTGCCGACGGTTTCCACTCGTTGAGTGACTTCGCCACCGACTTTATTGTACTGATTTTTGTCGGCGTCGCCTACAAAAGTGCTGATGCCTCCCACCCTTACGGTCATGGGAAATACGAGACATTGGCGTCACTGCTTATCGCGGTGGTACTGCTCATAGTTGCCATAGGCATAAGCATCGGTGGAATTAAGACAATCATAGGATTTTTCAATGGCGAGGAGCTGCCCCGACCTGACGTATGGACCATAATAGTGGCCCTTGCCTCCATCGGGGCAAAGGAATGGCTATTCAGGATTACAGTCGCCAAAGGGAAGAAAATAGGGTCGTCGGCACTGATAGCCAACGCATGGCATCACCGTAGCGACGCAATATCGTCGATAGCCACGCTGATAGGTGTGTCGGGTGCCTATTTCCTCGGAGTCAACTTCCGCGTGCTCGACCCGATAGCGTCAATACTGATAGGCATCTTTATCGCTGTGTCGGCAGTCAAGATCGCCATGCCCTCCGTCGATGAGCTTCTCGAACGCGCGCTCCCGCCGGATGATGTCGAAGAGATAAGGAAAATCATCATTTCGGTGCCGGGTGTACTCGGGCTTCACAAGCTCAAGACCCGACGCGCAGGACACTCGACGATCATCGACGTAGACATAAAGGTAGACCCCGATATCAGCGTGACCAAGGGTCATGACATCGCCTCGCGGGTCGAACACACGGTAAAAGAGAAATGGCACCACGACATAATCATGTATGTCCACGTCGAGCCATACCGCCCCACCGCCACCACCTGCGAATTGTAAAGATACTTCCGCTCGGCAAAGCTCAAATAAATTTGGCGTTGCACTCTCTTATTCGTATCTTTGCAGTGAAAAATTCACCGAGTGCTTGCTACCTCGTAAAAAACAAGAATTATGAAAAATCTTACCAACGAGCGTTACTCGCTCCCATTCCTGCTGCTGACGGTACTCTTCTGTGTGTGCCTCATCATCGCCAATTTAGTTGAAATCAAGACAGTGTCGCTCGGTATCGTCACCGTTACCGCCGGAATTGCCGTATTCCCTTTAAGCTATATTATCAACGATTGCCTTGTGGAAGTCTACGGATTCCGCAAAGCCCGGCTCGTAATCTGGCTCGGCTTCTTCATGAATCTGTTAGTGACACTTCTTCTCCAATTCGCCATCATGCTTCCCGGCTCCGAGGACTGGAGCGCGCAAGGTGCCATGGAGACGATCTACGGCAATGTGCCCCGCATCCTTGCGGCATCGTTTCTCGCATTTATCTGCGGCTCCATGGCAAACGCATGGGTTATGAGCCGCATGAAAGTCAAGTCGAGTGGTAAACATTTCTCCGTAAGGGCGATTGTAAGCACCCTCTGGGGAGAAGGGGTCGACTCAATAATATTTTTTCCGATCGCTTTCGGCGGAATACTCCCCCTGAACGTCATCATCGAGCTTATCATAACCCAGGCATTGCTCAAGACGCTCTACGAGATACTGATATTGCCCGTGACCATCCGCGTGGTGAAAAGGTTGAAGCGGATCGAGGGAATCGACACCTATGATACTGATGTCAATTTTTCCTTGTGGTAACGGCATCAATCGTCGCCGAATCCCAACTCATAATTACGCAGGGAGGCGCGCAACGACTCTACCATCATCGCCTTTACCTCGGGCGGGCTTAGCACCGTGACTTTCGGGCCGTAGGAAAGCAGTTCCTGTATAAAATCGGGCGTTATCTTTATTTTATAGTAAAATATCGAATAGGAGTCGTGGAGTACCTCGGTCTGTGAATGATGCAGTGGCACGGATCGGAAATATTTTGCCTGGCGCGCATCGGTGCGTATGGCCACACGCTTCACAGTACCCTCATCAAAAATAATTCCGTAGCTGTCGCGAAAATACGCCTCCGCGTCGAAACTCTCCGGGATAGTGTAGGTCGACTGGACGAGCTTGGAGTTGCTCATTCGGTCAAGCGCATATGTCTTTATGGTGTCCTCCTTCACGTTGCGCCCGGTCACATACCATCTCTGCTTGAATATCTTAAGGAAGTAGGGCTCCACCACTATGTCGTGGGTAGGGTTGATACGCGAATAAGGATGATAACTGAACGTGACCGGCTTCTTCTCTTTCATCGCGTCGACGACAATGGGAAGATGCTCGCGCGCCGAAGGCACATCTTCAAGGAATATCTGATCGCCAATGTGGCGCGCATCATTCAGGAGGTTGCCTACCGACGCCGAGTTGAGCAGCCAGTTCATGACGCTGTCGCTGTGTTCGTCATCCTGCTCTATGTAATATTCAAAAGTCGACTGATTGCACTCGATATTGATCTTGAACAGCTCCTCGATCGCATTGCGATAGGAGTAGAATGTGCGACGCGGCAACGGCTCGCCGTTGGAATAAGGCGAACGCATCCACAACTTGTTTATTTCATCACGCGATATCGAGCCGTAGCGCTTAATCGTGTCTATTAGCCATATGTAACGGCTGAAAAGGTCTTTTGCCATGGTGATCAAGATAAGGTTAAATATTATACAGAGTCCTCGATGACCCGGTTATTCCACCGGGATTCCACCAACGAGGCTATCGCAAGAAACGTGAACGTGTACAGGGCATTCAACAACAGCAGTTCAAAGCTCATCTCATAGCCCCACAACCGGAAAAGCAGATTGCGGGTAAACAGGCAAGCAAGCGGAGCCGCCAGGCATAGCACCGGGACTATACGGTCATTTACACGCCATGACGTAAACATGCCGAATATAAACAGTCCGAGTATGGGACCGTAGGTATAAGAAGCAAGGGTATAGACCGCACTTATGGCATCATCCTCGCTTATCAGGTAGAACACTATGATCACGACACCCATCGTGACCGCCATGCCGGCATGGACAAGGCGGCGCATACGCGCGAGCTTCCGCTCCTCTATACCATTGCCGTCAAGGATGCCGACAGTAAATGAAGTGGTCAGCGACACGAGTGCCGACCCCGCCGCGGAATATGCAGCCGACACGAGCCCGAGCACAAAGAGTACACCGACGATGGCCGGCAAGGAGTCGTGGGAGGCGACCAGCCCGAAAATCTCATCGCTTTTTTCAGGCATTGACAACGATGGACAACTGTCGATATACACGACAAGCAGAGTGCCAAGGAGCAGAAATAGCGCGATGACAAAAAACTGCATTACACCGCTTACAAGCATGTTTTTACGGCTCTGAGCCGAGTCGCGGCAGGCAAGATTGCGCTGCATCATGTCCTGGTCAAGCCCGTTGATGGCTATCGCCATGAAAATACCGGCTATAAACTGTTTCCAGAAATATACTCCCTTAGAGGGGTCATCAAAGAAAAATACCCTTGATGACTCATGACCGCTTATCGCCCCGGCAATACCGGGAATGTCAAGATGGAGGTTACGGGCTATAAAAAGGATGCAAAGCACCACTGACAATATGAGACAGAAACTTTTCAGAAGGTCGGTCCATATCACCGACTTGACGCCCCCGCGGAAAGTGTAGAGCCACACTATACCTACGGTCACGGCGACATTAACCCAAAACGGTATGCCGAGAGGCGTACACACAAGTGTCTGTAACACTATGCACACGACAAAAAACCTCACCGAGGCGCCAAGCATCTTGGATACAATGAAAAACCAAGCTCCCGTGCGGTAAGTGCTCAATCCGAACCGCTCGCCGAGATAACCGTAAATCGAAATAAGGTTACGCTTATAAAACAGCGGGACAAGCACAAACGCGATAATCCAGTAGCCCACGATAAACCCGAGCACCATCTGAAGGTAGCTGTAGCCCTTGTCGGCTACCATACCCGGCACGCTTATAAAGGTCACCCCGGAGATAGCAGCCCCGACCGTGGCAATCGCCACCACGGGCCACGGAGCACGCCGGTTTCCGGTAAAGAATCCGGCATTGTCAGTGCGGCGCGAGGCAAAATGACTCACTCCAAACAGCAGTAGAAAATATGCCGCAACGGTAATCAGTACAATCAAAGGGCTCATGACTCCGGATATAACAGATATTTTGAACGCAATTTCTTAAAACGGCTCACCTCGTCGCTCCATGATGCCTTGATCTTGTCGGCAGGGACACCATCGGTTATCATGCGGCGCACTTTGGTATTGCCGGCAAGCTTATCGAAAAACGAGGTGAAAAATTTCGCCCTTGCCGAAGCGGGCATCGCCTTATAGGCATCAATTATATAACTGAAATCGACACCGCGCGCTATCAGCGAATCGTGATCGACAGTACGAAGATCCACACCGTTACACCGGCGATTGAGCAACGGCGGATTCTTAGCCCCCGGCACACTGCGCGGGGTAAACGTGAATCCGCGTGCCTTCATCAGCGGATGACCGTACACCTTGAAGGGGAAATCCGTGCCTCTGCCCACACTCGCCGACGTACCTTCAAAGAAGCATAAGGAAGGATAAAGATATATAGCCGTCATGTCACGCAGATTAGGCGACGGAGCGACAGGCAACTCATAGCGCATGGCATGGGTATAACCTTCACACGGCACCACCGTAAGCTTCACCTCCTTGCCGCCGCGCAGCCATCCCTCACCGTTTGCCATTCCTGCAAGCTCGCCAAGGGTCATGCCGTGAAGCACCGGCACGGGAAGCCTGCCCACTCCGGAGCGGAGCGACATGTCAAGCACAGGACCGTCGACCACCATGCCAAGCGGATTCGGGCGGTCGAACACCACCACTTCCTTACCTGCTGCAGCAGCCTCTTCCATTACCTTGATCATAGTGATATAATATGTATAGAAGCGTGTACCGACATCCTGCAGGTCCACCACTATCACGTCAAGTCCCTGCATTACCTCGGGGGCTATTCCCTTGCCGGTGCCTGTATAGAGAGAGGCAATCGGCAGTCCGGTCGCGGCGTCAACGCCGTTTTTCACATGTTCACCTGCATCAGCAGTGCCCCTGAACCCGTGTTCCGGAGAAAACAGCGTGACTACATCAATACCGTTATCAAGCATCACGTCAAGAGTGTGACGGTCGCCGACCATGCCGGTGTGATTGGACAGCAACGCCACCCGCTTACCGTCAAGCAAGGGGCGATAGAGTGACACGCGCCCTGCCCCGACAGTGATTTCCGCTCCATTAAGTCCGGGCTCGCACAACAGCAACAACGTCAGTATCGTAAATATATACCTGTAAAAGGCAATGTGAGTTTTATAGATCATTTAATTCACTTATATTAGGCAAAGATAATGATTTATTTGGAATTCCGGATAAAAACCGGCATTTATCGGCTTGATTTAACGCGTTTTGAGAGCATTTTATGACCTATGCGGCAATAAAGGCACTTTCTCGGCTCGCAATATTCCCGGCGAAGCTGTATCAGAGCCTGCGATGTAAAGGCGTCGTCACATTTCAGCCCGTGGCGGGCAAACAGCGTCACCACGGAATTACTTTCCGGTCGCAGCCGGTGGAGCATGCCTATCGCGGTATCACACATCGAGTTATCACCCGTGGCAGTGCCATAAGCATGCAGCAACGGTATCACGGTGTTGATAGTCAGCACGTCGACGGCATTTCGCCCGAGGGCCACCGCCTGCGGGGTGTCAAGCGGAGAATTGAAGGTATAATGCGTACTCCAGTAGCCTATGAGCTCGGCATTGAATAATCTTGCCACATCTTCAACCTTACGCAACTCGCATATACGGCTCATGAGTCGGAATCCGCCAAACGCCATCAATGCAAGAAATGCTATGCGACGATGGGGGAAATTGGCAGGTCGCATACGAGCCATCTTCCATCCGAGCCGACCCGGCTTCGGTAGCGAAAACTTATGGGAGAGGAAGGCATATTCACGTTTAAGAAGCGTGATATAGGGGTCGCTCTCCGCCACATTGTCGAGAAATCCCGCCTGTCCGAAAAGCAGCGACTCAAGGCTCAGTTGCGAGTCACTGTGCTTGCCGAGCACTTTCAGCGGCACACTGAGCGCAAGCCTCTCGAAAGGCTCACTGTTGGTGCCGAACCCGAGGGCGCGCGCAAGCGTGACATAACACACCGACTCCCAGTCGCCGGAAAAATGCTCAAGATATTTTTCAATCCTGCCGGTTTTGTTGTAAAGTCGCTCATAGGCAAGCGAGTCAAGCCACGAATGTATATGGATAGGATCCAACGACGCAATCTCACCGTGACAAGGCAGATCGGTCGCCGCACCGGCAACAAGCACCCTGTAATGCTCGTGGAAATCGGGAGCGCAATTCATTCGCAACTGGGGAATAACCCTGCCGTCGGAGCGCGTAACCCGCCCGTCATCTTTCCCGACCACATGCAACACCACCGAGTCATAAGCCTTGTCGCCCTGATGGTTATGACGATACCAGTCACTTGCCCTTACATGAATCTCGACGTCGCCAGCCCACATCTGACCGCCTATCGTAAGCTTGGCATTGAAAAAATCGGGTCCGGAATCGGTGTTCATCCTGCCGGGATCGATCACACTTACGCGCTCCCCGTCGACTGTAGCCATATCGGCTACGGGCCAAAGGCGATGCTGCCAGATGTATTGCATCAATCGTTCCATTGCAAGAGGCGAGGGGTTATAATGCAAACATAATCAATTTTATTTAATTTACACCACTGTATCACGATAAAATTGCAAAAAGTAAGTAACTTTGTAAATAAATACAGCCAGAATTTCCCAATGAACGATAACGAAAAACAGTCACTGACAGGCATGACGCTACAGCAGCTCCGCGAGGTGGCCGCGACATGCGGATTGCCCGGATTTGCGGCAAAGCAGATCGCCGACTGGCTCTACAACAAGCGCGTGGATTCAATCGACGCAATGACCAATATCTCACTTAAAGGCAGGGAAAAACTCGCCGAGAAATACCGTGTCGGCCGATTTGCCCCCAAGGCGGAGGCTCGCTCGGTCGACGGCACAGTCAAGTATCTTTTTGAAGGGAAAGGAGGGCGCGACATAGAGGCGGTCTATATCCCCGACCGCGACCGCGCGACGCTTTGCGTGTCGTCGCAGGCGGGATGCCGCATGGGATGTCGTTTCTGCATGACCGGCAGGCAGGGATTTCACGGCAACCTCACCACTGCCGACATTATCAACCAGATACTTTCAATCCCCGAAAGCGAATCGCTCACCAACATTGTATTCATGGGGATGGGCGAACCGATGGACAATCTCGACGCAGTGCTTCCCGCATTGGAGATACTTACGTCGCCATGGGGGTTTGCGTGGAGTCCGAAGCGCATCACCGTATCGACAATAGGCAAGATAAAAGAGCTGAAAACACTCCTTGACACGACAAAAGTACACATCGCCATCAGCGTACACTCCCCCTTGACCGAGCAGCGGGCATCACTTATGCCGGTCGAGCGCGCCTATCCACTCAAAGATGTGTTGCAATTGCTCCGAGGATATGACTTCTCCCACCAGCGCCGCCTGTCGATAGAATATATAATGTGGGGTGGACTGAACGACAACCTGCGTTACGCGCAGTCACTCGCCCGCTTGCTGAAGGGGCTTGAGTGCCGTGTCAACCTCATCCGCTTCCACGCGATTCCCGACAGCGAACTGACCACTTCCGACGAAGCCACAATGACCGCCTTCCGCGACAGGCTCAACGACCTCGGAATAACCGCGACAATACGCACCTCGCGCGGAGAGGACATAGCCGCCGCCTGCGGGATGCTCGCCGGCAAACAGAACAAACAGCAAGACGATGATTCTCAAGCATCTTAAAATCTGCAATTTCAAGAACATCACTGAAGCCGACCTTGATTTCTCACCGAAGGTCAATTGCTTTCTCGGCAACAACGGCATGGGGAAGAGCAACCTTCTTGACGCCATATATTATCTGAGCTTCTGCAAGAGTTTCACGGGCATGACCGATGCGATGCTCATAAAAAGGGGAGAGGATTTCACAATGCTTGACGCCCGGTATGACCGCCGTGGAGTTGAAGAGGAACTCGCGCTCGGCATGGCTAAAGGCAAAAGGAAATCGCTGAAAAGAATGGGCAAGGAGTATCAGAGACTTTCGAGCCATATAGGCGCGTTTCCGCTGGTATTGTCATCGCCCCACGACATAGATCTCATACGCGGCACGGGAGAGGAACGCCGTCGGCTCGTGGACATGCTCATATCGCAGGGCGACGCAGTGTACCTCGACCGGCTCATACGCTATAACCGCGCCCTTGAACAGCGCAACAAGATGCTCCGCGACCGCATCGCCGACCCCGCGCTCTACATGGCTGTGGAGATGCAGATGGATTCAGCCGCAGAGTATATCCACACCACCCGCCGGCAGTGGATCGACTCGCTCTCAGGCATATTTGACCGCTATTACCGCGCCATAGGCGGTGACGACGAGCATGTCACCCTATCCTACCGCAACTCGCTTGCCGACGACGGCATGACCTCGCTCTACGATGCGCTGCAACGCTCGCGCCACCGCGACGAGACGGTGTGCCACACGACGGTGGGACCCCACCGCGACGACGTTGACATGCTGCTTGACGGAATGCCTATGCGACGCGCCGGCTCCCAGGGACAGTGCAAGACTTTTGTAATCGCGCTGCGCCTCGCCCAATACGAGTTTCTGCGCGACACCTCCGGAATGCTCCCCATGCTGCTGCTTGACGATATATTTGACAAACTCGACGCCTCGCGCGTAGAACATATAATGGAGATCGTGACAGGTGAAGATTTCGGACAGATTTTCATCACCGACACCAACCGCACACATCTTGACGAGATAATGTCGCGCACCACGGGCGACTACCGCATGTGGCTTGTCGAGTCGGGCAAAATCAACCATACCTTGCATCCATAACCGCCATGAAACGCCCCGAGCCAAAACTGATCGCCGATATAATAAAGGAGAAGCTGATGACCGACGGCATTGAATCTCGATTCAATGAACAGCGAGTGCTATACCTGTGGCAGGAGGTAGTGGGCCCGGGAGTCAACCGCTACACAACACGGCGTTTCATTGACCGCGGCGTGCTTCACCTCTATATCTCGTCAGCTTCGCTTAAAAACGAGCTGTCATTCATGCGCCCCCGGCTCATCGACGCGCTCAACAAGGCTGTAGGCGCAACCGTAGTGACGGAAATCCAATTTCACTGACAGCAGTAAATTTTAACAGTAAATCTTTTGGCGAAAGGGGCAAATGGCGTAACTTTGCATCGAAAATATCGGATGGCATGTCCGGGTGGAGAAATTTGGCTGCTTGCAACCACTGAAAAAAATGCTAAAACCGCATGATTTTAAGATTGAAATCCATAAGGTTTTTGAATAGATTTTGCTCCGCTCCGGCTATTGTCCGATGTGGAGATTTTTATTTTTATACGTAATCAAATAAACCAACAAAAGACTATATGGAGAATTATCTTTTTACTTCCGAATCAGTGTCGGAAGGTCATCCCGACAAGGTAGCCGACCAGATTTCCGACGCAATCCTTGATGAATTTCTCGCCCACGACCCCAATTCAAAGGTTGCGTGTGAGACACTTGTCACCACTGGCCAGGTAGTCGTGGCGGGAGAGGTGAAGAGCAACGCCTATATCGACCTCATGGATGTGACCCGCCGGGTCATCAACAATATCGGCTATGACCGCAGCGAGCTGAAATTTGACGGCAACGCCTGCGGTGTGTTCTCTGCCCTTCACGAGCAGAGCGCCGACATCAACCGCGGCGTCGAGCGTGAGGTAGAGGAAGAGCAAGGCGCGGGCGACCAGGGAATGATGTTTGGCTACGCATGCAGCGAGACCCCCAACTACATGCCGCTGCCGCTTGACCTCAGCCACCTGCTGCTACGCGAGCTATCGGCAATACGCCGCGAGGGCAAGGAGATGACCTATCTGCGCCCCGATGCCAAAAGCCAGGTAACGGTGGAATATTCTCCCCAGGGAGAGCCTGTGCGCATACACACGGTGGTAATATCCACTCAGCATGATGAGTTTATACCTGTCGAGGATGCCGGCAGTCAGGAGAAAGCCGACGAGATGATGCTTGCAAAAATACGCAACGACATCGAGACCATCCTCCTTCCCCGTGTAAAGGAGCAACTTCCGGAAGATGTAAGGTCGCTTTTTGATGACAGACTGATACTTCACGTCAACCCTACCGGGAAATTCGTGATCGGCGGCCCTCACGGTGACACGGGTCTGACCGGCAGAAAAATAATCGTGGACACTTATGGAGGCAGGGGCGCACACGGCGGTGGCGCATTCTCCGGAAAAGACCCGTCGAAAGTTGACCGCTCGGCGGCATATGCTGCACGCCACATAGCCAAAAACCTCGTAGCCGCAGGTGTGGCGCGCGAAGCCCTCGTACAGGTGGCCTATGCGATCGGTGTGGCTGAACCGGTAAGCCTTTATGTCAACACGCGCAACAGCGCAAACGTGGCAATGAACGACGCAGAGATCTCGGAAATAGTAAAAGGGATGTTTGACATGCGTCCCCACGCAATAGAGAAGCGTCTGAAACTGCGTGCGCCGATCTATCAGGAAACAGCATCTTACGGACATGTAGGCCGCGAGCCCCGCGTTGTAACGAAAGTATTCGAGTCAAAATACGAGCCGACAAAAACCATGGAGGTAGAGCTGTTCACCTGGGAAAAGCTTGACATGGTAGAGCCTATCCGCAAGGCATTCAACCTATAAATCCATTTCTTTGACATAAAGAGATCCAAAATAAAGAAGCCCGGCATACGTCGGGCTTCTTTATTACAATAGAATATCGGAATTAAAATTCTGCGTTGTTGGGTGTGCGGGGGAACGGGATGACGTCGCGGATGTTGGTCATGCCTGTCACAAAAAGCACCAGACGCTCGAAGCCGAGACCAAATCCGGCGTGGGGCACGGTACCGAAACGACGGGTGTCGAGATACCACCACATATCCTTCATCGGGATATCCAGCTCCTCGATACGACGGCTGAGCTTTTCATAATTTTCCTCACGCTCCGAGCCACCGATGATCTCCCCGATCTTCGGGAAGAGCACATCCATAGCCCTTACGGTCTTGCCATCCTCATTAAGCTTCATATAAAAAGCCTTTATCTCCTTGGGATAATCGGTAAGGATCACGGGCTTCTTGAAATGCTCCTCAACAAGGAAACGTTCATGCTCGCTCTGAAGGTCGGCGCCCCAGTAGACGGGGAACTCGAATTTGTGACCGGACTCCTCGAGAATCTTCACACCCTCGGTATAAGTGAGGCGTACAAACTCATTGTCAAGCACAAATTTCAGACGCTCTACAAGCTCCGGATCGTAATGCTCGGCGAGGAAGTCGATGTCATCCTTGCAGTGGTCAAGCGCATAGGCGATGCAATACTTTATGAAATCCTCGGCAAGATCCATATTGTCGGTGATGTCGAAGAAAGCTACCTCAGGCTCAATCATCCAGAACTCCGACAGGTGGCGCGGAGTGTTGGAGTTTTCGGCGCGGAATGTAGGTCCGAAAGTATATATCGCACCAAGGGCGGTCGCGCCAAGCTCTCCTTCGAGCTGTCCCGACACGGTAAGCGCCGTGGGCTTTCCGAAGAAATCGGCGGAATAGTCAACCTTGCCGTCTTCTCCCTTGGGAACATTGTTAAGGTCAAGGGTGGTCACCTGAAACATTGCACCGGCGCCTTCACAGTCACTTGCCGTGATAAGCGGGGTGTTGAGGTAGAAGAACCCTCTTTCCTGGAAAAACTTATGGATCGCAAAGGCAAGCGCGCTACGCACGCGCAGGATTGCGGCAAACGTATTGGTGCGAGGGCGAAGGTGAGCCTTCTCACGCAAAAATTCAAGGGTGTGACCCTTTTTCTGCAACGGATATGCCTCAGGATCAGCCGTGCCAAACACTTCAAGCGACTTTGCCTGCACCTCGACACTCTGCCCCTTGCCCATCGACTCTACAAGAATACCGTCGACCTTGATCGACGATCCGGTGGTGACAGCCTTAAGCTGCTCGTCGTTGAACTGTGCCATGTCAAACACGATCTGCACATTTTTCACGGTCGAGCCGTCGTTAAGGGCGACAAACTGTACATGCTTGTTGCCACGGCGTGTACGCACCCACCCCATCACACACACTTCCTTGCCGAGAAGCTCCGGCTTGAAAAGTTCGGTTATCTTAGTTCTTTTCATTGCAATACTGATATTGATTTATTCAAATGAACCCATCTTAAGGAAGTTAACCTCCTCCTGGGTGAGATAACGCCAGCGACCGCGCGGCAAGTTCTTCTTGGTGAGTCCGGCGAAATACACGCGGTCAAGCTTAGTCACGTGGTAGCCGAGGCTCTCGAATATGCGGCGCACGATGCGGTTACGGCCCGAATGGATCTCGATACCCGCCTGATTGCGGTCGGTCTCGGTGGCGTAGCTGATAGCGTCGGCGTGGATAGGACCGTCTTCAAGCTCGATGCCGTCGGCGATAGCCTGCATGTCATCCTCCGAAATATCCTTGTCGGTCCATACATGATAGATCTTTTTCTTGACATACTTCGGATGAGTGAGCTTGGAGGCAAGGTCCCCGTCGTTGGTAAGCAGAAGCACACCGGTAGTATTGCGGTCAAGACGACCCACCGGGTAGATGCGCTCATTGCATGCGCCCTTGACAAGGTCCATGACGGTAGTGCGGCCGTTGGGGTCGTCGCTTGTGGTCACGCAGTCTTTCGGCTTGTTGAGAAGTATATAGCATTTGCTTTCCAGAGTCACTACCTTCTCATCATATTCCACCACATCGTTGTGGGAGATCTTGGTGCCGAGTTCGGTAACCACTTCACCGTTGACCTTCACAAGCCCCTGCTGGATAAACTCGTCGGCCTCGCGACGCGAGCATATTCCGGCGTTTGCCATGAACTTGTTAAGACGTATCTGCTCGTTGGGATCGGGTATCGGCATCTCATACTCCACACGCTTGGGACGGGGCACAAAGCTCTTTCCCTGACGCGGCATGCCGAATCCCTGACGGTTATTAGCCTGGCGGGGACCTCCGGGGCGATTGTTATTATAGCCGCCCTGACGGTTATTGTTGTTGTAGCCGCCTTGACGATTGTTGTTGTAACCGCCCTGACGGTTGTTATTATTATAGCCACCCTGGCGATTATTGTTGTAACCGCCCTGACGGTTGTTATTATTGTAGCCGCCCTGACGGTTATTGTTATAGCCACCCTGGCGATTGTTGTTGTAACCACCCTGACGGTTGTTGTTATAGCCACCCTGACGATTATTGTTGTAACCGCCCTGACGGTTGTTGTTATAACCGCCCTGATTGTTATAACGGCTGTAACCGCCTTCCTGAGTGGTTGAAGGGGTAAAGCCTTCCGCGGTAGAATGTTCGGCGGTTGTGTTTTCCGCACCTTCCGTCACCGCAGGAGCCTGATATTGTTGGCGTGGCTGGTAGCCACCCTGATTATTGTAGCGATTGTTGTAACCACCCTGGCGATTGTTGTTGTAGCCGCCTTGATTATTATAGCGGTTATTTCCATAGCCACCTTGTCGGTTATTGTTGTAACCTCCTTGACGATTGTTATTGTAATTGTTGCGCGGTTGATATGGCCGGTCGTAGCTTCCATATTCACGGTGCTGTCCTGCCTCACCGCCATGGTGATAATCCCCTGCGTGATCATTTTCCACTTTACCATAAGTCGCGGTCTCGCCCTCCGACGAGGCAGCGATTCGGTTCTCCCCGATTCTGGGACGTTTCGGTTTTTTTTCTTCGTTGCTGTCCATAATGCATCAAGTCCTTTTAAGTAAGTAATTGTAAAATAGATGTCAAGCCTCTCGGCGTCATCGGGCATAAGCCCCGGTTGTTTTCTTCAGTTTAGTTGATTATAAGATTTAAATTTACTACTCTTCATATGTGCTGTAAAGCATACGTATACAATCTTTTCTCAGCAGTGCAAAATTAAGATTTTTCTGCGATTGCAACAATAAATCCGGGTAAAAATACTGTAACAATATCGCCGCATCTCATTTTTTAGATATTTTTAAGTAAATCCATGCGAAAAAATCTATCGCGATGCATTTATTTTGCGATAACATAATAAGAAAGCGTTTACTTGACGCTTTGTCCTTGACTTGTAGAAACTTCGCAACTTTCAGACACCATCATGGACAAGGCAACGGTAGATGCTCCGTTGATATGCCTTTAAGGCTTCCATGGTCACACCCGTCCTGTGGGCGTGGCATAAGAAGTCGTAGCATATTGCGTGGGCTTCTGCGTTGCTCGTTCGATGGTGATGGGCAATGCGAAGGCCTCTACAAGTGGGACGGGCGACAAGCATGGTGCCCACGTTTTTATTTTTAACCTAAAAAAATCAGGAATCCTCCGGGCGCAAGGATTTCCGACATTATTGTCATGAAAAAATATTTTGCTGTGAAAGTGCTGGCGATAATATTTGCCGCAATTGTTTCTGCCCCATTACTCCGCGCGCAAAGCTACCGCGGCTTTTTCGATCCCTGCATCATGTTCAATGTAGCAAACTCCTCATCCGAATGGAAGCCAAGCGACATGCTTGCAGGCAAGATTATGCTCGGATTCACCACGACCCACGGAGTCCAGGTGGCTCAAAGATTGTTTGTCGGAGCAGGCACGGGAGTCCTGTTTTCAGAGACTAATCCACGCATTCCGCTGTTCGCGGAGGCGAGATATGACTTTTTCGGTAAGCACAACTCTGCAGCCAATCTTTTTGTTAGCCTGCGACTCGGGTATGAACTTGGACTATCATCAATCAACGGTGGTGATTATTGGGAAGACGAATCGAATGCCGGATATGCCGATGCCACAGGGCGCTCCGGATTTTACTATCAGCCCACCATAGGAGTAAGAATCCGCACAAGCCGTCTTTGCGGAATCAACATAGGGCTATCCTATATCCCGACATATTGGAAAGTCGAGCCGCAGAATTACAATTACGATGATTCACACAAACTTTCTCCGGAAAACATAACGCTCGGATCTCTTTCCTTGAATATCGGACTTGACTTCTAACCGCAATCATGATAAAAATCAGAATTATTATCACAGCAATTGCCGTCGTCTGTGCGGCGACGGCATATTGCGCCCAAAGGTCAATAATAATCGACGGGGTGAAATATATGCTTAACGACGACTCGTCGGTAAGCTGCAGGGCCGCCGACAAAAAGAGCCTTGTGCATGTTGAAATCCTGCCGTTGGTCGCATTTGACAATCTGGAATACTATGTGACCCGCATTGACAAGAATGGCTTTGCCGACTGCCGCAACATGAAATCGGTCACGGTGCCAAACAGCGTCACGACAATCGGGGAACATGCCTTTTGGGACTGTAATGAACTTGAGAGCGTAGTGATGCCAGACAACGCTGAGGCGATAATCCCGACAGGCAATTACGGCTTCGGACGTTACGGTATTTTCCATGGATGCCGGAAACTGGCACGCGCCCGCGGCACAAATGTCATGTATCCGCGTTATCTTGTCTATGATGCGTTTTATGAATGCAAGGAGGTGCCTTTCTACAATACCATCGTGGAGCTTGGCTCGGCAGCCATGACCAGCACCAAATTAAACACAAATTTCAGCGACTTCGCCTTGAGCCGCATAAAGGAGCCTGTCGAGACATGGCAACGCAAGAAAGAGTACGAGACCATGGCACAATGGGAGTCACGCGTGACTGAGGCAAACCGCAAGAAAATGATTGACGAGGCAATATCATCGGCGCGAAACGAGTATGTCAAGACTTTCGCTCCCGCTTCGCTCACAGGCAAGCTCGAAAAGTACAATGCCGACTTCGGCTTCTTTCCTATATATACAGGGAGTATGGGCGAGCTGTATGCAAAAGTGCCTGCCACGGAAGCTGACGCTTTCGCCGCCTCATGGGGCAAGGTGGAAATACGGCCGGTATACGGTATTCTTGACGACCGCATAGCGGTACTCTCATGTACATTTGCCCTCAACGACAAGGAATACGGGTGTGCAAATGTATATGACGAGGATCCCATCGGTGAACTCGCTCTCAATATCACCCCGCTTGCGTCAGTACGCGAGTTCGAACTCATGGCGCAGTCGGGCACACAGCCTGCCGAACGCGCCATAAAATATGACATTGACGCCATCGACACAGAAATTCCTGACGGCGGGACAGGCAATGACATGACCTTTGCAGTGATTATCGGCAACAAGAATTATCAGCGCGTGTCGTATGTCGACTACGCGATGAACGACGCCCGTATATTCGCCAAATATTGCGGCAAGACCCTTGGCATTCCGGAGAAAAATATCCGCACATATTATGATGCGACTTTCGGCGACATCGTAGCGGCGATAGATGACATACGGTCGATATGCTCGGCCTATAAGGGAAAAGCAAGGGTAATATTCTATTATGCCGGACATGGCATACCTGATGACAGCAACAGGAGTGCATACATATTGCCCATTGACGCCAACGGAATATCTACGGAGGTGTGTTACCCGCTTGGTCGCCTCTATTCGGAGCTTAGCGGACTGGAGGCGGAATCGGTGGTGGCGTTTATCGACGCATGCTTTTCCGGATCGTTGAGAGGCGAGGGGATGCTGGCCAGTGCACGAGGCGTGAAACTGCGCCCGCGCGATGCCGCGGTGACAGGCAACCTCGTAGTGCTGTCAGCGGCCTCCGGTGATCAGTCAGCATTCCCCTACCATGAGAAAAGCCATGGCATGTTTACCTATTATCTCCTTGATAAGCTGAAGTCTACCGCAGGCGAAGCATCACTCGGCGACATCGCGGGCTATGTAATTGAAGAGGTGTCACGGCAGTCAATTGTAGATAATGGCAAGTCGCAGATACCCAATGCGAAATGGTCGCTTTCCCTTAACGACACATGGAAAGATATAAAGTTGAAATAAAAGAGCCCGGAGGAGGATGCATGTGACAGTGACAGGCAATGGTAGTGCTCGATAAGAACCAATGAATCGGTTTTTAGTTGCTTGGACCATATCCGTGCGCCTTACGGCACACGGAAAATCCTGCATTTTGTAAAAGATAATTCTTGCCTGTTAAAGGGGATGGCAGTGTCCTGTACGGACTTATGTGCCTGACAAGATTTTTGCCTCCGTCACAGCCGCTTCATGCAATCCATCCTCCGGACCCTATGACTATACCTCAATGAGGTCTATCTCCCAATTGATTTGCTGTAGCTTCAGGTTAAGCTCGCGCAATTCCTTGGAATAGCGGTCGGCATCCTTTCGGAAAGCGGGGACATCAAGCAGACGCACCACCTTCTCCTCCCTGCCCCAACGGTCAGGACCGTCGACAAGAGTCTTTATCACATCATGATAGATGCGCACGCGTTGTTGCAACATGTCGCGCTCCGCCATCATCTCGGTGATCGGACGTTCCTCGACAGTGGCGTGCATGTTGGTGTAATTTATACGGTAGACCAATTCCCGGCAACGCTTAAGGCTTGAGTCAAGTTCTTTAAGCAGCGAGTGGACATCCTCGGGAGGAGTGTCACCCTCTTTTACCGTACAACTCTTTTTCAAGCGGCTGTTGAGCATATTGATACGCTTCTGCAGATCGCTTCTTATACTTAATGCTTCAGCTAATTTCATGTTTCTGATAGTTGACTGTTATTAACCCATTAACAAATATAACCTCAGGAGGGTTTTCTGCCATCCGATTCCGGGTTCACCTACAAGTAGCTAAACAACGCAACCGCCATCACGGCGGTTGCGCATACAAAACATCACATGTCCGGTATTATTAATAGCCGGTATAGGTATGGGGCGAGAGGCGTTTAAGCTCTACCTTAACTTCGTCGCTTACATTAAGGGTGTCAATAAACGCCGCTATGCTCTCGGCTGTCACCGTGGTGTTGACGCGGGTAAGTTCCTTAAGAGTCTCGTAAGGCTTCGGATAGCCTTCGCGGCGAAGGATTGTCTGAATGCCCTCGGCTACGACATTCCACATGTTGTCGAGATCGCGGTTGATCGCATCCTCATTGAGGAGCAGCTTATTAAGTCCCTTGAGAGTAGAGGCAAGCGCGATCATCATGTGACCGAGGGGCACACCGATATTGCGTAGTACGGTAGAGTCGGTAAGGTCGCGTTGCAGTCGTGACACGGGGAGTTTCATCGAGAGATGGTCGAGTATGGCGTTGGCTATACCGAGGTTACCCTCCGAGTTTTCGAAGTCGATGGGGTTGACCTTATGGGGCATCGCCGACGAGCCGACCTCACCCGCCTTTATCTTCTGCTTGAAATACTCCATTGAGATGTATTGCCACATATCCTTGTCAAGGTCAAGGATAATTGTGTTGATGCGACGCATCGCGTCAAATATGGCTGCGAGATTGTCGTAGTTGGAAATCTGGGTAGTGTATTCCTCGCGCTCTATGCCAAGACGCTCGCTGAGGAACGTGGCGGCAAATTTGCGCCAGTCCACGTCGGGATATGCGGTGAGGTGGGCATTGAAGTTACCGGTGGCACCACCAAACTTTCCGCTTACCGGCACCGCATCAAGCATCGCCAGCTGGCGACGCAGACGATAGCTGAACACGCGTATCTCCTTGCCAAGGCGCGTAGGTGACGCCGGCTGACCGTGGGTCTTGGCAAGCATAGGAAGTGCCTGCCACTCGTCGGCACGTGCCTCAAGGTGCTCGATAAGTTCTACAAGCGCCGGGCGATACACGTCACGAATAGCCTCCTTGAGCGAAAGTGGCACGGAAGTATTGTTAATATCCTGAGAAGTGAGGCCAAAGTGTATAAACTCCTTGTAAGCCTCAAGGCCGAGAATGTCAAAACGCTCCTTCAGGAAATATTCCACAGCCTTTACATCATGGTTGGTAACCGACTCGATCTCTTTTATGCGGGCGGCATCCTCCACGGTAAAGTTCGTATATATATCACGCAATCTCGCAAAAACGCCATGATCAATCCCGGCAAGCTGGGGTAGAGGGATCTCACACAGGGCGATGAAATATTCCACCTCAACCCTGACCCTGTAGCGGATAAGGGCATATTCGGAAAAATACTCGTCAAGTCGCTCGCATTTGCCACGGTAACGACCGTCTATAGGAGAAATTGCAGTAAGTTGTGTAAGTAGCATGAACTGATATTTGAAATTGTAAAATGATTGGAGACCACAAAATTACGCAATAAAAATGAAAATTCCTCGATTTTTTCTATCCAAAATGTTTGGTAGTTCAAAAATTCGTTGTACCTTTGCATCGCTTTCAGCAACAACACGGGCGCTTAGCTCAGCTGGTTCAGAGCATCTGCCTTACAAGCAGAGGGTC
>CAJUMZ010000028.1 GCA_910587665.1 uncultured Muribaculum sp.
GCATCTGACTACGGATCAGAAGGTTACAGGTTTGAATCCTGTAGGAGTCACAAAAAAGTCGGCTGATTTTTCAGTCGACTTTTTTGTTAATTAGGCATCTATTATTCGGCAAGTGGATTCCATCCTTGCGCACGAAGCGGTATCTCGACATCATCACGCGTAATCATGGCGCAACCGAGCTCCGGCTTGGTGATATGCCCTATCACTTTTATCCCGGGAAGCTTTGCCACAGCATCATGAGCCGTAAGCGGGACTGTGAACAAAAGTTCATAATCCTCACCCCCGTTTAGCGCGGCAGTCACAAGGTTCATGCCAAGTTCCTCAGCCATCACCGCTGTCTGATAATCTATAGGGATACGATCCTCATATATACGGCATCCGGTGTTGCTTTGCTTACATATGTGCATCAGCTCGCTTGATAAGCCGTCGGAGATATCCATCATCGCAGTCGGCTTTATTCCGGCTTCAGCGAGCTCTCGTATTATATCCCTGCGCGCCTCCGGCTTAAGTTGCCGCTCAACAAGATACTCCTTGCCCTCAAACCGTGGTTCAAAGTCCTTTTGACCCGCAGAAGCAATCTTCTCCCGCTCAAGCAACTGAAGCCCCATATAGGCGGCACCAAGATCACCGCTGACACATATAAGGTCGGTGTCACGCGCTCCGTTGCGATACACAATCTTGCCGGCAGGTGCATCGCCGATACAAGTTATTGAGATCACCAGCCCTTGACGCGACGAGGTGGTATCGCCGCCTACAAGATCCACGCCATAAATCCCACACGCCTTCCGTATGCCAGCATACAGCATCTCCATATGCTCGACGGTAAACCGCTTCGAGATACCAAGCGATACTGTAATCTGCCTCGGTGTCCCGTTCATGGCATAAATGTCACTGAAATTCACAATCGCCGACTTATAGCCGAGATGCATCAAAGGCACGTAAGTCAAGTCGAAATGCACGCCCTCCAGAAGAAGATCGGTCGTAACGAGAATGTCAGTGTCATTGTATCGCATCACGGCGGCATCGTCGCCAACCCCCTTCAGAGTAGCGTCATTTACATTCGACAGCCCAGACGTCAAGTGGTCAATAAGTCCGAACTCCCCCAACTCGGCAATCTCCCTATGCTTGCTTTCATCCATGATTATTCCTCAAAACGGTTGACAAGCTCGGTCATGATCTCCATCATCTTAGGCTGGGCTGCCTGAGCGGCCTTCTGTACCTCCTCATGAGACACTTCCTCAACAACTCCCTCGACTCCGAGATCGGTAATGACAGAAACTCCAAACACCTCCATTCCGGCATGGCGCGCCACAATAACCTCGGGAACAGTCGACATACCTACCGCATCGCCACCTATAATATGGAAATAGCGATATTCAGCAGGAGTTTCAAATGTAGGACCCTGCGTACCGACATACACACCGTGCATCACACGGATACCCTTTTCGGCGGCAATTTCCGTAGCCTGCTTTACAAGTCGTCGCGAATAAGCCTCGCTCATGTCAGGGAAACGCGGGCCAAGCACATCATAGTTCTTGCCGTGAAGCGGATGCTCGGGGAACAGATTTATGTGGTCGGTAATGATCATAATGTCACCGATAATAAACTCTGGATTCATACCCCCGGCGGCATTGCTGACAAACAGGGTCTTTATGCCGAGAGCCTTCATCACGCGGATAGGGAAAGTCACCTGTTTCATCTCATAGCCCTCGTAATAATGAAAACGGCCCTGCATAGCCATCACGCGCTTGCTGCCAAGCTTTCCGAATATAAGATTGCCGGAATGCCCTTCCACAGTCGACACCGGGAAATTTGGGATTTCCTTATATGGAATATATTGCTTGTCCTCTATATGGTCCACAAGGGCGCCGAGCCCCGTACCCAATATAATGGCTGTCTTAGGCATGTCACCGACACGCGAACGGATGTATTCAGCCGTCTGATTGATTTTTTCCAACATATTTACTTGAATTTATTTAAATTTTGAGACATTACTTTCTTAAGTAACACTTTAACCCGACGCCGGGTTCCCTACCCGTTGTCAACCTGACGATTGATCAAACTCCGCAATTCTTTTTCAAACGAGTCGCAGCCAAGCGGCATCTTATGAGGAAGAAACTCAACCTTGATAGGAAGATAGAACGTTGACGCCTTGAGTTCATGGGGATAATACGGACTATTGGCTATGCGCACGGCATCTTTCTCCGTAGTCACTATATACTTGTATTTCCCCGACATCTGCCCGTAAGCCTTTTTTATATCATCGAAATCCTTACGCGAGAAGTTATGATGGTCGGGATAACGTTTCACATACACCTTTGAGCCGAAACTGCGAAGATAACGCACAAGCGGCTTGGGATTGGCTATACCAGATACTATGAGTATCGAGTCGTCAGCCCCGAGCATTTTGAGATCAGGCATGTATCTCACCTCATCAGGAAATACACTAACCAGACCACCATATATATAATGAGAGAAATATACTTTCTGATATGCAAAAAGACCGAGATGCTCATAGATAAGCCTGACGTCGAGCGACCGGATTTCACGCGGACATTTTGTCACGACCACCACATCACTTCTCAACAGCGCACCCTGCGGCTCTCGAAGCCTGCCGAGTGGCATAAGATCGTCATTATAAACCGGCCGGTTCCATTCGGTAAGCACTATTGCCGCCTTCGGAGCCACATACCTGTGCTGGAAAGCATCGTCAAGCAATATCAAGTCAATCGCCGGATCTATTTTCAGCAATTCGTCAATTCCCTTACACCGACTCTCACACACGGCAACCTTTACCTCATTCCCATATTTCTGAAATATCTGGTAAGGCTCATCGCCGATATCCCACGGTGTCGAACGGCGATTAGCTATGACAAACCCACGGGTATGACGCTTATATCCACGACTAAGCACACCGATGCGATACTCATTTTTCAACAATTCGATCACATATTCAGTGTGAGGGGTCTTACCGGTACCGCCCACCGCAATATTACCGATGACAACCACCGGCACATCAAACCGACGTTGTTTCAAAACGCCCCAGTCAAAAAAGCGATTGCGCGCCTTAACCGCTGCCCCGTATATCCAAGACATAGGGCGCAGCAGTGCATTATCTACAAATTTGTTATGACGCATCGCTTTATTCTTACAGTGAAACTACTCTATTACGATTTCCTCCATGCGACACTGCACATGCTCAAGACGCTGTACCTTACGGATAGCCTGATAATATGGATAAGCCTCTCCAAGTTCAGCCTTTACAATGCGCTCCTTGACACCTTCCGATGACAGCAGCAGCTCTTCCCACCACTCGCCCCTCGGTTCGGGATATTCTGACACTTTATATCTGTCATATCCGCAGTCAGCCGCGAGGTCGGCTATACACCGGTCAAGGTCGCCAAGCTCATCTACAAGTCCTATGCGCAGCGCAGCCTGACCGTCCCATACCCTACCCTCGGCAATAGCCTTTATAGAGTCAACAGGCATATCCCTGCCTGCCGCACATCGACCTACAAATGTCTCGTAACCTCGGTTGATCATAGATTGCATAGCCGCGCGCTGTACTGGAGTCATTGGATCAACGATGCCGATATTCGCCTCCGGGTTAGTTGCCACGGTAGCCACATTCACACCGAGTTTATCAGTCAAAAGTCCCTTAATGCTTGGAATCAGACCAAATATGCCTATAGAACCGGTAATTGTGACAGGCTGGCAATAAATCTTGTCAGCTCCACATGATATATAATACCCGCCCGACGCCGCAACATCACCCATCGAGACATAAAACTTCTTTCCTGTAGACTTAAACTGTTCAAGCGCCTCCCATATCTGCTCCGATGCAAACGCACTGCCGCCACCTGAATTAACACGCAGCACGAGCGCATCCACATCGTCGTCTTTTGCAAGGTCAAGAATCAACGGAGACATTTTGTCTCCAACTATTCCCTCGTTGCCCGAATCCACTATATCACCCACGGCATAAAGCACGGCAATATTATTGGATGCCTTTTCCGGCTTAATCGACTGCACGTATTTTGACACAGACACCAGACCAAGACGGTCTTTTTTACCGGTCTTTCCGGTCTGCTCTTTCATCCATTCCTCAGCCTCATGTCGATAGATAAGAGACGTAACAACCTTTTCACGCAGCAGGCTTTCCTGACTTTGCGTCATCACAAGGCTGTCAGCCCATTGGTTGACGGTAGCAGGCTCAACACCGCGGGATGAAGCGATCCCCTCACAAAAATAATTCCATATCGGGGTTATGTAGGCATTAATCTGCTCACGGTTAGCCTCACTCGGACCGGTCATAATGTAAGGTTCAACAGCACTCTTGTAAGTACCCACCTTTATCACCTGCATCTCAACGCCAAGTTTGTCAAGCAATCCTTTAAAAAATGGCATCGTACCGCCAAGCCCATGCACATCAACGACTCCTTGAGGATTCAGCCACAAAGAGTCTGCGACTGTGGCAAGATAATAATTTGACTGGGTGTAAGCATCGCTATAAGCCACAATCCATTTTCCAGACTCTTTAAATTTCATCAGTGACTCTCTTATGTATGCCATCGTAGCCGCGCCGCCCGCACCACCTTTACAGTCAAGATATATACCCTCAATCTTGGAATCACAGGCAGCTTTATTTATTGCCTTTATCATATCGTTAAGAGCGACAGTGTTGTAGCTTATACCCTGAAGCTCGTCTAAAAAGCTTCTGCCCTGTACACGCTCCTCCACCGGGCCATCAAGAGCAATGTGCAATATGGAGTGAGAGGGAATCTTGGATGCCGGCGACGCCATTCCGGCAAACAACATCATTATTGACATCAGAAACATTCCGATTGTCGAGATCATGACGGTAACCAATATTCCTACGACAGTAGCTAATACATATACGAGAAATTGTTTCATTGTTGTTCTATGTTAATATATCTGTTCACTTATAATGTGCCTAAAAACAAATTCTTTGGCACAATACAAAGTTACGCCTTTAACATCACAACTGCAAATAATTATTAAAACTTTATCAGCGAAATTCGGTTATGATATATGTCTGCCGGCTAATTTTCGCCTAACACTTGCATAATCAAGTCAAGCTGACTAACTTTGTCAAATATAACATACTTATTAATGAATAGACATATTACATCACTTATTGCCCTCGGAGCGTGTATGTTTGGTGCAAATGCAGCTCAACTGACACCGGAGGAAGCACTAAACCGCCTTGAATCGGAAAGTGGAATTGTACGTAAAATTTCGGCAACAGGGAAGCCGCGACTTGCCTATACGGCAGCAACCGGCAGCGTAAATCAGTTTTATGTATTTAACAATTCCGGCAACAACGGTTTTACAGTCGTCTCAGCCGATGATTGCATCACCCCGCTATTAGGATACTCCGACGAATCGGAATTTGATCCTGACAACATGCCTGACAACATGAAAGCATGGCTTGACAGCTATCAACAGCAGATTGAATGGGCTATCGCCAACAACATATCATCCAATGATATCATAAAAGCAAAACGGGAAGAGATAACTCCGCTCGTGAAAACAAAATGGAACCAGACCGCTCCTTATAATAACTTATGTCCCGTATACAACGGCAGCAAGTGCGCATCAGGATGTGTGGCCACAGCCATGGCGCAGATAATGAAATACCATGAATGGCCCGTAAAAGGTAAAGGCACCCACAGCTATCTTTGCACCAATAGCACAATCGGAATGAACTTCGGCACCCTGTCGATGAATTTCGGCAACACTACTTTTGACTGGGACAACATGACCGACCGCTATAATTCGTCATCAACCCAGGCAGAGGAAGACGCCGTAGCCACCCTTATGTACGCCTGCGGCATCTCAGTCGACATGGCTTACGGGCCATCGAGCGGTGCATCATCAAGCAAACCCGTGACTTCATTCGTAAAATACTTTGATTACGACGCCGGCACCACATATTATCTACGCGACTATTTCAGCGGCTCGGCATGGGAAGAGATGATCTACAACGAGCTTGCCGCAAAGCGCCCGGTAATGTATGATGGAGTCACCGGAAAGATGGAAGGACATGAATTTGTATGTGACGGATATCGTGACGGCTACTTCCACATCAATTGGGGCTGGGGCGGTCTAAGCGACGGATACTTTCTGCTTTCGGCGCTCGATCCCGGCATTCAGGGCACCGGTGGAGGCTCTTCCGGCTTCAACTTCACGCAAGGGGCAACAATAGGCATACAGAAACCGGTTGCCGGCTCCAAGTCAAGAGGAACGCTCATTTCAACTAAAAATTTCTACACCGACAATAGCACCTATAAACGCAGCGATATATTCCAGATGCGCACAGCAGAATATGCCTATTACCCGATAGAAGGCACCATAGATGTACGCTTAGGTATGAAGCTAACCGATAGCGAGGGGAAGGTACGATATGTCTTCAGCCCTACCGAAGCTACTGAAATGAAAGGCATGTATACCATATTGACATCTTTCCCTATGCGCGGTGACAATTTCCCTCAAAGCGGCACATATACCGCAAAGCCGGCATGCTACAACACTGCCACGGAAACGTGGAATGACATACTCATACCCATAAACTACAGCCAAGGATTCACTCTTACCATCGAGGGAGACCGGCTCACATTCGAGCAACTTACTTACGACCCGCAGTTAAAGATCAGTGACATCAAACTGCTGACCCCGCTTTACAGCGGCAAAAATTTTCATGTGACAGCCACGGCAACAGTCACTAACAATGAATTTTATGGAAATATAAGGGCGGCTCTACGAAAGAAAGGCTCCACATCAATCGCTGCAAGAAGTTCAATGTTACAGATTGACGTTGAGCCAGGGCAACAGTTGGAAATAGACATGGTAAGCGAACTTTCCGGTTCAGCGCCTGCCGGGGATTACGATTTTGTGTTTATCGATGCCGGAAACAAGGCTGTAAGCGACCCCATAGAAGTCAAATTTATGGGGAAACCCAACTCGACGACATCGATAGAAATCGTATCGTTTGCCCCCGAATCCAACTCAATGCCGCAAAATCAGATAAAGCTTAACGGTACGGTAAAATGTACATCGGGATATCTTGACGAACCGCTCAGCATTTATCTATTCGAGCCCGGAAACGATTATTCCGTTACAAGCTGGGCAACAAAGACAATGTGGCTTGCAGAAGGTGAATCAGCCGATTTTTCAATCGAAGGTGAATATCTTGACGGGAAAACCGGATTAGGCTATTATACAGCTGTAGTATATTACGACAACAATATGCTTAAACCTTATGCAACATTCCGTCTGAAAAAAGCGACAAGCGGAATCGACAACGTCTCGACTGAAAAAGCGGCGGTTACTCCCAATCCTGCCGACAACTATGTTACAGTGACAGCGGAATGCATCGAAAAGGTTGACATTTATTCGATCACGGGTATTCACGCGATGTCAATTGAGGGCAATGGCGATGAATCGCTTGGCATAGACATTTCCGGTCTTGCCGCAGGCAACTACGTGATCACCGTAACCGGTGCCGACGGAATGACAACCCTTAGACTTATCAAGCGATGAAGACGATCATGACTGCAGTGATCTCACTGTCATGTCTCATAGCCGGCAGCTGCGCCTCATCCAAGAAAGCAAGCGAGGAGACGCAAGCATCGGTATCTGTTGCTGACAATGGAACAGTAAGGCTGCCGGACAAACAGCTCGGCGGGTCAACCGCGGCAATGTTGCCGATGGCGATAATATACAGGACCAACGGTAACTTCAACGATAATGTGCCTGTCACGATGAGTCCCGACAGAAAAGAGATAATATCATATCCTGCACCTACAGATATCACCATGCAGTCGGCACCCGTGCCTCTTGCCGAAAACTACCTTCTCGATCGCCGCGGTATTGGAGAAAACACAGCGTTCACCCAATATACATATGAATCATATTCAGCACTGAAGCAGGCTCCGTCACTGAAAGTGCTTAAAGAGTCTGTCATTGAAGGTGCCGAGGTGATCGAAATAGTGAAGCTGCCGATGTCGCTGACCGAAGCGGTCAATGACACGGCACGATGCAACGCAATCATACGCAACGGCTTGCCCGACTGCGAAATATTACTAAAGCGTCATGCAATACAACTGACTCCACAATGATACTCTTCCCCAACGCAAAGATCAATCTAGGTCTCAATGTCGTGAGACGCCGCCCCGATGGTTATCACGACATTGAGACCCTGTTTTACCCGGTACCCTGGTGCGACATCCTTGAGATAGTTCCCTCGAAAGGCACGACAACCACCCTTACCGTTACGGGAAGGAGTGTCGATTGTCCTCCTGAGAAAAATCTTGTAATGAAGGCATACATGGCTCTTGATAAACTTTCGCCGCTTCCCCCGGTCGACATATATCTTCAAAAGATAATACCCGACGGGGCGGGACTTGGAGGCGGAAGCGCCGATGCCGCATTTACCCTTTTAGGGCTTAATCGACTGTTCGGACTTGGGTTTTCGGATGAAGAACTTGCAGCTACCGCAACCACAATAGGAGCCGACTGCCCTTTCTTTATCTACAACCGCCCCATGCTTGCCTCAGGAATAGGAAATATACTCTCCCCCATTGACATAGATCTGTCATCAATGACCATAGCCATTGTAAAGCCGCCCGTTCATGTGTCGACAAAAGAGGCGTATGCAGGCATCGTGCCGTCAATACCCGATATCGACCTCCGCACTACCCTGCTCGACCCGGTGGATTGTTGGCGTGGCGTATTGAAAAATGATTTTGAGACCTCAATATTTCCCCTGCATCCTGAAATCTCTGCTGTAAAGAATCGCCTTTATGAAATGGGGGCAAACTATGCCGCAATGAGCGGGTCGGGGGCGGCTGTGTTCGGATTGTTTACCGAAAGCAGTGACATATTGGCAGACAAAATTTCAAATTGCTTCCCCGACTGTGACAGATTGGTGTCACAGCTGACTTTATAATGCGCTAAATGAACGATATAACCCAAGGGTTGTTATTATTATTGAAATAATGAGGCTGAAAGTGGATTTTGGCAACATTTTTGCATCCTTTACCGCAAGACAAATAATTATAACCCGATATGAGCAACAAGCATAATCACAAACACGATATCGACAACGAGCCCAAGGCGGTTGACGATAATGACATAGAGATTAACGACGTAGCTGATGAAGAGAACACAGATGCCGAGGCTGCGAAAGAGATGGCTCAGGAAGAGCTTGACGAAGTAGGCAAACTCAGGAAAGAACTTGAAGAGACAAAGGCACAGCTTGAAAAGGAGAAGAAAGAATATCTTTTCCTTATGGCTGAGTTTGACAATTTCCGCAAGCGCACGTTAAAAGAAAAGAGTGAGCTTATAAAAAATGGCGGAGAAAGCGCCATGAGAGGCTTGCTTCCCGTAATTGATGACTTCGAGCGTTCAATTCAGGCGATCAATGAAAGTTCCGACGCTTCATCCATCAAGGAAGGCGTAGAGTTGATATACAATAAATTTGTAAAATATCTTGAGCAAAACGGCGTCACAGTGGTTAATTCCGACAAGGGTGCCGAATTTGACACAGAGATACACGAGGCGGTGACCACCTTCCCCACCGATGACGAGTCGCTGAAAGGAAAGATAATCGACACGGTTCAGAAAGGCTATAAGCTTCACGACAAAGTAATACGCCACGCCAAGGTTGTCGTTGGTCAATAAACAATTAATCATCCAAAGATTTTACCGATGGATAATAAAAGAGATTATTACGAAGTTTTAGGGGTTGCAAAGACAGCCACGGCCGATGAGTTGAAAAAGGCTTATCGAAAGCTTGCCTTGAAATATCATCCTGATAAAAACCCGGGTGACAAGGCGGCTGAAGAAAAGTTCAAGGAGGCTGCCGAGGCTTATGACGTGCTTAGCGACCCGGATAAACGCGCCAAATATGACCAGTGGGGTCACAATATGGGTCCGTCAGGATTTGGTGGCGGCGGTGGTGGCTTTCATGCAAGCGGCATGTCAATGGAGGATATTTTCTCTCAGTTTGGCGATATTTTCGGAGGCGGCAGTTTTGGCGGATTTGGTGGATTCGGCTCCGCTGCAGGCGGATCGGCACGACGTCGCAGGCAGCCTAAGGGCAGCGACCTTCGCATAAAGGTAAAGCTTACCTTGAAAGAGATTTCAGAAGGGGTGACCAAAAAGCTCAAGATACCTCGCTTCGTACAATGCCAGCACTGTGCCGGAACAGGGGCAAAAGATGGCACCGCATTCCACACCTGCAACAGGTGTCATGGTTCAGGCGTCATCGAGCATGTCCAGCAGACATTCCTCGGTCCGATGTCATCGACCGCAACCTGTCCGGAATGTAACGGCGAAGGAAAGACTATCACCCAAAAATGCAGTTACTGTAACGGCGAGGGTATCGTGAAGCAGGAAGAAGTGGTCGAGTTCACCATCCCGGCAGGTGTAAGCGACGGTATGGTTCTTACCCTTAAAGGGAAAGGCAATGCTGCGCGCCACGGCGGCATTAACGGTGACCTGCTGATTGTGGTAGAGGAATTGCCCGACACAGAACTTATACGCGACGGCAATGACTTGATATACAATCTAATGCTTGACATACCTACGGCTGCATTAGGCGGATCGGTCGAAATACCTACGGTCAACGGCAAGGCACGAGTAAAAATTCCGGCAGGAACACAGCCGGGGAAAGTGCTCAGACTGCGCGGCAAAGGCCTTCCGTCGACAGAAGGCTACGGCACCGGTGACGAGCTTGTGAACATAATGGTCTACATTCCCGAAAATCTTAACGACAAGGAGAAAGAGGCTATCGAATCACTCCGCGGATCGGTCAATACTCAGGCAAACGAATCGGTTAAAAAACGTATTTTCAGTCGATTGAGACACATCTTTGAATAATAACAAAACCATATAAATAGAAATGGGGTAAGCCGCATGACTTGCCCCATTTCTATTTTCTTATGTCAAGCTATATTGAATAGCGTGCGTGCATTTGATGTAGTAACCGCTGCAATATCATCGACTGATATGCCGAGAGTTGCGGCGACACATGCGGCAGTGTGAATTATATAGGCTGACTCATTACGCTTGCCGCGATGCGGTACAGGTGCGAGATAAGGCGAATCAGTTTCAAGCAATATTCTGTCAGCGCCTATAGCGGGAAGCACCGACCGCAGACCGGAATTTTTAAAAGTGACAATGCCGTTTATGCCGAAATAAAAATCTCCAATCTCCCTTATGCGCTCCACATCAGTCACGCTTCCGCCAAAACTATGGAATACACCGCTCGGCAATTCCGTAGCCGACGACAAGACATCAATCACATCGTCAAGCCCTTCACGACAATGAATTATTATCGGTAATCCGCGATCGGCAGCCCACTTTACCTGACGCGCAAACACTTCACGCTGCTGAGAGCGGTAGGTCTTGTCCCAATACAGGTCAATACCTATCTCACCTATGGCAACAAATCGGTCGCCTGAGTCGAGCCTCGATTCAATCTCAGAAAGATCAGCCTCCCAATTGTCAGTAACCTCTGTAGGATGAAGCCCCATCGCCACCGAAGTAACATCCGGAAACCGCCTGTGTAGCTCCATCATAGGCTCAATGGTGGTAAGATCCACGTTGGGCAACACCATATGCCCCACCCCGGCGGCAACCGCCCTTTCGACAGCTGACTCCGGGGATTCAAACTCCGGTAAATAAAGATGTGTATGAGTATCTATGATCATGACTTGCGGGTGAGCGACTGTCGGGCAATATTAATAAAGAAATTCAAATCATCACCCGACAACCCTGTTTTGTCAAGGCAGGCTATCGCCTTTGCCGAATAATCATTGATCCTCTCACGGCACTCGCTTTCCACATCTAGTGATTCATAAATCTTCATCACCTCGACGATCTTGCTATCGGAGCGTGTGCCGAACAGTGACGTGAGTCGTGCTTTCTGCTCTGAATCGGCACGGTTTAGCGCAGTTATAAGCAATAGTGTCTTTTTATCGTTAAGAATATCTCCACCGATATTTTTACCAAACTTTGCAGGGTCGCCATATGTGTCAAGCCAGTCATCCTGCAGCTGAAAAGCAAGACCGAGATACATGCCGTAATCATAAAATGCCTCCTGAACGGTATGGCTTGCACCGGCAATAAGCGCACCCATCCGGCACGCACACCCCAAAAGCACCGATGTCTTAAGCCTGATCATCTCGATATATTCCGATGCGGTAACATCCCCGCGGCTCTCGAAATCCATGTCATACTGCTGCCCCTCATAGATTTCCATAGCTGTCTTGTTGAAAAGAGAAAGCACGTCGGCAAGCTTTTCGCCGCAACCTTTCATCATAAATTGCGACGCCATCGTAAGCATCGCATCACCCGACAGAATTGCGGTAGATTCATTCCATTTCACATGCACTGTAGGGTTGCCGCGTCGCATCTCGGCACGATCCATTACATCATCATGCAGCAAAGTGAAGTTGTGAAACATCTCAAGCCCGACAGCCTGATTTATGGCAACCCCCTTGTCGCGACCGAGCGCCTCGACCACAGCAAGCATAAGCATAGGGCGTATGCGCTTGCCACCGCAGTCAAGCGTATACGCTATCGGTCGATACAATCCTGACGGCTCGGCAGGATAAGGGATTTCGGAAAGAGCCTTGTTGATATAGGCGATATATTCTTTTTCGGTAGTCATCATTTATATTTTAAAAGATTATATTGGCAAGATAATCGGAATTTTGCTTTATATACTCCTCAAAGCCTTTTATGTACAACTCGGCAGCTTTTTTGTGTCCGTTTTCAATATAGTCATATTCAGTCGCACGTATACCGAGTATGTATCCTTCAAGTTCAAGTGAAGTCATGGAAGGAGCACTCTCGATAAGCGTACGAGCATCAGCCTTGCCGTAATCGGCTGCCGCCTTGTTTATTTTCCGTTCCTCTCCGGAACATGCAGTAATAAGCACAGCCACAAAAGCGGCTAATAAAAATCGTGTCATAATAAAGTCATGGCTATTTTGGCACATGCCTCCGCATCGGCGAGGGCATTGTGATGATTGTAAAACGGTATACCCATAAAGTCACACACATACGGGAGCGAATAACTGCCCAACAGTTGCCGCGGTATTGTGCGGCGTGCCGCCGTAAGCGTGCAATAAAACTGATTGTCGGCCCAGGTCATGCCATAGGTGCGATGGGCGGCACGCAGACACCGCTCGTCAAACATTTTATTGTGGGCGACAAACACTGCGTTGTCAATACTGTCGGCATCAAAGCCAAACTGCCGACACATCTCGCTCCATACTCGGTCGAAAGTCAGGGCGGTGTCAGTGTCACTACGGCTTATGCCATGTATATTTTCAGAGAAGTGTCTTATATACCAGTTTGGTTCCGGCTTGACAAGTGAATAAAAGCGATCGACTATCGACCCGTCTTCCACTTTTACCGCACCGATGGCACATACGCTTGACGGCTCGTTGTTTGCCGTCTCCACATCTATTGCAATGAAATTATCCATTGTCGTCGCATAAACGTGTCACGTAATCCTTCACATCTTCCATGAGCCAACGCGGCGTGGAGGTGGCCCCGCATATCCCGATACTCGTTATGCCGTCAAGCCACCGGGGATCGATCTCTGCCGGATTGGAAATAAGATGGGTACGCGGATTTACATCACGGCATTCGCCATAAAGTATCTTGCCGTTGCTGCTTTTTTTGCCGCTAACGAAAAGTATCAGGTCATGTCCGGCGGCAAATTCACGAAGTCGCGGCACTCGGTTTGCCACCTGACGGCATATCGTGTCATAATAGCGGAATTCGGTATCGGGCGACTTGCGCCGCTCGATCTCCTTTATCATCTCCTGCAACCCGTTGATCGACTTGGTTGTCTGAGAATACAGGATTATGTCGCGTGAATAGTCGAGCTGTGACAACCCGTCGATATCCTCGACAACAATTGCCGTGCCGTCGGTCTGGCCTACAAGCCCGTTGACCTCGGCATGTCCGAGCTTGCCGTAGATCACAATCTGCTGGTCGGGTCGGCGCAACGCATACGCCTCCTTGATGCGTTTCTGCAAATGAAGCACTACGGGGCATGTCGCGTCAATAATCTCAATATCGTTTTCCGAAGCCTGACGATAGGTCGATGGCGGCTCCCCATGGGCGCGAAGAAGCACTTTCACCCCTCTCAGCCGCGACAGGTCATCATGGGTTATCGTGACAAGTCCGCGTTTACGCAACCGCTCAACCTCATCACTATTATGCACGATGTCACCGAGACAATAAAGCAGCCCCGTGCTGTCAAGCTCCGCTTCCGCCTTACAGATTGCCGACACCACACCGTTGCAGAATCCCGATCCGCTGTCAATCTCAATCTTCATTACGGGAAATCGTGGCATTATAGAGGTCGAGCAACCATTTGTCCTGACACTCTACGCTCATTTCAGAATTGTCAAGCACAACGGCATCATCAGCCTTGCGGAGCGGACTCTCTTCCCTCGTTTCGTCGATATGGTCACGGCTCACTACATTGGCAAGCACATCTTCATATGTTGAATCCACCCCCTTGGCTTTCAGCTCGTCATAACGGCGACGCGCACGTGTCTCAGGCGATGCCGTCACAAACACTTTCAGCTCTGCATCAGGGAACACCGTGGTGCCTATATCCCTGCCATCCATGACAATCCCCTTTGAATCGCCCATCGACTGCTGAAGCGCGACAAGACGATGGCGCACGGCGGGAATCACCGATACCTGCGACACATTGTTGGACACTTCAAGACGGCGTATTTCCTCCTCGACATCCTCACGGTTGAGCAATGTGTGCTGGCGCCCGTCGGGCATAGGCATGAAGTCAACAGCAATTCTGTCGAGCGACGCCACAAGCGCGTCGACATCGACAATGCCGGATTCAACCATTCCGTTGCGCATAGCCCAAAGCGTCACCGCGCGATACATTGCCCCTGAGTCAATGTAGCGGTAGCCTATCCTTGATGCAAGTGAACGCGCCATCGAGCTCTTGCCCGACGACGAATAGCCGTCAATGGCAATTATTATCTTTTTATCAGTCATAATCCATCATTTGATATAACCACAAATTTACATATAAATCGGGAGTAAAAAAATACCCTCGGCTCAATTTTTGATGATTGAGCCGAGGGGACTAACGGGTCAAATGGGGCGAATGAGTCTAATAATTATTTGAAAAAGACTTTGCGCGCCGAGCCGTCAGAATAGCGGATGATGTTAAGTCCGCTGAACGGCTCTTCATGCCTGCGACCGTTGAGGTCATAATAGCCCGTCACCTCAGGCTCCGACATGTCGGGATCAATACCGATGATACCCGCTGCATCAGCAGGAGTAGTAAATGTCTGCTCCTCGCCATATGTCACCCCGGCAACCGTGGTGACAAAAGCGCGCAGGGTGTAAGTAGTTGACGGGGCAAGGTCAGTGAGAGTTGCCGTCATCACCTGACCGGTGGCAAAAATCTTGGACACCGATCCTGCGGGAGCCTCGGCAAGCATGCGCTTTGCCTTTGCGCCACCCGCTACGCTCCAGTATTCAAAGCCTTGCTCGGTAATATCGTCAGTCCCGGCAAGCACATAGCCTTTCACATTTACCGATCCGTCGGTCGAAGGCTCGACCGGATAAGTATGGACTGTCGGTTCGAAATAGCTGAAATCGCTCGGGTCAAATGTCACCCAGTCGCTATAATAATACTTCTCATTTGCCGACTTGTAAAATGCCCTCACATTATAATAGGATGTCGGTTGCAGATTCTTGATATACCCTTCGAGCTGCCCGTCATAAATGGCGGCATATCCCTCATTAGGCGCAAGCGACGCCGGAGCATCATACTTCTTCCACTGAAAACCCACTTTGGTCTCCACATCACTGATATTGGTCGACGCCGCCACAATCGCATTTGTGCTCGACACCACCCTCGGCTTCAACGTCTCCAGCTCAAGCGCACTAAAATAAATACTCTTTTTATCAATATTAAAGCTTTTATCCTTGTCCGTTTTCCCGTCTATTATAAGATAAAAACTTGACGAAGGATTCTGTCCGGTAAAAGAAATCCGATTATTTTCATCAGGCTCACATTTTATTATTGGTGCAACTGCCGGAGTACTATACTTACTTTCATATATAAATATGTCAATATCTTTCAATTGGCAATCCCCCAAAGACGTAAGCGCATAATTAATCGAATAATTAGTTGGACCAACTATTTCATTTTCATATTTAATTCCAATATTCTTAGTCTTGAATCCATCATAAGCAGTATTTGAGAATTGTTCTCCATCAATATAGGTAACCGTCGCCTGCGGATGATAATATGTGTTCTTAGAATAAGGAGTATTAGGCGTCAAATTTGTAAACTTAACGATTGTCTGATCTTCAATAAATTCGGAGGAGGAGGCAGATAAATTATAATATGTCGATTCTGCAAGCTGCACAGTAGCACTAATAGGTTTTGCTGTCTCGTCAAAAGAAGCTGTCACACGAAAAGAGGCCGTAGTCTGAGTAATTTCACTAGTATAAATCTTTATTTTATACGTTTCTCCAGTAAAACTTTTCTCGGAAATCATCTCTTCGCCTTTGTTATTTTGAGCATAAAGTTTAATTGTATTCCAATTACCACTATTCAAACTCCCCTTTAAAAAGTATGTTCCGTCATCCAAAGGCTCTACTTTGTTTCCATTGACTTCAACACGCGAAAATTTGTACTCTCCACTACAATACTCATTCGGTACCAATCTGAATTTAACGCCCCTAAGGTATGTCTCAATAATTTCTATGGTATAAGGAGTGTCCATATCATAGACATTATCAAAATAACGCTTGATTTTGGATACCTCGGAAGCATGGGCATAAATTACCGATTCTTTCTTCATCCGTTCAAAAACATCTTTATAATCAGCGACTTTCGTTGTCTTTATTATCAACGGATTTAATGTACAACCACCAAAGACATCACGTCCCAACGTTTCTACAGATTCCGGAATTGTCAAGGTTTTTAATTTTCTGCAGTCAAGAAAAGCGTTTATCCTTATTTCAGTAATTGAGTTAGGAATAGTTACTGAAGTAACCGGATCATAACAAAAAGCATATCCGCCTATTGATTTAACCGGATAGGTAATTCCATTATGGTTAATTTCTTCAGGAATTATTATATCACCCGAATAGTCACCATTTTCCGGCGCACTTATCTGTGCATATTCTCCACTACTGAAATGCCATATTGTATATGTCAATCCATCAATTTGCACATCCTCTGATGATGACGCATTTAAGTTTAGTGTTACCAAAAGTAACATCGTCAATAATATTGAGCATTTGTGTAATTTTAATTTCATTTTCCATTGTATTATGAAAAAGGCGTAAACCATTCTTATTGCTTGTTTTCACCTTAGGTTACCGCCAAGTTACCTTATCTCCCACAAGCACAGAACAGTCCACGCCATATACAGCGTGAACCTTCAGTCTGCTTGTCCTCGGAAGATGAATGTTTGGCGGTATTCAAGGTAAAGAGAACAAGAGCTAAAAGCTCAAATATATCAGTTATATGTCCTACTCAAGTCAATAGCAATGGAAACGCGTTCTTCGGTTTATTAATATGCCGCGCGCAGCAAAAGGCGCGGACTGTTTATATCCAACCAATGAGACCCGGCGACATTATTCTGTCGACAGCCTCGTGTGCGTTTCTATCTTATATCTGTCGTTGACCTCCTTTTCTAATGTTAATCACTTATTCCTGCGCGGATTATGACGCGCAAGAATCCTATCTCTACAAAGATAGCCTTTTTCACCGAAAATCGCTGCCTGCCGAGCTAAAAAATTTCGGCAGGGAGGATAATAATGGGACTAATGGGTCAAATGGGGCTAATAAGGCTTATGAAATTTAGGTTTATAATTATTTGTAATAGTTTTTCATGAAATTATTTGCTATTATGATTACATTTGATTAAATTTAGGAGTTAACCGAAATAACAATTACAATGGGTGAAAGATTTCTTCCTCTTAACGGCAATTATCGAAACTTGATTGTATTCAAGAAAGCAGAATGTATTTATGATGTTACATTCTATTTTGCTAATAATTTCTTGACGAAGAGTGATCGCACCATAGACCAGATGATACAAGCCGCAAGAAGCGGTCGACAGAATATCGCGGAAGGTTCTGCAGCTTCAGTTACATCGTCAGAAACTGAAATAAAATTAATCAACGTGGCGCGAGCAAGCTTACAAGAGTTATTGTTGGATTACGAGGATTATTTGCGAGTCCGCAATATGGAAAAATGGAATATCAATGATTATCGCAGTAGACAAACTCGTAGAGCCTGCTCTCAACACAATGATTCAGAATATTTCGTAGACGCAATAAAAAAGAGAAAACCTGAAACAATTGCCAACATAGCCATCACGCTCATCCACCAAACCGATGTATTACTGCGAAAGCTTATTGACCGTCTACAAGACGATTTTGTAAAAACAGGCGGGATCAAAGAAGCAATGATGCAAGCACGTCGCGATTACAGAAAAAAGAATCTTGGTTATTAGACCCATTAGTCCCATTAGACCCACTAACTACTCAATGAGATTACAGGATGTCGAGGCCGGCGAGGAAGACGATGGCGATGCCGGTGGGAGCCACGTAGCGGAGGAGGAACACGATGGCACGCAGAAGGCGGGGATTCAGGGTGCCCGTACCGCGAAGCTGGAAAGCCACTACCTTACGGTCAAGGAACCATCCCACAAATATTGAGATAAACATTCCACCAAGCGGCAACAATATGTTGCTCGACACATAGTCAAACAGGTCAAATATCGTAAGCCCGAAGATCTTCAATCCGCTTAATGAACTAAACGACAGTGCACACAACGTACCCAACACCATGGCTATTCCGGCATTGAGCAGCACAGCCTTGCGGCGCGTGAATCCGAGCTGCTCCACAAAGAAGGCGATCGCGATCTCACTCATTGAAATCGTGGATGTAAGCGAGGCAAGGAAAAGGAGAAAGAAGAACAGTGCCGACCATACAATGCCAAACGGAAGCTGATGGAAAATCTCGGGCAACACCTCAAACACGAGTTTGGGTCCGGCTGCAGGCTCGGTGTGGTAAGTGAATACCGCCGGGAAAATAATCACCCCGGCAAGCAACGCGACGCAGGTGTCGAGCGTTGCCGTGATGGTCGCACTTTTCACAAGTGGCGTCTTGTCGGAAAAGTAGCTTGAATAGGTCAACATTGTACCTAGTCCGAGCGACAGGGAGAAAAATGCCTGACCGAGGGCGCCTATAAGCACCGAGGAATCGACCTTTGAAAAGTCAGGGCGGAAAAGGAACTCAAGCCCCTCCTTTGCCCCGGGCATAAGCAGCGAGTTGACACAAAACACTACAAGTATCAGGAACAACACAGGCATCAGTACATTTGACACCCTTTCTATGCCCTTCTGAACGCCGCGCAACAGAATCACGGCATTGCACAGAAGAAACACCAATGTCCACACGACAGGCATATATCCGGTAGAGAAGCTGTCAAACACCTCATGGCGGGTACCTGATTCTACCGCGTCAAGAGCACCGGTAACAGACTGTACAAAATACTCGATTGTCCATCCGGCAACCACAGAATAAAATGACAATATCAATATCGAGGCAAGAATGCCCATATATCCTACCCAAGCCCATTGTTTTACGCCGTGAAGCATGCGGAAAGCCCCGAAAATATTGCTACGGGAACTGCGGCCCATGATAAACTCGGCACAGATCACAGGCACTCCGATCAAAAAGATAAACCCTACATATATCAGCAGGAACGCACCTCCGCCATGGACCCCCGCCTCATACGGGAAACGCCAAATGTTTCCAAGACCGACAGCCGAGCCGACCGTGGTAGCAATCACTCCGAGGCGAGTGGCAAACTGTGCGCGATTTTCTTTCATAACCATTAACTGAATAATTTTGCACAAAGTATTACCGCGATAAGCACAGGTGCAAGATAACGCACGATAAAGAGAACCGGGCGATACCAGCGGACCGAGGTAGTGCCATCATTGGTAAGCTCCTTGAAAAAATATCCCTTTGGAGCAAACCAACCAAGGTATATGCAGGTAAATATAGCGACAAGCGGAAGCATTATATTTGTCGCAAAATTGTCAAGGAAATCAAACAATGTCATCCCCGCAATCGTCATCCATGACAAGCTGCCCTGCGAGAGCGAGCAAAGCGAACTCAGTACAAACAGAGGCAATATGACCGCAAAGCATGCAGCAGTGCGCTTCATATTAAAACGATCCTGCATAAACGCAATGGACACCTCGGCAAGAGAGATTGTCGATGTAAGAGCCGCCACAAGCAACAGGAGGAAAAACAGTATTGACCACAGTTGGGTGGCTGGCATCTGCACAAATACCTCGGGAAGGGTGACAAACACCAGCGTCGCCCCTTCAAGTCCATGGCTTTCAAGCCCGAATGACTTCACGGCGGGGAAAATGATAAATCCCATCATCATTGCCACCAGCAGGTCAAGGAGCGACACCGTCACAGCCGTGCGGGTAAGTTTGGTGTCTTTAGGGAAATAGCTTGAATATGTAATCAGAATACCCATGCCGAGCGACAGCGAGAAAAATGCCTGTCCGAGAGCATTGACTGCTACTGCGGGAGTTATCTTTGAAAAATCGGGATTCAGGAAGAAGAGCAAACCCTCATCAGCTTTCGGGAACGTCATCGCCACTCCGGCAAACACGAGCAGCAACAGAAACAGCACAGGCATAAGGATATTGGACATCTTCTCTATGCCTTTCTGCACTCCCATTAGGAGAATACCCAGATTTATGGCAAGCATGACATAGGTCATCACCAGCGGCTTTATATCCTGTACTATATATTCCTGCATCTTTGAATGAAACTGGTAATCCATCACCTCAAGGACAGAATCGCCGGGATTACCCGCCACGGGAGCAAAAAGATTACCGATAATCGACTGCCACATATATTCAAGAGTCCAACCGGCGACCACCATATAAAATGAAAGAATGAGATATGATGCAAGAATCGCGACCGCACCCACAATCCACCATTTCTTGCCCGGAGCGAGGAGCCGAAACACACCGGAAGCGTCGCTACGCTTACCCCTGCCAAGCGAGAACTCGGCGAGCATGACGGGTATGCCGAGAAGGAACACACAACCTATATAAAGAAGCAGAAAGGCAGCACCACCGTTAGCCTGCGTTTCAGCAGGGAAACGCCATACATTGCCAAGACCAACAGCAGAACCCACTGTTGCCGCAATCAGACCCACTTTGCTGCCAAATTGTACTTTTGATGCCATATTATCTTATTTGTCGGGTGCAAAAATACACAAAAACTTACATTTTGCCACCGAAACAATTCTATTTTTAAAAATTTTATGATTAATTTTGCATTAATCATTCAATAATGAAAACAAAACAATTCATAAAAAGATTACCGCCGTTTACATTAACGGTGATTGTGACGACAGCGATACTGTATCTCACCTTGGTGCCAAAGCCATTGCCCGATAATGACATAGAATGGTTTCAAGGCGCTGACAAAGTGGTGCATGCCCTCATGATGCTCGGACTGACCGGTGCCCTCGGGTTGGACTACATGAGGCGATACGGAAAGCGGGAGGTCACGCCTCCCGCCTTAATGATTGTTATATTTGTATTTGCCACAGGTGTATTCGGTGGTGGAATCGAGTTGATTCAAGGATGGATGGGTCTCGGCAGAAGTGAAGACATATACGACTTCATCGCCGATTGTATAGGTGCCCTTTCGGGCGGCTTTCTCATTCTTGTACTGTGGCAACAGGTGCATCAATGGCTTTGGGGACGGCGTAGGTAGCCATTGCCTCCGCAACAACCCTGCGCAACGAGTCGCCCTGCATGCCGCGCGCCACAATAGTGCCTTCCGGATCAATAAGCATGATATGCGGAATACCCGATATGCCGTACAGGTCGGTAGGCACAGTCTGAGCATCAAGTATCTGATCCCAAGGTAATTCAAGCTGCTTGACGGCTTTCTCAGAGTCATCACGCTTGTCCCACACAGCAACACCGACCACATTCAATCCGCGTGAATTGTATGCGTCATAAAGCTCTTTTATCACAGGCATCTCCCTGCGACACGGTCCACACCAGCTCGCCCAAAAATCGACAAGCGTATAGTAGCCTGGCTTGACGTAATCACTAAACTTTACTTCTGATCCGTCAGCAGCCTTAATTGAGAAATCGGCATAGCGGTTTCCTGCCGCCGTGGCCGCTTCCCTGCGTTTTGCCTCCACGAGATTGCTCACCCTCTTGTAGCGGGCAAGCGAAGGATATTGCCTAAGCTTGGCGGAAAGAGCGTCAACGTCATACTCGTATGCAGCCTGAAGAAATGCCATGTAACCGACCGGATTGTCATGATGCCGCTCCACGTAATTGTCAAGCAAGCGGGAATAAGCATCATTCACCGCATTACGTGTAGAATCGTCGGGAGCATTGTTATAAAGGGCGTCGATAGAGTCGGCCTCGCTTATAAAACGAGACAGCAACAGATTCATGGGAGTATCTTCCGAAACCCTGCCGCTGTCTATGGATATAACGCCCGGTTCAAGCACAAATGTGCCTGCACGCCGGTCACCAAGAAGCAAGCGCGCCAGCACCACACTGTCTGCAACACCGCTGAAAGCAGCACGGCTGTCAGTGACAAGCGCACTGTCGATCTTTTCACCTGTATCATAATTTACAATATAGGCCGTCATTCCGTCATTGCCCGCATCAAAAGAGGCGTCAACAGAATAATCATTATCATGCGACGTAGTCTTACATGAAATCAACGCCACGCAGACAAGCGCAGCTGAAATTGCATAATGTTTCATTTATACGGATTAATTTAGGATTATTTCCTGTATATAAGCTTACCGGACTTTGCCATCTCGATTACAAGACGGTCGGGAATTATATAAATCTCAATACGCCGATTACGGGCACGGTTAGCCTGGGAATTATTCTCCACAAGCGGATCGGTTGCACCAAGGGCATACGGTATCAGGTCAATCGTAGGCAACTGATCCCTAGACAGCCAATCGTATACGGCATTAACCCTCGCCTCACTGAGCGCGTCGGTATATTCCGGAGAACCCGTGTCATCGGTATGGCTTACTATCACCATCTTGTACAACCCCATCTGACGAAGCAGATTGGCGTAAGGCATAAGGAATTCTTTTGCCGACGGGCGCAGAACCGTGTCATTAGGCGCAAAAAGCTGATCAGTGCCGATTGTGGCAACCACGACCTCGCCGTCACGCCATTTCTCTATCGTCTCACGCTTTCTTGATGACAAATCCTTTGCAAGCTGATTCATATAGTCAGCTACTATATCATGCTGCTTTTCCGGCACGACAGGCACAAGCAAGTTGTCGTCAAGCGACAGGTCTTCCTCCGCCTCCCGGGGCTCTGACTTCTTATCGTTTTTCTTAGACTTCGACTCATCCGACGACGGCATAAGCTTTTCCTTCAACGCCTTGAAAGGATTGACAGCATACACCTCACCCTGCCACATAAATGATGCGACAAGGATAGAAATCCCTATTGTAAAACGTCGTGAGAGTCTCATAGATCAATCCTCCATGCCTATTGATTTCTCATAGGCGAGTTCACCTTCGACTATGTAATGCACATCAGCTGTATCAACGACGGCAAGCTTGTCTTTTGCGAGCATCTTGCCAATATATCCGGTCAACTTCTCAAGATCGGGAGAGGCATCATCAGCATCATCTCCGGAAGGAATGTCAAGATAACCGTTATCCTCATAATAATCCCATATCATATCGAGAATATTGAGAATCTCGTCATCGGAATAACGCTCACTAATATCAGCGGGCATATAGTTTCGGATAAACTTTATAGCTTCCGACTCATCATATTGCATGTCACTGTCAGCCATATCGGATATATTTGTTGTTATCTGTCGCTAAGTTAATGAAAATCCCCCTAACCTGCGAAGGGTATCACACTATTTCATAAAATTTAGGTGATTTTTAACACAAACGAAAAGAGGCGCACCCAAAGGCACGCCTCTTTATATAATTAATTGTTCAGGTGATTATACGCCCTGGAGCTTGAAGGTGATGGGGAGGGTGTACCATACGGCAACAGCCTGTCCGTTCATCTTACCGGGGATAAAGTCGGGCAGAGTCTTCACAACTCGTACGGCTTCCTTATCCAGGTCAGGATCCTTACCGCGGACAACCTTAACCTCACCTACCTTACCGGTCTTGGTAACAACGAACTGCACTACCACACGACCCTGAATGTTATTCTCCATAGCGACAGGAGGATATTTCAGATTCTTCTGGATGTGCTTCAAAAGCTCACCGTCACCACCGGGGAACTGAGGCATCTGCTCAACAGCGGTAAATACCTTTTCTTCAACCGGTTTCTTCTCTTCAACGACAATTTCTTCCTTATGTTCGCGCACTACGTTACGGTCGTCGGTACCTTTGTCAAAGTCGCTCTGACCGAAAGCGGTAGTGGTTTCCTTAAGTTCATCCTGAGTCTTGATCTCATCCTCAGCATTTACCTTGTCGTCTTCTACAATCGCAAGCTCAGTCACCTTTACGGTGTTAAGCACCTCCTCGGGGAGTACCTCAGGCTGCTCTTCTTCGTAACGCTCCTGAACTTCCTCTTCTTCCGGCTCTTCTTCAGTGGCGTCACCAAGATTGACCATAGCCTGTTCGGTAAGGTCTTCCGGCTTCTCCTCTGCCTTGGGGAGCACGGTATTTACAATAAGAGGTAACAAGAATGCCAACGCAAGGATTATTACAACGACAATCATCGCCTTGTTGTGGCGTACATCGGAGTTCTTGCGCAACTCATACGCGCCGAATTCCTTGTTTTTGCCTTCAAAGACTATATCGCGCCATTCTTTTGATGAAAGGTCTACATCTTTTGCCATTTTTCTTCGTTTTTAAAGTTAAACATATAGACACTCATCATTATTTGCGGGGATTCTTAGCAAGATAGTCAAAAATCAGGGCTGAGTCAACAGCATTGATATTGTCTATCTGATAGCGAGAAATCTGGTTGATCTGCATTTCATCAAGAGCGGAGATCAGACTCTCCCAAGAAGCATTGGGACCGGCCTTGATTATCACAACGGGGCGGTCGGCGATCAAAGAGTCATTACGGATCTCCTTGGCACGTGCCTGATATTCCTCGTCAGTGATTTTCTTGTTTTTCCAGTCTTCCTTCAATACAGCGATCTTAGCAAGCACTGTCTTGTTCTTGTCATGAAGAATCTTACGGATACCCTGAGTCTCACCATTCTGATTACCGATAAACTTTTCAACCTTGAGGTTGGAGTTATCGATGAGACCGTCTTTGTTCTCATCAGTAACATCAGGCTTACCGAAATAATAGTATACAAAATGAGCGGGCTTACCGGTCTCGGGATCAAATTTCACATTTCCATCTTGATCACGCTCGGTGTCGAGGATGAGTGTTACAGCCTGCGACTCCTTAGCTTTGTTTTGCTGTTCCTGCTCCACCTTTTCATTGGAAGGGAGTGAGATCTGCAAAGTCTGCGACTTAATCATCGTGGTACAAAGCATGAAGAACGTGATAAGAAGCATGTTCATATCCACCATAGGCGTAAAGTCCACGTGGATTTGCATCTTTTTCTGGGCGCCTTTTTTCTTTTTGCCGCCGTCGGATTGTTCTATCTGTGCCATAATGATTAATCGTTTTCAGTTTTAAGTGCAGTCAGCAAGCTGAACTTGTTCATCTTGAGAGTCTGCAGGTTATCAAGCACGTTGTGAACAGTGGTATAAGGGGTATCCTTGTCAGCCTTTACAGCTATACCCTCGCCGCTCTTGATTGATGATTCAAGATTGGGGTTGGATGAATTATAGATGGCACGCATCCATATCTGAAACTCGTTAGGCTTGTTAAGGTCCTTATTTTCGTCGATAGGAATACCGGTCGACGGGTTGTTCATGTCAGATAGCACTTCATCCTGCTTTATCTGCGGAAGATCGAGGAAAGCGGGAAGATCAGCTATTCTGACGCCGAACATGTTCATTTTGGCGAACTTGTTGACCTGTTCCTGAGTGAGCTGTACTTGTTTACTATGGGTCTTGTTATATTCAGACACTGCTGTCCGGATAAGCTCGGCTCTCACCTTTTCGCTTGAATAGGTTGAGTCGGCGTCACCTGATACCGAAAGGAACACCTTTCCCTCGGGTGAGATCAGGACAGTCGTGGTGTTGGTGACGGGCACCTTTATCTCCGATACTGAAGACGGGGTGAGCACCGTAACCGGTTCCTTCTGCAAGAAGGTAGAAGTCAACATGAAGAAAGTAAGCAAAAGAACAGTCACGTCACTCATCGCGGTCATGTCGATGAGGGTACTCTTTCTTTTAATTTTTACTTTTCCCATTGTTTTTCGTTAAATAGATTATTGTTTCGTTCTAATTTTCAGAAAGACAATGGATTAGTGAGTAGCGGCAAATGTCTGCACGATAGAGAAACCGATCTCGTCGATTGCGTAGGTAAGATTGTCGATCTTGTTGGTGTAGAAGTTATATGAAATAACGGCGAATGCACCAGTTGCGATACCGAATGCGGTGTTGATAAGTGCCTCGGAGATACCGGTAGAAAGCTCGGTTGAGTCAGGAGCACCTGAAGCGGCAAGAGCCTGGAATGACTTGATCATACCCATCACAGTACCGAGAAGTCCGACAAGTGTACCGAGAGTGGTGAGAGTTGCAACGATGGGGAGGTTCTGCTGAAGAGCGGGCATCTCAAGAGCGGTAGCCTCTTCAACTTCCTTCTGGAGGGTTGCGATCTTCTGCTCCTTAGAAAGCACGGTGTTCTTGTCCATTTCCTCATAGCGAACGAGAGCTGCAGAAACTACAGCGGCAACACTACCCTTCTGCTTCTTGCAGAGAGCCTGTGCACCGGCGATGTCATTCTTCTTAAGGCAAGCCTTAACCTCAGCGACAAACTTAGAGATGCTGCCTTTACCCTTAGCGCTTGAGAGGGCGATCCAACGCTCAACAGAAAGCACGATCACGGTAAGGAAGAGAGTCTGAAGTATAGGCACGATGAAACCACCTTTGTAGATAGTTCCCCAAAGATCCTGGGGATGACCTGCCTCGTCAAAGTGCATGTCGTGGCCAAACCAGAAGATGAACAATAAAACAGCTACGATAAAACATGCTACGATAACCAAGAATGCGTTCTTGATACCGCGTACGTTAGAACCTTCGTTCTTTAGTTGCTTAGCTGGAGCGGCTCCAACATTGGGCTTTTGATTTTCCATAATTTTGAATAGAATAAATTAATAGTTATTAATATGAATATTGATTTATGGTTAATGATTGCGACTGAGTCTTTGCAAAATCTTTCAATTAGTTATGTCAATATCTACTCCTCAAGCGGCATACACTGCGAAAGGATATGCAAATTTATTATTATATTTTTTACAAACCAAATTTTGCCAAGTGATTTTTCTTATTTTATACCGCCGCGGTCAAGTGTTAAATATTTACTATGTTTCATAGCATAATTTAAGAAAACATTCTTCAACTATGTGCAAAAACTGCCGTGCACAATTACCGGCATTAAATTTTTCACAAATAAAGTTAAGCCATAACAAAAAATAATGGTAACTTTGCACAATATTATAATGACACGTCATTTTTTATTTCTACATGACAAAGATTGTAAACATAAAAAAGGGACTTGACATCAGCATAAGAGGCGCCGCCACACCATCGGCACCCATGGATGTCACTCCCGCCACATGTGCTATTATTCCCGATGATTTTCCGGGTATAACACCTAAGGTAGATGTGAAGGAAGGTGATGAGGTTGTTGTTGGATCTTCTCTGTTTCATGACAAGGCGTTCCCCGACATAAAAGTTGGCTCGCCGGTTGCAGGCACTGTCACCGCGGTTGTGCGCGGTGAGCGTCGCAAATTGGAGCGGATTGTGATCACTCCCGGCAGTTCACCCTCGGTATCGCTTGACTTTGAAGTGAGTAACATCGGCGACCGCACACGCGCCCAGCAGCTTCTGCTTGACTCGGGATTATGGTCATGGATGAGACAGAGGCCTTACAACATTGTGCCGCGTCCCGGAGTCGACCCGCGTGACATTTTCATTACCGGTTTTGACTCGTCGCCACTCGCACCCGACTATGAGATGCTTCTCGACGGTCACCAAAAAGAGCTTGACGCGGCAATATCGTTGCTCGGCAAGCTTACCGACGGCACAATTTATGTTGGCATACATGAAGGAAGTTGCCTTGAATCACTACAAGGAGTTGAAAAGGTTGTTGTCAACGGTCCTCACCCCTCAGGCAATGTCGGAGTGCAGATATGCAATGTAAAACCCGTTAACAAAGGGGAGACCGTATGGACAATGGATGCCCTTACCCTGCTGAGAATAGGCAAGCTGGCAACTACCGGCAAACTCGACATGAGCGTGACCACTGCCCTTACCGGATGTGAGGTAACAGCCCCTCACTATATAACCACCGTGATAGGCGCCGACATGAAGAGCGTGCTCAAGGATGCGGTAAACAACGATGACATACATCACAGGATAATTTCGGGCAACGTTCTCACCGGTATTCCCGTAGGCGAAGAGGGCTACCTCAGATTCCCCTACAATCAGGTGACCGTCATTGCCGAAGGTGACGATTTTGCCGAGTTTATGGGCTGGGCATCACTGTCGCCGGAGAAGATGAGTGTCAACCGCTCGTTCCCCGGCCATTTCTTCAAGCGCAAATTCTGTCCCGACGCAAGAATACTCGGAGGACGTCGCGCTATGATAATGTCGGGTGTATATGAAAAGGTGATGCCCATGGATATCCTTACCGAATATCTGATAAAGGCGATCATCGCACGAGACATTGACCGTATGGAGCAGCTCGGCATCTACGAGGTTGCCCCGGAAGACTTTGCCCTCTGTGAATATGTCGATCCTTCAAAGCTCGAATTACAGAAGATCGTACAGGAAGGGCTCGACTACCTGCGCAAAGAACTTAGTTGATAAACTCACTAACAAATATTATCAATTGTGAAATCTCTTAGAAAATATCTTGACCGGATAAAGCCCGACTTTGAGCCGGGAGGAAAGTTTCACGCATTTCAGTCAGTGTTTGACGGATTCGAGACTTTCCTGTTTACTCCGACCACGACTTCCCGTTCGGGAGTCAACATACATGACAGCCTCGACTCAAAACGAGTGATGATCATTGTCGTGCTCGCCCTCATACCGTGCCTTCTCTTCGGAATGTACAACACCGGCTACCAGCACTGGCTCGCCATCGGGGCGACCTCGTTCCCGTTCTGGCAACTTCTCGGCTATGGCTTCCTCGCCCTGTTGCCCCGCCTGATTGTGTCATACGTAGTCGGACTCGGCATCGAATTCGTGGTGGCGCAATGGCGCAAGGAGGAGATTCAGGAAGGATTCCTTGTGTCAGGTATCCTCATCCCCCTTATCTGCCCGATTGAAATTCCGTTATGGATGCTCGCGGTAGCCACGGCATTCTCCGTAATATTTGTAAAGGAAGTATTCGGAGGAACCGGCTATAACATATTTAATGTGGCACTGGTCACCCGCGCCTTCCTTTTCTTCGCCTATCCCTCCCACATGAGCGGCGACAAGGTGTTTGTAGCGACAGAAAGCATCTGCGGACTCGGCGAAGGCAATGTGGTCGACGGTTTCTCCGGAGCCACACCCCTCGGACAGATAGCGGCCAATGTCGGCGACTCGCTGACGCTTACCGGCGTGACCGGCGAGCCACTAAGCTACTGGGACATGTTCCTCGGGCTTATTCCCGGATCAGTAGGCGAGACATCGACCCTCTGCATACTTATCGGAGCCGCAATACTCCTGATTACAGGCATTGCAAGCTGGCGCATAATGTTCAGCGTATTTGCCGGCGGCATTATAATGGGAGCGATCGCCCACGCCTTTGCCACCCCGATGTATCCGGCATCAATGCTCACCCCGCTCGAACAAGTTACTCTCGGAGGATTCGCGTTTGCCGCAGTCTATATGGCAACCGACCCTGTGACCGCCTCGCGCACCAACCCGGGCAAATACATCTACGGATTCCTTATCGGCGTCATAGCCGTGTTGATACGCACCTATAACAACGGTTATCCCGAGGGTGCAATGCTCGCAGTGCTCCTTATGAACTCATTCGCGCCGCTGATCGACTATACCGTTGTACAGTCCAACATCCGCCGACGCCTACGTCGTCTAAAAGCTAAAGTGTGACAAGATTATGAATAAACAGAGCAATACATACACCATCATATATATAATTGTGCTGGTGGTTGTGGTCGGGGCAGGACTCGCCTTCACGGCATTGTCGCTAAAGCCGCTCCAGACCGCCAATGCCGATGCCGACAAGATGAAGCAGATACTTGCATCGGTACACATCGCGCCTGACAAAGCCGACATAATAACCGACTTCAACAAGTACATAACTGACCGATTCATCATCAACGACAAGGGAGAGCGCGTCGACGGCAACGCATTCAATGTCAACACGGCCAACGAAAGCAAGCTTCCCCTTGACGCCCGCAAGATGCCTGTATATGAATGCACCCTCGCCCAAGGCGACGTGAAATACATACTTCCCGTATATGGAGCCGGACTTTGGGGCCCGATATGGGGATATGTTGCCGTTGATAGTGACGGCTCGACCATATACGGCGCTTATTTCGCCCATCAGGGAGAGACCCCGGGACTCGGCGCGGAAATCGAGAAACCGGCATTCAGCGACCAGTTCAACGGACTCCACCTCTTCAAGGGAGGTGAATTTCATCCCGTCAATGTGCTGAAGGCAGGACAGGCGCCTCTCCACGGTGAAGACGCGGTAGACGCCATCTCGGGCGGCACAATAACCTCCAAGGGTGTGGCATCGATGATTGACAATTGCCTTACCGGCTACAAGGCTTTTCTTGAATCACTCTCATCAAAACAGAATTAAACCATGGCGTCAAACAATAAAAACCTAAGCACACTGCTTAACCCGCTGTCGAAAGACAATCCCGTGATAGTGCAGATACTCGGTATCTGCTCCTGTCTCGCCGTGACCGCCAAGCTTGAGCCCGCCTTCGTGATGGGAATCTCGGTGATCGCAGTGCTTGCATTCTCCAATGTGATAATCTCCCTGTTAAGAAACACGATCCCGACCAACATACGTATCATCGTGCAACTTGTAGTGGTCGCCGGGCTTGTGGTCATAGTCAATCAGCTTCTGATGGCCTACCAGTATGATGTAAGCAAGCAGCTGTCGGTATTCATCGGGCTTATCGTGACCAACTGTATTCTCATGGGTCGCCTGGAAGCGTTTGCCATGGGCAACAAACCCTGGCCTTCATTCCTTGACGGTATCGGCAACGGTATCGGCTATGCGATAATCCTTGTGATCGTGGCGTTTTTCCGCGAACTTCTCGGCAGCGGCACGCTTTGGGGATTCCAGATTGTGCCTGACAGCTTCTACGCACACGGATACGTGAACAACGGACTCATGATCCTGCCTCCGATGGCACTGATCGTTGTAGCATGTATCATCTGGGTACACAGAAGCTATAACAAAGATTTACAAGAATAACGTCACATCCCGGATAAAGAATAAATCATATGGAAAATTTCAATATTTTTATACGGTCGATATTCGTCGACAACATGATTTTTGCCTACTTTCTGGGCATGTGTTCGTTTCTCGCCGTGTCAAAGAATGTCAAGACCGCACTCGGACTCGGTGCCGCGGTGACATTCATGCTTGTCATATCATTGCCTATCAACTACCTGCTTGAGACATATGTGTTGCGCGAAGGCGCTCTCAGCTGGCTCGGTCCGGAATATGCCGGCATTGACCTCAGCTTCCTGTCGCTCATAATGTTCATAGCCGTGATAGCGTCGCTCACGCAGCTTGTGGAGATGGCGGTGGAGAAGTTCAGCCCCGCGCTTTACTCTTCGCTCGGTATCTTCCTTCCGCTCATCGCCGTCAACTGCGCTATCCTCGGTGGCTCGCTGTTCATGCAGCAGAGAGACTTCCCCGATGTATGGACCGCCTGCTGTGCCGGTGCCGGATGGGGTATCGGATGGCTGCTTGCCATAGTGGCGATAGCGGCGATTCGCGAACGACTCCAGGAGTACAGCAATATCCCCAAGCCCCTCCGTGGCGTAGGTATCACATTTATAATAACAGGCCTTATGGGAATCGCATTCATGAGTTTCCTCGGCATTAAACTCTAACTACGACAATGGACAAAACAGCAATGATAACTCTTGCCGACACAGGCACCCTTACCATATGTACGGGAGTGATCATATTCCTCGCTATCACGCTGCTTCTCGTGACAGTGCTCCTGATTGCCAAGAAGTTTCTTGTACACACCGGTCAGGTCGACATAAAAATCAACAATGAAAAGGATGTCTTTGCAATGTCGGGCAAGACCCTGCTCTCTACTCTCGCCGACCAGAATGTGTTTCTTTCCTCGGCATGCGGCGGAAAGGGAAGCTGCGGGCAGTGCAAGGTACAGGTGTTTGAAGGCGGTGGCGACATACTCCCTACCGAGACCGTTCATTTCACACGCAAACAGATGAAAGATCACTGGCGCCTGGGATGTCAGGTGAAAGTGAAGGAAGACATGTCGATCGGCGTACCGGCCTCCGTGCTTGACGTCAAAGAGTGGGAATGTGAGGTCATCTCCAACAAAAATGTGGCAACATTCATCAAGGAGTTTATCGTGGCACTGCCTCCCGGCGAACACATGAACTTCATCCCCGGCTCATATGCGCAGATAAAGATACCCACCTATGAAATGGACTACGACAAGGATATCGACAAGTCGCTCATAGGCGATGAATATCTCCCGGCATGGGAAAAATTCGGGTTATTCGGTCTTAAGTGCAAGAATACCGAGGCTACCGTGCGCGCCTACTCTATGGCCAACTATCCCGCCGAGGGCGACCGCATAATGCTTACGGTGCGTATCGCCACCCCACCCTTCAAGCCGAAACCCGAAGTAGGATTCCAGGATGTGATGCCCGGTATCGCCTCATCTTATATCTTCACGCTCAAGCCGGGCGACAAGGTGGTGATGAGCGGTCCTTACGGTGATTTCCATCCCATATTTGACTCCAAGGCGGAGATGATGTGGATAGGCGGTGGAGCCGGCATGGCACCGCTCCGCGCCCAGATCATGCACATGACCCGCTCGCTCAACTGCACCGACCGTGTCATGAACTACTTCTACGGCGCCCGTGCCCTGAATGAGGTGTTCTATCTTGAAGACTTCCTGCAGCTTGAAAAGGATTTCCCCAACTTCAAGTTTCACCTTGCCCTTGACCGCCCAGACCCTGCCGCCGATGCTGCGGGCGTTAAGTATACCGCAGGATTTGTCCATCAGGTAATCTACGAGACATATCTCAAGGATCACCCCGCACCGGAGGATATCGAGTACTATATGTGCGGTCCCGGTCCGATGAGCAAGGCTGTCGAAAAAATGCTCTGGGATCTCGGAGTACCTTCCGAAAACCTCATGTACGACAACTTTGGAGGATAAAAAAAGAGCGGCGAATCCGGCAATCGGATTCGCCGCTCTTTTTAGTTGTCAAGTTAAATCATAATAATATTTGGCATTGCTCTCTTTTATATGTAAATTTGCATAGATTAAATGAGAGTTATGACAGGGTATAATATTTTCAGGCTTATATGCCTCGCGGCTTTATGGCTGATACTCTGCTATCTGCTGATAGCGGGAAGAGGCTTCACGGCATGGACTCTATTCATAATAATCGTCTCCGGAGGAGTCGTGTTTATACCCTTGTATAAAAAATATATCAATGACGGCAATGGAAAAAGGAGAAAATAAATATATCGCCCCATCTGCTCTATTGAACAAGATTGATTCGCCTTCCGACCTGCGAAAACTACCGATGGAGAAGCTTCCGGAAGTCTGTTCTGATATACGTGAGTTTCTTATAAACTCCCTGTCCACCAATCCGGGACACTTTGCATCAAGCATGGGTGCCGTGGAGCTGACAGTAGCCCTACATTATGTATTTGACACGCCTTACGACCGTATAGTGTGGGATGTGGGTCATCAGGCATACGGGCATAAACTGCTCACAGGCAGGCGTGACAAATTTGACACCAACCGCAAGTTCAACGGTCTTAGCGGATTCCCAAATCCTGACGAAAGCGAGTATGACACATTCACGGCGGGTCATGCCTCCAACTCCATATCGGCGGCGCTCGGCATGGCTGTCGCGTCACAGCTGAAACAGGAGCAGAAAAAGCGTAACGTAGTGGCTGTCATAGGCGACGCGTCGATAAGCGGCGGTCTTGCATTCGAGGGACTCAACAACGCCTCCATAACAAAAAACAATCTCCTTATCATACTCAACGACAATGACATGTCGATTGACCGCAATGTAGGCGCCCTGAACACCTACCTTGCCCACCTCACCACCACCAAGGCTTACAACGCATTTCGGTTCAAGCTTTACCGACTGTTGAAAAAGCTGCATCTTGTAAGCGAGAAGCAGAAAGACTTCATACTGCGGTTCAATAATAGCCTGAAATCATTGATCAGCAAACAGCAGAACATATTCGAAGGGCTGAACATACGCTATTTCGGTCCAATCGACGGTCATGACGTAGAGCGCCTTGTAAGGGTACTGAGTGACATAAAGGATATGGAAGGACCACGGTTGCTGCATATCCGCACAACCAAAGGCAAGGGCTATACCCCTGCCGAGAATGACCCGGCATCATGGCATGCCCCCGGAAAATTTGACCCCCGGACCGGAGAAAGGATATCTGATTCCGCGGAAGGTGCGCCGGCAAAATATCAGGATGTGTTCGGCAAAACCCTTCTCGAACTTGCCAGGCAAAATGACAGGATTGTCGGCATAACCGCCGCCATGCCTTCAGGCACATCAATGAGCATAATGCAGGAGGCAATGCCCAAGAGGGTATTTGACGTAGGTATATCGGAAGGGCACGCGGTGACATTTGCGGGAGGACTTGCAAAAGACGGCATGCGCCCGTTCTGTGCCATCTACTCGTCATTCCTGCAACGTGCCTATGACCATATAATCCATGACGTGGCTATACTACGGCTCCCCGTCACCTTGTGTATCGACCGTGCAGGCATTGTCGGCGAGGACGGTGTCACCCACCACGGGGTGTTTGACTTCAGCTATCTGCGTTCGATACCCAATCTTATCGTGTCATCACCGCGCGACGAAATATCGCTCCGCAACTTGATGTACACTTCCCAGTCAGGCGATCACGGACCTTTTGCCATACGCTATCCGCGCGGAAAAGGAAGCAATCCTGATTGGAGACAGCCTATGCACGAGATTCCTGTGGGCAAAGGGGAAAAACTGACCGACGGAAATGACGTTGCCGTGCTGTCAATCGGGCCGATGGCTTCGAAAGCCGCCGCCGCAATAAAACGCGCAGCTGCCGAAGGAATCAGTGCCGCCCATTATGACATGATATTCCTAAAGCCCATTGATACGGCTATCCTTAAGGAAGTCGCGGAAAAAGGGTGCGAGATAATCACGGTTGAAGACGGCATAAAGGAAGGTGGTCTTGGCTCGGCTGTAGTCGAATGGCTAAATGACAACGGCTACGACCGTAAAGTGACCCGCATAGGTGTGCCCGACAAGTTTGTGCCCCATGGCAAGGTGCCTGAGCTGATGAGACTCTGCGAAATGGATGAAGAAGCCATCTACAAGGCTATTGTCAACGCCAATAAACCATCTTTGACATGAGGATCGTAATCGCAGGTGCCGGAGAAGTCGGTTCACATCTTGCCAAACTTCTATCGCGGGAGGAACAGGACATAATGGTCATCGATGCCGACCAGTCCAAGCTGGCGTCACTTGACGCCAATTACAACCTCATGACATTACGCGGCAATCCGATATCGTTCAATTCGCTACACGCGGCAGGCGTCGGGAAATGTGACCTTTTCATAGCAGTAACCCCCGACGAGACAAAAAATGTACTCGCCTGCTCCATGGCAAAAAGCATAGGGGCACAACGCACAGTGGCGCGTATTGACAATTTTGAGTTCATGTCTCGTGAAAACCGGGATTTTTTCACTCGCATGGGTGTCAATGCCCTGATTTACCCTGAACTGCTCGCCGCCCAAGAGATAATAACCGCGCTGCGTCGGTCGTGGGCGCGCCATTGGTTTGAGCTTCATGATGGAGAACTTATAATCGCCGGCGTAAAGCTTCGCAACAACGCCCGCATAATCGGCATGCAGCTGAAAGAGTTTGCCATGGTGGAACATAACTTCCACGTGGCGGCAATCAAACGCCATCATGACACTATCATACCGCGCGGTGACGATGTGATAAAAGACAACGATATACTGTATTTCGCCACCACCCGCGACCATGTAGACGAGCTGCTCGACATATGCGGCAAGACATCAAAAAAGATACGCAAGTTGCTCATCATGGGAGGAAGCCGCATAGCGATACGGCTTGCCGCACTTGCCGGCGACGAGTTCCGGATAAAAATCATCGACACCAATATGGACACCTGCCGGATGCTTCCTGAAAAATGCCCGGACTGCGACATTGTGCATGGCGACGCCCGTGACATCGAGGTGCTGCGGGAAGAAGGTATTGCCGATACCGATGCTTTTGTGGCATTGAGCAACAGTTCGGAGACCAACATACTCTCATGTCTCACGGCAAAGGAATTCGGCGTACACAAGACCATTGCCGAAGTCGAGGACCTTCAATTTATCTCTGAGGCTGAAGGGCTGAACATAGGCACGGTTATCAACAAAAAACTGCTTGCTTCAAGCAAGATTTTCCAGCTTCTTCTTGATATGGACGTGGCATCTTCCAAGTGCCTTGCCCTTACCGATGCCGAAGTAGCCGAAATCGAAGCAAAACCGGACAGCAAGATCACGCGCGACGCGGTAAAGAATCTTCGTCTACCCCACGGAATGACAATCGCGGCAATGATACGCGACGGCAAAGGAATGCTAGTAAACGGTAATACACGGATTCAGGCGGGCGACCATATTGTGGTGTTCTGTCTGTCGGGGCTGATACATAAAGTCGAGAAACTGTTTAACTGATATGGGTATTTTCTCCAACACCCAGCGCGTAAACTTCCCGATGCTGCTAAGAGTATTGGGATGGCTTCTGATGATCGAGGCTCTATTCATGCTCGTGCCACTTGTCACCTGCCTGTTGTATAAAGAACCGGATTATCTCGTATTTCTCTGTACATTCGGCGTGACGCTCACAGCCGGACTGCTTATGACATGCTGCATCAAGCCCCGCTACACATCAATGGCAAAGCGTGAAGGGTTTCTGCTTACCGCGCTCGTTTGGGTGGTGTTTTCTTTGTTCGGCATGCTTCCGTTCATGTTCTGCAAGACTCCGCTTGACATATCTGACGCCTTTTTTGAGACCATGTCGGGATTTTCCACTACAGGAGCATCGGTATATCCGTCGGTCGAGATATTATCCCACGGCATAAATATGTGGCGATGCCTCACACAGTGGCTTGGCGGAATGGGAATCATACTTTTCACCCTCGCCGTACTCCCGATGCTCAATCATTCAGGCGGCATGCAGATGTTTAACGCGGAAGTCACCGGTATCACACACGAGAAACTGCGCCCGCGCATCAGCCAGACAGCCAAAAGCCTATGGATGATATATTTCGTACTCACAATCATTATATGCCTGCTCCTTTGGGTGGGACCCATGGACTTTTTTGACAGCCTCTGCCACGCACTATCCACGATGTCGACAGGAGGTTTTTCCACCCGCAACAACAGTATTGCATACTGGGATTCCAATTATATAAAGATTGTCGTGACAATATTCATGTTTCTCGGCGGTGTCAACTTTGCCCTTATATTCCGCGCATGGCACGGAGACTTCAAAAGTCTGTACCGCAACGACACATTCATGACCTATGTAAAGATTGTACTCGTATCGTACATACTTTTTGTCATCGCAATCTTTGTCCACGGTCAAGCCCACTCGGCTGTCGACGTGACCATAGACCCGCTTTTCCAGATTATCACGACCATCTCCTCTACGGGACTCACCGCAAGCAATTTTGAGAACTGGGGGTCATTTGTCATCTCAATCACCTTCATTCTGATGTTTTTCGGTGCTTGCGCAGGCTCTACCAGCGGCGGAGCAAAGATAGACCGTCTGCTTTTTCTGTTGAAAAACACCGACAATGAACTCTACCGCTCCGTGCATCCCAATGCCATCAGATCGGTACGCATCAACGGAAATATAATCTCGCCCGATGTCGTGGAAAAAGTGATAGCGTTTCTCTGCATCTACGTCATGATCATATCGGTGGGCGGCATCGTCCTGACCGCATTCGGAATTCCTATAATTGATGCGTTCTTCAACTCGTTTTCCTGTGTATCAAATATCGGTCTCGGCATAGACTCACAGGATTATGGAGGATTTGCCTCGCTTCCCGACCCGGGAAAATGGGTGCTGTCATTTCTCATGCTCACTGGGCGTCTTGAAATATTTACAGTACTTATAATATTCACTCCTGCATTCTGGGAAAAATGAGACTATTGTTATGCCTGCTCCTTATCATTTCAGTTGACTGCAATCTCCTTGCCGGCACATATCCGCAAGAAAAAGTCTATCTGCATTTTGACAACACAAGCTACTATTACGGCGATGCCATCCATTTTAAAGCATACGTAGTCCGTGCCGACGGAAATATAGCAGCTCCTATCAGCATGCCGCTATATGTCGATTTGCTGACACAAAACGGGGAGATTATCTACACAAAGATATTGCGCATCGACAGCAACGGGCAATGCACCGGTGACTTTATAATCAACAGGGTGCCATTCTACCCCGGATTTTACGAAATACGCGCATATACAAAATACATGCTTAACTTTGGTGACGACAACGTGTTTTCACGGATATTGCCTATATATGACACTCCCAAAACCGAAGGTGACTACAAGCAACGCAATATGGCGAAACGCGGAAGTCACTCCCTTGTCAAAAAGCGCGGCAAACCACAAAAACTAAGCAAACCTAACCTAAGGTTTTATCCCGAAAGCGGGAACCTAATAAAAGGCATCAGATCCAGAATTGCGTTTGAGTCCACCGATCAATACGGGCATCCCATCGACATAACCGGATATACCGACAACGACACATCGCATTTATTCACTACCCGGCATGAAGGGAAAGGTTGCTTCACCTATACCCCTGACTCGCTACCGGGTAAAGTCACCGTGAGTTACAATGGGAAACAATTTCATTACAATCTGCCTGCGCCAACAAAAAACGGCTACATACTCTCCGCTGACAATGTATCATCAGTTGACTCTATATACATCTCTGTCGCGACAAATGACAGCATGCCTGAAGAAGGACTGAACATAGCAATCATCAGAGGCGGGAATCTTGTCAAAACCCATAGCCTCACTGACTTCCGGCGACAGGCTGACGTTGCCATTGATAAATCACGCCTTGCCGGTGGCGTGACGCAGATCGCGCTTGTTTCACGCTCCGGCGACATTCTTTGCGACAGACTAATATTCGTCAATAATTATAAATCGCCGGAAATCACTGCAACATTTGACAAGGCCGTATACGAGCCTTTTGAGAAAATGCGCCTCAACATCACTGCCTCTGACACGACTGTTGCCAGAAACCCCTTCTCCATATCAATAAGAGACGGCAGCGATGAGGTTTTATGGAATCGTAACATCCTGACCGACCTCTTGCTTATGTCCGAAATCAAGGGGTATGTCGCAAATCCCGCCTACTATTTCATCGACAAAAGTCCTGAACGCATGAGACATCTTGACTTGCTCCTTATGGTGCAAGGATGGCGAAGATATGACACCGACAATATACTCACCGCCGACAGTAAGCCGCTTAGATATATGCCTGAGACCGACGGGATAATCACAAACGGACAAGTGGTATCATCCGGCACACGCACACCTAAACCAAATGTCGAGATATCGGCATTTCTTCTGAAAAGGAATGAAGAGAGTGAACTTAATGCAACGGCGATGGATCTGTTTTCAACCGATTCACTCGGTAAATTTGCGTTTGTCTCGAACGTTGAAGGCGAATGGAATCTCATCCTCGCGGCGCGCGAAAAAGGCAAACGAAAGGATTACCTGATAAAACTTGACCGTAATTTCCGGCCTGTACCCAAGCCATACATGTACACCGACATGGAAGTGACCACTGGAAGAACATCAAAAATATATACAGAGACAGCTGATTCAGTCATTGACTCGGATGTAGACGTTTATATCAATTCTGACTCAACAAACACAGCCGGGAAATCAATAAAAGATGTTCAGCAGCTATCAGAGATCGTAGTCAAAGGGAAAAAACGCTCAAAAGAAAGGGACATCTACGAAGCGCGATCCAAATCAATAGCCTATTATGATGTAAAATCAGGACTCGACGACATCCGTGACGCCGGCGAATATATCGGTGATGACATCCATAAGTTCATGCGAGAAATGAACCGCAATTTTTACACCATACTAAGCAATGGTGAAGAATACCTTAACTATAAAGGGAGGATGCCACTCTTCATAATCAATTATCAACGCAACATGGGGTCAAAGCTTGAATACGACGCCTACAAGTTTATCAGGCTTGAAGCAATAAAGTCAATCTATATCACGGAAGATCCGTTAACAATGCTGCAATATGCCGCCCCCGGATTTGACATAATGAGCATTGACAAGACCTATGGATGTGTAGTATTTATCGAGACTTATCCGGAAGGTGAGATCCCGGTGGATGCCGGCAAAGGGATAAGAAAAACTCGCCTTGAAGGTTACAGCACGCCTATTGAATTTTATAGCCCCGACTACTCGATAATACCACCGGAGCCGGATTATCGCCGTACATTGTACTGGAATCCGAATGTGGTAACGGACAGCAACGGGCATGTTGAAATCGAACTGTACAATAACTCAAGCCCCACCCTTCCGGCAATAAGCATCGAGGGTGTGGGTAGATTCAAAACCGAAGTGCAAAAAGTTCGGTGAATTTTAGTCTGCATTCGGC
>CAJUMZ010000029.1 GCA_910587665.1 uncultured Muribaculum sp.
CAGTTGACGACAACGGTTTCGTGTCCAACTACTGGTATGATGCCGACGGAGAGCGCACTGTCAAGACTTCGGGCGAAAGCGATCAGGTTTATGTCAACGGAGTATTCTCCGGCGGCTCGACCAATACCGCTAAATTCTCGCTCTATGTCAGCCCGTACCTCGTGGCCAATCAGGGCGGTCGTTACACCAAGCATATCTACGCCGGTTCGCAGAGAATAGTGTCCAAGGTCGGCGATTTCGCCTCCTACGGTTCTGACCCGCGTCGCATAGAGTATGCCGGCGCCAACACCGACGGACTTTCGGTTGACTACAAGTCGAAGTATGCAGCACAGCAGCAGGTCATCAAGGACAACTACAAGTTCTTTGATGTACCTTACAACGGCACTGACAACGACAACTATGCAGATGGTGAAGGATTCTGCTGTAATGACGGCTCTATGGAGGCGGCGATAGCACAGGCTCGGAAGGCTCAGACACGCGCGGTTTCGAGGTCGTTCAAAGACCCCGACAACTACGAGAACTTGCAGTTCTTCTATCACCCCGACCATCTCGGCAGCTCCAGCTTTATCACCAATCTTGAAGGTGAAGTGGTTCAGCATATCGAATATGTCCCCTTCGGAGAGGTCTTCATCGAGGAGCGCAACAACGTATGGAACACTCCTTATCTCTTCAATGCGAAAGAGCTTGACGAGGAGACAGGTCTGTACTACTACGGTGTTCGCTACTATGACCCGCGCCTCAGCTTGTGGTTGTCAACGGATCCGATGCAAGAGAAATATGAAGCGTTGTCATCATATGCGTACTGTGCTGGAAATCCAATCCGATTGATTGATCCTAATGGAATGGAATTTACTGAGGCTTCAGAGAAACATATTGATAGACTTGTTTCTGATATAGACAAAAGACAAGCTCAAAACAATTCTGACATTGTTAAAAAAGAAGCAGCCTTAGCAAAAGGTGGTTTAAGCGATAAAAAGATTAGAAACCTCAACAAAGATATTTCTAAGTTGAAGGCTAATAATGCTTCTTTAGAGGAGGTCAGAACAGAAATAGAGACATTGCGTAATTCGTCACAAGTATACAATGTTGTACGTGATAATTCGTTAAATGTTTCAGGTGATATCTTCGGTTTTGGAGCAGAAACTCGTAGTGGTGCAAGGTATAATGTTGATACCGATATGTTTGATGTGCTTTTAGGAGACAATTCCCTTGGTTTATTAGCACATGAATTAAAACACGCCTATCAATTTGAAACCGGGGCTTACTCTACTGGATATTTATCCAACGGTGCGCCATTTTATGACAAATCTGATGAAATTGAAGCATATAAAAGAGGGGAACTCTTTGGGATATCCGCGCCTCGTAGATTGCCCTCTTTATATGATAAAATTCAAGATGGCCCCAAAAGTGTTGATAATTTTGTTCCGGACATAAGGAGTAATCCTACTGCACTTCAGAGAGTTGCAAACAATATGAAATGTGTATTCCGTTGGCAAGGGGTCACCTACAAATCGACATATAATCCGAATAAAAAATGAAAAATATTTTTTTCAAGATGATTTTAATCATCACGACGATTATTGTCGTCTGTAGCTGCTCAGTAACACATCAAAAGAATGCTTTCTTTCGCATCTATGAAAGCATAGATAACGGTGCGTCTGATCCAACGTTCATTACGTTAAAAAATCTCGGTAGGGCATTTGAGATTTATTCTCCAACAATGCGTATAACTACCGTTGGAATGTGGGAAACGAGAGGTGATACTCTTATATTTTCTCCCTCGTTAGATTATACTGCTGAAAAAGGGAAACTATACATAGAGAATCTTAATGATTCCATAAAAACAGTGACATCTATATCCAAGCAGTATATAATAAAAGGAGATATGTTATTTGATATAACCAACTACGACCAAATATACCCTGGTTTTATAGGCAATGAACAACCTATCTCATCTCAATATAAAATGATGGAATAGATTAACAATGGAGGCTGTGATCAATTTGAACACAGCCTCCTTTTTATCTATTATCGAAGTGCATTGATTCAATAAAGATGTTTCCAATATTCTCTACATAGACACGGTTTAGGTCGAGGATATTGTTTATTCGTCCTCCAACTATGCGGCTCATAAAGTCCTGCTCCAACTGCATCAGTTCACCTACGTTTGATGTAAATTGGTCGTAGTGCTTGGAGCCTTGGATAAAGAGATTGAAGATTGCCTGTGACGGGTTTTCAACACCGTAGTTGTCCCGCAAGTCATCGCGGACACGTTCAAACGGAGTCTTGTATTTAGCATAGAAATCGGAGACAGTAGCCTTGCATAGTTTTTCCCTTTCATCAGCCGAGAGCGCGAACACCGGGAAGAACAGTTCGTCGAGTATATTGGCGAAAAGATTCTTTTTGTTCTTGAAGTAGTATGCGATAGCCCCCCTTGTCTGCTTGATTACCTTTTCAATATCGGAAAGCGCGATTGCATCCCAACTGCCGGTAGCAACCAGCGGATAACACTTCCTGAGTATATCCGACCTGTTTTTCAATGATTGTTCCCGATGTTTCGACATTACACAAAAAGGGTATGGAGGAGCGTCGTTTACAATTGGTATTGCAAGATGTGATTTTGTCTGACATCCGCGCAGCATCAGTCCGATAAAAACACTTTGCAATAGGAAACCTCTTGACCCGATTTTAGCTCTGTGGAATCCCATGAGGCAAATTTTTTCATGCACCGGAATCTCGGCTTGTGCCCATAATAATTCATCCGATTTCTCGAAAGAACTTTGTTTTCTATGATGCTGTTGTCAATTTAAATGCACGATTAATAATCCACAGTCATGAAAAGAATAGAAAACCCAAGCAGTAGAAAGTTGAGCTGGTTGCTTATACCTATATTTTTAGTGCTCGCATTTATGGCATTAATGAAGGCAATCCCTGTATGGGTGGTGATTGTCGGAATCATGTCTGTCGCTGCATATTTATCCGCGTTGACATATTATTGTATTAAACAGAAATGTTACGGACAATTGGCATTGAATTGGATTATGTTGTTTATGTGGATATTGATCTACATGGTTCAATTCAGTGTTGTGCCGCGTATGTTGTCAAGAACGTGACAGGGAATTTTTTTGAGCATGAAATTGATTTGTTTATACGTGGAGTTGCATAAAGTTTTCCAAAATATTTTATAACGTGCTTGTCCGTAGTGTTTTGTGATTTTTAGTCGTTGAAAAAGTTTTCCAAAATGGAAAATTGTTGATAACTTTGAATGTAATAAATTTGTTTATTCGGATAACTCTGATTAGCTTTGCGGAGATAAAAATACCTAAATAACACATCTTGAAATGATACAGACAGTGGTTAAGCGCGACGGTCGCGTCGTGGGCTATAACGATGAAAAAATCAAGGCGGCTATCCGCAAGGCAATGCTCCAGACCGAAATGGGAGAGGATGAATCGCTCATTCACAAAATCACCGACCGCATAAGCATGTCGGGCAATGAACGTATGACGGTCGAGGAGATCCAGGACCGCGTGGAGCTTGAGCTTATGAAAAGCCCGCGCAAGGAGGTTGCCAAGCGTTACATCGCTTATCGCGATCAGCGTAACATCGCCCGTCGTGCGAAGACTCGCGACATGTTTCTTGAGATAATCGAGGCAAAGAGCAATGATATAACCCGCGAGAACGCCAACATGAACACCGATTCTCCTGCGGGAATGATGATGAAGTTTGCCAGCGAGACTACAAAGCCCTTTGTCGACGACTACCTGCTGTCACATGAAGCGCGTGAGGCTGTTCGCAACGGCTATCTGCACATTCATGATAAGGATTATTACCCTACAAAGAGTCTTACCTGTGTCCAGCATCCGCTTGACAATATACTCGTTCACGGTTTTACCGCCGGTCATGGTGAGTCGCGCCCGGCAAAGCGTATTGAGACTGCAAGTATCATCGGATGTATTTCGCTTGAGACCGCGCAGAATGAGATGCACGGCGGTCAGGCCATACCGGCGTTTGATTTTTACCTTGCTCCGTTTGTACGTTCCTCTTATATAGAAGAGGTGAAACAGGTTGAGGCGTTTGACGGAAAGGATCACTTGGCTCTGTATGACGTAGAGATTGACGACTACGAGAAAAAATCGCTCGACGGCCTGACCGGAGAGGAGCGCGTGAAGCAACATGCCATCAATAAGACCGTGGGCAGGGTACATCAGGCAATGGAGGCATTTATCCATAACATGAACACAATCCATTCGCGTGGGGGAAATCAGGTTGTGTTCAGCTCAATAAACTACGGTACCGACACCTCTGCCGAGGGAAGATGTATAATACGCGAGTTGCTTAATTCAACATATGAGGGTGTGGGCAACGGCGCGACGGCCATATTCCCGATACAAATATGGAAGAAAAAGCGTGGTGTCAGCTATCTGCCCGAAGATCGCAACTATGACCTTTACAAGCTTGCTTGCAAGGTGACAGCACGACGTTTCTTCCCTAATTTTGTGAATCTCGACGCTCCGTTTAACTATCATGAAAAATGGGATATAAACGATCCGAAGCGTTATGAGTATGAGGTGGCCACTATGGGATGCCGTACACGCGTGTTTGAAAACCGTTTCGGGGAAAAGACCTCGATAGGTCGCGGAAACCTGAGCTTCTCCACTATAAATATTGTACGCATCGCCATCGAGTGCATGAACATCCTTGACAAGGAAGAGCGCATAAGGCGCTTCTTCAGCAAGCTTGATGAAGTGCTTGACATCACGGCTCGTCAGCTTTGCGACCGTTATGACTTCCAGAAGACAGCTCTCGCCAAGCAATTCCCGCTGTTGATGACCCGCCTATGGAAGGGTAGCGAGAATCTTAAGCCCGGCGACACAATAGAGTCGGTTATCAACCAGGGCACTCTCGGTATCGGATTTATCGGTCTCGCCGAATGTCTTGTAGCCCTTACCGGCAAGCATCATGGCGAAGATGAGGCGTCGCAGGCTCTCGGGCTCAGGATTGTGTCACACATGCGTAGCCGTGTCAACGAATATTCGGAAAAATATCAGCATAATTTCTCCGTGCTTGCCACTCCGGCAGAGGGATTGTCAGGCAAGTTTACCAAGGCTGACCGTAAGACATTCGGTGTGATTCCGGGTGTTACGGATAAGGTATACTATACCAACTCCAATCATGTGCCGGTGTATTACCATTGCTCTCCGCGCCATAAGGCGGAGGTGGAAGCCCCTTATCATGAATTGACGCGTGGCGGTCATATATTTTATGTGGAGATAGACGGTGACGCCACTCACAATCCGGAGGCGATAAGTGATATCGTCGACCTCATGGACAAGTATAATATCGGGTATGGTTCGGTCAATCATAACCGTAACAGATGTATGAACTGCGGCTATGAAGACGCGCAGGAAAATCTTGACTGTTGTCCCAAATGCGGAAGCACTGCAATCGACAAACTACAGCGCATAACGGGATATCTTGTGGGCACAACTGACAGGTGGAACAGCGCGAAACTTGCCGAGCTTAATGACCGTATAGTGCATAAGTAATGTCACTCAGAGTACTTGACATAGTGGGCGGAACCTCGGTTGACGGGCCGGGGCTCCGCACTTCCATTTATTTTGCCGGGTGTAGCCATCATTGTCCGGGATGTCACAATCCACAGTCATGGGACGCCGGCGGAGGTGACGCGATGACTATCGACGAGATCATGGCTGTGATAGATAAAAATGACTTCAATGTCACGTTGTCGGGCGGTGATCCGATGTTTCAGGTTGATGAGCTGATTGAGCTTGCAAGGCGTGTCAAATCGGCGGGAAGGAATATATGGTGTTATACCGGTTATACTTATGAGCAGGTGTGTGCTGATGACCGCATGTCACGGTTGCTGCCCTATATTGACGTGCTTGTCGACGGACCTTACATTGAGTCGAAGCGTGATCTCGGTTTGCGTTTTCGGGGTTCTTCCAATCAGCGGCTTGTCGACGTAAGGCGTTCCCGACCGGATTGTCCGGTATTATGGGATGAATGATAAGACTGTTACCGATCTTTACCTGATAAAACAATCATTATATGACCATGGAAAAGTTGCTGCCACACATAAAACGTCTTATCTATAACGTAATAAATAAAGACAATAAGGATAAGCCGGCGGCACGGGCGTATGACGGTGTGATGCTTCTGCTGATTATCTTGAGTATCGTGCCTCTGATGTTTGTAAAGACTTATCCTGTATTCCGGGTGATTGAGATAGTCACCTTGGTTGCGTTTATAATAGATTACGTTGCGAGATGGTTTACTGCCGACATTGAACTGCGTCGCGGTTGGCGATCATATCTGGATTATCCTTTTACGCCAATGGCGATCATCGACCTATTGTCGATATTGCCGGGTCTTAACCTTATAAACCCCTCGTTCAAGCTGTTGAGGCTTACACGCTTGCTGAAAATCGTGAGACTTCTTAAGGTATTCAGGTATTCGAGCAAGATAATGATGTTTATAAGGGTGCTTCAGAAGGAGCGCCACGTATTGTTTGCCGTGTTGATGCTTGCGATGTTTTATGTGTTGATCACCGCGCTGATAATGTTTAATGTCGAGCCTCGTATCAACCCTGAGACCGGCGAGGTGACCTTCAACTCATTTTTCGAGGCGTTATATTGGGCTACCGTGACTCTTACCACAGTGGGTTATGGTGATATATTTCCGGTCACTGATGTCGGCAGGATTGTGGCAATGCTGTCATCGCTCTTCGGTGTAGCCATAATCGCCCTCCCTTCAGGCGTGATTACCGCGAGCTACCTCGAAGAATTGCGCGGCTCCCGCGATATGCGTGGCAATAACGAGGGTAATTGCGGGTCTGATGAAGAGGCAAAAGATGGAAAAGCTTGATTCTTTCCCAATAAAAAATTGATTTTTGAGTCTGTGGATTGGTCATGAATTATTAAATGCTTAATTTTGCAGATTGAAAGCAATATTTGTGCTAAGTGACAATGAAAATCATTAGGACAGTAAAGGAACTTAAGGAAGCGGTAAACGCCCTTAAGGCAGAAGGGAAGTCGGTCGGACTCGTGCCCACAATGGGTGCGCTTCATGACGGGCATATTTCCCTCGTAGAACGCGCCCGCAGCGGTAATGATGCGGTTGTTGTAAGTGTATTTGTGAATCCTACCCAGTTTAATAATCCCGATGACCTCCGCACTTATCCCCGCACTGAGGAAGCCGATTGCCGACGCCTTGATGAGGCTGGGGTAGACATCGCGTTTATCCCTACGGTGGAGGAGATGTATCCGGAGCCCGACACCCGTCAGTTTGATCTCGGTGCTGTAGCGGCAGTCATGGAGGGAGCCATGCGCCCGGGTCATTTCAATGGAGTGGCGCAGGTGGTAAGCCGACTTTTTGCAATGGTGAATCCTGACCGTGCTTATTTCGGTGAGAAGGATTTTCAGCAGATTGCGGTGATACGCCGCATGGTGGAGCTTGAAAAATTCCCGATTGAGATCGTGTCTTGCCCGATAAAACGTGAAAGCGACGGTCTTGCCCTCAGCTCGCGCAATGTGCGTCTTAGCGCTCATCAGCGTGAGGTAGCCCCCAATATCCATAGGGTGCTGAAAGAGAGCGTAGGGCGCAAGCTTGCCGGAGCATCACTGGAAGAGGTTAAGCATTGGGTGATCGACAGTATCAATGCCTATCCGGAGATGGAGGTGGAGTATTATGAGATAGTCAATGCCGCCGACATGCAGCCTGTGGCGGAGTGGGGTGACTGCTCCGAGCCGGTGGGTTGCATAACAGTGTATCTCGGTGACGTAAGGCTTATAGACAATATAAAATATTGATTGAAGATGATGCAGGTACAGGTTGTGAAGTCAAAGATTCACCGTGTCACTGTGACCGAGAGTAATCTTGATTATATAGGGAGCATCACTATTGACCGTGATCTAATGGATGCCGCCGACATATTGCCCGGTGAAAGGGTGTATATCGTCAATAATAACAATGGCGAGCGTTTCGACACTTATGCCATAGAGGGCGAGCGCGGTTCCGGTATGATATGCCTTAACGGGGCGGCTGCACGAAAAGTGCAGAAAGGCGACATCGTGATTATAATGAGTTATGCGATTATGCCTTATGACGAAGCCCGGACATTCAAGCCTTCGGTGATTTTCCCTGATACGGCTACCAATAAATTAGTAAGATAATTTACAGAATAAACGATACTTAATCATATGTTTGAAAATCTAAGTGAAAAACTTGAACGGAGTTTCAAGTTACTTAAAGGTCAAGGCAGAATTACCGAGATAAATGTTGCCGAGACACTGAAAGAGGTGCGCCGCGCACTACTCGACGCCGACGTTAACTATAAGGTGGCAAAGCAGTTTACCGATACAGTGAAAGCCAAGGCTTTGGGTCAGAATGTGATCAACGCCCTTAAGCCGGGTGAGCTTATGGTTAAGATCGTGCATGATGAACTTACCGCACTTATGGGCGGCGATACCGCTCCTGTGAATCTCGCCGGCAATCCTACCGTGATCTTGATGTCGGGATTGCAGGGTTCGGGTAAGACCACGATGTCGGGTAAGCTTGCAAAGAAGCTGAAAAGCGAAAAGGCAAAACGCCCGTTGCTTGTGGCCGGTGACGTGTACCGTCCGGCGGCGATCGAGCAGCTTAAGGTGCTCGGAGAGCAGATCGGGGTGTCGGTATATACAGAAGAGGGTAATAAAAATCCTGTCGAGATAGCTGAAAACGCTATCCGTTATGCAAAGGCTAATCATTTTGACCTTGTGATCGTCGATACTGCCGGCCGTCTTGCCGTGGATGAGGCGATGATGAAGGAGATCGAGGCGATAAAGAAAGCCATAAAGCCGCAGGAGACCCTGTTTGTCGTCGATTCAATGACCGGTCAGGATGCAGTCAACACCGCAAAAGAATTTAATGACCGCCTTGACTTTGATGGCGTGGTGCTGACAAAGCTTGACGGTGATACCCGTGGTGGTGCGGCACTCTCGATTCGTACGGTCGTGACAAAACCGATTAAGTTTGTCGGTACGGGCGAGAAGCTTGACGCTCTTGATTATTTCCATCCTTCGCGTATGGCTGACCGTATTCTCGGTATGGGTGATATTGTATCGCTCGTCGAGAAAGCACAGCAGCAGTTTGACGAAAAGGAAGCGCGCGAGCTTCAGCGTAAAATTGCCAAGAATCAGTTTAATTTCAACGATTTCCTTAATCAGATACAGCAGATCAAGAAGATGGGTAATCTGAAGGAACTCGCTTCGATGATACCGGGTGTCGGCAAGGCTATAAAGGATCTTGATATTGACGATGATGCTTTCAAGGGTATCGAGGCCATCATACGTTCGATGACAGAGAAGGAGCGAATTAATCCGGAGATTATCAACGGAAGCCGCCGCCAGCGTATAGCGAAGGGTTCCGGCACGACGATACAGGAAGTTAACCGATTGTTGAAGCAGTTTGAAGACACCCGCAAGATGATGAAGGCTGCTACTGCAATGAAGGCTAATCCGATGAAGATGATGCGCAATATGCGCCGCCGTTAATTGGAAATTGAAACGATGGACCGGTATATCACAGTCAATGGCGCTAAAGTTCACTACACGGTGAGTGAGGGCGATGGCAAGCCTCTCGTGCTCATGCACGGGTGGGGCTGTAACATTACCACACTTGCAAGCATTGAAAAGGTTGCGGTTGACGCCGGCTGTAAGGTGTACAATATTGATTTCCCCGGTCATGGTGAATCGCCCGACCCGCCTGCTGTGTGGGGCGTAGAGGATTACACTCAGGTACTCGAGGCTATCGTGAAGGAAGAATCAATCAAGCATCCATCTTTGCTCGGTCATTCATTTGGCGGCAGGGTGGGGATTCTCTACTCGTCGCGTCATGATGACGTGGATAAGCTGATCCTCGTAGATGCGGCGGGCATAAAGCCTCGTCGTTCGGCAAAGTATTATGTGAAAGTCTATTCTTTCAAGGCTTATAAACGGCTTATGTACCTTTTCCTGGGGAAACGCTGTGCTGAAGAGAAATTAAATGCCTACCGGGCAAAGGTAGGGTCGTCGGATTATGCCGGTGCATCTCCCCGCATGAGGGCGATACTTAGCAAGGTCGTGAATGAGGATCTTAAGCATTGCATGCCACTGATAAAAGCGTCGACCTTGCTCATCTGGGGAGAGAATGATACCGCCACGCCTATTTCTGATGCCCGCTACATGGAAAATCATATACCGGGTGCCGGTCTAGTGTCGTTTCCCGGATGCGGTCATTACAGTTTCCTTGACAATCCTTATCAGTTTGCCGCAGTGTTGCGCAGCTTTCTTACCTCATCATAAAAAACATATGCTATGATTGCTACCATATTGACAATATCGCTCATCATTATCGCCACAGTCAACATTTTTATGGAGATGAAGCGCGACTTGATGATGCTCCAGCAAAACAGTTACCGTAACGAGCGTTACCGTCGTTGGCTTTCTACGTCGGGCGACACTACGTCATGGGTGCGTCTGTTTGCTCTCATCGCCGTAATGGTGATGGCCTTGCAGCGGATTCCTGAGACGTTCAGGTGCATGGTAATCATGATACCGCTTCTTATAAACATATTCAGTCTGATGACTGCCAAATACAAGAAGCCGCTCGTATGGACCAATAGGGCAAGGCGTATCTATGTTACGGCAATGGTCCTTTGCGGGCTTGTTGTCGCTATCGGATGGCTTGTGTGTTATGATCGTGGCCTGTATATTATCGCGTTTCTGACGGCGTTGTTATATGTATGCTCACATATCGTTATAATGGCGGCAAACATATTGCTTAAACCGGTTGAAAAGCATATCAACGCAGGGTATTACAATGATGCAGCCCGCATACTCAAGTCGATGAACGACCTTACGGTGATCGGTGTTACCGGCAGTTACGGTAAGACAAGCACAAAGCATTATCTTCATCGCATATTGAGCGAGAAATACAATGTGCTTATGACTCCCGGAAGCTATAACACGACGCTGGGGGTAATCCGCACGGTACGTGAGATGATGAAGCCTTATACCGAGGTGTTTATCTGCGAGATGGGTGCGAAGAACATCGGTGATATAAAGGAGATATGTGGCCTTGTAAATCCGCGTATCGGAATTGTCACTGCTGTAGGTGAGCAGCATCTTGAATCGTTTAAGACGATTGAAAATGTGCAGCGTACAAAGTTTGAGCTTGTTGACTCGCTTCCGGCTGACGGGATGGCTTTTGTCAATGACGATTTCCCATATGTGGCTAACCGTGAAGTCACCAATGTACCTGTAGTTCGCTATGCGCTTACCGACAAAGGTAACAATGCGTATTACGTGGAAAATCTTGTATATTCGGCTGCGGGTACCGATTTCACGCTTGTTTCTCCCTCCGGAAAACATGATTTTCACACAAAGCTTGTGGGTGAATTTAACATTTCCAATCTTATAGGTGCAATCGCAGTGGCTATCTACATGGATGTTCCGATGGAGCGTATACGCAATGCCGTGGCTAAGATCGAGCAGGTGGAACACCGGTTGAGCGTGAAGCATGTGCCCGGAGGCATAACTATCATTGACGATGCGTTTAACTCCAATCCTGACGGCTCGCGCATGGCTCTTGATGTACTTGCCTCAATGAAAGATGGCAAGCGCATAGTGATAACCCCCGGTATGATAGAGCTTGGCGACAAGCAGTATGAGTACAACGAGGCGTTTGGCAGGAAGATCGCCGCCTCAGTGGATATTGCTGTCATTGTAGGCGAATATAACCGCGATGCGATACTTTCCGGACTCCGTGATGCCGGCATGGATGAGACAAAAGTTTATGCGGTGGATACTTTCAACGACGCCCAGGCGGTGCTTTCGCGTGTTTCTGCTCCCGGCGACGCTGTACTTTATGAAAATGATCTCCCCGATACTTTCAAATAATAACTATAAATATTCAATATAATGAAGACCAACATAGGCGTTTTCTTTGGCGGCAGGTCGACCGAACATGAGATTTCGGTGATTTCCGCTTCACAGGCAATGCATGCCATAGACAGGGAAAAGTATGATGTCACTCCCATATACATAACAAAGCAAGGCAAATGGTATACGGGTGAGGCTCTGTTTGATGTGGCTAATTACCGTAATATACCCGAGTTGCTGAAAAAGTGTGAGGAAGTATACATGCAACCCGTGTATGGCGACTACAGGCTGTATAAGACCTTGCGAAAGATGTTTGGCGGCGCAAATGTCGCTGCAACGCTTGATGTTGTGATCCCGGTGCTTCACGGTTCCAATGTGGAGGACGGTATATTTGAGGGTGTATTGGAGACTATCGGAATACCATATGCCGGATGTGACGTGCTTGCGTCGGCTAACGGAATGGATAAGATCACAATGAAAATGATACTTCAGGCAAATGACGTGCCTGTGGTGGATTATATATGGTTTACTGACAAGCAATGGGATCGCTCGCGTGACGCCATTGTTGCCAAGGTTGAGGAAAAACTCGGGTACCCGGTGATCGTAAAGCCAGCCAACCTCGGTTCGAGTGTCGGTATAGGCACCGCTCATGACCGCAAGCAACTGATGGAGCGTATTGATGAGGCAGAGCGTTACTCATCACGTCTTATTGTAGAGCATATGATAGGCGAGCTTCAGGAGATAAATTGTTCGGTACTCGGTGATTGCGACGACTATCAGATGTCGGTGCTTGAAGAGCCTGTCAAAGTCGGCGATTTCCTTACATATGAGCAGAAATACATGGGCGGACAGAAAGGCACCAAGGGCATGCAGTCGGCTCAGAAGCGCATACCGGCTGAATTGCCGAAGGAGGAGACTGAGCGTATTCAATTTCTTGCCGGAGAGACATTCCGTGTGCTTTCCTGTCATGGAGTCAGCCGTGTCGACGTCATGATTGACAAGGCTACCCGAAATATATATGTAAATGAGATTAATACCATACCCGGATCCCTTTCGTTCTATCTTTGGGAGGCGACCGGCATTCCGTTTGACAAGCTTATGGACCGACTTGTCAGTCTTGCTCTTAAACGTAAGCGTGAGCAGGAGATGAAGACCGTGAGCTACGATCAGAATATTTTCAATCTCGGAGGCGGTGTAAAGGGTGCAAAAGGTGTTAAATCAAAATAAGGGAGAATGAAAAAAGCGATTATTACAGGCGTTACCGGACAAGACGGCTCATTTCTTTCGGAATTGCTTTTGGAGAAGGGATATGACGTGCATGGCATAATACGCCGCTCGTCTGTTGACTTCCGTGAGCGCATTGCTCATCTTGAAGGACATGAGAATTTCCATCTTCACTATGCCGATCTTGGCGACTCGATGTCGATCATGCAGGTTGTGGATAAGGTGCGTCCCGATGAAATATATAACCTGGCGGCGCAGAGCCATGTGCAGGTGTCGTTTGACACTCCGGAATATACCGCTAATGTGGATGCGACCGGTGTGCTGCGCATCCTGGAGGCTGTGCGCCTCTGCGGGCTGACTGACACATGCCACATCTATCAGGCTTCGACTTCGGAGCTTTATGGCAAAGTAGAGGAAGTGCCTCAGAATGAGAAAACGCCGTTTCATCCCTACAGCCCCTATGCCGTGGCTAAGCTTTACGGATTCTGGATTGTGAAGGAATACCGCGAGGCATATGGCATGTACTGCTGCTCCGGTATTCTGTTCAACCACGAGTCGGAGCGTCGTGGCGAGACATTCGTGACCCGCAAGATAACCCTTGCCGCCGCGCGCATAGCACAGGGCAAGCAGGAGAAACTGTATCTCGGTAACCTATCGTCTCTCCGTGACTGGGGGTATGCAAAGGATTATGTGGAGTGCATGTGGCTTATACTCCAGCAGCCGGAACCGGAGGACTATGTGATAGCCACCGGCGAGCAACACTCGGTGCGCGAGTTCTGCCTTTATGCTTTCCGGCGTGCCGGAATCGAGTTGCGTTTCGAGGGTGAGGGTGAGAATGAAAAGGGCATAGATGTGAATACCGGTAAGGTTGTGATTGAGGTGTCACCCGACTTCTACCGCCCGACAGATGTGGTCAACCTTTGGGGTGACCCGACGAAGGCGAAGGAGAAACTCGGATGGGATCCGTCGAAGAAGACCTCGTTTGAGCAACTTGTAAACCTTATGGTTGATGCTGACATTGCCAAGGTCGCCGTTGAGCGTGCAGGCGAACAAGTTCGCACCAATCTTGTTGAATATCTTGAAAAGGGAATCGTAAAATAGACTTTAAGTGACTTGCTTCTGATCTCCTCATAAGTAACTCGCATAAATTAGCTGATACATAATTATGAAGGATTTTCGAGAGATTTTTATGATTGAGCGAAAGAGTATAGCGTGCTACACGACTGAGCGAGAGCGCAAAAATCGCCGAAAAGACAAGTAAGGATGTGTCAGCCCGCAGGGTTTACTTATAATTTTCATTATAAACTAATTTATAAGAGTTACTTATGATTTTAACCGCAAATAATATAATGCTTGTCATTGCCGTTTTGCTCGCCATAAGTGTAGCGGTAGGCAAAGCGGGAAATCGTTTCGGTATGCCCGCGCTCCTGCTTTTTCTCGGAGTCGGGATGCTTGCGGGTGTTGACGGCTTCGGCATACATTTTGACTCTGCCGAGACGGTGCAGTTTATCGGAATGATTTCTCTGAGCATTATCTTGTTTTCGGGCGGTACCGATACAAAGTTCTCCGACATAAAGCCTATTCTCGGACCCGGGCTTGTGCTTGCCACTTTGGGTGTATTGCTTACCACGGCATTGACCGGCTCGTTCATCTATTATCTGTTCCGGTGGCTTTCGCCGGAGTTTGCATTTGGTTGGAAAGAATCGATGCTGCTTGCCGCGGTCATGTCATCAACCGATTCAGCCTCGGTGTTTTCTATACTTAACAGCTCGAAAATGGGTCTGAAACAGCGGCTTAAGCCTACGCTTGAATTGGAGAGCGGTAGTAATGACCCGATGGCATATATGTTGGTGATCATACTTATCTCCATGATTGAGAATGGAGATTCCGCGGGCGGTTATACGCTGTTGTCCAATCCGGTAGTGATGCTTGTGGCACAGCTGTCGATAGGCACGGTGTGCGGCTTGATGTGTGGCTATATGTCGGTATGGGTCATCAATAAGTTACGCGTGGCAAATGAGTTCATGTATCCGGTGATGATGATCGCATGTGTGTTTTTCACATTCTCGGTCACGGAGATCGTTGGGGGCAACAGTTATCTTGCCGTCTATCTTGCCGGACTTGTGGTAGGTAACATGAAGCTTGCCTTGAAAAAGACCATAACTACATTTTTTGGCGGATTTACCTGGCTTGTACAGATTATAATGTTTCTTTCGCTCGGGTTGCTTGTCAACCCCCACGAGCTGCTTAATGCCGGTATATTGGTGCCGGGAATGCTGCTCGGCGTGTTTATGATTGTCATAGGGCGGCCGGTAGCCGTGATGCTCTGCCTTTTGCCGTTCAAGCGCTTCACTATGAAAGCGCGACTGTTTATTTCATGGGTGGGATTGCGTGGTGCGGTGCCTATTATTTTCGCTACGTATGCGCTTATGTCGCCTGATGTGCTTCACGCAAGGTTCATGTTTAATATGGTGTTCTTTATAACCATCCTTTCCTTGCTTATTCAAGGGACTTCCGTTACGGGAATGGCGAAGTTGCTCGGACTTGAAGAGACTGTGCGCGAACGCGAGTTTAACCTTGACCTGCCTGATGAAATCACGGCTGCGATGGTTGAGATGGAGGTAAAACCTGAATTACTTGTCGTTGGTGATCGCCTGCGTGACATCTCTTTGCCGCCTGCCACATTAGTGATAATGGTTAAGCGCGGTGGGAAATATCTTGTCCCTACGGGAAACACCCGCCTTTATCTTGATGACTGCCTGCTGCTGATCACGGAGAAAGAGGCTCATCTCACAGAACTTATAAAGAGATAGCGCATTCCGGCAAAATGCTTGCCGTTGCCATGTCACCGTGTTATATAATTCGGAAATTTTTGTCATGCTCTCTTGCCGAGAGATACTAAGGATTTGCAATTGGGTGTAATTTAGCAAGATATACCGTGGCAAAATATCGATTTGTAAAACAGATATCGCAATTCAGTAAATATGATTAGGAAACACATATTCCAATAAATCGAGATCTATGTAAATATATTGCTGTAGGGGCGAGTGGAAGCTCGCCCGGATATGTGCTTGGAATCCGAAGGATTCATCCGACAGATAGCCGTAGGTTAAGCGTAGCGATACCTACGGATTGATGTAATGAGCTTATATTGGTTATGAAAGAATCGTCAAGACGTATCTTACAGATACTCAATTATGTGCACCTATTGAAAACCGGTGGAGTCGCTGCGCTCCGCCCCCGGCTACTTGTAAGAATAGTCCTTTCGGACATATTGTAATTACAAATAAGTCATTCTTTTTTGCCCTCTGGATTGCTACTCATATTTCACCTCATTTTATTCATAAAGCAACAAATTATCACTTAAAATCGTGCTTTGTCAAAATTTTTATTTAACTTTGCCCAATCCTTAGTATCTCTCGGCAAGAGAGCATACTAAGAAATAGTCAGAACTGGATAGTTCGGTTTTCGGAAGTTTGGCAAGCGAATTATGCGGATGTAGTTGAAAAACAGACGTTAAGCTCTTGCCGGGCTATGTAAGAGAACACCCTGAAACTTATGATTGATTCAGATTTCGGCAATGAGCTGATACACTGGTATGTGTTGAATCATATAGCTACTTCTCCCTGTCGGGATATTGCGTGGCGTACGGTCGAACGGTTTAACCACTCTGAAGGTGTGGAGTTGGATTTGTTTGCCCCTTCTTATGTCGTCAGGGAAGAGAAGGATGGGGTAGTGACGATGAGAAATGTGTCACTTACGTTTCACTATGTATTTGTCAGAGGCAGGTTAAGCGATATAAAGCGGCTGTGCGGCATGGAAAATGGATTTTCTTTCCTTTTAAACCGTGGCGGAGCTGAACGTTATGCTATGATTGATGACGCTTCGATGCGCTGCTTTCAGATTATCGCAAAAGCATATGAAAATCGTCTACCATACTATTCTTTACAGGATATCGATCTTGAATCGGGCGATCTTGTAGAGGTGGTAAACGGTGATTTTCCGGGACTTGTCGGTACATATATTCCGCGACCTAAAAGTAAATCGGGAAATATCGTGCTTCGTGTTGACCAGAATCTCGGCACTGTTGCCTACGATATAAAGGTGTCAGATGTGAGGGTTATTGAATTTGCGCGCGATTCAAAGCGCGCCTATGACCAGATTGATGCCTTTGTCCCGCGACTGCTCAAGGCTTTAAGGGCGCAGCACGACGGAGACCGCATGTCCGGGGCACTTGTGGCGCAGCTATCTGTATTTTGCCGGCGTTTCGAAGTCGTACGGCTTGGTAACCAAAAACTTGAGGCAAAGCTGTATGCGTTGCTGAGTGTGGCAAACTCGATACTTGGCAATATCGAAGAGTCCTGCCGATTCCGCGATCTCTATGAGCGTCGTAAAACTGCCGTAACAAATCCGGCTACAATCGCTTTGATCTCGTTGCTGTTTGGCGTAAACGATCGCGACCGACTTGCGCTTTCACTCGGTGCATCCCTTCTGGCTACTGCCGATACCGGCTCAAAGGCGCAGCAGGCGCTCTCCGCCGAATACAGCTACTACGGATTAGCATGATTGACATATCAAAGATTGACTTCTCTGACACAACTGCCGTCAGAGACTCCGCTACGCGTCTTTTCATCGAGGCAAACGAAATGCGACTCTTCATCGACGAGGATCATCCGACGCCTCGGCATCTTGCCATGCGTCGCATAGCCCGGCAATGGGTGACACGTGCAGCCGATGCAATCTCCCGCATGACCCCCGTCGACGCCCGCTCAGTCACCGACCTCTACGGACTCATCCACCGCATTGCCTACGGCATCCCTCCATTGACATCCAACCAACCTAATATTAACATATTGCTATGACACAAGAACAAGAAAAACAGCTGCTTCAGGCTATTTATGACAGATTGTTTGACGCAATCACTTATCAGCCGGCAGGGGGTGTAAACCCGTTTACAGAGTCAGAAACCTTCGTGCATTTTTCAAAGAATGCGGCATTGAATCCGTCGGAGTATTCCGACCCGGTGACCCCCTCCAACCCCGGTGGCAACATGAGGTCGTCGGAGGCATTTTCCCGCATGGTCGACTATGTCTCGCCGATGGAGATCGAATGGAATCCCACGGGCTCGTCGCTATCATCGACTTTCAAGCTTATCGTCGACAGTGCAAACGCCAATGTAGAGGGAGACCCCAAGCAAAAAGAGATATATGACAAGGCCTATAACTATCTTCATCCCGAGACGACGACGGTCAACCCGTTTACCGGGGAGTCAGTTACAGAGCGCACCGACTCAGCCGACTATGTGGCCTATGAGGAAAACATGGAGGCGTATGTAGGCGCGATCACCACCTACCGCCTGTCGTATAACGTCTACCTCGACGCTCTTGAGGATCCCGACCCGGATGTAAGGAAGAAAGCCGACCGTGACTGGCAGGCAAAGGCACCGATGCTTGAAAACGCGATAAAGTCAGCCTTCCGCAAGCTCCGGGCAGGAAACGCGAAGTATGTTGAGCAGGCGTTACTTATCCTTGCCACGACGATCAACGACGGCATACGCAGGGCCATCGTGATGGCGCAGGAGGGCGTTGCCGACGACAGGGCTTTCTCGTCATCTATGGGCATCCCTGACAAATGGTTCCTGTCTTACCCCATACCCGGCAACTGGGCTGACGGTAGCCTGGAATCGTTCACGGGTCTGCAGATCTCCGGCAGCCAGACCGATATCCGCAACAAGTCGACGGAACATAATTTCAGCATGGACACCTCGCTTAACTACGGACTGTGGAAAGTAAAGGCAAATGCCGGGGGCAAATATGAGCACCGAAGCAGCTCGACAGCAAAGGACAGCGTTGAGGTATCCGCCAAGATATGCAAGGTCAATGTCATGCGGCCATGGTTTACCGACTCCCTCTTCCGCCTTGCAAACTGGACCACCGACCTATGCGGCGCGGGAGGAATCTCCAACGGCAAGATTGACTCCACCAACCGCGACACCCTTCTGCCGATGTACCCGGTGGCATTCGTTGTAGCTAAGGACATAAGCATAAAGGCCGACTTCTCCAAGGAGGATCTCGACATCATTGAGGAGTCCTACAAGGCAGGCGTCTCGGTGGGCTGGGGCCCGTTTGCAATAGGCGGCTCCTACGGCTACGGCAACACGGAGGACACGTTCCACTCGGAGTTTCAGAACGGCGAGCTGAAAGTGCCCGGCATGCAGATCATCGCCTGGATAAGCCGCGTCGTGCCCCTCTGCACCAAGTAACCCCTCTCCTCTCTCCTCAAATGCTGAATAATCAAAATATGTGTAGGTTTAAGTAATAATATAATAAATATTGGTTTCAACTTACTTATGGGTCAATATAATATAGCCGTAGCCGGTACGGGTTACGTGGGAATGAGTATCGCTACATTGCTGGCACAACACAATCATGTGACGGCGGTCGATGTGATTCCCGAAAAAGTAGAGAAAATCAACAGGCGTATTTCGCCGATTCAAGATGAGTATATTGAAAAATATCTCGCGGAGAAAGATCTTGATCTTGTTGCCACGCTTGACGGGGTAGAGGCATACCGAGATGCGGATTTTGTAGTAATTGCCGCGCCTACTAATTATGACCCAGTTAAGAATTATTTTGACACCCATTGCATCGAAGATGTCATTGATCTCGTGTTGAGTGTAAATCCCAATGCCGTGATGGTGATAAAATCCACTATCCCGGTGGGATATTGTAGAAATCTTTATGTGAAATATGCGGCAAAGGGTGTGAAGAAGTTCAACCTGCTTTTCTTCCCGGAATTTCTGCGTGAGAGCAAGGCTCTTTACGACAATCTGTATCCCTCACGCATAATAGCTGGTATTCCAAAAATCATCAATGAATCACGTTTCGCGGAAGAAAACGAGGCCATATTAAAGATTGCCGATGTCGAAATGCTTGACTGCGCGGCACGTACCTTTGCCGGGCTTCTTCAGCAAGGCGCACTGAAGGAGGATATTCCGACCCTCTACATGGGCATGAAGGAGGCGGAGGCCGTCAAGCTGTTTGCCAACACCTACCTCGCCTTGCGTGTGAGCTACTTCAACGAGCTTGACACCTATGCCGAGGTAAAGGGGCTTGACTCTCGGGCGATAATTGAGGGCGTGGGGCTTGACCCGCGAATCGGCACCCATTATAATAACCCGTCATTCGGCTACGGAGGCTACTGCCTCCCCAAAGACACCAAGCAGCTGCTCGCCAACTATGCCGACGTGCCGCAAAACATGATGTCGGCAATCGTTGAGAGCAACCGCACCCGCAAGGACTTCATTGCCGACCAGGTACTCAAAATGGCAGGATGGTACGACTACTCTCAGCAGAACACCTTCGCTTCCACACACGAAGAAAGCTGTGTGATAGGAGTCTACCGCCTGACCATGAAATCCAACTCCGACAACTTCCGACAGTCCTCAATACAGGGCGTGATGAAGCGCATAAAGGCAAAAGGCGCGCAGGTCATAATCTACGAACCTACGCTCGAAGACGGCACCACCTTCTTCGGCTCCCGCGTCGTCAACAACCTTGCTGAGTTCAAACGCCTCTCCCGCGCCATAATCGCAAACAGAATGTCGACAGAACTCAACGACGTCACCGAAAAAGTCTACACCCGTGACCTCTTTGCAAGAGATTGATCAAGAAATAAAGAAAAATACCTTATATGAAAGTAGTATTGCTTGCGGGCGGGTTCGGCTCGCGGATATCGGAGGAGTCGCAGTTTAAACCGAAGCCGATGATAGAGATTGGGGGTATGCCGATACTGTGGCACATCATGAAGGAGTATGCCCATTACGGTCACCGCGAGTTCATCATCTGCGCCGGTTACCGTCAGGAATATATCAAGGAGTGGTTTGCCAACTATTTCCTTCACAATTCGGATGTAACGTTCGACTACCGTGACAACAAAAACGATATGACTGTGCATTGCAGCAACTGCGAGCCGTGGAAGGTGACCGTTGTCGACACCGGCTACAACACCATGACCGGCGGTCGTATCAAACGCATACAGAAATATGTCGGGGATGAGCCGTTTTTCATGACCTACGGTGACGGTGTGTGTGATGTCGACATCAACAAGCTGCTTGAATTCCATAAGTCGCATGGAAAGATTGCCACACTCACCGCAGTCAAGCTTGCCCAAGACAAGGGCATTTTGAACATTGGCGGGGACTATGCCGTGAAATCGTTCCGAGAGAAGAACATAGGCGACGGCGCGCCCATCAACGCCGGCTACATGGTGCTTGAGCCAGAAATTTTCGACTATATCGACAGTGATGACTGCGTGTTTGAGCGCGGTCCGCTTGAAAAATTGGTCGAGAAAGGAGAGTTGATGTCATACATACATAAAGGATTTTGGCAGTGCATGGACAATGTGCGCGAGAAGGTGATGCTTGAGAAACTGCTTGCCGCCAATGCCGCCCCATGGAAAAAATGGGAACGTGAAGTACCCAAAGAATATTGAATTTAAACAAATGACAAAATATGAGCAAACAGGAAGAACTTAAGAAGCAGATACTTGAGCTTACAAGGGAATATTATAAGGAGACCCACGGACAGAAGAGAGAGTTCACCCCCGGTGGGACTTTTGTAAACTATGGCGGCAGATACTTCGATGATGCCGAGATGGTCAATCTCGTTGACTCGTCGCTTGACTTTTGGCTTACGGCGGGTCCGTGGGCGCATAAATTTGAGAAGGAGTTTGCAAAGTGGCTTGGTGTGCGGTATTGCTCGTTGACTAATTCTGGCTCCTCTGCCAATCTGCTTGCATTTTCTGCTCTGACTTCCCCGCAGCTTGGCGACCGTCAGATCAAGCGCGGTGACGAGGTTATTACTGTTGCCTGCGGCTTCCCGACTACCGTGACGCCTTGCATCCAGTATGGTGCCGTTCCCGTGTTTGTCGATGTGACTGTGCCTGAATACAATATCGATGTCACCAAGCTCGAGGAGGCACTCTCGCCCAAGACAAAGGCGGTGATGATAGCCCACTCTCTGGGTAATCCATTTGACCTCAAGGCGGTAAAGGAGTTCTGTGACCGGCATAACCTGTGGCTTGTGGAGGACAACTGCGACGCACTCGGATCAACCTACGAGATTGCGGGTGAGATACGCAAGACCGGCACAATCGGCGACCTCGGCACAAGTTCGTTCTATCCGCCACACCACATGACCATGGGCGAGGGCGGTGCTGTGTACACAAATAACCCGCTGCTCCACAAGATTGTCAACTCGTTCCGCGACTGGGGTCGCGACTGCTGGTGCATGGGCGGTGTGGACAACACCTGCGGATGCCGCTTCACCAAGCAGTTTGGTCAGCTTCCCGTGGGCTACGACCACAAATACGTATATTCACATTTCGGATACAACCTGAAAGTTACCGACATGCAGGCTGCAATCGGATGTGCGCAGCTCGAGAAACTCGATGACATAGTGGCACACCGCCGCCATAACTTCAAGGTGCTTCGCGAGGGACTCGAGGGCACACCGTGGCTCATCCTTCCGGAGTCTCAGAAGCATAGCGACCCATCATGGTTCGGGTTCCTGATATCGGTAGAGCCTGATGCACCCTTTACACGCAACGACCTGTCGAAATATCTTGAATCCAAGAAGATACAGACCCGCAACCTCTTTGCGGGCAATCTGCTGAAGCATCCGACATTCGACCAAATGCGTGAGTCAGGAAGCGGCTACCGTGTCGTGGGAGACCTGAGCGGAACCGACTTCATCATGAACAATACGCTTTGGATAGGCGTGTATCCCGGCATGACCGACGAGATGCTCAGGTACATGGTTGACACGATCAAAGAGTTTGTGGCTCAATACAAATAGACTATGGGAATTGACATATTTGACGGTTTCTTCCGCGGCAAAAGGGTGCTTGTGACCGGTCACACCGGCTTCAAGGGCTCATGGCTCTCAATCTGGCTTCATGAGCTTGGCGCGGAGGTGGTTGGAGTAGGGCTTGACCCCGCCACTGAGCGTGACAACTTCGTGCTTTCCGGCATCGGGAACAAAATCAAGGCCGATATCCGCGCCGACATCCGTGACGGCGAGAAGATGAAGGAAATCTTTAAGGAGTATCAGCCGGAGATTGTGTTTCACCTTGCAGCACAGCCGCTTGTCAGATTAAGCTACGACATACCGGTGGAGACATACCAAACCAACGTGATGGGGACAATCAACGTCATGGAGGCTATCCGAGAGACCGACAGCGTCAAGGTCGGGGTTATGATAACTACCGACAAGTGCTACGAAAACAAGGAACAGATATGGGGCTACCGTGAGAATGAGCCAATGGGCGGCTATGACCCTTATTCATCTTCGAAGGGAGCGGCAGAAATTGCAATCGCCTCATGGCGCCGCAGCTTCTTCAACCCGGATAAATATGCCGGGCACGGAAAGGCAATCGCCAGTGTGCGCGCCGGCAATGTGATCGGAGGCGGAGACTGGGCGCTTGACCGCATAATTCCCGACTGCATCCGTGCCCTTGAGGCAGGAAAGCCGATTGATATCCGCAGCCCCAAGGCAATCCGCCCGTGGCAGCACGTGCTTGAGCCGTTGTCGGGGTATATGCTGCTCGCAAGGAAGATGTGGGAGTCGCCCACGGAATATTGCGAGGGCTGGAACTTCGGGCCACGTGCCGAGTCTATCTCCACCGTATGGGAGGTTGCCTCACGTGTCGTAGAAAACTACGGTAGCGGCTCACTGCGTGACCTTTCCGATCCCAATGCCCTCCACGAGGCAAGGCTTCTCATGCTCGACATAAGCAAGGCAAAGTTCCGCCTCGGCTGGGAACCGCGCATGGACATCGACCGGACCGTGGCCCTCACCGTCGACTGGTACCGCCGCTACGCCTCAGAGCCTGTCTACGACCTCTGCATATCGCAAATCCGGGAATATATAGCAAAATGAAGCCGACAGCAATCATAACCGGGGCTACCGGATACATAGGGTCGCATGTTGTCAGGCACCTGCTTGGTCAAGGCTGGAATATAGGGATAATTGCACAACCTGAATTCGGCTATGGGTATATTGAGGATATAAGGTCGCAGATTGATGTATTTGAATATGACGGTGACATAAACCGATTGATAGGATATTTCAAGGGAAAGAATGCCGGTGTAGTGATGCACCTTGCCGCAGCCGTGATTACAAATTACACTCCGGAACAGATACCCGTATTGATAAGGAGCAACATCGAGTTTGGCACCCAGGTGCTTGAGGCGATGAAATTCAGCGCGACGCGACTGTTCATCGGCACAGGCTCATATTGGCAGAACTACAATTCCGACACTTACAACCCAGTAGACCTTTATGCAGCCACGAAGGAGGCTTTTGAAAAGATACTTCAATACTATGTGGATGCGTTCGGATTCAGGGCTGTCACCCTGCGTCTGTTTGACGTATACGGGGAAGATGACAGGCGACCCAAGCTGTGGACACTTCTCCGTGATATCGCCGGGACTGACAGGTCACTTGACATTTCAGCCGGAGAGCAGATGCTTGACATGGTGCATGTCAATGATGTAGCGGGAGCCTATGAGGCGGCTTATCGTCATCTAAGGGAAAATCCCGGTGTGCATAATGAAATCTTTGGTGTATATACCGGAGAAATGAAGTCTTTGAAAGAGATTGTTGAACTTTACAAAAAAATACTCGGCAAGGAGATGAAACTGAACTGGGGGGCAAGACCCTACAAAGATAGAGAGGTAATGAGACCGTTTGAGGGATATGCCAAATTACCGAGCTGGGAGAATAACATCACCCTTGAAATGGGATTAACTAAATTTAACAAACGGGGGGGGTAAAACTACCCATTATATCTGTCAGCCCCTACCGATTAATCGCGTAGCGGCATGATGGAGACAATATATTTAATCGGAGGCAGCGGATTTATTGGTAAACATCTTGTCCGCATATTATCTAAAGAGTATAAGATTACCGTATTTGACAAATTCATAGACGGGGAATATTTTAAGAGTTACACAAATGTTGACACATGTTGTCTTGACTTGATCGAGGAGAAGATTCCGGAGACTTACGACGCTCCCGACTTTATGATCAACCTTGCATCGGTGGTTACTGCCGAACGTGATTTCTCATTGTTTGACTCCCTGATCGCATCCAACTTGAAAATACTCCTAAATCTATATGATCGGTTCAAGGATTGCAAAAAACTGAAAATGTTTATCCAATTTGGCAGCTCTGAGGAGTATGGAAGTGAAGGCTCTCCCTTCAAGGAAACGATGCGTGAACAGCCCAACTCACCATATGCGCTTGTCAAGCAGCTTACAACCAACACGGCATTGATGCTATGCCGCAACTATGGGTTTCCTGCAATGGTGGTGAGACCCGGAAACTTGTTTGGCCCCGGACAAAACCCGACAAAATTCATTCCCTATGTCATTAACCAATTGAAGGATAATAAACCACTCGACGTGACTCCGTGTGAACAGAAGCGTGACTTCATCCATGTTGATGACTTTGCTGATGCTATTAAGGCTATCATTAAAAATTACAGGGTCTGTGTCGGCGAAATCATAAATGTCAGTTCCGGGGTCAGCGTATCGTTGAAAAGCATAATTGAGCATTATAAAAAGGAACTTAAGTCTACCTCACAGGTAAACTATGGCGCAATTCCTTATCGCGAAAACGAGGCTATGGACTTGCGCTGCGACACTGAAAAACTATATTTATTAACAAATAATTAGCATGATTCCGTTACTGTCTATTTGTATTCCAACTTATAATCGATATGAATATCTCATTTCAAATTTGGAAATTCTTATGCCCCAGGTTGCTAAATTTGCAGATAAAATTGAGGTGTTGATTAATGACAATGCATCGACTGATTCAACCACAGAAATACTATCTAAGGTTGCCTCTGAAAAGAAATGGCTAATTAATTTAAAAACATTACGAAATAATGTTGGATTGCACGATAATTTTGTTGATGTCATTTCGAGGGCTTCGGGAAATTATATATATCTAATGGGAGATGATGATTTATTGAGCCCCAATTTTATTGAAATACTATTACCTAAAATTGCGCAAAACGAATATTCAATAATACATTTTAATAGAATCTCAGGAAATGGCGAATGTACCAACAACTTTCTGCATGACAGACAATTTAATGGCTCATTATGTGAAGAACTATCGATCGAAGACTTCATAAAACGAGTTATGTCAGCCCCTAATTTCATTTCGTCAGTAATATTTAAAAAGGAAATTTGGGATAATGGTGAGATTTATGATTGCGAAGATAAATATTTTGGATATGAGTTTCTCGCAAGGGAATTTTGGGGAGCACTCAAAACAAATTCAAGCTGTCTGTATTATTATATGCCGTTGGTTATTATGCGAAATCCGGAAAGGACTTGGGCGAGGTTTGGTTTCCTTTATATGATGGTTGGGATGTATAATATTTTCAATGATCTTGATAAAAAGATACCCGGGGTTAAGGAAATATGGGCACATAGAATAAGGCATACTCATTTTTACGATTTTCATCTTTTGCTTAATGATTTAGCTCGTGATAGAGGTCTGTATCGTCAATATCGTGATAATATCAATGAGATATGTATTAATCGAAAAGAAAAATTTGCAGTAAAATTATTGCTTGATTTACCATGGGCTAAATTTGTGGCTTATGTGTATCCAAAGCTATTGAAGCTCCACCGCTTATTGTGGCATAAGTATAGATTTGAACGTAGAACAGATTTTTAGTTTTACAATCATAAATGCAGAAAAATAAAGCGAAAATAGCTAAGAACAGCTTAATGCTTTTCGTGAGGATGGGAGTGACTGTTATCGTCTCCCTATATACTTCACGCGTTGTCTTGCAGCAACTTGGCGTTTCAGATTTTGGTATTTATAATGTAGTAGGAGGCATAGTGTCTTTAATGACATTTATAAATGCAAGCATGACACATGGAATTCAGAGATACTTTAATTATTATAGGGCAAAAAGTGATTTAACATCAGAGCAAAAAGTGTTTTCTGCAAGTATTACTATACTTGTGAGTCTTGCATTATTGATTTTGATACTTGGAGAAACCATAGGTCTGTGGTTTCTTAATACCTATATTAATATCCCTGAGGAAAGGATATTTGCTGCAAATTGGGTATATCAATTTTCATTGATTACATGCATCATAACCTTATTTCAGACTCCGTTTACAGCACAGATCGTTGCCAATGAGGATATGCAAGTATATGCTTATGTCTCTTTTGTAGAAGTTGGTCTTAAACTGACAATGGTTTTTCTGCTATGTATTGTATTATTGGATAAATTGATTCTATATGCTGCATTAATGATGCTTGTGACTGGGATAGTATCATCAATATATATGATATATTGTAAGCGTAGATATCTAAGCTGCCGCTTTGGTATGGTTAAGGATAAGTCAGTATATACCGACCTATTATCTTTTTCAGGATGGACAATATTGGGAACTTCGGCAAACTTATTATCTGTTCAGGGTATGAATATCATCCTTAACATCTTTTTTGGAACCATTGTGAATGCGGCACGGGGGATTGCCGTACAGATCAGCACACAACTTGACAACCTTATTAATAATATTCAAGTTGCGATGAATCCTCAATTAATACAATTGTATTCTGTTGGAAAAATTACAGAAATGCAGAATTTGCTCTTAGATAATTTCAAATGGAATTTCTATCTTTTCTGGGTGTGTGGATGTCCAATACTTTTTAATACTAAAGAAATATTATATTATTGGCTTGGAGAGGTACCTGAATATACTATAGTGTTTACTCAATTAGTAATAATCAGATGTCTTTTAAAAACTTTTGAACGCCCGCTCATAACTGCGACGATGGCTTACGGAAAGATGAAATATCCGAGTATTATTTCAGGAATGATACTCATAACCGAGGTTATTGTAGCATTGGGGCTGTTTAATTTGGGTTTCCCACCTTATTGGGCTTACTTAGTTGATTTGATTGGAGTCTTAGGATGTATTATATATGATATAGCATTCCTTCAAGCCAAAAGAATATTTGGGTTCAGCCTATTTATTCAAAAAGCGTTTAGCGGTGTAATACTTATTATATGTGTGAGTGCCTTACTGAGTTATTTTTCATGCCAATATATAAGCGATACATCATTCTTGTTTTTTGCTGTTAGGTTGGGAGTGGTCTCTATTCTGTGTATTGTTACAATATACACTTTGGGTCTTACAACATCTCAAAGGCAATTTCTTAATTCGAAAATAAAATATCTCGTCCATGGTAACCACTGATAAAGTCAACACTCGCGAAAGTTCATTTGAATTGATCAGGATTCTTGCTCAATTCTTTATTGTGTTCTATCACATATTTCTATTCTTTATATATCCTACAACTGATGAGCCTTTCCATAAAGCAATATGGTTGCCTCTACATATTGGAGTAATACTGTTTGTATTGATCAGCGGATATTTCTGTATTAAGCCATCCATAAAGGGATTTATTAAGCTTATTGGAATGATGGTAGTACTCTATCTACCTCTTGGCGTAGCTAACTACTTGATAATGGGGGGGGGTAAACGTGAACTTGCATCTTTCGCTTTAATCGTTTCGGCGACTCCATTTTGGTTTATGCGAACCTATGTGTTTTTATATCTATTCTCTCCGGTTATCAATTTATATTTAAGAAATTCCACTTTGATCAAGCGTTTTTATATAATACTGGTATTAGGCTTTATTAGCCATTATGTCGGGACAATAGGTATGGATCCATCGTTGTTGGATGGAAAGAATCTGGTGACATTCCTGTTCTTATATGTAATAGGCAATACGCTTCATCATTATGAGGCAATATGGAAAAAGATTCCGTCATATTGGTATGGAATCGTCTTTATATGTGTAAATATTGTGTTGGTAGTAATATTTAGCTTATTTACCGGTAGGATAGTTGATGCGATTTATGAAAGATTATTTTTTAGATATTGCAGTTTCGGGCTACTTGTAAGTTCTCTATTGTTCTTTATGTGGATTGGTGGAATCTCTTTCAAATCCCGATTTATAAATTACATTGCAAAATCTTCACTTGCAATATATATGATTCATGGAGCCGGTTTGATTTTCTTCAATATAATAGGTCCTATATCGTTATATCTGCTTCGGCTTAGCTCAAATGAATTTCAACTATTTATTTTGATTTTCTTGCTTACAGTAATAATTGTGACATGTTGCATTATTATTGACAAATTGCTTAACCCAATTTGGGATATTATTAATAATCTGGGAGAAAGGCTTCAGAAATCAGTATTGTCATTGAACTTGTTTGGAGAACCTTTAAACTCAGTCAAGTGATTAATTTCAAGATGTTTATTTGTTGTTAAACAATGAAAATTGCAATAGTAATTCCGTCATTTAATCGTCCACAAGCTTTACAGCGACTTTTAAATTCGCTATATAATGCACGGTATTCAGAAGATGTCGATCTAATTTTTAGTATTGATTTTTCAGGAAATGACGATGTTAAAATAGTAGCGGAAAAATGTATGTGGCGTTTCGGGAATAAGAAGATTATTTGCCATAAAAATAATTTAGGATTAAGGCAAAATATCTTGTTTTGTGGTGATCTCACTTCAGAATATGATGCGATAATATTATTAGAGGATGATCTGGTCGTCTCTCCGTCTTTTTTTACATATGCAATAAAGGCAGCAAGCTTTTATGATAATAATGATAAAATAGCCGGGATATCACTATACTCTTACAGCGTCTGTGAGATTGGCAATTTCAGATTTTATCCATTTTTGGATGAATATGATACGTACTTTATCCAATGGCCTTCGTCTTGGGGGCAACTTTGGACTCGAAAACAATGGATTTCTTTCCGTGAATGGCAAAAACTTGGCAAAAACTTGGTCACTCTTGATATTCCGGATGAGGTAAAATATGATTGGAGTCATTCCTGGAAAAAATATTTTATCGGATATATGGTTGATATGGATAAATATTTTGTATACCCATATAAATCATATTCCAATGAATTAGGAAAAGACGGTGTACATCATTTAGATGGCAATAGTATATACACCGTAAATATGTATGATGGATATGATGATGATTTCCGATTTAGGTCATTCGATAATGCTCACAATCTCTATGATTGTTATTTTCAATTTAAAGATCGAGATATGACAATCGGTGGGGATATTATAAAAGTTGCGTTTGATTTGTATGGCACTAAGGAATTAGACAATATACATACTGATTATGTGATAACATCAAGACAGGTCAATAAAAATGAAATTATACTGTCTTTCTCTGATGAAATGCTGCCATATGAGAGAAACATCTTAAATAATATTTCAGGAAATATGTTTAAGTTGACAAGATTACAATCAGTATGTCGAAAGAATTTATCCCCGGTAACTAAACTTAATTTGGGAATTAGAATTACAGCCAAGGAAATGCTAAAGTATATCGGAATTAGACTTGTAGACAAAGTATTGAATAATGGAAAATAAGTTGAAGATATCGGTGGTGACGGTGAGCTATAATGCCGCTGACACGATCGAGGAGACAATACGATCGGTTGTCAACCAGACGTATGACAATATCGAGTATATAATCATCGACGGTGGATCAACCGATGGCACGGTCGACATCATCAAAAAATATGCCGATCGCATCGCCTACTGGGTCAGCGAGCCAGACAAAGGCATGTATGACGCTTTGAGAAAGGGCTTTACAAGAGTTACCGGAAATATATGTTGTTTCTTAAACTCAGATGATTTTTTATATATAAACGCATTTAGTGCTGTATCAGATTTTTTTCAAGATCATTCTGAGATATTCTGGATTAAAGGTCGGGATGTGGTATATAATGAAAAGTCCCAGATAATTGCTGATAATATTCCAAATGTCGTATACAATAGATTATTACAGCATGGAATTTATATTTCTAAATATAGGCAATTTATTCAGCAGGAATCTATTTTTTGGAGGACTGAGTTAAATAATTTGGTTGATTGGGAAAAATTTGCCTCTCTAAAGTTATGTGGAGACTATTATCTGTGGCTCTGTTTTTCAAAAAAAGTAAGGTTACACATTTTAAATACGTATTTAGGCGGTTTTAGGGTGAGAGCTGGTCAATTATCGTCGAATGTAGAGGATTATAATAGCGAGGTAAAGTCAATAACTGAGCAGCCAAATATTCGGGATATAATTTTAAGCTATATATCTAAAGGCTATTATAAAATTTTTAGAGGAGGGATACTATATCATATGGTAGGAAAAAATGTTGTTCATAATTGGAATTCTGAAAGACAACGATTTATATAAATCATGAATACTAAAATTTCAATAATAACAGTATGTTATAATGCCATTGATTATTTACAGATTACAATTGAATCTGTTTTATCTCAAACATATAAAGAGATTGAACATATAATAATTGATGGCGGATCTAATGATGGCTCTGTTGATCTTTTGAAAAAGTACTCGCATTTAAATAAAGTTGTCAGTGAGCCTGATAATGGTATTTATGATGCCATGAATAAGGGCATTAAACTTGTAACTGGCGAATGGGTGTTATTCTTGAATGCCGGTGATAGATTATATAACTGCGATACGATTGATTCATTGGCAAAAGTCTTGTTTAAATCAGGCATTGATACCGATAATAGAATCTTTTTAGGTGATATTTGTACTGTAATAGATGGAGAGCCAGGTAAAGTAGTGTTTGCAAATGATTCAGTGTCTACATGGTATAGCCCTCCTCATCAAGGAATGATATTTCCGATAAGCGCATTGAGAAATAATAGTTACGATATTAGCCTCAATTATTTGGCTGATAGAGAATTGTATCTGAGATTAGTTAAAGAAAATAGATACATACCGTCAGTGCTTGGATTGATAGTTGCCTATTATGATATGACTGGAGTTTCTTCTAAAGGATCAAATGCAATTAAAATCTATAGGGAAAGTAAAATAATAGGAAAGAAATTTGGGGAAAATGGTAAATATATAGCCTTATCTAAGGCAATTACTAAATATGTATTATCGCTATTTATACCTGACCGTATAATGACAAAACTGCGTTTTAGCAAATGTGGATAATATATTTGTTCTATGCATCTTTAGTCCTTCCTGCTTTTTCATTTTCACAATTAGCAATTGGAATATATTTTCAAAATAGGATATTATGTATCCCATTTATTTTTATATGGTATATTAAACATTTCAGCTTAGCTGTATCAAAATGTAATGTCCCGATCTTATGCCTGATGTTTATTTTTGGAACATATTCACTGTTTGCTGTTATATTGGGCTGGAATGTGATGATGTATTTAGGATATTTTTTAACTGCTTTTTGTTTATTTCTGTCATTGCCAATAGTAAATGGAAACAGACTGTTATTCTTGAGGTTTTTTAAATTGTTTTTCTTATTGAATTGTTTGTTTGTAGTTTGGCAAATATGTTGTATAAATTTAGGCCTGACGTCATTGAGTATGTTGCAATCAAATTTGCCGGCACAATCAGAAGCAGGATATGAAATTCCTTTTTTTGTAAAACCTCCATTTATTCGTTACACCGGACTGTTTAATGAATCATCCCCATTTTCGGTATATTTGATGATTTGCATGTGCTTTTTTAAAGCTCTCGGCAAAGATTATAAGGGATATTTTTACGTAACATTGTTTCTTATCCTTTTAGGTGGGGCAAAAATCGGATATTTATTTTTAATAATATATAGTTTGTTTTTTGTCAAATCTAAATTAATAAAAATCGCAGCATTATCACTTTTTATTATAGTAGCATTTATTTTAGTTTGCAATTTTGACTTATTGATGGAATTTTCGCATGGAGAAGTGCGATCGATAATGTCTAGAATGTCTTCATTTGAAGATTCAAGAGAAAGTGAACTTACCTTATTTGGCTCTGGAATAAAAACTTCATCCAATGGAAAGGTCGGCTTAGATATGTTTTCGATTTTAACAAGTGGATTTGGGTTGATTGGGAGCATCGCAATTCTGTTAAGTATAATTGGGTATTACTGGATTAGTAAGTCACCAATAAAAAAATATATGATATTGCCATTTATAATGGCAGCTTTGGGCAGTGGTTCATTATTGATTTTGCAATATTCATTAATGGCTTATTGCTTGAGCTTTAAACCGATAAAGCAAGAATAATTTATTTGATTGTCGGTATAGATCTTGATTATAACCGATATTATTAAAGTGATGGAAAATTTAGTCACAATTGTAACGCCTTGTTATAATTCTCAACAAACAATTTTACAAACTATAGAATCCGTAATAAAACAGACGTATCCCAATTGGGAGATGCTTATTGTGGATGATTGTTCTACTGATGGCACAGCTGATATTGTAAAACGGTATGAAAATATTGATAGCCGGATAAAATATTTTAAAACAGAATTAAATTCCGGTTCCCCGTCTTTACCAAGAAATATAGGCATAGATAATGCTCAGGGTAAATATATCGCATTTCTTGATGCCGATGATATTTGGTTGCCTAATAAACTTGAATTACAAATTAGTTCTTTGGAACAGAATGATTATGATTTGGTATATTCATATTATGAAAAAATAGATTGGGGAGGTAAACGTAATAGTCGTATAGTTAGGACAAGAATAAAAACTAAATATTGTGATCTTTTGAAATCTAACTCAATTCCATGTCTTACATCAATAATAAGAAAAGATAAAATAGGAGAGGTAAGATTCAAACAAATCCCCCAAGAAGATTTTTGCTTCTGGCTTGATATACTCAAGAAAGGATACATAGCCCACAATATTTGTGAGATTACCGCTCTTTATAGGGAGGCAAAAAACTCACGGTCGGCAAACAAATTGGATATGTTTAAGGGATATTGGAATGTTATCCGCAATCATCAGCATATAGGTTTAATGCCTGCCTGCCTCTATATGGTCACATATACTATATTGGGATTTGCAAAATATTTAAAATAACGATCTATGAAAATAGCGATGATAGGTGCCAGTGGGTTTGTTGGCACGCGGCTGCTCGGG
>CAJUMZ010000030.1 GCA_910587665.1 uncultured Muribaculum sp.
CGGCGCTCTCGCCGCAGGCGCTTCTCAAAAGCGAGTGCAAAGGTAGTGACTTTCCACATTACCACCAAACTTTTCCACAACTTTTTTTCAATATTTTTTCAAGCTTGCCGGATACACATTATTATATATGGAACTAATGAGCCTAATGGGACGAATGGGGTCAATAGTGGAATTACAGCGAGGAGGGAGCGACACTGCGCGGGGGAGCGGGGACAAGCAAAGCGGCAATCTCCCAAAGAATATAAACGGGGAGGAAAACCGCGAATAGCGTCAGCGGGTCGCCGGTGGGCGTTATCATGGCGGCGGCAACAAGCAAAACGACTATGGCGTGGCGGCGATAGCGGCTGAATGTGGCGCGGGAAATGAACCCGAGGCGTCCGAGGAGCCATGCAAGCAAAGGTAGCTCAAAGACGAGCCCCATGGCAAGAATTATCAATATGAAATTATCCATATAGGAGTCAAGCGAAATGGTGTTGGCAATAGCCTCGCTTATATGATAACCGGCGAGGAAACGCAACGTAAGCGGGAACACGACGAAATATCCGACCGCAACCCCCAGAAAAAACATGACATTGCCAAGAAGAAATGCAAAACGCACCCCTTTTCGCTCACCGTCATATAACGCGGGACTCACAAAATCCCAAAGCAGATACATTAGGGCAGGCACACCAAGCACCAACGCACACCAAAATGACGAAGAGACATGAATAAAAAACTGCGATGCAAGGTTTATGTTGACAACCTGAACATGAAAATCGCCGCCGGACAGACCCGGAAACCACCCGGCAAAAGCTGAAAGCCTGTCAAAAAGCCGATAAAGCACAAAGTCGCCATTACATGGGGCAAGAATCACCCGGTCAAAAAGATCGGGCATCACTGCAAACAACACCACAGCAAGCACCACCACGAGCAACGCCGCCTTGACAAGCACTGAGCGCAACGCGTCAATGTGATCCCAAAACGGCATCTCGCCTGAAGCGTCACGATTACTCTTTGTCGGCATCGGGAGTCTTTTCGACCGGCTTGGTGATCTCGTCCTGGATATCGTTCATGCCCTGCTTGAAGCTGCTTACGCCCTTGCCTATGCCACGCATCAGCTCCGGAATCTTCTTTCCGCCGAAAAGCAGCAACACCACGAATGCGATAATCAGCACCTCCGACAATCCGAGATTGCCAAAGAGCATCGGTATAAAGTCAAGTGTCATAATGTCTATATTTGCAAGTTGTTCAATGTGTAAAGTTACTAAAACTACATCAATATCGCTGTGCTATGGAAAAAAATGATTAATTTTGTAGCCATATTTAACACATCCAACCATTATTTACACATTATGAAAGCATTTGTATTCCCCGGACAGGGGGCACAATTCGTTGGTATGGGCAAGGATCTCTATGAGAACAACCCCATAGCGCGTGACATGTTTGAAAAGGCTAACGAAATACTTGGATTCCGTATTACCGACCTTATGTTTAACGGCACCGACGAGGATCTCCGCCAGACCAAGGTTACACAGCCCGCAATATTCCTCCATTCAGTGATACTCGCAAAGACTCTTGAAAACGAGATCAAGCCCGACATGACCGCAGGTCATTCACTTGGCGAATTTTCAGCACTTGTAGCAGCCGGAGCACTCACGTTTGAAGACGGACTCCGCCTTGTAAGCGCCCGCGCACAGGCAATGCAGAAGGCATGCGAGATGAAGCCCTCGACCATGGCGGCAGTGCTTGCCCTCCCCGACGAGACTGTAGAAGAGATATGCGCGTCGGTTGACGGCGTGGTAGTGTGTGCCAACTACAATTGCCCGGGACAGCTTGTAATCTCAGGCGAGGAACCCGCAATCGACGCCGCATGTGAGAAAGCACTCGCAGCAGGCGCAAAGCGTGCACTGAAACTCAAGGTGGGCGGCGCTTTCCACAGCCCCTGCATGGAACCGGCACGTGCCGAGCTTGCCGAAGCTATCGAGAAGACTCCCGTACACACTCCGGTATGCCCCGTATACCAGAATGTTGACGCACTTCCCCACACAGATCCCGCAGAAATAAAAGCCAACCTCGTGGCACAGCTCACCGCCCCCGTGCGCTGGACTCAGACCGTTCAGAACATGGTAGCCGACGGTGCGACAGAATTTATCGAAATCGGTCCGGGCAAGGTGCTTCAGGGTCTTATCGGCAAGATCGCCAAAGGCATGGAGACATCAGGAAGACAATAATAAGACAAAACAATACCATACGTAATAAGGGGTGTGCTCCGGCGCGCCCCTTATTACAATAAAACCACTCAATTATGGCTGAACACAACAACTCAGACGAACGCTACGAAAACGTAGCGGAAGCCGTCGACGACAACGGCGTCGCCGGACTTCCCGAAAACGCCTTCCGCGAGCTTGCCGCCGATGAAGAGTATCATCCGGTGATGCACCCCGCCCACGACTATCCGGAAGTGACACCCTACTCCGTCACCATGGGTCTGCTACTTGCCGTCATTTTCAGTGCGGCGGCCGCCTACCTTGGCTTACGGGTAGGACAGGTGTTTGAAGCCGCCATCCCCATCGCCATCATAGCAGTGGGACTATCCGGCGCCCTCAACAAGAAAAACGCCCTCGGGCAAAATGTCATCATCCAGTCGATAGGAGCCTGCTCAGGCGTAATCGTGGCGGGAGCTATCTTCACACTTCCCGCGCTTTATATCCTCCAGGCAAAATATCCCGACATCACCGTAAACTTTTTTGAGATATTCCTCAGCTCACTGTTTGGCGGCATACTCGGAATACTGTTTTTCATCCCCTTCCGTAAATATTTCGTAAAAGACATGCACGGCAAATACCCCTTCCCCGAAGCGACCGCGACAACACAGGTACTCGTGAGCGGTGAAGGGAAGAAAGACCGTCAGCAAGGAGGATCCCAGGCTCGCACACTTGTAATCGCGTCACTGATAGGAGGCATCTACGACTATCTGCTCGCCACATTCGGTTGGTGGGCTGAAAATGTCACCTCGACAGCAGCACAGTGGGGAGCCACCCTTGCCGAGAAAACAAAACTTGTATTCAGCGTCAACACCGGCGCGGCTCTTCTCGGACTCGGCTACATCGTCGGGCTTAAATACGCGTTTGTGATATTTGCCGGATCAATATTCGTGTGGTGGATAATCATCCCTATAATGGGCACTTACGGCGCGCCGGAAATAGCATCACTGCCGGCAAACGCCATATTCAGCGACTACGCACGCCTGATAGGTATCGGAGGTATTGCAATGGCGGGCGTAATCGGCATCGTCAAGTCATGGTCGATAATCGCCCAGGCGGTAGGACTTGCAGCACGCGAGCTTAAAGGCAAGCAGTCGGGCGTCAAGGAAGTGCGCTGGCAGACCGACATCTCGATGAAACATATCGTGTTTATGGTAGTCATCGCCCTCGCCGCGGTATTCATTTTCTTTGCCGCCGGCGTAATCAACACCTTATGGCAGGCAGCCGTGGCTTGGCTTGTCGTGACTGTGATAGCATTCCTGTTCACCACCGTCGCAGCCAACGCCATCGCAATCGTAGGCACCAACCCCGTATCGGGAATGACCCTCATGACCCTCATCATCGCTTCGGCAATATTCGTAGCCATAGGTCTCAACGGGACATCCGGAATCGTGGCGGCAATGGTGATCGGCGGAGTGGTGTGCACGGCACTGTCAATGGCGGGCGGATTCGTGACCGACCTCAAGATCGGCTACTGGCTCGGCTCTACTCCTAAAAAGCAGGAAAGCTGGAAATTTCTCGGCACCCTCGTGTCAGCAGCGACAGTGGGCGGCGTAATCCTCGTGCTCAACGACGTATACGGCTTCTCCGGCGAAAACGCGCTTGTCGCTCCACAGGCAAATGCAATGGCAAAAGTGATTGAGCCGCTCATGATGGGCGGCGAGACCCCGTGGATACTCTACATGGTAGGCGCGGTGCTTGCCCTGATACTCAACTGGCTCGGAGTGCCCGCACTCGCATTCTGCCTCGGTATGTTCATTCCGTTGCAGCTCAACACCCCGATGCTTGTAGGCGGCGCGATAGCATGGTTCGTATCCAACCGAAGCAAAGACAAGGCGCTCAACGATGGCCGCCGCGACCGCGGTACACTCATCGCCTCCGGACTTATCGCCGGTGGTGCGCTGTTTGGCGTGTTTGCCGCCCTTACACGCTTTGCCGGATTTGAATATGAGAATCCCGTACCCGTCGGGACTACCCAGATACTCGGCTGCGTGATGTACGCGCTTCTGATAGTATATCTCATCTGGGATTGCCTCAGGGCAAAAAAGCTTTACTAATCAGGTAAACTACACCCGTGGGTAAAGAGTCCATAAACAGGGAGATACTCCACCTTGCAGTACCCTCGATAGTGACCAACATCACCACGCCCCTGTTGGGACTGGTCGACGTGGCTATCGTCGGACACATGGGCGCAGCCGCCTATATAGGGGCTATTGCCGTGGGCGGATCGATGTTTAACATGCTCTACTGGCTTTTCGGATTCCTGCGCATGGGATCAAGCGGCATGACCGCACAATGCTACGGCTCAGGCGACAAGGAGGGACAATCGAAGATACTAGAACAGGCTCTTCTTGTCGCGCTGATCGCCGGCGCATTGATGATCGCCCTGCGCCATCCTGTGTGCGAGGCGGTGCTGTGGTTCATGGATGTAGACACCACTACACGGGAACTTGCACGCACATATTTCCTGATACTCATATGGGGCGCGCCGGCCGTGCTCGGCAATTACGTGATATGCGGATGGCTGCTCGGCATGCAAAATTCCAAGGCTACGATGTGGATATCCATCTTCATCAACCTTTGCAACATCGCCGCAAGCTGCACCCTTGTCTATGCGCTCCATTACAATATCCCCGGCGTCGCGCTCGGCACTCTCTGCGCCCAATGGGCGGGATTTTTTCTCGCGGCTTCAATTGCCCTGCTCCGATACGACATTGTATTATGCCGCCTTAAGGAATTGTGCGAGCTGAAAGGGCTGAAACGCTTTTTCAGGATTAACGGTGACATATTCCTGCGCACGGTGTGCCTTGTGACAGTGACGCTGTGGTTTACACGCACCGGCGCGCGTCAAGGAGAAGAGATGCTTGCCGTCAACGCGCTCTTGATGCAATTTTTCACGCTGTTCTCATTTTTCATGGACGGCTTCGGATTTTCAGGCGAGGCCCTTGCCGGCAAATACATCGGCGCAGGCGACAAGCCCCGGCTCTCGAAAAGCATCATCAAAATATGCCGTTGGGGATTGCTCCTTGCCGTGATATTTACCATCATCTATGCTGTCGGCGGTGACCTGCTGCTCCGATTGCTGAGCGACGATCACAAAGTCGTGGCCCACGCCCGGGAATATATGTATTGGGTCATCACCATCCCCGTAGCGGGATTTCTCGCCTTCACATGGGACGGCGTCTTTATCGGGGCGACAGCCACCCGCGAAATGCTCATGACGATGGCCTGCGCAACAGCAATATTTTTCGCCACCTACTTTATCGCCTACCCGCTTCTCGGCAACCACGGACTTTGGCTCGCCTTCATCTGCTACCTGCTCACCCGCAGCGTCGCCCTCTCAATCATCGGCCGCCGCTACCTCATCCGCAAGCACTAACGCCCCACAACAAAGCAAAAGAAGTTTAAGCAGAAAGATGTCCTTGCTCACCGACTGATATATGCGTTTCTTAATTAATTGTAAAAGATCCACATTTAACGTTTGTTCCGTCAACACTGACATAAGGATATATGGTATAGCGTTGAGTTGCAATTCTTGCCTCCCTTTCAAAGTCATCCAATTCCTCTTTTAGGCCATTAAATAAATTTCGTTCATCCTTCGTTAAATTTTCTCCATTTGCAATTTTATCTTTTAACGCTTTATATGACGCTAAATACATTTCAACGTAAGTTATTGTATCCTCTAAGTTTCCTCCCTTTATAGTCTCTAATGCGACGAAAAAGAACTGCAATGGGTAATCCATAGAAATAATCTTAGTATTACCATTATAACTAATTGAAGGGACTACCGGTCTATGAGAACTTTCAATTGTAACATAAGTATCACCATAATCGGTGCCGTGCCCAACTTCATATTTAATTTGTCTTCCCGGCAATGCGCTCTCAAGCGTTGATCGGAATTCAACATGCCATTCATATTCCCGGTAATAAGCCGTAACCGACACATTCTTTGAGACTATGTTTTTAATATAAGATGATTCTCCGTTATTTCCCGGATTCTCCATATCACTACCGTCATCGTCGTAATCATCGTCAGGTAAAGGATTATCTCCATTTGTAAGCACAAAATCCTGGAATTGTCCTGATATTGGCCTTAGGCACTGACCATCATAAGCCAATATGAGTGTATAGTCCTCATCCACATCGCCGTCACCATTCGCATACGCACCACGGCATACGACTTGGTTGCCATTTATGCTATATACAAATGAGGCTGCCGAATAAGACACCGGACCTTCATAGGTCAAATCGCCTGTAAAATCAGCATAAAAATTAATCGTAAGATACTGGTATTTTATACCGCCTACAGGATTATTATATGAACGCTCACCGCTCCATGTCCCGACCAGTGGATTCAACTCACTTTCCTCAGTCTTGCTGCATGATGACAGCATAATAAACAACATTGGCGCAAGAAGTAATAACTTTTTCATAATTACATTGTGTATTATCAGGTTATTTGTTTAATAAGATTATTAATTCAATATGGATTGGTTACCACAAGAGTCCAAAGGAAAGGCCGAAGGTCGCGTCTTTTGCTAAATCGGCGAATACGCCACAACTAAATATATTGATACAAATTAGCGGATTAACGCGGCAACCCCAATTTGTGTGCCATTTATCATCCCCATCCATATACGCCACACATAAGAGTTTAACCGGGAGATAAAAATCGACATTATCCAATCGAGTACACCAAAAGGGGCCAAGGCTGAATACACATGACGTGAGATCAAATTCAGGATTCCACATAACATTCCAACCCATAGAATAGTCAACACCAATAGAGGAATTATCTCCTTTTATAAGTCCCTCAAAACTTACATTGGCACCGTATTTAATAACATCCGCACCAAAATAGCCATGAACAGTTACACCGTAACGACCTTTTGGATATCTTGAAATCTCCGGTTGATCATACACATATTCATTTGTTGACTCGCTTCTGGTCGATAAAAAGATGTTAGCGCCGGAAGTTTTTGAGTCATCATCATCAGGAATCTGTTGAACAGGAATATTAGAGACATGATTATTAGCATTTTGTATCTGTGGGATGTTCAACTCCATGCCGACGTAGATGAATTGCGCGGCATTAGGATTGATGTCAAGGATTTGCTGCTCCGTTACACCATATTTCTTAGCGATTATACTTAGTGTCTCACCACGTTCAACTATGTGGAAACCACTTTGCGCAGAGAGCGACAGAGACAGACATAGCAATGATATGACCACTATCTGCCGAAGTGTGTTATTTATTTTTTTCATAATGTGAGATCATTAGCAGCGCGATAAAAATCGAGCCATGGTTATTAGGCTAAACACTACCTTATTACCAAGTATATTTCATTGGTTTGGAAATTAATTTCCCAGCTACCATTTTCATCTGTCTCCCAATGGTACTTTGCGGACATCGTATCCCACCATCGTTGAAATTTTGTTGTAGTTTCTCCCATATCATTTACAAGCCGTTCATACAGATCAGCATTTTCCGGCGTAAGAATTTTTGCCAGTTCATTAAGTCCATTGCGATGCTCAAACAGCCGTAAAATCTCGTTCTTTTCTTCTTCGGTCACTTGACCGACAATCTTTTTATTCATACTTATAATTTTTCAAAAGGGTCTAAATAATCTATTTCAGGTATTGATGCGATAGTCTTATAAATTCCGTCAGACTTTAGTGACTCCAACAGCCGGCGGGATTCATTTCTTTCCAAGTGAGCCATAACACATTGTTCTCGACCGGGCGTATTCACTTCATGAGTTTTCAACTTATTAAGCCATATACATCGTTTGCAATTATATGCATCGCAATTACGACATATAGGAGCATAGCTTCTCTTATATAATTGTGCATTGGGGATGTCAACCCCCTTTTCAAGAGTCCCGACAGGGGGCTCTCCATTAAGATAAAATGCCGGACAAATGTAGAACTGACCGTCAGGAGCGAATGTTATTGATTCGTCACCTGCTCCGCAGTTATTCATTGAGGACAACTGCATTCTATCCATAACAAGATTGACTCTCGATGATTCTCCGGATGAGATTCTCAAAGACACATTCCGCGACAGTTTGCCCAACGCAGTTTTGTATTTATCAAGAGTATCGTCGCCCCAATCTTCCATATCAGTGAAAACAATCGTAAGAGCAGAGAATTCACTCAGCCTGTCCACGTTATCAAAAAACTCTTTGGCAGTTATTCGGAGAACAAAAGGCAAATCCGGCGAAATTCCGGAAGTTGATATTGAATCAAATCCATTAACTATTAAGACATCCGCATCAAAATCATTTTCTGCAATATCGACATGATCAATTGTGTCTATAAGCTCAACATACTCTATGGGTAATGTATAGTTGGGATACACAAATTGTACCATCAGATTTTCCTTCATTGCCCATATAATTGCCGACTTCAAGTCATCATAGGGAATCAACCGCCGCACCTCCTTATCATTACGATAGTGGCAGAAGGAGACAGAGGTATCATCCAGTAATATTACTAAATACTTCAACATGGCAGTTTCGAACTTTGTGGTTTATTTTTCTCAAATTCCTCTTTTCTGCCTTCAATCTCAAGCAATCGGAAAAGCTTATTCCAATAATAATTATTAGCCCTGACCCTTGCTTTATGCATTTTACATATTGCGGTAGAACGCTGGTAGATCGTTGGAGTATCAGCGGCATCATAATTTTCACCCTGACACCAAGCACAACCGCTGGCAACTTCACAATCAAGACATTTTTGAGGTGATTGCGTCGTGCGGTCAAGCGAAAGAAACGGTCGCAGCAAATTCTTGTCAATGCCGTCATATACATTGCCTATAATAATCGGCTTTTTGCTTCGTAAAGAATATGCCGCAAATCTGGTACACGGATAGAAATTACCGGCGGCATCAATCGAAAGCATTTTCCCTGCGCCACACCAATTATTATTCTCAATAATTGAATCCATTGGTCGACCGATGTTTTCAGAAAAAAAGGAACATGAATAATTTTCAAAAAGTCGTTGCTCTATAATTTTATCAGCCAACATGATAAGTTGTTCTACAAATAAATTATCATCACCGTCAAGCCAAACATCTTCAAAAACACAATTAATGTTTACGTTATGTATACCTAAAGAATACAAATGAAGAACACTTTCTGCAATATACGGCAAATCGGAATGACTTATTGTAACTTTCGTGGCAGCATCAGGAAATTGTTTGAGCCATAAAGGAATATTTCGAACCACATCATCATATGATCCTTTTTCTTCATCGTTATTATTCCAAATTCTGTTCAAATCATGCTTCCTTTTTGTGCCATCAATTGTTATTCCAATAGAAAGATGGGTAGGATTTTTCTTTATAAATTTTTGAACTTTATCTGATGAATAATTTATGCCATTTGTTGAGAATGAGAATCTATACGAATTAAACCAATGATGGTTTAGACGATACATTTCTGACTTAATGTAATCGCAAATTCGATCTATAAGTTCAATTTCTAAAAATGGTTCTCCTCCTATGAAATCCCAAATTACGGACTCTTCAGGAAAATCAATCTCATGTGCAAGAATATAATCAATTGCCTGTTTAGCAACCGACCAATTCATACGTTCCTTGTCATTTTTACCAATAAGGTAACAATACTTACAAGCAAGTTGACAATCTTTAGTAACAATAAACGTAATGTTTTTTGATCTACCGGCTTGCCAAGGAGTATATTCTTTTTTATAATCACTCATTATCGTTTAATGGTATAAACCGCCTTTACATGTATATTGGCATAGACCTTCACAGCTGCTGGAGCACCCAGTATAGCACATTCCCTGACAAGAGCCATAACAACCTCCTTTACACTGTTGTGTGCAATCTCCAGCACATTGAGCATAGCAATCACCAACACAATCATTGGAACAATATTCGGCACATGTTGACCAGCAAGTGCTGTCACAATTGCCTTTACAGCCATCACAAACGTTACTTTTTGATGAGCCAGAACATCCGCCAGAGCAAGTAGTTGAACATCCATCCGAACAGCCAGATCCACATGAGCTAGAACATCCACTTCCACACGAGTTGGTGCATCCGCTTGAACAACTTGTACAACCGCTTGAGCCATTGTTATAAGAACCGTTAGCACAATCTGTACAGCCGCCTCCATTATTGTATGAGCCATTGGCACAATCTGTACAGCCCGAACTTGAGTTGCCATTCAAGGCGCGTTCAAGATCATCATTTCCATCACTGCATGATGAAAGAAGCCTTGGGAATAGTCCAACCGCAAGTATTGGAAGAACTCGCTGAGCAGCCTTCTTAAAAAATTCTCGACGAGAGAGAAGATTATCGTTTTTCATTATCTTAAAGTTTAGCAAATTTATATGATATAGTCCCTAATACAGCAATATTGTTAAGCTTCTGACCACATGAAGATGACACTTCTGTAAAGTCATATTCAACATTGCATCCTATCGAGAACCGATTAAAGTCAACACTTAATCCACCACCTATTCCACATTGAAAATTACCTTTCCATGAATTAGAGTCTGTTTTTAATTTGCTCAATGGAAAACCCAATGAAACACCTCCCTTAATGACAAGATCCACATTTGACAACGGCACTCTATATCCTAATGGATATATACGGGCATGAGCATAATTCATACCCAACTTAGCAGCTCCCATTTTCATATATCCGACTCCAAGTTCCGAGAACCAATTCTGAGGGATAAAACCGACATTATCCTCAAAATAAAGTTGCGCCGCTATTTCACCAAGATAAGATATATCACCGTTTACAGAACCGTTATCCCATATAAAATTAGAATAGCCTATTCCAGCTTGAATAGCGAAACATGTCAAGACAGAAGATGTTCCTCCATAGTATTCAGAACCACTATTGTCAAACATCAAACCGGTCTGAATTGAATTGTCCGGTGAGCTAATCCGGTTGTCGCCACTATCATCCTTTATATTTGTTTGATAATTATTCGACGCCGGAACCACAATCCTTTCATCAACCTCAACCGGTGTTGTCATCACATTTTTAGTCGTCGGGATGTTCAGCTCCATGCCGACGTAGATGAATTGCGCGGCGTCGGGATTGATGTCAAGGATTTGCTGCTCTGTGACGCCATATTTCTGAGCGATGGAGTTGAGGGTCTCACCCCGTTCAACTATGTGTGTAGCCACTTGCGCCGTTGTCTGCGCGGCGACAGACAGTGACAGACAAAGCAATGCCGTGACCGCAATCTGCCGGAGCGCGTTAATTACTTTTTTCATAATGTGAAATATTAAGATTGGATAATTATCAATATTTTTCCACTGTACGGGTTTTAGTCACTTTGCCTGTGCCATGACAAGTAGAACATTTACCCGGATGTGCCTTACAGTTAGGACACGTATGATTAAGACCAAAGCCGGAAGCAACTCCACTATAGCACGTAGGACACCGACCTGTTCCATGGCAAATATGACAGTCGGCTTCATAATTTTCCCTACCGTATGTCTTCATTTTTCGTGATGTCAACGACGAATCAGGATCATCCCCCGACGTAATTCCTCTGCTATTTCCGGATTCCATTTCTGCCTGAGCCTTTAACATCTGCCACTCTTGAAATGAATAATTGGAGCCGTCAGGTTTCTTAAAATGTCGACCGAATGTCTGGTATTCTTCAAATTCCTTAGCCCAATACTGCTGAACTGCAAAATTCGGATCAAGCAGTTTGTCCCGGTATTCCTTTGACAGTTTAGACGGATCAACTATTTCACCGGAAGGTGAAATTCCATTTTGTTGCCACTCCTGCATTTGTTTCGTGTAAGCATATTGCCCGTAAGCATTTGCAGCCGTCTGTAACATTGCCCCTACCATTTCGGCTCTCCTCCTGTTACGCTCTTCTATTGCATTATTCGCGCGATCTCGAATCTGCTTAGCATTGGGATAGGAGTTATCGCTATCATTACTGATCACGTATTCCATGTCAGACACGCATTTTCCATACTTGCCAACGCGCATACAACAGAGGCCACGGTTATACCGAGAAAGCAAAGTCGACTTCCCGGACTTTTCTATTTCATCATATATTTTCAACGCTTTTTTATAATTGCCGGCATCATAATTCTCTTTTGCAAGAATATAGCCGGCATCAGTCTGGTTGAGACGGTTTTCACGGATCTGCAATTCAGAAAGAAACACCGGCACATCAATTTCCATACCCGCATAACAATCATCAACAAATGGATTGACTGAAGTCAGGTCTCCTTTGGTAAGACCATAAATCGCGGCAATACTTTCCCAATCCTCGCCTTTCTCGACAAGGTGTTTCTTCATCTGTGCATTGTTTTCCTTAATCTTTTCGAACCACAATTCACGGAGCACAATTGCTTCAAGAATTTTGTTCTCCGCATCAGAGAGCATAATTGTATCAGTCTCCGATACCTCGTCATCATCCGACGGGTCAATGCCAAATAAATCAAGCCCCCAATCATAGCACTCAAACCATGAGATCCATGAAGCCAATGCATCAGCAAGATCCTCACCCTCAGTTTGGGCATCAGCCTTGAAGCCGGCTAACAAGATTGCGGTCAGAAACAAAAAACAAAGCCGTCTCATAATCGTCAATCTGTTTGTATTATCAGAATGTTGGACAAACTCCAGAATTCAGTGGGGTTGGTCACGCGCAGAATAAAATTCTTGTCTCCCCCTGTTGTAAGTATGTAGGCAGAAGAAGGCATGTTGGTGAGTATGCGCGGTTTCTTTGCCTTGAAAGCAAATTCTTTTGCCTTACGTATGTCGACCTTCATTATTGCCGACTTATCAATGAGGGCTTCCGCGACTACCTTGCCTTTTTTAAGGATACCCTTTTGTTGAAGTTCTTTTTTTGAGGCTATCAATACATAGCATTGATTCATCATCTTGTCCTGGGTCTTCAACGCCTTAGTCTGAGACGCATTCACCCTGTCAAGCTCGGTTATCGCCTGTGACTGCCGGCTTATGGTGGATTGCTGGGTAGCGATAGTGTTACGCAACTTGGCTATATCCACATCCTTTGCCGACAATTGCTGCTTAAGCTGCGCGATCAAGGCATCTTTCGCGTTCAGTTGCTGCTGCATAACCTCGATAAGACCGTTCATCTCTTCACCATTGTTGACAATTTTAAGTCCGGCACGCAACTCATTTATTTTTTCCTGCTGCCGATGAAGCATCATCTCATATCGGGCCAGATCGTCAATCGCATCCTGACGGTTGAGCTGGTCACCATCTTTTGCCGTCATAAAAAGCAGCCCTTCCTGCTCCGATATTGAATCAAGAGCGACATTTATCGTATTCATCATTCCGGAAATAAGCTCAAGGCGCTCATGTTGCCGGTTGCTGAGGTCACGCAATGAATCACGCTCTGACACAATCTGCATAAATCCGTCGGAAGAAGAATTGCCACAAGAAAGCAGCACCGACAGCATCAATATTGCCGAAACAATATTAATAAGGTAAAAAGTTTGCCGCATAGTATCAGTTGTCGGTTGCAGGTTTCACATAAATCATAATCTGAGTGCCGGCCTTGACAGGAGAGTCAGCTTTCATTTTAGCAGGCATCTCATTCCATGACTTTATATCTTCTACCGCCACGTCATAGCGGGCGGCAATCGAATTCAAAGTCTCATTTTTACCTACGTGATGAAACACGACCTGATATTCAGGCTCGAGTTCCTCCTTTGCTTCATGGATCTGAACCTCAGCCGTTTTCTCTTCCGCCCGCGCGACATTGTCTATGGAAGTTATGACATCGGTAGTACCATCAGTATATTTGATTTTAAACACCTGACACCGCGGATATACTTCAGCCACAGGTATAACTTTTTTACTTGGCTTTTTCAAAAGGAATGAGACCACATTTTCCTCAACATTAAGATTATAGGCCGGAAACTCTCCTCCATCCACAAGATATACAATATCGGCATCGCGCGGTATCGGCCGGTTTTCTCCGGTCACGCGCTTGCCCTCCGGCGTGATATAGACATTTCCTCGCTTATCAAACTTAATCATGTAGACATCACGTGTAGGAAGCGTCTTGACGTCATCTTTCTTATTGAGCCTGTACATTACCTTGGTATCACTCAATTGCTGGACCGAAACATTCATTTCGGTGCCATCGCGCATAAGTATAGTATCGGCGTCAATCTGAGGGCTGAATAAAATCCCGGCGACAAGGATTAGCAAGAGCTTTTTCATTGCAGATAGGTGTTGGTTGTGTGTCTCTAATTGTCCCGTCAAGACCTTGTTATAAAAAATAAGCGTGGACAATGTTCTGTCTATCTTAACAGAGGTATCGCCAAACACCTACACAGAAATAAACAGCCCACCCCACGCCATGCCGATATATCGACCCCATGCGCTGGGGTGGAAACTGGCACGCATGAGCGTTCATGACTGCTAATCCCTCTGTGTGAAAAATTGGCGATTTTCTGTTAAAGGATATAGCAAAAACGCTTACAAAAATAAATAGTGACCTCTGTCACACAGACGCAAAGTTAATTATTTTTCAATTACCCATTACAATTTTAACAAAAAATTTAAACGATTCAGAGCGATTAAGGGATTAACCGATAATTCAGCAAAATTTGACGGCATCAAAATCAAAATCGGGTTCACAAAATTTGTGAATATCAGATTAAATGTTTATATTCGCGCAATCAAACCTTAATTATGGAGATAATTTTGATAAACCGTACCTGATTGAATTCTATGAGAAAGGAAGCTGTTCTGATAAGAAGCACAGGTTTCAGCCTCAAGTGATAATGAAATTTATCCGAGTAATCGATCTTATGGAATCATTGAATTGCATTGAAGATCTTTTTTTATACAATTCTTTGAACTATGAGAGATTAAAAGGAGACAAGGCAGGGACGGAGTCAGTAAGAGTCAACAACCAATACCGACTCGAATTTATCTCTGAAAAAATTGAAAGCGAAACGGTTATAACCATTTGCAGAATAATAGAATTGTCAAATCATTATAAATGATTGAAATATGGCTGAGATGAAATTTGGGTTTTACCCCACACATCCCGGAGAGGTACTAAAAGATGAGATTGAGTACCGCAACATATCGCAACGCAAACTTGCCACTGAAATCGGGATGTCGCCGACCGCGCTCAATGAGATACTTAATGCGCGCCGACCGATAACCACGACTACTGCATACCTGTTTGAAGCCGCTCTTGGAGTGCCTGCTGAATCGTTGCTCCGCCTTCAATTAAAGTACGACATGCAGAAAGCAAAGTCTGACAAAAAACTGCTTGACCGATTGTCTGAGATACGCAGAATCGCAGCGATGCTCTAATACATCACTCACGCAAATCTACCCGTTTTCTGGCATCCGGAATCAAACCAAGCTTATTTACCGCCGACGAGCTTCCAGAAGGAGCCGGGGATGGGGGTGGAGAAGTTCATGTCACGCTTCGTAACGGGATGGGCGAAGCGCAATGTCTGGGCATGAAGGGCAAGGCGATGTATTATTGAAGGTCCGGCACCATATTTACGGTCGCCGGCGATTGGATGTCCGAGATCTTTCATGTGGACACGGATCTGATTTTTCCTGCCGGTGTCAAGTTCCACCTCTACCATCGTATGTCCCAGCCCGCGCTTGATCACACGGTAGCGCGTTACAGCAAGCTGCCCTTCCTCCGGATTTTGCGTGGAGTATACCTCAAAACGTGAATTTTCGGCAAGATAGCTTTTGATTATGCCCTCGTCGTTCTCGACCTCGCCTTCCACTACCGCCACATACTTGCGGCTGAGCACCATATTGTTCCAGTTGTGCTGCATCGCCTCCTTGGCGTCAACCGTGCGGGCAAGCATCATCAGCCCGGAAGTGTCCCGGTCAAGACGGTGTACGATGAAAAGCTTGTTACGAGGATCTTCCCACTTCACATATTCCCTCATAATCGAGTAAGCCGTGCCGTCTTTGATCGTGTCGGTAGCCATGGAGAGAAGACCATAGCCTTTCTCTATCACCAATATGTCGGCATCTTCATATACAAGCTTCACACGCTTGTTGGAAAACACCTTGAACTCCCTCGTAAGGTTTACCTTAACCGTATCGCCGGCAACGAGCTGATGGTCAAACTGCCTTACAGGCATACCGTTCACAGCCACCTGATTATGTTTCAGCAACTCCTTTACGGTAGTGCGCTTGCGTTGAGGCATGGCGTTGATAAGAAATTCCATGAGTTTACCGTCGGCGGCTACGGGGTATGTCTCTATCACATCGGGGCGGAAAGCGGCATTACGCTCCTGACCCTTACTGAACCGGCTATTAAGTGGCATAAAGTCTTGCTATTATTTTTTTCTTGATGCACGACGCGCCGGCTTCTTGGGCTTGGCATCCTGCTCCTTGATGATTTCACGACACTGCTCGACTGTCAGGTCGGCAGGCGATTCCACTGTGCGAGGAATCTTATAATTTGATTTATTGTAAGAGATATAGGGACCATACGGACCATTGAGTATATGCAAGTCGGGCTCTTCATCAAATGTCTTGATGAGATTCTTGCTTTCCGACTCCCGCTTACTCATGATAAGACCCTCAGCCTCGGCAAGGGTTATCGCCGCCGGGGCAATATCCTTGGGAATCGAGACAAACTTTCCCTTATGCTTTATATAGGGACCGAAACGACCGATAGCCACCGTTACCTCGGCGTCTTCAAATGTGCCGAGATTACGCGGGAACTCAAAAAGTTTCAAAGCATCTTCCAAGGTGATAGTACTTACCGACTGACCTTTGAGAAGCGATGCAAACTGCGGTTTTTCATCGCCCTCACCGTCGCCCACCTGTACGAGAGGACCGAAACGACCGATCTTCACACTCACGGTCCTGCCTGAAGGATCAGTGCCGAGCACGCGCTCCCCGACCTTATGTTCGAGCCGCATGTTCAGAGCCTGATCGACATCGGGATGGAATATATTGTAGAATGTAGCTATTTCCTCATTCCAGGGAAGATTGCCCTCGGCAATCTCGTCAAATTTCTCCTCCATCTTTGCCGTGAAGTCATAGTCGAGAATCGACGGGAAATATTTTGTCAGGAAGTCATTTACGACGACACCTATGTCGGTCGGCAACAGCTTGCCCTTGTCGGAGCCAACCATCTCGGAGCGCGACTCAACCCCGACCTTGCCATCCTTGAGCACAAGCACACTATAATCACGCTCCGTACCCGGTTTTTCTCCTTTTTCCACATATTCACGCGCCTGTATCGTGGAGATCGTAGGCGCATAGGTCGACGGACGTCCTATACCAAGCTCCTCCATTTTCTTCACAAGCGACGCCTCTGTATAGCGAGGCGGCTGCTGGGTGAAACGCTCGGTAGCGGTAATCTCCTCGGCAGAAAGGGTGTCACCCTCCTTGATTGCGGGAAGCCGGGATGAGTTTTCCTCGATCTCCTCGTCATCCTTGCCTTCGATATACACTTTCAGGAAGCCGTCAAATTTAATCACTTCGCCGGTAGCGTTAAAATGCTCCTGACGGGTCGACGGCATAATCTCGACGGTAGTCTTTTCAATCTCCGCGTCAGCCATCTGCGAAGCAATCGTGCGCTTCCATATAAGCCCGTAGAGCTTCTTTTCCTGAGCGGAGCCTTCAATCACATGTTTTGATATATCGGTAGGGCGGATAGCCTCATGCGCTTCCTGGGCACCCTTGGAATGGGTGTGATAATGGCGTGTCTTTAGATACTTTTCGCTCAACTTGCCACAAATCTCCTTTGCGATCGCGTCAACGGCAATAGCAGAAAGATTAAGCGAGTCGGTACGCATATAGGTGATATGACCGGCCTCATACAGGCGCTGAGCCACCATCATGGTCTGCGACACAGTGAATCCGAGTTTACGCGCCGCCTCCTGCTGAAGGGTCGATGTAGTGAACGGAGGCGCGGGAGACTTGCTCACAGGCTTTACGCTGACGGAGCCGGTAGTGAATGTCGCCCCGGCACAGTCGGCAAGAAACGCCTTCGCCTCATCTATGTCGTGGAGACGCTTGCTAAGCTCGGCGCGAAGCACCCCGTTACCGGCGGTATGGAAAATGCCGTTGACACGATAAAAGCTCTCCGACTTGAAATTTTTGATTTCTTCCTCCCGCTCAACAATAAGCCTTACGGCAACCGACTGCACCCTGCCGGCCGACAGCGCGGGTTTTATCTTTTTCCACAGTACGGGGGAAAGTTCAAAACCTACTATACGGTCAAGCACACGGCGCGCCTGCTGCGCATCAACGCGGTTAATATCTATTGAACGCGGATTTTTGATTGCATTCTCGATTGCATTTTTCGTAATCTCGTGAAACACGATACGCCTTGTATTTTCCGGGTCAAGCCCGAGTACCTCGCAAAGATGCCATGCGATAGCCTCCCCCTCGCGGTCCTCATCGGAAGCGAGCCATACGGTGTCGGCTTTTTTCACCGCACTTTTCAACTCTGCCACAAGAGCTTTCTTGTCATCGGGAATTTCATATACGGGAGTGAAACCGTGATCTACGTCAATACTGAATTTTTTCTTATTAAGGTCGCGTATATGACCATAGCTCGACATGACCTTATAGTCTTTTCCGAGAAACTTCTCGATTGTTTTTGCCTTTGCCGGCGACTCTACTATGACAAGATTTTTCAGCATGATTACGATGTTAATTCAAAAATTCTCGGCAAAATTAGGAAAAAGTTGCATATAATAATGTACAATTCGACATTTTATCCACTTTTTCCGCCTTTACTATACCTTTTATAACAACTCCGGCGACAAAAAGTCGGGTCACGCCATGGTAAGATGAAAATCCTCGATCAAGGTGTTAAGATAGGCATGTTTCTGCCTCATGTAGTTGTAGACCTCGCTGTCGGTAAGTGACGCGCTCGTCGCCTGCCCCTTGTTGAGAGTGATCTCGAGGGTCACCTCATCGTTGGCGAGACGGTCGCGCAATTCTGAAATCAATGTACCGTAGGATTGCGCTATGCTGTCGCGTATAGCCTCACTTTCCACGGTGGCTGAAAATGCCGAGCCCGACACCCTTACCGGCGACGCCATTCTCATGGCGTTGACGAGCAGGTGTTCCTTGGGATGCAACCCCATTATAGCCTTCCATGCAGCGGCAAACTGCTCGTCGGTAAACGGAGTTGTACGCTTTTGAGCCGCACGATCCACATGCTTTTCAGCGGCGTCGGTTGAGGCAGAAGCAGTCTGCTTCAGCGACAAGCCGGGCGCGCGCAAAGTTGTTGCGCGGCGTTGTGTGGCGGGCGGTGGTGGCACATTACGCGGTTCATATCTTGCCACAGGCTCATTAGTCACGGCAACCTTGGGAGATGCAGTTGCCGCAGGCTGCTGTTGCGCGGCAGCCGGGGTAGCCTGCACATGTTGCGGCGTTGTGCCCTGATGCGGGATCGGGCGTAACCGCCCCTCTCCTGCGCCGCTATCGGGCGAGGGGCTGACCGCTTGGCACAGCTTGATGAGCGTAAGTTCCACAAGCAGCTGCTTATTGGTAGCGGTACGGTAGTTAAGGTCGGCGTTGTTACACAGATCCATCGCCTTGTAAAGGAATTCAGGAGTGCAACGTGACGCCACTTGCGCCATCTCCTTACGCGCCTCGTCACTTGCCTCAAGGAGCGAGATCGTAGATCCGTCGCGCGCCACCATAAGGTCACGGAAATGCGATGCCAGACCGTTTATAAAAAACTGCGAGTCAAATCCCTTGTCGCGGATCTCCTTATATATCAAAAGCGAAGCGGGAACATCCCCTTTCAGGAAAGCATCGGTGAGACGGTCATAATATACATAGTCAAGTATATTCAGATTCTCGATCGTGGCGTGATAGGTGACATTTCCCATCGTCGACGCAGCTACCTGGTCAAAGATCGACAGGGCGTCGCGCATAGCCCCGTCGGCTTTCCGCGCAATCACGTTTAGTGCCGACGCCTCGGCGGTGATACCCTCCTGCGTCGCCACATACTGCAGATGATCGACCATATCCTGAATCGTGATGCGGTTAAAGTCATACACCTGACAACGCGACAGGATCGTAGGTATTATCTTATGCTTTTCTGTCGTGGCAAGGATAAACACCACATACGACGGCGGCTCTTCGAGCGTTTTCAGAAACGCATTGAAGGCGGCAGTGGTGAGCATGTGGACCTCATCCACGATAAACACACGATACTTGGCATTGACAGGCGGTATCTGTACCTGGTCCACAAGCTCGCGGATGTCATCGACACCATTATTCGACGCGGCGTCAAGCTCTATTATGTTGAGCGAATTACCCTTGTTGAATTCCAGACATGACTGGCATTCGTTGCAAGCCTCTCCCTCCGGGGTACGATGCTCGCAATTGATTGTCTTTGCAAATATACGCGCACAAGAAGTCTTGCCTACTCCACGCGAGCCGCAAAAAAGATAGGCGTGAGCCAGCCGCTCCTTGCTTATCGAGTTGCGCAACGTGGCGGTAAGAGCCTTCTGCCCCACAACACTGCTGAATGTCGACGGGCGGTATTTACGTGCCGATACGATATAGTTTTCCATTGATTTCACTTTCTATCACAAATGTAGCAATAAATCATGAAAATCCCGCCTAAATCCGAAGAAATAATTATATGCCGCAAAAACGACCGTTTATGCACTATTTTCGACACAATAAACCACCAGCAACCATACAATAGCTTACAAATCAAACACTTACATCAGCGCAATATATTACAGCCATGTTACAGACAATTGGCAGAGGCGTATAACAGGTTGTAATTTTGCAATGCGATTTATTGACACCGGGTGTTGTCGCAAAGCCAAACACCGCTTCCGCGACGGGATACCATTCATCCGATTATATAACATATTTAAAACTAAGAATCTTACCATGCAAAGGTATCCGGCACGGTAAAAGGAGACAATTATGAAACTATTCAGACATTTTTTCATGACAATGCTTACCCTGGCAGTCTGCACAGGCTTTGTGGCTTGCGGTGATGATGACGATGAGACCGACGAACCCGGTGGTGGCAACAATCCTTCCCAGGGCACCACAACTACCCCTGACAACTTGATCGGCGTATGGGAATTCTCTTACGAGGATGAAGACGGAGAAGACGGATCAATGACCATCACATTCAAGCATAATGGAATATGCACATTAAATTTCGACGATGAATCAGTGGGATTTGGTAGCTGCACGACAAGCGGCTCATCGCTTAAACTTGATTTCGGTATAATGACCTTTAACGGCTCCTACTCGCTGCAAGGCAACAAACTGCATTATGACTTTATATGGCATGATCTTGACTATCCTGATGAAGACATGAGAATGGTCTGTGATTTCGTCAAAACTTCAAGCAACCCCGGATTTGAGCCTGACAAAGTGACATCCGACATTGTAGGAATCTGGAGTAACGGAGAACACACATTATCATTCCTAAGCAATGGTTTGATGAAATATGTTCAGCACCCCAATACACATCTTGATCACATCGAGGTGTACATGTGTTACGCCATAGACGGCAACCGCCTTAAATTACGCACACCGCTGAATAACAACTGGGATGAAAACGAATCATTCGGAAGAAACACCACTTTCAGCGTATCAGGCAACACTCTCATAATAACAGCCGGAAACGCCGAAGGTTATCCGGAATCAATGAAGCTGACCCGCGTCAAATAATTCAGCCCCAACTTTACTGCTAACAAAGCGACCCTCGGTTTTTTTCCGAGGGTCGCTTTTTATATATTGGCTTTTGCTTTCTGCGATCAGATCGCATCATCCTCTATGCCGTCGACCGGGTCAAGCGCGGGAGCGTCGGAGGTCGCCGCCTCAAGTTTCTTCATGATAGAGAAGATGAATGCGGCCGATACAAGACAGATCAGAATCAGTATACCCCACAATGCAGCGGTTGAAATCTTACCCCACAGAAGCATCGGTATCGACACAAGGTAATTACCTACTGCCGTAGCGGCAAACCATCCGCCCATCATCGAGCCTTTCAACTTCGGAGGAGCTACCTTGCTGACAAACGAAATACCCATCGGCGAGAGCAGCAGCTCGGCAAAAGTAAGCAACAGATATGTGCTGATAAGCCAGTTGGGCGACACAGCGGCAGAAGTGCCTACTATCGCAAGCGAACCGATGCACATCACGCCATATGCGACAGCCGCCATGAGCATACCGTAACCGATCTTACGAGGTGCGGAAGGCTCTTTCTTCTTTTTGGCAAGCCATCCGAAAATAGCAAGGCTGACAGGGGTCAACGCAACCACATAGAACGGGTTGAACTGCTGATACTGCTGAGGCTGGATTCCGGTAAGAGGCTCGGGAGTGATGTTATAGAAATAATACAACGCCCATGCAACGAGAGCAAGCAACGCAATCGAGATGAAACGGCTTATGTTGCTCTTGGTCTGGAACAGATTGAAAAGCGCGTACACGCCCACCGCTATGCTGAGAAGTGCCCACACATTGAATCCGATACGGGTCCATCCGCTCGCCTCAGGCGCGGTGCAGGTCTTGGCAAACTCCGTAAGCGTGGCGCCATTCTGATGGAATACCATCCAGAAGAATATAACCACAGCAAACACAAGCAGAAGCGCGACGACACGCTGCTTGGTCTGAGCCGGAGTAAGTTCCGGACCGGTTGACTCGGCAGCCTTCGCAGAGGGATCTTTCTTATCGTTAAGGATATGCACATATGTCTTGCGACCGAGAGAGTAAATGAGAAAACTTACAATCAACGACACGCAGGCAATGGCAAATCCATAGCTGTAGCCGGTCGTCAATGTTGTGATATATTGCGATGCCCAGGCGGCAAGATCGGCACCGGGAGCCATACCGGCCTCTGTTGCGGTAGCTATAAGGTCGGCGGCATTTTCATGCCCGTCAAGATACTGGTTACATAGCGCGGGAAGTGTACTGACATAGGTGAGCCCTTTAGCATTCATTGCGACGTTGCACATCGCGGTCGCAGCCATCGGCGCAAACATCGAACCGATATTGATAGCCATGTAAAAAAGGGAAAACGCCGCGTCGCGCTGACCGCTGAAACGGGCGTTATTGTAAAGGTCGCCGACCATCACCTGCAGATTTCCCTTGAAAAGTCCCGTACCGACGGCAATGAGCAGCAGGGCGGCACACAGGATGACAAGCGACGAGGTGCTTCGTATCTCAGTAGGGATGGCCATGACCATATAGCCGATGAACATCACTGCGATACCGGTAACCACACACTTGGAGAAACTCCAGCGGTCAGCCACCCAACCTCCTATAAGGGGCATAAAATAGACAAGGGCGAGAAATCCCGCGTAAATCTGACCCGACACAGTCGAGTCAAAACCAAATTTAGCCTGCAGGAATAGCAAGAAGATCGCGAGCATCGTGTAATAGCCGAAACGCTCGCCGGTGTTGGCAAGTGACAGCACATACAGTCCTGCCGGTTGATTTTTAAACATAGATGATTGTGTTTATTATTAATTACTTACAAAATTCACTGTTTTTCCGAGTCAAGCTTTGCCTTGAAAGCGACGGCATACAGCCTCATCTGCTTTACAAGCGCGGCAAGTCCGTTGCTGCGTGTCGGAGACAGATGCTCGGCAAGACCTATCTTGTCGATAAAATACAGGTCGGCGCCGAGTATCTCCTCGGGAGTATGTCCCGACAATACTTTTACCAACAGGCTTATTATACCCTTTACTATGATTGCGTCGCTGTCGGCGGCAAATTCCACCTTACCCTCAGGAGTCATACAGGCCTGCAGCCATGCACGGCTCTGGCAACCCTCGATAAGATTTTGCGGGATATGTCCCTCTTCGGGCATTGGAGGCAAGGCGTTGCCGAGATCTATTATATACGCATAGCGATCCATCCAGTCGTCTATGTCGCTGAACTCGTCTACTATCTCGTCTTGTTGCTGATTGATTGTCATGATTATCGCTTATTTACTTTACTTTTTTTCGTTAAACACGGTGTTTGCCACGGTCTGGCCCACGGCACCAAGGGTGGCTTTTCCGATATGCTCCATATCGTCGGATACAGTGTGCCACACAGGAGAAAACGAGCCTGTACTGGGGTGGCTGCACTCTATGATATCAATGCAGGGTATACCCGCACGATTGATGAATATATGATCGTCGGTGATGCCGCCCCTTACATTATTGAGAAAATATTTGTCAAACCCGGCGGCGGAAGCATTGCTCCACACCTTGTCATTGACCTCGCTCGCACTGCTCTCCGATACATATTCGCGATAAAACCTGGCGTCTATGCCTCCCACCATATCAAGCAGGATGCCGTAACGTGGCGTGTTTTCCGCCTTATAGGGCATGTGTTTTACCCAATACTGGGTGCCGAGACACCATGTATCCTCGTTGCTACCCCACGACCCGCTGTTACCGGAGTCCTCTCCGTCAACAAAAAGCAGGTCGACACCCACATCGGGCGACTTTTCATTAAACAGCCTGGCAAGTTCCAGCAACACGCCAACTCCGCTCGCACCGTCGTTTGCCCCGGGCACAGGCAAGCTACGCTTGTTTATATCCGGGTCGGCATCAGCCCACGGGCGCGTGTCCCAATGCGCGACAAGGAGTACCCTGTCATCAGCCCCGGGATTATATCTGCCCATGATATTGGTTAGAGGAAGCTCGCTGCCGAGATAGTTGGTCGCCTTGAAATTCTGCACGACAACAGTATCGGCGCCAAAGCGTGTCAACTGACCGATAATATAATCCTTACAGGCCTTATGCCCGTCACTTCCCGGTATACGCGGACCGAAATCCACCTGTGCCTTTACATAGGAGTAGGCACTGTCGGCATTAAATTTCACCGGCAATATCGCTCCGTGCTCTTCTTTAACCTGTGTCTTGGCATTACCGTTGCCTCCTTTGCATGACATTACTGCAATCAACATAAGTGCCAAGGTAAAATGAATGCACTTCATAATTGGTTTACTAATATATTCAACCCTCAAAGTTACAAAAAAGTGACAAAACTGCAACAAAAGCGTTAGCACACACGCCGTTTTTACGCATTTTTAAGCTTTTTTAGTGTTTTAGTCTTAGTCACGCACTCCGGCACCTCAGGAAGGAAATGGGTGACATAGATCAGCGTGGGGGCATCTCTTCTCACAATAGTGTTGATTACCGCCCTTACACTCCGCTTTCGTGCCGCGTCAAGCCCGTGGAGAGGTTCGTCAAGTATGAGTAGGTCGGGATGCTTGATAAGAGTGCGGGCTATCAGCACAAGCCGCTGCTCTCCGGTTGACAGGGTGGAATATCGCATTTCGGCAAGATGCTCCAGATGAAAAAGCGAGAGCCATGCCATTGCCTCCTCCGCGGCAGCACGCGATATCAAGCCGTAATTACCCGTGGTGCTTCGCAATCCTTGCGCCACCACGTCCCTTACCACACCTTCAAAGCGGAAATACAGGTGCATCTCCGGCGACACATAGCCTATGCGCCGCTTTATATCCCATATGCTTTCCCCCGAGCCACGGCGTCGGTCAAAAAGGGTGATGTCGTTAGAATAAGCCTGAGGATTGTCGGCATATATCAGACTGAGAAGCACAGACTTTCCGCTGCCGTTAGGCCCGGCAAGCGCCCAGCATTCACCTTGTTTTATCAACCATGACTCATTTTCGATTATCTTGCGGTCACCATAACTTACGTTGCATCCATGCAGTTCGACAGTCACCTCATGAGCCGTCTTTTCTTTCGGCGATTTCGGCACCCGTTCAAGATCGACCGCATAATCCATCAAAGTCATCATGGATTCACGCAATGCGGCTGCATTGCCTCGGCACTCGACAGGCTCGCCGAGTGTCAGATTTTTCATCGGTATGACCTGATCGGTGCAATCGGGGATCTCTCCGGGATTGCAGAGCAAAAGCATTATCGAAGTGCCGCCCGTCGAGATCTCGGCAAGAGCCTCGTCTAACAGTCCGCGCGAAACAGCGTCAAGCCCGATATAAGGGTTGTCGATAATCAACATGTCTGGATGTTGAAACATCATGTTGATTATAAGCAGCTTGCGAAGCTCACCGCTTGAAAGATAATTTACCTTTTTGCTTTCCACGCCTTCAAGACGCAGGCGAGAGCAAAGATTCCGCCAACGGTCGGAATTGACATTCTCGCCCATGATTTCAGCCACGGTAGGCACCTCATCGTTCATTGTCGCCTCATGACGCTGCTGATAGTACTCCACATGACATCCGCTCAGCGAGTGAATATCGCTGAACTCAATAAATTTTATCACCGGTTTCTCGCCGCCGGCACTGATGGAATTGGTCATTATATTCCATCCTTTTTCGATGATCCTGCCGAAAGTACTCTTTCCGCTTCCGTTAGGACCCATCACCACCGTGACGCCCGGCTCTACCGATATATGGAGGGGATTATTGACTGTCACCCCGACATAACGCAACTTATCGCTCAACAACTGAATAGTATCCATATCGCAAAATTACACATTTTCATCTGACTGACCGCGTCAAAGATTAATGCTTTTTCCTGGTTTCACATCATTTTCACCATCATTTTCACCAAAACTCCGCATATTTTCCCATTTGTACATTGACCGCCCTATTCCGTGCATTATCTTTGACGGAAAAAGCATGATGCCATGAAGACACACACCCGCCTGCCCCGCTTCGACCGCCAATGGGAAGCCACTATCGCCATCTACGAGAGCGAGACCGACCGCCGCCTGCTCACCTCAGCCATAAAAGACTACCAACTTAATGGGACAGAGCCGCAGCTGCCTCCCGCCCTGATGGTCGCCTTCGAGTTTCTCCGACCCACCATCGACCGCCGTGCCCGCAACCGCGCCCGTCGCCTCGCCCGCCTCGCCGCCACCCAATCCACAACCTCCCCCGCAACCACGGTCGACCTCCCGGTCGACCCTACATCCACCCCACAAAACCCACCATC
>CAJUMZ010000031.1 GCA_910587665.1 uncultured Muribaculum sp.
CGGCAAATACGGCAAGATCGACAACCTCAGCCTCAAGTACAGCGGTAACCGCCTCGTATCAGTCGTGGAGGATGCCGACCACGTCACCCGCGAGGGCGCAAACGACTTCATCGGTCGCGGCAAGGCATACACCTACAACAGTGCGGGCGCACTCACCTCCGACATGAATCGCAAGATCAGCAAGATCACATACGACAACCTCAACCGCCCGGTAAGACTTGACATCTACACAGGAAGTTTCATTGATTACGCTTACTCACCCGACGGCACACGATTGCGCACCATCCACAACACACCGCTAATCCCCGTAGCTACAGAGATGCCCGACCGGCCATCCCTGTCCAGACCGGTGCGCCGTGACACGCTCGAATACTCCGGGCCCGTGGTCTATGAGAACGGCAAGGTCAAGCGGGTGCTGTTTGACGGCGGATACGCCACATTCAGCGATGTCGGTGTGCCAAATTGGCACTATTTCTTGTGCGACCATACCGGGAGCGTGCGCGTCGTGGCCGACATGTGGGGAAGAGCCGAGCAGATCAACCATTACTACCCCTTCGGGCTACCCTTTGCCGATGCAGGCAAGGGAGCCGATCTCCAGCCCTACAAGTTCGGCGGCAAGGAACTCGACGCAATGTACGGTCTCCACACCTACGACTTCCACGCCCGCACACTAATCCCCGACCTCTGCCGCTTCGACCGACCCGACCAACTCGCCGAAAAATACCCCCACCTCTCCCCCTACCTCTTCTGTGCCAACGACCCCGTCAACAATACCGACCCAACAGGAATGGACATATGGTTCAATGACTTCATGTACGTTGCCGGATGTGAATACTTCGGTGACGATGACTTCGTGCGCCGCTGCGTACAGGCTATGAACATCGTCTACCAATCAGGCGGTGACAAGCTCATAGACGACCTCGTCGCCTCCGAAAGCATATTCTCATTTGTACCGGGATCCGAGGACAAATCATATATTTCAGGAGAAAACTACGGCAACGCTCAATCAACAATAAACACAGCACTGGGCAGAGACGAATTCATCTCGGCAATCGCCCACGAATCCATGCACATGGGACAATATCTAAACGGACAAGGTGGGAAATCAATATTCAACGAAGTCGAAGCCAATGCCTTCGAAGCTATAATATCTTTTAATTACACAATCGAATCATATCCAAATGACAAAATTATATCTGTAGCACCTTCAGGAACTCCAAGATATAGGAATAATATATCTACATTACAGCATAATTACAATGAGAATGCCTTTACTGATGCAATGTTTCTTTTTAAACGGGAATCAGAGGCGAATAATACAGGGATATATTCCTCATATTCACTTATGCCAAGGAATCGCGCTATATATCACTCTAATATAAACTCAATGCTTTTAAAATATTCACCATGGGGAAAATAGTAACAGTCTTAATATTATTGACACTCTGTCTGCCTATATATATTGATGAACAGTTCTCTAATTATAACTATGATACATTTTTAGAGGAACAAATAAAAGGTCGTAACTCAATTTTATACGACCAAATGAATCCGAGAGATAGCATGTATCTAATATCATGGATTAAACCATACGATTTAAATGGAAAGCCTATCGAACGATTCACGACCAATTTTCAAATAGTTGTTTTTCCGAAACAAGGAAAACCATTTTCCATAATAAGCATCTCAGAAGCTGAACAATTCGGGATTGATTCAATATATCACCGTGAGTTATATCGCATTTCAAAATTGATAAACAGTATTGATATCCCTAAATTAATTAAAGACAAAGAGCCTTGCATCAACAACGAATTTGAATATGCCGGAGTTCTAAATCTTATATTTGTCTATGGAATAAAGCCAAAATTGAATTCTGAAATTGTAAATGATTCCATTAATGGCAAATGAGAACGAGAAAGTGAAGCGGGCGCTGTTTGACGGCGGGTATGCCACGTTCATCGGTGCCAGATGTGAAAACTACGGCAACACCACAACTACGATCGGCAAAGAATTGGGCAGAGACGCATTCATCTCGGCAATCGCCCATGAATCCATGCACGTGGGACAATACCTAAACGGACAAGGAGGGCAATCAATATTCAACGAAGTCGAAGCCTATGCCTTCGAATCGACAATAAGCATGAATTCTCAAAATATAATGGAAAATCGATTTCTATCGCAAGGAGCACAAGGTTGGGAAAACCCAGCAGGAATACTATATTTCAACTCAATGAATTCCTTGTCTTTTGGTTATTCGCAGAAAGATTTTGTATACAGTGTAATGACATTTAGAGGTGGCGCCCAGGTTTATAGTAATAAACTATATGGGAATTATCCAATGCTAACTCCAAACTTCAATTTCAAATCAATATTATTAAACTATAACCCATGGCAAGAATAATCTTATTTTTAATTGGACTCAATTGCATTTCAATATGTTTCGGGAACGACCACCAACGAGAAAATTGGGTCATGGAAACATGCAGTATTGGTGACAAACTAATCGATTCGATTTATTCGGAGATACCCAAAAGAGAACTCCAAGGTATAGAGTATATTACACCTACATACAAATTTGTATGCAACGATATGCCAGACAGTATTGAACGGCTACGAATAATTCATTCTCAACCATTAGACAAGTATTATAAGCCATTCGGGCTAAATCGGTCTATCGTGATAATGTACCTTAAAAATGGGGGAAAGCAACGGATTTTTTCAGGACAACATGATATCCAAAATCCATTTCTGTCAAACTTCCTATTATTACAAGAGGAAATGATTACAAATATTTGGCACAAAATAGATTTCTCTCGTCTCAATCTCTCCTGGCAGCCAGATTATGAATCGTATTTCTATATTCTGTATTATGACTTCATACATCGCTAACATATTTATATCTGGGATAATTCTAATCAGTATCATTCTAAGGTAAACTCAATGCTTATAAAATATTCGCCATGGATAAAATAATAATTTATATATTATCATTATTTGTGCTACAAACCATATCCTGCACTTTAGATAATCAATCCCATATATCTAATAACAATACAGAATATCACAATTCCGATAATCAAGAGTCTAATCTAAAAATGTGCAAGATTTTTCAAATTGCCGCTGATTCAATAACCGCAAATAAACGATTTAATGTTTGCCTAAATAATTTTCCTAAAAAAGTAGATGGAAAAATTACAATAATCTGTCAAGTCTTTTTAAATCAAGACCTCGAGTTACACAACAAATCTCTGCTAATAAGATTCTATGAAAAATGGAATAATAAAAGAATTGGAATTACCGGTGACGTCTTTACCGCACCCAAGCAGTACAAAAATTTGTGCATTTCACAAAATGAATTTACTGATAGCATTCTAATTCGAATAAACAATTTATCACTGTTGAATTGTGGAAGACTTGCATGGTTCGATGACATCAATATGTATACATTTACGTTTGTTTATTACCTTGAAGATTGTAATGACTAGAACCATAGTCATAATAGAGTCATCTACATTTCACAATCCTGTGGTCTACAAAAACGGGAAGGTGAAGCGGATATTGTTTGAGGGAGGGTATGCCACGTTCGCCGACGCCGGCAAGGGCGCGGATGTGCAGCCCTACAAGTTTGGAGGCAAGGAACTCGATGCAATATACGGACTCCCAATCCAAAGGATTGATCCCTTAAATAGCCGGTGGCGGAGCGTCGCGACTCCTCCGGACTATGGATTATATAACTTTGATTTCTGAAAGAATGGTCTTGACATATCCTACGGATAATTACGAATCTAAATCTCTGTCCGGGGGAGTCGCTACGCTCCACCCCCGGCTATTCACCGATTTGTCCTCCGGACATATCCCATTTGGACTTCCGTTCGCCGACGCAGGCAGGGGCGCGGATGTGCAACAATACCGACATGGAGGCAAGGAGCTATATCCCGTGTCCGATTTACATTGGAGCGATTTCGGCGCACGATTCTACTCCCCGCAGCTCTGCTCATGGACTTCCATGGATCCATTCTGCGAGAAATATTATCATCTGTCGCCTTATTCATTCTGTGCCAATGCTCCAACGCAAATCATCGACCCCACAGGCGAAAAACTTGTAGTGGTCATTGATGGCAAAAATCACAATCTAACCTATGCTGACGGAACATTTATTGTTGATAATGTGGAAGAAGACCCATCATTTTTTTGCGCCATGTTTGAGGAAGCAATTAGCTATCTGCTTGAAGGATTTTATGGTTCAATGTTATTGTACGACTTAATTAACCATCCAACTCCTATATATATTCAAATTGCAAAGGGTAACACAAAGGATAACAATAGTAGTAAATTTAATTCTGGAACAAATACTATTTATTGGAATTACCAAAAACATCAAAGTGGCATATCTCCACTGGGTCCCGGTGGTTATTATAGGCCCACCATACCTTCGTTTATAATATTAGCTCATGAGATGTTTCACGCGTACGATTTCATACACGGCACTCTCCTAGATTTTTGTTTTCCTGGAAATACAATTTTATTCTCTGAAGTAATGGCATGTAATTATGAAAACTTGATCCGAAATGAACACGGAGTTCCTTTAAGGTCTAATTATAGTTCTAACATAAACGAATTGGGTATATTCCCAAATGACGGAGGAATACCTAAATTATTTTAATATCATATTCAGCAATCATAATTTTTTTGTAACATGAACAAGTTATTAGTTTTATTTTTAATATGCTATTTCACTCTTACACCCGTGATGACGGCGGGCGCTCAGCAGCGGAAGGCGGCGCGGGCGGCAGTACCACCGCTGAAGGAGATTGTCAGGGAGGCGTTCACCAAAGAGTTTGGAATGGGAAAGTCCGAAAACGGATTATCAAGGCTGGAATTAATGGAGTCATCATCAATAAGAATGGCATATAACGCTTTGACCGAGTCAAATATCCTAAACCTGATAGACACAAAGAGCCGCCCTGACACTATTTTTATATGCTTTACGTTGCCGGATGATGGAGAGCCACCGACCGTTGTGGCCTCACATCACCATGGAGACAGATATACAAGCATGTATCTTGGCGATCTGTCACATTTCAACAAGTATATCCGTAAACACTACGAAAAGTACAATCTTGAGTGGCATTATACAAATTCATATTTCGTTGAAAATTCTACGAAAAACCATGGCTCAACTGAAGATGAGCTTTACTCTATCATATATTCATGGGATGAAACAGCATTTCGTAAACATATAAGCACTCAAAGAGGATTTGAGCTCAGCTCTGAATATGCGCTTAGAATAATACGCACCCGTACAGGTTACAAATATGATGGCATGTTTGAATTATATGAAACCTATCGTAGATCCAAGAAAATTGAAAAGCTCACAAATGAGCTGTCAAAATGATTTTGCCATGAAAGATATTATGTAAGGGATAAATTACTGGATTTACTGGTATGAGTACGAGATCGCAGGTGGTGTATGGAATATATACACTCCTTATATTGATGTTTGTTATGTTCTACTTCTACACTTACGGATTTGCATCCATCCCGATTTTAGTAATCGGAGGCTCGTCAAAAGGGATGGCGGAATTTATGGAAGGCCCGCTCGAAGGCATCGCATTGATTCTGACAATTATTCTCGCCGTGTATCTGCTGCGTGGCAAAAGGTATATTGAGATATTATCCGATCATGACAAATTTGACGGCTGGGAGGAGAAATACAAGACATGGGCACTTGCTGTCTCATTATTTGCCGTTTTTTGCGGAATTTTTCCTTTACTTTATATTTGACGCCAATAGATAATATCGAAAATCATTGACAACATGAATAGACATTCCATCATCAGAATTAAGGCCAACCGACTGAAAACCAACAAAGTGATTATTTTGTTTTGCTTGGCTGCGGCGGCGTTTTTGCCGGGGGCGGCGGGCGGTCAGCAGCGGAAGGCGGCGCGGGCGGCAGTTCCGCCGCTGAAGGAGATTGTCAAGGAGGCGTTCACCAAAGAACTTGGTATGGGAAAGCCAAGGGCTGTCAGGATCGAAGCGGCATATAAAGCCTTGACCGAGTCAAACATTCTTGAACTGATAGACTCTAAAAGCCGACCCGATACCATATACCTAAATTTTACATTATCTGATGACGGAGAACTGCCGGGAGCTTCAGCATGGCGTAAAAACGGGAAAGCATATCTAAGCATGTATATGAGGGACTTATCGCATTTCAACAAGTATATAAGAAAATATGCTGAGAAATATAATCTTGAATGGTATTATACAAACTCATATTTCGTTTATCCACCAACAAAATCGCATGATAATGATAAGTCGATAATATACAATTGGGATGAGCAGTCATTTAAAGAGTATGAAAAAAGATACAAAAACGTGTCCGGGCTGCAGAGCGACACTTTCTTGCGCATAATCCGGACTCGTAGCAGCTACAGCTACGACTGCCATACTTGCTACTATCATTTCGGAGTAACCTACTAATTCCAACCATATTATGAAACAAATAATTATTTTGTTTTGCTTGGCTGCGGCGGCATTTTTGCCGGAGGCGGCGGGCGGACAGCAGCGGAAGGCAGCGCAAGCGGCAGTACCGCCGCTGAAGGAGATTGTCAAGGAGGCGTTCTCCAAGGAGTTTGGAATGAAGCTCACAGGACAAAAATTTGAGCCACCGGTCACCCATGCATATAATGCACTGGCAAAATCAAGTATACTTGACAAAATGGAATCAAAGGTACGCCCCGATACATTATATATAATGTTCGATATACCGAGCGATGGAGATTGTCCGCCGGTACAAGCGTGGAGAGCACAACAAAACGCATATGTCGTCGCCGAATACGGAAGGGAGTCTGATATCGACATAAATGGGTATTATGTGATTGATCTGAACCAAACCCCTCACCGGGTTGAAATATTGGATGCAAGACTCGCTCCGATAATATATTCATGGGACGTCGCAGCATTCCATAAACATATCGGTTCAGAACGTCTAATCGGATTAAACGCCCTTTATGTACTCAGGATAATACGCAACCGAAATGGATACTGCTATGACGGCATGTATGAAGCATACGCCAACAATCCATATAAAACCGGCAAACAACAGTAAAAGCGAACTTAATTCTGGGAAAGAAGATTCAAGATATTATAGACGGGGTTAATTACTGGATTTACTGGTATGAATACGAAATCGCAGGTGGAGCATGGAATATAAATATAAGGAAAGATGAGGAGATTTTTGTTTTTTAGCTTTTTAGATTATCTTTGCAGAAATTACAACTATTAATTACCTTTTTATTTACAAATTTATCACATCGCTTATGAAGCATTTTACCCTGATCCTGATCGCGGGAGCACTTGTTGCAGCTCCCGCCGCGTCGGCAAAGAAGTTTACACCACGTGTATCAAAGACAAAATCGGAAGTAACCCTGAGTGACAGCGACAAGCGCGCCAAGAAAATCGCCACCGTGCTGAAGGCGGCAAAAAGCAATGAACTTTTGCCGACAAAGCAAGAATTATATGTCTACGAAGATGGAGAGTGGCTGCTTGACATCAGCATGACCCTCACCTATGACGCTGACGGCAACATCTTGACAACAATCGGCACCATGTCGGATTTTGACGGACTGATGCGTACAACCTATACCTATGACGCCTACGGCAACTGCACAAGTGAAATCAACTCATCAAGCACGGATGACGGCAAAACCTGGACAGACACCGGGAAATCCATAAAGAAATATGATGACCCGATAATCCATAACCTCAATACATACAAGGAGATCGCAATGTTTTCGGGAGAGGAATGGAATACGTATATCAACAAATTTGAGGTGATCCGCAACAGTGACGGCAACGTAACCAATTATAATGTAATCGTACCGTTTAACGGAGTGGATGATGTCACGGTAAAGACCACACTCACCTATCCGGAAGGGAAGCAGCAGCCTGCAAGCTGGGCTCTCAAGAACCTTGACTATGACTACGTCACCGGTGATCCTATCTGGCAAGAGGGTACAACCTTGGGCGACATCATCTGGGAGACTTGCAACGGCCAGATTGCCACTACCCACTATGGTGACCTGTTTACAGGCGACAATAAGATAAAAAGCGCAGTAATGTATGAAGATGGAGAATATTTTGCCGACGTCGCAGCAGAGTATCCCAATGCACAAGACATGACAATCGTCTTCTCATTTGAAGACGAGGAGATGTCGGGCAGAGAGACTGTGTCACGTGAACACACTGATGACTATGGCAGCTACATCGAAAAAGATATTGCAGAATATTTTTACGCCGATATGCCTGACGAAGTGGAAATGGAAGGCGAGATATTCGAGGTAAAATGTGACGAACATGGCAATATAATCTCTGAGATTGGCAAGATGATTATGGGAGACATAGAAGATCTAATGGCACAAAATGCTTACGACTATACCTACGGTGACAATGGCGAAGTACTTGAAATGATCACCTCCGAAATTGATTTTGACACCGAGGAGATGGTATATCGCTCCAAGATGGTGTCAAGCGACTTCATCACAGCGGGCGCAGGCATAAATAATGTCGATTACCCAGGCAATGTCATCTGCAAGGTGGAAGATGACGCGCTCAAAGTTACCGCCAATGGAGAGATAAGCGTGGAGATCTATTCCGTAACCGGTGCAACGGCTCTTGCCGCAGCAGGAAACGGAGCGCTGACCGTCGACCTGTCATCGCTTTCAAGTGGAGTATATGTAGCCAAAATCAGCGACAAGAACGACACGACAACATTGAAATTTGCCCGTTAACGAAACTGTTTAAATTTTGGTTAAAGATTTCAAAATACGGAAATATTTCCGTATTTTTGCAAGTGAATAACTGCGACAATAATTTTCAACCAAATAAATCAAGTTAATATGTCAAAAGTAACAGTTGTAGGCGCAGGAAACGTAGGCGCAACCTGTGCAAATGTATTGGTGACAAACAACATTGCTGACGAAGTGGTATTGATCGACATCAAGGAAGGTCTCGCAGAAGGCAAAACCATGGATATCATGCAGACAGCCAACCTCCTTACCATCAACACCCGCATGACCGGCGTGACCAACGATTACGAGAAGACCGCAGGCAGTGACGTAGTAGTGATCACTTCCGGTATTCCCCGCAAGCCCGGCATGACCCGCGAGGAGCTTATCGGCGTAAACGCAGGTATCGTGAAGTCGGTAACCGACAATGTGCTCAAATATTCACCCGATGCAATCATACTTTGCGTATCTAACCCGATGGACACAATGACCTACCTTATCCACAAGGTATCGGGCCTTCCCAAAAACCGCATCATCGGCATGGGCGGCGCACTTGACAGCTCACGCTTCAAATATTTCCTAAGCATCGCGCTCAACGCCAATCCCAACGAAGTAGAGGGTATGGTAATCGGCGGTCACGGCGACACCACCATGATCCCCTTGACCCGCTATGCGACCTACCGCGGAGTGCCCGCAACCCAGCTCCTTGACAAGGAAACCCTTGACAAGGTGGCAGCCGATACAATGGTAGGCGGCGCAACCCTTACCTCACTTCTCGGCACATCGGCATGGTATGCACCCGGCGCCGCATCGGCATCGGTTGTAGCTGCAGTGCTCCACGACCAGAAGCGCGTGATCCCCTGCTCCGCCCTTGTAGAGGGAGAATATGGCGAAACCGACATCTGCATAGGCGTGCCCTGTCTGCTCGGCAAGAACGGTATCGAAAAGATCATCGACGTGAAGCTCAATGAGGAAGAGAAAGCACTCTTTGCCAAGAGCGCAGAGGCAGTGCGCAAGACCAATGGCGCGCTTGCATCATCACTCTAATGCGCAATTGGCTGAACTATAACACAAGGCAAGGTGTTCCTATAACCGGAACACCTTGTTTATTATCTAAACTTTTAACGATGAAGAAACTATCAATCGTAGCCGTCCTACTCGCATCCGGTATATGGATCACATCGTGCGGCGGCAACTCAGCACAAAAAGAAGCTCAAGGAGAAGAAAAGTTACAGGAGGAGATGGCTCAGGCGAGCGGCGAACCGATCGTGCTCGGACCGGATGACATCCTGGAGTTTGGAGGCGCGCAGCCGGCACCCGTTGTTGTCGACTTCTGGGCGGAGTGGTGTCCTCCCTGCAAAGAGCTGTCACCTATATTCCATAAAGTAGCCGACAAGTACAAAGGTAAAGTGAGATTTATCTCTGTAAACGTGGACAAATGCCCGGGCATCGCAAAGCAATATGGCGTAAGCTCGATACCGACACTGCTCTTTGTCAACACCGAGGGCGTAATCAACCGTAGCGTAGGCTTTATGCCGGAGGAAGAACTGATTGCCAACGTGGAATCAATCATGCCCTCGACCGAGCCTAAGATCGCCCCGAGATAACCGGTCGCGGTAATAGCGATAATTTTCAAGACTTATGGCGCGGCATGAGTCGCTATAAGCTTTAAGGCGGACAGCATCGATATAGTGCTGTCCGCTTCCGCGTTTAATCGGGAACACTTCATGCTTGCGCGCGACCACCAAGCTACAAAGCGGGCTGCGCCATGTGACGGTGTCGGGCAAAAGCTGCGGCGGCACATAGCCTGCCGTGACAGGCAGCACATATGAGCATGGCGGGTATCCGATGGCGGTCCACATCACCTCCCCGTCGGTCACCACCGAAGCGCTCGAAGAGAAACGCGGGATGAAATCCTGATCTATTATCCAGCGATCGCCCGAAGAGAGCATATCACGCCCGACAAGCGAATGATAGAAGCTGCGCGACAAACACTCGGTGAATGTCGCGGGAGTGACCGATGCCGAATCGACATATGGCTTTATCAAGTACAAGGCATTTTGCTCCCGGATATAGCCAAAGCCGCATGTAGTGTCGCCCGAACAGGAATAGTTGGTGCGCACAAGAAACCCTTCGGGAGAGTCGGCGACATCATATTTCGTATAAGTGTAATCGTCGGTTTCAAAGTAAGCGCCGTTTCCCATAGCGTCAATCACGCCGAAATTAGCCTGGACGCCGAGCGGCTTGGGAAGAGAGTCGAGCAGTGCCGCAAAATCATCGACAGAGCGGCAAAGCTTCAATGCGCGTGACATAACACAGCCCTCCATATCGCGGTAAGCAGCAGTATCGGGGGCAAGATTATAAGAGGCGGTGTTCATCACGGCAAATCCGTGGGTGTTTATGCCTATCCAAGCCTCGCGCAGGAGCGAGTCACCACCATTAAACAGGGCTACATAATCAGCCTCGCCGGGAGAAGCGGCAACGACACGCGCCACAAAATTATGCTCGGTGCCGGTGTCGCGGTGTTTCCAAAGCAGAGGCTTTCCGTCGGGAGTCAACCTCCCGCTCACAATCGCGGAGGTACACGCGACGGCAACAATGCAGCATGACATAAAAAATGCCGATACAAAAGGTCTTGTAATTTTCATACCGGCAAATATACAAATAATCCACGATGCAACCGAAATAAAAACCGTGTCATAAAAAAAGGCGGGGCAGTCACAGACCGCCTCGCCATTTATATCAGGTTACCGACAGATTAAAGCTCGGAGTGAGCGACGTCAATCACATCGGCGGAGTCAAATACGGAATCAATGTCATCCTTGCCAGCAACAACGAGGTTGTTGTATTCGCGAAGACCTGTACCGGCGGGAATCAAGTGACCACAGATCACATTTTCCTTCATGCCCTCGAGATAGTCGGTCTTACCGTTGATGGCAGCCTCGTTGAGCACCTTGGTAGTCTCCTGGAATGAAGCAGCCGACATGAAGCTCGAAGTCTGGAGAGCCGCACGGGTGATACCCTGGAGAATCTGCTCGGAAGTAGCGGGGACAGCGTCACGCACGGTGACAGTCTTGAGGTCACGACGCTTAAGAGCCGAATTCTCGTCACGGAGCTTGCGGGCGGTGATAATCTGTCCGGGCTTGAGCGTCTCGCTGTCGCCGGCATCAACCACCACTTTCTTACCCCATATACGGTCGTTCTCATCCATAAACTCGCGCTTGTCGACGATCTGCTGCTCGAGGAAGCAAGTGTCACCCGGATCAAGGATATTCACCTTGCGCATCATCTGGCGCACGATTACCTCAAAGTGCTTGTCATTGATCTTCACGCCCTGCATACGGTATACATCCTGAACTTCGTTGACGATGTATTCCTGCACAGCGGTCGGACCCATGATATTGAGGATATCGGCGGGAGTGATCGCACCGTCGGAAAGCGGAGTTCCGGCACGCACATAGTCATTTTCCTGAACAAGAATCTGCTTCGACAGGGGTACGAGATATTTCTTGATCTCTCCAAGCTTGGAGGTGACTGAAATCTCACGGTTACCACGCTTAACCTTGCCAAACTTAACCTCACCGTCGATTTCAGAAACGATAGCGGGGTTAGAGGGGTTACGCGCCTCAAACAGCTCTGTCACACGGGGCAGACCACCGGTGATATCACCGGCATTACCTGCCGAGCGAGGAATCTTGACGAATACGTCGCCGGGCTTAACCTCGGCGCCATCCTCGACCATAAGGTGAGCACCCACAGGGAGAGCGTAGGTCTTAAGCACCTGACCGTTGGCATCAACAATGTTGGCCTCGGGTACACGTGTACGATCCTTCGACTCGATTATGATCTTATCTTCAAGACCTGTCTGCTCATCGTAGTCGACGCGGTAGGTAACGTTTTCAACAAGGTTCTGGAACTGAATCTTACCACCGACCTCAGAGATGATGACGGCGTTGAAGGGGTCCCATTCGCAGATCACGTCGCCTTTCTTCACGGTAGCGCCATTGGGATAATAGAGCTTAGAACCGTAAGGAATGTTGGCATTGGTGAGCATCATCTTGGTATTGGGGTCGATAATGCGCATTTCTGCAAGACGACCGATCACGACCTTGACAGTCTGTCCTTCCGGACCCTTTTCCTCGGTATCGACCGTACGGAGTTCCTCGATTTCAAGAGTACCTTCATAGCGAGAAGTGATGGTAGACACAGCCGCGATATTAGAAGCCACACCACCGACGTGGAACGTACGTAGAGTAAGCTGGGTACCCGGCTCACCGATTGACTGGGCGGCAATCACGCCGACAGCCTCACCTTTCTGCACGATAAGGTTGTTGGAAAGATTGCGGCCGTAACACTTGGCACATACGCCCTTTTTCGACTCACAAGTGAGCACCGAGCGGATTTCAACCGACTCGATGGGAGACTCGTTGATGCGGTTAGCCGCAATCTCGTCGATCTCCTCGCCGGAAGCCACGATGACTTCACCGGTAATCGGGTCGATAATATCATGTACAGAAACACGACCGAGGATACGCTCGCCAAGCGAAGCGACAACCTCTTCATTGTTCTTGATCTCGGTACATACAAGACCACGGAGCGTGCCGCAATCCTCCTCGTGGATAATCACGTCGTGAGCCACATCGACAAGACGACGGGTCAGATAACCAGCGTCGGCAGTCTTCAATGCGGTATCGGCAAGACCCTTACGGGCACCGTGGGTAGAGATGAAGTATTCAAGCACAGACAGACCCTCCTTGAAGTTGGCAAGAATCGGGTTCTCGATGATCTGACCACCCTCAGCACCGGCTTTCTGCGGCTTGGCCATAAGACCACGCATACCGGCAAGCTGGCGGATCTGGTCCTTAGAACCACGGGCACCGGAGTCAAGCATCATGAAGACAGAGTTGAAGCCTTGGTTTGCCGCGGTCATGTGCTTCATGAGGATATCGGTAAGACGCGCGTTGACGTGAGTCCAGATATCGATGATCTGATTGTAACGCTCGTTGTTGGTGATGAAACCCATCGAATAGTTGTTGAGCACTTCCTGCACCTGCTCGTTACCTTCGGCCACAAGCTTCTCCTTCTCTTCGGGGATAAGCACGTCGCCAAGGTTGAACGACAGACCGCCCTTGAACGCCATGTAGTAACCGAGGTTCTTGATGTCGTCGAGGAACTGAGCCGAACGGGTCACACCGCAAGTATTGATAACCTTACCGATGATGTCACGCAGAGACTTCTTTGAAAGAATCTGGTTGACATAACCGATTTCCTTAGGCACATACTGATTTACAAGGATACGACCTACAGAAGTCTTCTCGACAAGATGCTGAATGGGGTTGCCATTCTCGTCGATATCGTCAACAACCACCGAAACGGGGGCATGAAGCGTAACGCGACCTTCATTGTAGGCAATCTGAGCCTCTTCGGGGCCATAGAACTTGGAGCCCTCGCCCTTGTCGCCCTCGCGGAGCTTGGTTATATAGTAAAGACCGAGCACCATATCCTGAGAAGGCACGGTGATAGGCGCACCATTGGCGGGATTCAGAATGTTGTGGGCGCCGAGCATAAGCATCTGCGCCTCGAGGATAGCCTCGTTGCCAAGAGGGAGGTGCACAGCCATCTGGTCACCGTCGAAGTCGGCGTTGAATGCCGTACAAGCGAGCGGATGGAGCTGGATAGCCTTACCCTCGATCATCTTGGGCTGGAAAGCCTGGATACCGAGACGGTGAAGTGTCGGGGCACGGTTAAGCAACACGGGGTGGCCCTTCATCACATGCTCAAGGATATCCCATACGACGGGCTCCTTGCGGTCAACAATCTTCTTAGCCGACTTCACGGTCTTCACGATACCGCGCTCGATGAGCTTACGGATGATGAACGGCTTGTAAAGCTCGGCAGCCATATTTTTAGGAATACCGCACTCGTGCATCTTCAACTCGGGGCCTACGACGATAACCGAACGCGCGGAGTAGTCGACACGCTTACCGAGAAGATTCTGACGGAAACGACCTTGCTTACCCTTGAGCGAGTCGGAAAGCGACTTGAGGGGTCGGTTAGCCTCGGTCTTGACAGCCGACGACTTGCGGGAGTTGTCAAGGAGCGAGTCGACAGCTTCCTGAAGCATACGCTTCTCATTGCGGAGAATCACTTCAGGCGCCTTGATCTCGATAAGGCGTTTCAGACGGTTGTTACGTATTATCACACGGCGATAGAGGTCGTTAAGGTCGGAAGTCGCAAAACGGCCGCCATCAAGAGGCACGAGCGGGCGGAGTTCGGGGGGAATCACGGGCACAGCCTGGAGGATCATCCATTCAGGCTTGTTGCGGTGGCGTGAAGCGCGGAACGACTCCACAATCTGGAGACGCTTCAATGCCTCGGTCTTACGCTGCTGCGAACCGTCGGTATTTGCGCGGTGGCGCAACTCGTAAGAAAGCGAGTCAAGGTCAAGACGGGTAAGGAGGTCATATACCGCCTCGGCACCCATCTTGGCAATGAATTTATTGGGATCGTTATCCTCAAGCTGCTGGTTACCCTGGGGAAGCTTGTCAAGGATATCGAAGTATTCCTCTTCGGTGAGAAGGTCGAGCTCCTGAACACCCTCGGCAGCACCGGGCTGTATCACCACATAACGCTCGTAGTAGATCACAGCGTCGAGTTTCTTTGAGGGGAGTCCGAGCAGATAGCCGATCTTATTGGGCAATGAACGGAAATACCAGATGTGAGCCACGGGAACGACGAGCTTAATGTGACCCATACGCTCGCGACGCACTTTCTTCTCGGTCACCATGACACCGCAACGGTCGCACACGATGCCCTTGTAACGGATGCGCTTGTACTTTCCGCAATGACATTCATAGTCCTTGACCGGACCGAATATCTTCTCGCAGAAGAGACCGTCGCGCTCGGGCTTGTAGGTGCGGTAGTTGATAGTCTCAGGCTTGAGAACCTCACCGCTTGACTTCTCCAGAATCTCCTCGGGCGAAGCAAGTCCGATGGAGATTTTGGAAAAACCGGTTTTTGTCTTATTGTCTTTTCTAAAAGCCATATATGTATTTACCTTTCTTTGTCTTATGAATGATTATTGCTCAAGATTGATGCTCAATCCGAGACCACGGAGCTCATGCAGCAACACGTTAAGAGACTCGGGGATACCTGCCTGGGGCATAGGCTCGCCCTTTACGATAGCCTCATAAGCCTTGCTACGGCCGTTGACGTCGTCACTCTTGATGGTGAGGATCTCCTGAAGGATATGGGATGCGCCGAATGCCTCAAGCGCCCAAACCTCCATCTCTCCGAAACGCTGACCACCAAACTGTGCCTTACCACCAAGAGGCTGCTGGGTGATAAGAGAGTACGGACCGATCGAACGAGCGTGCATCTTATCCTCGACCATGTGACCGAGCTTAAGCATGTATATGACTCCGACAGTAGCGGGCTGGTCGAAACGCTCGCCGGTGCCGCCATCATAGAGATAGGTCTTTCCGTAGCGGGGGAGACCTGCCTTGTCGGTCCACTCGTTAAGGTCGTCAAGACTCGCACCGTCAAAAATCGGAGTGGCAAACTTCTCGTCGAGAATAGCACCCGACCAACCGAGAACAGTCTCGAATATCTGACCGAGGTTCATACGAGAAGGCACACCGAGCGGGTTAAGACAGATATCAACGGGAGTACCGTCGGCAAGGAATGGCATATCTTCCTGACGGACTATACGCGACACGATACCCTTGTTACCGTGACGACCCGCCATCTTGTCACCCACGCTGATCTTACGCTTCTTTGCGACATATACCTTAGCCATCTGCATGATACCTGAGGGAAGCTCGTCACCTATCGAGATGTCAAACTTCTTGCGGCGCAGCTCGGCGTCAATCTCCTTCGACTTGCGAAGATAGTTGACAATCGTGGCGCGGATCAATTCGTTTTTGTGAGCGTCGGCAGTCCACTTCGAGAGGTTTACGGTGTCGAAGTCGATATCCTTCAAAGCCGCGGGGGTAAACTTGGCACCCTTTGCGATTATGTCGGCGCCGAGGAAGTCCTTTACACCCTGCGAGGTCTTGCCCTCGGTAAGCACCATGAGCTTGTTGATAAGTATATCCTTAAGCTCGCCCTGCTTTACCTCATACTCTTCATCAAGCTTCGGGAGCTGAGCATTGGCACTCTTGGTCTTCTTCTTTTTAGCGGCACGCGAGAAGAGGTTAGTGCCGATAACGACACCCTTGAGTGAGGGAGTAGCCTTAAGCGAGGCATCTTTCACATCACCGGCCTTGTCGCCGAAGATAGCGCGTAGGAGCTTTTCTTCGGGAGTGGGATCAGACTCACCCTTAGGAGTAATCTTACCGATCATTATATCGCCGGGGGCCACATGGGCGCCAACGCGGATAATACCTCGCTCATCGAGATCCTTGGTAGCGTCCTCGCTGACATTAGGGATATCGCTTGTAAGCTCTTCCATACCGCGCTTTGTCTCACGCACTTCGAGAGAATACTCGTCGACATGGACAGATGTAAGTATATCCTCGCGAACGACGCGCTCGTTGAGCACGATAGCATCCTCGTAGTTATATCCCTTCCAGGGCATGAACGCCACTTTCAGGTTGCGACCGAGAGCAAGCTCACCGTTTTCGGTAGAATATCCTTCGGTAAGGATCTGACCGGCGGTGACACGCTGACCCTTCTCGCATATGGGCCGAAGGTCAATGGTAGTGCTCTGGTTGGTCTTGCGGAACTTAGGTATGTGGTATTCCTTCACGGAATCCTCAAATGCAACGAACTCCTCATCCTCGGTGCGGTCGTAACGGATGCGGATCACAGTAGCGTCAACAAATTCGATGACACCGTCGCCCTCAGCAGTGATCTGAGTGCGGGAGTCACGGATAAGCTGACCTTCCAGACCTGTACCCACGATAGGAGCCTCCGAGCGGAGCAACGGCACAGCCTGGCGCATCATGTTAGATCCCATCAACGCACGGTTAGCGTCATCGTGCTCAAGGAAGGGGATGAGTGACGCCGCTATAGAAGCGATCTGAGTAGGCGACACATCCATAAGGTTAACCTCGCCGGGAGCGACGATCGGGAAGTCGGCGTCAAGACGCGCCTTCACGCGGTCACGCACGAAACTGCCGTCGGCATTAAGCGGTGCGTTACCCTGGGCAATGACCTGTCCCTCTTCCACCTCGGCGGTGAGATATACAACCTCGTCGTTATTTATGTTGACCTTTCCATCATCAACCTTGCGGTAAGGGGTCTCGATGAATCCGAGGTCATTAATCTTGGCATAAACGCAGAGAGAAGATATAAGACCGATGTTAGGACCTTCAGGGGTCTCGATCGGGCAAAGACGTCCATAGTGAGTATAGTGAACGTCACGCACCTCGAAGCCCGCACGCTCACGCGACAGACCGCCGGGGCCAAGGGCCGACATACGGCGCTTGTGGGTCATCTCTGCAAGAGGGTTGGTCTGGTCCATGAACTGCGACAACGCATTTGTACCGAAGAAAGTGTTGATGACCGACGAGATGGTCTTTGCGTTGATAAGGTCGATGGGAGTGAAATCCTCGTTGTCACGTACGTTCATACGCTCACGGATGGTGCGCGACATACGTGCAAGACCTACTCCAAACTGATTGTAAAGCTGCTCGCCGACAGTGCGTACGCGGCGGTTGCTCAAGTGGTCGATATCATCGACATCGGTCTTGGAGTTGATAAGCTCGATAAGATACTTGATAATGGCAATAATATCCTCCTTTGTGAGGACCTTGACTTCCATCGAAGTACCGAGGTCAAGCTTCTTGTTGATACGATAACGGCCCACCTCGCCGAGGTCATAACGCTTTTCAGAGAAGAAAAGGTTGGTGATAACCTCGCGAGCCGACGCGTCATCCGGCGGCTCGGCGTTGCGCAGCTGCCTGTATATATATTGTATAGCCTCCTTCTCAGAGTTGGAGGTATCTTTCTGAAGGGTATTGAAGATTATCGAGTAGTCGCTTGTGTTGGCATCCTCCTTGTGGAGCAGGACAGTCTGCGCACCCGATTCGATGATCTCGTCGATGTGCTCTTCCTCCAGGACTGTCTCACGGTCGATCACGACATTGTTACGCTCGATCGACACAACCTCGCCGGTATCCTCATCAACGAAATCCTCCACCCAAGTCTTAAGGACACGTGCGGCAAGCTTCCTTCCGACAGCCTTCTTGAGGTTGGTCTTGTTGACCTTGATCTCTTCGGCGAGACCGAAAATCTCGATAATATCCTTGTCACTTTCCAGACCGATCGCACGAAGGAGCGTAGTAACGGGGAGCTTCTTCTTACGGTCGATGTAGGCATACATGACGTTGTTAATGTCAGTAGCAAACTCTATCCATGAGCCACGGAAAGGAATGATACGTGCGGAGTACAGTTTCGTACCGTTAGCATGGGTGCTCTGACCGAAGAAAACGCCCGGCGAACGATGGAGCTGTGACACGACGACACGCTCGGCACCGTTGATGACAAAAGTACCCTGAGCGGTCATATAGGGAATCGGACCCAGGTAAACGTCCTGGATCTTTGGCTCAAAGTCTTCGTGGTCGGGGTCGGTACAATAGAGCTTAAGTTTGGCTTTGAGGGGGACACTATAAGTGAGTCCGCGCTCGAGGCATTCCTCTATAGTGTAACGCGGAGGATCGATGTAGTAATCCAGGAACTCAAGAACGTAGTTGTTGCGGGTATCCACGATAGGGAAGTTTTCCGCAAACACCTTGTAAAGTCCCTCATTATTTCTTTTTTCCGGAGGGGTGTCAAGCTGTAGGAAATCCTGGAACGACTTGAGCTGCACCTCGAGGAAGTCAGGGTAAGGAAGCGGATTCTTTACCGAGGCAAAATTTATACGGGGTTTAGAAGATGAAACTGACATTAAAAAAAATGTTAAGTGGAACTCAACTTAAATTATAGCACAAAAAGGTTAAGAATCATCAGAGAATGATTCTTAACCTAATTACCTGGTTAACAGGCAATATTATTTAAGTTCAACTTCAGCGCCAGCTTCTTCCAACTGCTTCTTGAGGCCTTCGGCATCAGCCTTGGCAAGACCTTCCTTAACTACGCCGGGAGCGCCGTCAACGAGTTCCTTAGCTTCCTTCAAACCAAGACCGGTGAGTTCCTTAACAAGCTTAACAACTGCAAGCTTGCTTGCGCCAGCTGACTTGAGGACAACGTCAAATGAAGTCTTCTCTTCTGCTGCGGGTGCGCCTGCTGCGGGACCGGCTGCTACAGCAACAGCTGCTGCTGCGGGCTCGATGCCATACTCGTCTTTAAGGATCTGAGCAAGTTCGTTTACTTCTTTTACTGAGAGGTTAACTAATTGTTCTGCAAAAGCTTTTAAATCTGCCATTTTTGTATGATTTAATTGAGTTATTTTTCTTGATTAATTATTATTTGTTGGAGAGTGTCTCAAGGATACCGTGAAGCTTGGTGCCACCCGAAGTAAGGGCGGAAACCACGTTCTTGGCGGGTGACTGGAGAAGAGCGACCACATCGGCGATAAGCTCGTTTTTGCTCTTGATGCTTGCAAGAGTGTCAAGCTGATCAGCACCGACATAAACAGTCTCTTCAACGAAAGCAGCCTTCAAGCGGGGGAGCTGAGCATCCTTATCATTTTTAAGCACATCCTTTATAAGCTTGGCAGGAGCATTACCGACGTTGGAGAACATCACCGAGGTAGCACCCTTCAAGCAGGGATAAAGCTCAGAATAGTCAGTGTCCAAAGACTCAAGAGCCTTGTGGAGGAGAGTATTCTTAACGACGAGGAGCTTGATGTCAGCCTTGCTGCAGGCACGGCGGAGATCGCTTGTCTTCTCAGCGTCAAGACCAGCGGTCTCAACGAGGTAGAAGCAGGGATAAGCCTTAACGGTTTCCGCGATTTTCTCTATAATAATACCTTTATCTTCCTTTTTCATTTTACTTAGTCATTTAGGGTTAAGCATCGATTGACTTAGAGTCAACCTTGATACCGGGACTCATAGTGCTCGAAAGATAAATACTCTTAATATAGGTGCCCTTTGCAGTGGCAGGCTTAAGCTTAATCAAGGTATTGATGAATTCACGTGCATTGTCACGCATCTGCTCGGGAGTGAAAGACACCTTACCGATTGAAGAGTGAACGATACCGTTTTTGTCGACCTTGAAGTCAATCTTACCCTTCTTCACCTCCTCTACCGCCTTAGCGACATCGTTGGTTACAGTACCGCTCTTGGGGTTAGGCATCAAGCCACGGGGACCGAGGACACGGCCGAGGGCACCGATCTTACCCATGATAGCGGGCTGGGTGATGATAACGTCAACATCGGTCCAACCACCTTTGATCTTTTCAATATATTCGTCGAGACCTACGTAATCGGCACCGGCAGCCTTAGCGGCGCTTTCAGCGTCGGGGTTGCAGAGCACCAGAACGGTAGTCTGCTTGCCAGTACCATGAGGCAGAGTAACGACACCGCGCACCATTTGATTAGCCTTACGGGGATCCACGCCAAGACGTACATCGATATCGAGAGAAGCGTCAAATTTGGTATAGGTCACTTCCTTTACCTTCTCTGTAGCCTCAGCCAAAGTGTAAGCCTTCCCAGCTTCAATCTTCTGTAAAGCCAACTTTTGATTTTTAGTAAGTTTACCCATGTCAATTGAAGTTTATTAGTTATTTTCAGGGAAAGCTCCCTTTACGGTGATACCCATGCTTCTGGCTGTTCCGGCAACCATGCGCATTGCCGATTCCACAGTAAAACAGTTCAAATCGGGCATTTTGTCTTCAGCGATTACCTTTACCTGATCCCAAGTGATCTCTGCCACCTTCTTACGGTTAGGCTCGGCCGAACCGCTTTTGAGTTTGGCCACCTCCAGAAGCTGTATTGCTACCGGGGGAGTCTTAACAATGAAGTCAAAGCTCTTGTCGGTGTAGTAAGTGATTACGACCGGAAGCACTTTGCCTGCCTTGTCTTGGGTACGGGCATTGAATTGCTTGCAAAACTCCATGATGTTGATGCCCTTAGAACCCAGCGCGGGACCTACTGGCGGCGATGGATTTGCTGCTCCACCTTTAATCTGCAATTTGATCTGTCCAGCAATTTCTTTAGCCATTTCTTAATACAAATTTTGTTGGGTTAAACGTGCGGATTACCGACTGATGACTCGTAACCGTCATTTTGCCAATTCCCGCTCTACTTGCGAAGCCTCCAATTCAAGAGGTGTGCTACGACCGAAAATCTTTACCTCGACTTTCAGCTTGCGCTTCTCGGGATCGAGATCGACGACCTCTCCGTTGAAACCGCTGAACGGACCGAAGGTGACTTTCACGTGCTCGCCGACCATAAAGTCGCCAAAGCCGTCGTCGTTGGCATCATTGATCTCATCGGCAGCACCTAACATGCGCATAACCTCGCTCTGACGGAGTGGTTCGGGCGCAGAGCCCTTGCCTCTTCCCCCGAGGAAGTCAATAACATTGGTGGTGTTGCGAAGCTCATGCATAACCTCGCCTTGGAGATCAGCCTCAATAAACACATATCCGGAATAAAGGTTGCGTTCTTTGACAACCCTTTTCCCATTACGCGTAGTGACCACTTTTTCTGTCGGAATCAAGACTTGAAACACGTAGTTGCCTAAGTCCGTATTCTTGATTGCAGCATCAAGAAGTTCCTTAACCTTAGCTTCTTTTCCTGATATTGCCCTAAGGACATACCATTCTTTTTTCCTTTCAGCCATTGCGACTACGTTTTAAGACTTAAAGACCGTAAATAAAGTGCATGAAATGGTCGATGATCTGATCAAAGACGAGTATGATAAGTGCAATAATAATGGAAGCGATAAGCACTATACAGCTACTCTTGATCAGCTGAGTTTTGGTAGGCCAAGAAGTCTTATATCGAAGCTCGGTATAAGACTCCTGAATATCCGTAAGTAATTTTAATTTTTTCATTTCTTTTATTTTAGCACGGGACGAGAGACTCGAACTCCCGACACCCGGTTTTGGAGACCGGTGCTCTACCAACTGAGCTAGTCCCGTATATCGGGGAGCGCCGGACTGACGCCCCCGAATTTATTTATTAGTCAAGGATTTCAGTAATCTGACCAGAACCTACGGTGCGACCACCCTCGCGGATAGCGAAACGGAGACCGAGGTCACAAGCTACCGGGTTGATGAGCTCAACGTTGATAGTAACGTGGTCACCAGGCATAACCATCTCTACACCTTCGGGGAGAGTGATCTCACCGGTCACGTCAAGTGTACGGATGTAGAACTGGGGACGGTAGTGGTTGTGGAACGGAGTGTGACGGCCACCTTCCTCTTTCTTAAGGATGTAGACCTGAGCCTTGAAGTGGCTGTGGGGCTTAACAACTCCGGGGTGACAGATAACCATACCACGCTTGATATCTTTCTTGTCGATACCGCGGAGAAGAAGACCAACGTTGTCACCGGCTTCACCCTGATCGAGGAGCTTGCGGAACATCTCAACACCGGTAACAACCGACTTGAGGTCAGCGCCAAGACCCATGATCTGAACTTCGTCACCTACCTTAACGATACCGGTTTCAATACGACCGGTGGCAACAGTACCACGACCGGTGATCGAGAACACGTCTTCAACAGGCATCAAGAAAGGCTTATCGATATCACGGGGAGGCAGGGGAATCCACTCGTCAACAGCGGCCATGAGTTCCATTACCTTCTCAACCCACTGAGGCTCGCCGTTAAGGGCGCCGAGGGCAGAACCACGGATGATAGGAGTGTTGTCACCATCATATTCGTAAGAAGAAAGAAGGTCACGCATTTCCATCTCAACGAGGTCGAACATCTCTTCGTCGTCAACCATGTCACACTTGTTCAGGAAGACAACGATACGGGGAACGTTCACCTGACGGGCGAGAAGGATGTGCTCGCGAGTCTGGGGCATGGGACCGTCGGTAGCGGCAACCACGATGATAGCACCGTCCATCTGAGCAGCACCGGTAACCATGTTCTTCACATAGTCGGCGTGTCCAGGGCAGTCAACGTGAGCGTAGTGACGATTCTCAGTCTCATACTCAACGTGAGCGGTGTTGATTGTGATACCACGCTCCTTCTCTTCGGGGGCGTTGTCGATCTGGTCGAATGACTTAACTTCAGAAAGACCCTTTTCAGCGAGCACCTTAGTGATAGCTGCGGTCAAAGTAGTCTTACCGTGGTCAACGTGACCGATAGTACCGATGTTAACATGCGGTTTGGTTC
>CAJUMZ010000032.1 GCA_910587665.1 uncultured Muribaculum sp.
TGGGAGGGCTCGCCCCCGCCGAATGCAGACTAAAATTCACCGAACTTTTTGCACTCCGGTTTTGAATCTACCTAAAATTTATTTTTCGAATTTTTAATTTCTTGGGAACTTTAGACGATTTTTATTGTAAATTTTACCCTCAATGGGTTGCCGGACATGGGGAAATCGGAATCATAGCAGGGAGTAAAGGGGGGGATGGGGTTCAAGAAACTGAGAAAATCCACAGTATGCACAAAATCGGTCGTGCAATTATTTGCTTTTGACGCGTCAATGCTATAACTTTATCGGGCGGAAAACAATCAGATTTACGTATTCATAAGCTAGTAGTGGTGCGATAAAAATCCAACCACTGTTATTAAGATATTAGTATTTAGTCAAATACAAGAGCACATTGATTTTTTGATTTGAAATTGGTTTATTAGTCTTGTTGTTCAGAAGCATCAAGATTATGAATCAGGGTAAATATGTGTTCTCCCAAGTGATTGAGTTTATACCGCGATACCAGTTCGATAAACTTGTGAAGCAATATAAAGGAGATTGGCATACAAAGAATCTCAACAGTTACAACCACCTTCTTCATCTGCTGTTCGGGCAGTTGACAGGCTGTGATTCGCTTCGGGATATCTGTTTATGCCTGGAAGCACATTCAAAATTCCTATATCACCTCGGTTTCCGCAAAACCGTGAACCACACATCATTGTCAAGAGCCAACGAAAGTCGGGATTATCGTATTTTTGAAGGACTTGGAATCTATCTCATAGGATTGGTAAGACCAATCTATTCGAGACACAAATTGTCTGAGATAACCATAGACAACGTGATTTATGCCTTGGACTCCACAACGATATCCACCAGCATAAAACTTGCAGCCTGGGCGTTAGGCAAATACAGCAAAGGCGCGGTCAAGATGCACACATTGCTTGATTTACGAGGGAGCATCCCTGCCAACATCCATATTACTGATGGTAAATGGCATGACAGTAACGAACTCGACGTACTCACACCCGAACCGTTCGCTTTCTATGTAATGGACAAGGCGTATGTGGACTTTGAGGCTTTATTCCGTTTCCATAAGTCGCAGGCGTTCTGGGTGTCGCGTCCCAAGGAGAACATGAAATTCACAACTGTGAAGCAGATGGAAATCCCGGATGCGAAATCAGGTGTCATCGAAGACTCCCGGATCCGGCTAACAGGATATAAGTCGCGTAAACTGTATCCTGAAGACATGAGATTTGTGCGGGTATATGACCCGGACAATGACACTGTCGTGGACTTCACATTCAACAATTTTGAGACCAGTGCAATGGAAATATCGAATCTTTACCGACACCGCTGGGATATAGAAGTGTTCTTCAAGTGGATAAAACAGAATATCATCGTTAAAACCCTTTGGGGATTTTCCGAGAATGCAGTTAAAATTCACCTTTGGACCGCAATCATATCCTATCTGACGGTTGCACGGATAAAGGCTGATTACGAAAGCTGCTATTCAATCACCGAAGTCGCAACTCTGATCAGAATATCTGCCCTGGAGCGTGTCGAATTACGACAGCTTATTACCAAGGAGACCTCATCAACCAATTCAAACCAAAATGTCAAAGAACTCTCTTTATTTGATGATTTTTAAACTAACGCGATTTTATCGCACCAGTAGTATTCATAAGCCAATCGTTATAATGTCACGACTTTTACAGTCTCTTTATATTACAATAGTATCAATCGGACTATTCGCTCTGCTTGCCGCCATTATACCAGGAATCGACATGTTTGAGCCGATAAGCCGTGCCCTGACCGATGTGACAATTACCGACATTCACTATGCCTCAATGCGAGATGCCAAGCCGGTGGGAAATGACAAAATACTGATCGTAGACACGTCGGACAGCGACAGAGCGGAAATAGCCGATGCTATCGAAAACGCGGCCAAAGGAGGAGCATCGGTAATCGGGATCGACGTGATATTCAGCGACAATGACGTGAATCCCGATTCCACACGGAAACTATGTGACATCCTGACCGCCCATAAAGACAAAATTGTAACCGCAGTGCATCTAAATAAATGGGACAAAGAAACGGGAGCCTACATATCCACAGTCAGAACTGCGACCGACTCTATCAACCTGCCGACAGGGTACACAAACCTAATCGATCATAGCGACAACAGCTACATCCGTAACTATTCCACGGCTCCGGAATCAGCGACGCCATCTTTTGCCCAAGCGGTCACTGAGGCTTACATGAGAACATACGGCGACTCAACTCGCCACAATCCCACCAACAATGGCATCATTAATTTCACGCCTCAACGGTTCAAGACAGTGGATGCCTCAGATATAAAAGCGATACAGGATCTTTCCGACGGGAGAATGGTGGTATTAGGAGCAACCGACAGCGACGAGGATTACCACTTTACCCCCATCGGCAGACTTAGCGGGGTAATCATCCAGGCTTATTCAATTGACTCGATATTAAACGATGATACAATTGTTGTCGCCGATTGGCTTACATGGATTATCGGATTTATCATAGTGTTTGCAGCATCGTCAGGCTTTACGGTCCTGCGTGATAACTTTGAAAACCGAAACCCGACAGCCAACCGCTACACATACGCCATATTGGGACTCGGCAACATCATGTATCCCACACTCGCCATCATTTTCACCATATTCCTTATCGGCATGCTGTATATTACCGCTTCGATATACATTTCGTCACTTTTCATTGCGGGATCGCTCGCATTCATTCCGGTGGCGTTTGACCTTATCGGCATCTCGCGCGAGGTGTTCAGGAAAAAGGCGCGCACCACCGCGACAATCGCCGCCATACTGTTGACTGCATCAAGCGCGAATGCGGCGAATAACGGAAGCGCCAATACGGCAAGCGGCAAATTCACATCTGTCTATGAGACACACAATGTGACCCAAAATGGAGAAAACGGCCTCTTCATAAATGTGTCTTTCGACGTCAGCGGCATGAAGGGCAAAAAAGGAAGAATCGTATGCTACTTTTGTGACGAAGAAGGGAAAGATATCCCGGGCACAGAAGCTTCCTATCAGACTACATCGGGGTCACTCTTCTGCCGAAAATATTTTACGCCTTCTTACGACAATTCAACTTATACAAATGTAGGTATATTTCTTCCCCATAAGCAGATCAAGCCGAACGAGGGCATGATTAAATATTATGCAATACTTTATGATGACAATGGCAACAAGCTCGACGAAACAAGATGGCACAAGTTTCTATTTTATAGAATCGCGTCGGATTCTCCATCCAAAGGCATAGCCAAAAGCTACGCATACTCAACTAAAAAGTTTGTAAGAGGGTACTTCAAGTCGGTCAACATAGAGCATAACGCCACAGAAAACGGCAAAAACGGCATGTATGTAAAGCTTGATTTTGAGATTTATGGCATGAAAGGAGAGAAAGGATCCGCGACATGCCACTTTTATGAAGAAAACAAAAAGCCGCTTAAAGGCAGAATAAATTACCGGACATCTGACGGCGAACTGTGTGCAACAACAAGGATAACACCAAGTTACGACTCGACAAAATATACCGGACTAAACGTATTTCTACCTTACGAAGAGTTGCAAATCAATTCAGGCGGGACACACTCGCTAAAACTTACGGCGTCGTTATTTGACCAAGACAACGAATGGGTCTGTTCAAGCGAATATTTCGATTTCAAATACATTCCTAAATCCACAACGCTTGCCAATACCGCAAAAGGAGTCGTCGTTGACAGCAAGGGTGAACCTCTTATTGGAGCCTCCGTATTAGTGGCTGACAAACGTTTCGGAGCTGCGACAGATATTGATGGGAGATTCACAATCAACAATGTCGAAATAGGTGAGAGCCTGAAAGTCAGCTATGTCGGATACAAGACCAAAACCGTGACTTTTACCGGAGGTGAGATGAGAGTGATTCTGTATGAGACCAAAGATTCATCGTCCAGGCTAAAAACCACAGATAGCAAAGTCACAAACAAGACATCAAAACCGGCTCCGAACAGCAATACCCGTGTCTCAACTACAGCGGCCAACAATACCAGACCGGGCGCCACCGGAGGAATCAAATTCTCATTCCGCACATCCGACAACACAAAGTTCAGCGATCCAAATTTCAAAATATCCTTTACCACAAATGCAAAGAGCCTGAAATATTGGATCTCCGGCAAAGAAAACGACATACATATAATTCCTGCAAATGATATTTCTAAAGGGGTGCATAGTTTAATCCTCCCAAAGCATTCATGCAAATTATGTATAATTGATGAATACATGAAACTCCACACTATAAATCTTATCTACGACGAAGACCGGGATATACGTAAGAATTCAACTCTCCACATACTGTCCATTGGTGTAAACAATTACCCTGCGACAAATCTCACCGACCTGAAATACGCGGAAAATGACGCACGGGACGTGCTGAACACATTTGTTTCACGCCATAAAAATACATTCGGCAACATCAGGCAAAAATTGCTTTTGGGTCAAAACGTCACGACAGCCAATATCGAGAATGCACTTGAAGAGATCGCCGATGCGGCACGTAGTACCGATCTTGCCGTCATATTTTTTGCCGGACACGGATTGGTCGACGGCCTTGACAAATATTATCTTGCCACGTCAAAGACCATTGACCGTGACACGCCTCGTAAGGGCAGCCTGTCGGCAACAAGCTTTATTGAAAAGATTCAATACATCAGTCAGAAATGCAAGCTTGTCGTGTTTGTCGACGCTTGTTCCTCGGGCAGGCTTGCCGAAGGGATGAGGGGCGATCAGATGTCCAATGCCGACTTCTTCAAAGAGTTGGTATCGACTAAAAACGGCACCAACATATACACATCAAGCGGCTCTGACACACCGTCAAATGAAGATTCCAGATACGGTCACGGCGTATTCACTCAAGCACTTATCGAGGCATGTGACTTCAGCAACTCCGACACCGACCATGACGGTAGAATCACCATCAAGGAAATACGCAACTACCTTGAAAAGCGTATTCCCCAGTTGACCGACAAGTCGCAGACTCCGATCCACCGGAATCTTGAAGAGACCACCGATTACCCGTTATTCGTTAAATAGCATGCTATCGCTCAGGCATATCATATTCCCGATTTTACTCCTCATTGCCGGTATGGCAAAGGGGGAGAGCTACACGGTGTACTCCGTACATGGAAACGTGACGGAGCATACCGCCGAAGGCAACATTCCGCTCTGCGCACGCGACACTCACCTCACCGATGAATCGCAGATCATCATCGGCAAAGGCGGCTCGCTGACATTGTATCTTCAGGAAAGCCGGGAATTGGTGTCGGTCAATGAATACGGGAGGCAGCGGTTAGCGACACTCGTCAGCCGCCACAGGGACAAAGGCGGCAATACGTGGCGATGGGTAAAGTCGCTGGTGGCCTCACTTTTCAGTGCCGACACCCCTGAAAACACCCACCGCAAGCTGCTTCAGTCGCAAGGCGGCTCCCACCGTGGGGATGACGAAGACAAGGCGTTGCTTAATGCCTTTGCCGGTTTCTGCCATTACGGCGTAAGCGACCGGAAAGCGGCTGTCACATTCCGCCTCATCAACGATAACGGCAGTGCGATTACCGCCCCTTTCGACTTCGATGGCTTGGCATCAGCCGAAGTGACCAACAGCACCGATCAATACATGTTTGTAAACATTGTCGCCGTTTCTGGCCAGGATCGCCAATTACTGCTGCCGGTTGACCCTGATGCCGACAATAACTGCTGCGCACATCTTTGCATACCGCCCCGGTCGACCGTCAACATGTCGGAGCTCTCATTTTTCCCGTCGCTGTTGCCCCGCGATGCAACATTAGTGCTTGTAGCGTCGCCGGTGGAAGTCAATTTCACTATTCTCTGCTCGCCCGGAGTGCATTACGACAGCAGCCGCCACGACTCGCAAGCCTGCTTTTTCGCGCTTTAATGCTTGGACTTTTTCCGGCTATTGAAGCAAAGCACAAAGCCGATTTCAGCCGTAAATGCGGTGACGCCGGGGATTTTATATTGCCGGGTTTGCAGTTCCTTTTTACGATATGGGTCGGTGAGCGTGGTTGTAAGGGTCGACGAGCCGGTCTGTACTAAGAATCCCGCAGTCAGGCGCAGCCCGAAATGATGCCCGAAAATATACCACGCCGACACCCGAGGAGTCATTGTAAAAAGGGAGCCATGATCCAACAATACATCTAATCGCCGCAACTCATTGCTTTCCCTGTTCTTTCCAAAATACTCCCGATGCTTACCGTATTTCCGATCAGAAAAGCCAAAACCGATCTCGCCGGAAAGCATCACCCGACTTATCACAATTCTATATACGGGAGCCAACGTGATGTAGCTGACTCCCCCATATCTCTCATAGTCTCCGCTCGGCATCTCGTAGCCGCTTGTTAATCCGAAATCCTCAATTCCGGGGGATGGAATATATTTATTGCTAAATAATTCTCCGTAATCAAGATTTAAGCCCCAATGCTTCAATGGATTCCAAAATATACTAAGACGGAATTCCCCTAAAAAGTCACTCAGTTTACCCACGGTATAGACCGGGGCATCCCTTGCGGAGCCTGTGATTAAGCCTCCTGCGCCAATAGAAAGAGCGAACCCATAACGAGTATCGACATAAGGCGACGGGATGGAATCCGGAGTGACAGCTCTCGTCATAAACACCACAGTCAGCGACATTATGACCATCATGATTGCACGTCTCATATTGATGTATCATTTATTAACCGGACAATATCTGATTTACCCTCAATGACTTTACCGCTTTTAAACTCTAAAGTCACGCCGAAACGGAACTCACCCGTCAGCGGCTCCCCGTCAGGAATATACGCAAGATAAAAATCATACCGGTCGCGGATTGCATCCAAGGGATATGTCAGTTGCTGACCCGTAGCATCAAATTCAAAGTCTATAATCTGTAACTCATTATTGGAGCTGTAAGGATCAGGCATCTGTATCAGAGATTTAAAGTCGCGCATAACCATCGGCTTTCCGTCAGCATCAATCGCAGTCACTCTTATTGCGGTCAGAGGGTCCGACAGCCGGTATACATCTCCATATCCGGTCCAATTCGGAATCACTCTTATCACCAACGCTTCCGCCTTGCACTCTCTTGACAATGGTCTCAAAATCCTCCCTGAATTATCATAAAGGATAACATCTATAGACTCAATCTGCTGCTCGACAACATAGTCATAACACTGCGTGGTAAGCAGAGTCATCGACACGATCATAACAAACGAAAACCTTGCGGCAAAACAACTCATTAACATAACTTCTAAATATTACTTTATTAAAAAAAGCCTTTCCATCCATAAATTGAATATCTCGAATTTATTTCGTCATATTCAACATATTTTGAAATATTCCATTGACTCTCTGAACAGACCGGATGTGCCTCAAAATCCCAACCATGCGTATGTCCATAGTATTCTTCTCTGGGATAATAGAATTTTTCAACGTATTTATTAAAATACAAAAACGCTCTACGGCTGGCATCTATTTCAAACTTTTGGAATTTATGCTCGCCATTATGTTTTGATGCGCTGAGGATACTTGGCACCCCGACCATAAAAAGATATAGGGGACCAAAAGTCTGGCTTTGCAGATAATGTCCATACTCGTGCTGGAACAAAGAATTATTAGCATCAGCCCTAATTGTCGAGTTACCTATTATATAGTTACCGATAGTCACCGCACTACCTATGCTATTTGTGCGGAGAACTGTCGCCCCATACGCCGTTGTCACATCCGTTACATTGCCAAATCTATTATAAGCATGGGAAGACAAAAATCCAAGTAATGTCTGAGGGAACTGCCATGTAAATCGAGAGAAAAGCTCCCAAGAACTTCCCCAAAATTTTTTATTACTATCACTCAAATATAGCCCTTTCCATATATTAAAGGAATTTTGCACATGTGTCCAACCTGACTTAAAGACATTTTCTCCTTTAAAAGCACCCTTAAAAAAGCCAATAAAAAAATCATCAAAGAAGAATAATTCACCCGAGCGGTCGGTATATTTCAAGGGATTATTAAGACAATATGAATATCGGTTATAGTTTTGAGGTGATTCGCTCTGTTGTACATATGGGTCAGGCGAGAGAAAACGACCGGTCATCGGGTCATAGAGACGCGCGTTCATATTTATCAGTCCAAACATAGGAAGGTGTTCATGACCGCAGAAACCGCGTCCCAATACAAGAATTCGGACATCATTTGGGGCTAACGTTTCCGGATTTCGGATACGACCCCATGCATCATAACTTATAGGAGGCTGCAAGTATCTTACACCTGTAAATGGGTTGCTTTTAAATATAAGGTCGGCATCAACGACAGAAATTACACTCCCAAGATTATCCCTAATTATGTCATAACGTTTCCATCCTTTTCCCGACTTATTAATCAATACCGCAGATGCAGTATAATAATCCCCGCCAATATAAAGCTTTTCCGTCGTGCCGTCGGACTTTACATCTACCTCATAGCACCCGCCGAGATAATACCTTGTAAGAGAGTCCTTGCCTTCATAGGCTATATTCATGACTACGCGGTCGAACTTATCATTATAGATAAAATCTGCCTGATAGCCATTTTCAGCGATACGCAATGGTCGCCTGAAAGAGGAGTATTCGATTTCTTGCGCGACCGTCGGGAAATTCGGTACAGTAAATTCAGCGGATGTCATCATATACGGATTAGCACCACGCTCATACCTAAAAGTCCCTACATCGCTACGCCTCATAATATTCCCCTTTACGTCATAAGAGACAGCATATGATTCCGTGCCGGTAAGCCGATCCAACTTATCATAAGTAAACGATTCTTTTACACCGGCAACATCGTTATTTCTCACAAGAAGATTGCCCGTATTAAGGTCATACTCATATGACTCCTTTAAAGGATAATGATCATTTCGATCAAGAGCTTTCAAGTACGAATCACTTACAGCAGATAAAATAATCTCCCTTTTTACGGGGTATCCAAAATCATCATAGGTGTAAAAACGTTTCAAGGCTATTCCGGAATACACTTCCGTAGGCTTGCCAAATTCATTAACCCATCGGACATTATATATTATCGAGTCCATCGGTTCCTGACCGGAGATGCGGACTCTTGACAGACATCCCGATTTATAATCGTGGATCTCCGTCACAATCTTTCCGGAATCACTGCTATAATGTATTGTCTTTATATTGCCTCCTTCATAAGTATAGTCCCTCTGCAAAATTTTACTACGGTTGAACGCATTCCTTACCGTTTCCCTGCTGGACACCACACGACCATATTTATCGTAAATAAATTGCTTTATGTATTTATCTGCATCGACTGCATCAAGATCGTTTTGTTTAGTATACATGTATCTTGCATAAAAATCCGGGGCATTGATTATCCTTAACCTATTAAATTCATCATATGTATATACCGTAACCTTGTTATCAGCATCAATCTTTTTCGAGATATTTCCGTCATTGTCATACTCATATCGCGTAAGTCCATGAGAGGAATCCTTTTCACTGATTTTGCGGCGATATTTGTCATAAGTATATTCCACGGTAGGAGCAGCAAACGCAGCAATCCTGACAATCTGACCATCAGGAGCATAAATATATGCAACCGAACCTTCATCACCGGTTATCTCCACGAGTCGATCCATCACATCATACGTTTTCTTCTTTTTTACGCCGTTGACAGTCTCGGCAACAGACCGCCCTGAATATTCATATTTTGTAGTACGACCGGTAGCTTCTTCCTTTGAGACCAAACGATTGAACATATCATAGCCATATACATTCCAGTTGGGAGTCGCGCCTGATACATGAGGCAGTGATTCTTTCTTCAGATTTCCAAAAGTATCATATTCCTTCCGGATCATTATTTTTAAATTAACAAATGAAGCCATTATAGTGCTATTCCCGGCTTCACGGTTCAAGGCATCATAATAAACGGTTTTTTGGGGCTTACCCATCATTTCAGTCTCAACCGCATAAAGCCCATAATCGTAAGAGCCACTCCACCTATAAGTTTTAGTCAAGGTGGTACTATCGGGATATATACGCTTTATCTCCCGATGCATTGCATCATAGGAATATGTTGTCATGCCACCTCTATAATCCTTTACCGTGGCAAGATTACCCATCTGATTATAATAATATTCATTTACAAGCCCGAGGGGATCTGTCTTTCTGATCACACGACCGTATAAATCATATCCATATAAAGTCTTCTGCTCTTTGGTTCCGGAATACAATTTTATACTTTCACTTAACACATTACCGTAAGTGTCATAGCTGTAAACAGTATTTTTGACCTGATTACCATCCTTATATTCAACCTTTACGTAGGGATTACGACGAGCATGTGCAGGTATATATAACCGCTCCGAAAAAGACTCATCTTTTATGGTGACAGTTCTTGTCATGTCAACAAGGAAGCCCAAGTTATATCCATCAGCAACCCTGCTTTCCGATGAATATTTATTTTTTACTAAAATGGAGCTTCCATCATCAAAAGTTGTACATTCTTCCACAGGATAGCCGAAATCATCATAGGAATAGGCAGTCAGGATAGCATTGTTTTTCAGTAGGTCTTCCTCCCGCTTCGTCATCAACAATGCTTTTGCAATTTTATTCTGAGCCACCTCCACTTTATAGGTAGACAGGATTTTTCGCTCAGGGGAAGATTCTTCTTCAAGTACGCCGAAATTATATGGATCATACTTACATACATAAGTCAAATTACGTTCATCTCGGCATCTGATTTCATCAAAACCCTGAAATCCACGACCTTGTCGGTGAAATACAGCGTTAACATAATTGTACTGTTTACTTCCTTGTGACAATCCATCTACATAAACAGAAGACCGTGTAAGAATCTCCACCCCATCATTTATGCTGACATACGGATAATTCAAACTGACACCCTTCTCATGAGAAAGATCGTTATCGCCAAGACGTTCATAAAAATTGTGTTCTATAACTCCGAGACTGTTTATCATACAGGTAAGAAGCCTATCCTTGTATCCACTTCGTGTATAAGTATATTTTGTAATCTCTCCATCTTTCAAGAATATCAATTGGACATGTGACCCAAACGAATTAATATCGGCAGGAACAAGAATGCCTTTTGATGCCGAATAGTCCTCACCGATAGCTGTCGACGAAATACCGGTGCCATTACTCAGGAATGTATCAAAACGCGCGCTTCTGTAATTTATAAGATCGCATCGGCCGTCTCCATTTATATCCTGAGCTATAAAACCGGTAAAAACAGAGTCATCATTCTTGACTATCCGCGTTTCCTCCTTATCAAAGTCGCAATTGCCGCAGGATCTGTGCATAGTCCAGTATCCACCACCTATTACACTTGAAGGAGACACCATTATATCCACCAGTCCGTCACCGTTCACGTCTCCTGCCAATAATTGACGGTTCTCCAACCTAAGCCTGTTGATTTCACCGTATGTCCCCACTCTCCTTCCATTATAGATACCGCCTGACTTGTCAAAGGTATATATATGCAAGCCGTCAGCGTTAATGTGGCATAAATCAGTTTTTCCATCACCATTGTAATCAAATACCAATAACTTATCCGACCTATTGGATGCGTCTGTAGCATCAGCCTGTCGAGTGCCGGTAAAGATATAGGTAAACTTAAACAGATTTTTTTCGAAACGCACCTTTCCGTCATTCAAATCAAAAATATAACAGCATGACTGTCGTGAGGAATCGCCAAGCGGGCTGTCAACAGAAACGCCTAATATTTCCATTTTTCCGTCACCATCGAAATCTCCGGCATAGTAAAACTTTGGATGAATACTCTTAGCACCCTTTGCATCCTCAATCAATGTTTTAAAATTAAACGTGAATGTATTGAACAGTCGCAATGTCCCACCGGGAGCCGGGGAATACACCTTAAAAACGACCTTGTCATTATCTCCATCAGCATAATTGTTTACTTTAACGAGATAATCTTTCCCGCTACCCGATAAATCTGCCGGAAATATATCTATAAATCCTCTCTCTACATTGATATTTGCGACGGGATTAGTGTATGACGACTGAATTGACGGATAGACATATATTTTCTCTTCGAAATTATCATAATAATTATCGAAACGATGCTCGGAATGACGAAATGCGGTAGAATGCCTGTAATGTTGCCAATAAGGGGTCTTGTTAGGAAATACCACTATGCCATCAGACTCTTTCCCATAATTAATTTTCCCCCTTGCAACCCTAATGGCATTCGGCGCATCAAATTTATAATAAGTACCAAGAGTCGTTTTATCCGAAGTATAATATGCCAATGTTGAATCCGTTCCATAATACAAGCTTATTGGATTATAAGCCTTTAATGATGACCGGAATTCAATTTTAGACAATAACGATGAATTATTTTTTACTGTATAACTTAAATAATATTCCCCTATTATTTCATTGCCAAATCGGCACTCTATACTGTTCAATCGTTTTTTCAGAGTAGTCTTTACTCCGCCGGAATAACCAATCTGCGGATCAGGTCGATCTGAACTATAACGAAATGCAACCCTACAATTATTATAATTATTATAGTATATGCTTGTTATATAATAAAAATTATCGGTCAAATCATAAGTGTAATTTATTATATTACCATTGAGGTCATGCAATGAAGTAATCGGATATGCCGCTTTTGAATCTACATTTGACTTATAGCCATACACTCCTTTATTTCCATCGGGATAAAACACTTCAAAATATTTTATAATGTCTCCCGAACAGTATCCTTTCACTTTAATATTTCCCGTTTCTGTTTCATAATACTGTTCTGATGTCGTAGAAGAATAGCATATCAATCTCATCCCATCAAGAAAAAGAGCATCATCCTTTTTTAAAGAAACGCCATCAGCAACTCCGTCATAATACAGACTCTTGTTGCCACGGGTAATCATCGACAAACCATTAATAGTCCATCCAGTCCCAACAACTGAATTTCCAAGCTGACTATTATAATACAATGATAACGAGGGTTGATGTCCGTTAAGCCCGGAATATACATCAATAGGGACACTATAAGTCTTTGCTCCATAGGGTGTAGTCCCGGAGATAATCGTAATCTGTCCGGGTTCTTTTGACTTATCAGGCACAAAAGATACCGGCATAGAAGAAGCCTTCGTAATAGCATTATCTCCCGACACCTTATCATCTGGCTTGACCAATTTATCAGTGCCAATACTTCCGTCGTCAACACTTACAGGTTGAGGATAGAGGATATTTCTGATCGAATCTTCGTATTGCTCATATTGCTCATCGGTCCAATTTTCAAACACATCATCGCTTATTTGTGAATGAGCATTTTCAGATAAGAAAAACAGCCCTGCTACTACGTATATTATATAATTTTTCATATTGGCTAAGTTTTAGATTATTCCTTAATTATACGCACAACTTTCATGGCATCTCCATTGGATACGTTCAGCAAATAGACCCCCGGTCTAAATGAGCTCAAATCAAATGTCATTGTTTCAGATAGCGGATATTCCACAAGTAGGATTCCTGACATATCAAAAAGCCTTGCAAATCCACTTTCTGAATTTAGCCCTGATACAGTCACGTTAACAATCCCTTGGGTGGGGTTAGGTGAATAAGTTATTTTTAACTCATTCAACATTTCGGAAACATCTGTACTTTGATTCTGAGGCGCGCTGGAACGACTTAGTACAACATTGCGGCTTATGCGATTTCCAGAAGCATCATAATCATATGAAACTTTAACAACAGAATTGCCTGCAAAACATATGAAAATGCAAGTTGCCGCAATCAACAGTGATTTTAAGGAGTGAGGCATAATGATTGATTTTATGTGATTTTGGCGATTTTTACAAATATATGTAACTTTTAGGAGAATTGCAAGAAGAATTTGAAATAATTTGAATTATATCGCAAAGGGTTACATTTTGCCGTAGATTTATCGCACAATATTACAATCGGTGTGCAAAAATGACATTTTTAGCGCAAAAAGAAAACTCATTTATAAAAAGATTGTTTATCTTTGCGACTGATCGAGAGTTAAAATTATTTAGAACAACGAAATTTATCTAAGGTATATGGATCATATAAAAGAGGTCGCCAAAAGGATGAAGGGACTGCGCGACGCCGTTGACATGACGGTGGCAGAAATGGCGGCAGAGTGTGAAATAGACCCCGCGCTCCTTGAGGCATATGAGAGCGGAACGACCGATATTCCCGTGAGTTTTCTACATCGCCTTGCCACGACATTCGGCGTGGAGCTCACGGCACTTCTTTTCGGCGAGGAGCCGAAGATGAACTCATATTATGTGACCCGCGCCGGAAAAGGGGTAAAGGTAGAGCGCACAAAGGCTTACAGCTATCAGGACCTTGCCGCAGGATTTCAGCACAGGCTCATGGCTCCGTTTATAGTGACGGTGGAGCCGGCCGCCCCCGACACCAAAATGACGCTCAACACCCACGACGGGCACGAGTTCAACTATGTGCTTGAGGGAGAGCTTGAGATTTCGGTCGCAGGAAAGGCAATCACGCTCCATGAGGGCGACAGCATAATGTTTGACGCACGCCGTGAGCACGGTCTGCGCGCAATCGGCGACAAGGCGGTAAAACTCATCGCCATCATATCCTGACCAAACGATTCACACTACAGTCTATAATACACAGCAATATGCTTGAAAAATTTCTTGATAAGACCAAGTTTGAGTCCTATGAGGACTTTATGGAAAATTTTCACGTCAATGTGCCGGAAGATTTCAATTTCGGCTATGACGTGGTAGATGCCTGGGCAGAGAAAGAGCCTGACAAACCCGCCTTGCTATGGACCAACGACAAGGGCGAGAAGATACAGTTTACATTTGCCGACATAAAGCGCGAGAGCGACAAGACAGCGTCATTCCTACAGTCACTCGGTATCGGCCGGGGCGACATGGTTATGCTCATCCTGAAGCGCCATTACCAGTTCTGGTTCTCGATTATCGCGCTTCATAAGCTCGGGGCGACCGTGATCCCCGCCACCCATCTTCTCACGGAAAAGGATATCGTGTACCGCTGCAAGATGGCTGGAATAAAGGCTATCATCTGCACGGGCGACAAGGTGGTCATCGACCATATAGAAAAGGCTATGCCCGACTGCCCTACGGTGAAATCGCTTATCTCGACAGGTCCGATAGTGCCGGAAGGATGGTATGACTTCAACAAGTCGATCGACGCGGCGAAACCGTTTACTCGCCCGGAGAAAGTCAACACCAACGACGACATATCGCTGCTATACTTCACCTCGGGCACTACAGGTGAGCCCAAGATGGTGGCACATGATTTCACCTATCCGCTCGGGCACATTATAACCGCAAGTTATTGGCACAATCTTACCGAGGACAGCCTTCACCTCACCCTTGCCGACACAGGCTGGGGCAAGGCTGTGTGGGGTAAGCTCTACGGACAGTGGATCGCCGGGGCAAACGTGTTTGTATATGACTTCGAGAAATTCGAGCCGGTAGATGTGCTGCACATGATCCACAACTACGGCATCACATCCTTCTGCGCGCCTCCTACGGTGTTCCGCTTCCTTATACGTGAGGATCTCTCTAAATTTGACCTCTCGACATTGAAATACTGCACCATCGCCGGCGAGGCTCTCAACCCGAAGGTATACGAGGAATGGCTGAAACTTACCGGCATAAAGCTGATGGAAGGATTCGGGCAGACAGAGACCACCCTTACCATAGCCACCTACCCCTGGCTTGAACCGAAACCGGGCTCGATGGGAAAGAAAGGACCGCAATATGACATAGACCTGATCGCTCCCGACGGCCGCCCCGTGGAGGATGGAGAGCAAGGGGAGATCGTGGTGCGCACCCACGGCAAAAAACCGTTGGGGCTGTTCAAGGAATATCTCCACGACCCGGAACTGACATATGCCGCCTACCACGACGACATCTACCACACGGGCGACGTGGCATGGCGCGACGAAGACGGCTACTTCTGGTTTGTCGGAAGGACCGACGATGTCATCAAATCGTCGGGCTACCGCATCGGCCCGTTTGAAGTAGAGAGTGCCCTTATGACCCATCCTGCCGTGGTCGAATGCGCGATCACCGGTGTCCCCGACGACATACGCGGACAGGTGGTAAAAGCCACCATCGTGCTCGCCAAGGATTATATCGAACGCGCCGAGCAGTCAGCCGAAGAGCTTATCAAGGAAATACAGAATCATGTAAAACGCGTGACTGCGCCATACAAATATCCCCGCATAGTGGAATTTGTAAAAGAGCTTCCGAAGACCATAAGCGGAAAGATAAGACGTGTCGCCATCCGTGACAACAAAAAAGAGAAATAACCGTTGTCTAAGATATATGACACGACACTCCTATAAACGCATAGCCATCAAGATAGGCTCCAACGTATTGACGCGCGCCGACGGCACGCTCGACATAACCCGCATGTCGGCTTTAGTCGACCAGATAGACGAGCTTCACCGCAAGGGTATAAGGGTGATCATGATATCGTCGGGCGCCGTGGCATCGGGGCGCAGCGAACTGCACCTCGGCGACAAGCTCGACTCGGTGTCGGCGCGACAGCTCTACTCCGCGGTAGGGCAGGCGAAGCTGATCAACCGATATTACGAGCTGTTTCGCGACCACGGCATTGCCTGCGGACAGGTCTTGACGACAAAAGAAAATTTCTCTACTCGCCGCCACTACCTCAATCAGAAGCATTGTATGGAGGTGATGCTCGCCAACAATGTCATACCGATCGTGAATGAAAACGACACCGTGTCGGTAACCGAGCTGATGTTTACCGACAACGACGAGCTGTCGGGGCTTATCGCCTCAATGATGAACATGCAGGCGCTTATCATCCTGAGCAATATCGACGGAGTGTATGACGGAGATCCAACCCTACCGGGCACAAAGCTTATCACTGATATTCGGGAAAATGATGACGCGTCGGGCGGTATAACAGATACCCGGTCATCGCTCGGAAGGGGCGGCATGGCGACAAAATACCGAATAGCAGTAAAAGTCGCGTCGGAAGGTACTGCTGTAATAATCGCCAACGGTAAGCGCGAGAATGTGCTCACCGACCTTATGACCCCGGGAGCAACCGTGCCGCACACCCTGTTTCACCCGACGCCGGAGGCAGCCTCAGGACTTAAGAAGTGGATAGCCCACAGCGAGGATTTCGCCAAAGGCAATATCATCGTCAACGACGGCGCCGCAGAGGCAATCCTCTCGCCTGTAAGGGCAAGCCTTCTTCCTGTAGGCGTGATATCGGTGGAAGGCAACTTCGAGGAGGGCGACATTGTGAGTGTGAGCCGTGCCGACGGCTCGATAATCGCCTGGGGCAGGATCGGGTATGATGCCGACGACGCCCGGCTAATAACCGGAGAGCGCGATGCCAAGCCCATCATCCACAGCGATTATCTATATATTGACTAAATAACCCACTAACTGACTATATGAAACGCTTATCACTACTAATGATCTCGCTGACAATGCTGTCGGCAATCGCATTTGCTACTGAAAAACTGACGGAAATAAACGGTGTGAAATTCGGTTGGAAATATGACCGCTGCGACCTCGCGCTCAGCAATGTAGAGAACAAACAGACGCGCACCGAGGGAGAAGAGAAAAAGCTCTCCTACGGTCCCGCCATGTGGAACCGCATCGAATGGAACGGCAGCGTGCTCGACTTCTATCGCGACAAGCTTTACCAGATCGGGTTCTACAAGATTTCCAATACCGATGACCGCACAGCCTATGAGCAGACCAAGATAAAACTCTCCGCAGCCTACGGAAAGCATGCCCAGCTGAAGGGTGAAGATGATAAATTGATGTGGCGCGCCCGCAACGGCAACCTTGCTGTACTGCAATATGCCGAAGAGACAACACCCGACGGCAAGAAGCAGTATGCCACTTACCTTTTCTTCGTCGACCACAAGGAAGTGCTGAAAAAAGCGAAAAATGTGGAAAAAGAGCTTCGAGAGCTAATGTACGGCAATTAAACGATGGCTACGATAACACCACTGCTTGAGCGCGCGCGCCGCGCCTCAAAAGAGATAGCCCTTAGGTCGCCCGAAGAGGTCAACGGGCTGCTTATGAAGCTTGCCGAGGCTACCGAGCTTGCCATTCCCGACTTACTTGCCGCCAATGCCGAAGACATGGCACGCATGAGTCCTGACGACCCTAAGCTTGACCGTCTCCGTCTTACAGAGACACGCATCAGGGATATAGCCTCCGACATGCGCTCGGTGGCGTCGCTCCCCTCGCCGCTTGGCGTCACGCTGAGCAAAGTCATCCGGCCAAACGGCATGACAATAGAGAAAGTGACTGTACCCTTCGGGGTGATCGGTATAATCTATGAGGCACGCCCCAATGTCACGTTTGATGTATTCTCCCTCTGTATAAAAGCGGGAAGCGCATGCCTGCTGAAAGGAGGCAGCGATGCCTCCGCGACCAACGAGTGCACCGTTGCCATGATGCGCCGGTTGCTTAAAGAAAACGGTTGGGATGAAAACTGCGTCACACTCCTGCCCAACGGGCATGATGCCACGACGGAAATGCTGCATGCCACAGGTATGGTCGACCTCATAATCCCGCGCGGGTCAAAGAAACTGATAGAATATGTCAGAGACAACGCCCGCGTGCCGGTGATCGAGACGGGAGCCGGAGTGTGCCACACATATGTGCACGCATCAGCCAACCTTGACATAGCGCGTGACATTGTGATGAATGCCAAGACACGTCGTGTAAGCGTGTGCAACGCCCTTGACACACTTGTCATCGACACCGCCCTTCTGAGTGAGCTGCCTTATATCTGTGCGCCTCTTGCCGACAAACATGTCGAGATCTATGCCGACGACGCCTCTTACCCCGTGCTTGAAGGCATATATCCGTATCTCCACCGTGCGACACCGGAAAATTTCGGAAAGGAATGGCTTGACTACAAGATGTCGATAGCCTCGGTAAACGGACTGCGCGAGGCAATTGATTTCATAGACGCCCGCACATCGCACCACAGCGAATGTATCGTGGCGGAAGAGAAGACTGCGCAGGAAGCGTTTTTACGCGAAATCGACGCGGCTTGCGTATATGTCAACGTGTCGACGGCATTTACCGATGGCGGACAATTCGGATTTGGGGCAGAAATCGGCATATCGACCCAGAAACTGCATGCGCGCGGACCTATGGCACTCCCGGAAATCACAACCTACAAATATCTGATTACCGGCAACGGTCAGACCCGATCTAAATGACCGATACCGGCGACTCCGGTATGTGAGAGGAAAGTATACGCCACTGCTGCGGATAAAGATTATTGGCACGCCGCCCGAGATTTTTAACGAATCCGAGCGGTGTGTCTTTATATGTCAGCAGTACATAGCCCTGCGGTGCATCCTCTATATTGACCGCCTCACGACGCAGATAAGCGATAGCTGTAGGGTAATCTACCTCATGGCGGGGGAAAGCGTCGCAAGACAACGAAGAGGACATTGCAAGCGACTGTGTGGGGATAAGGTCACGCCCCTTGATTTGTGCCACTTCAATGCCGCGGTGTATGATATCAAGAGTTTTTACAATCCGGCTGATGTCATGTGATGCAGGAAAAGCGACCACCTTGTCAGCCTCAATAGACCATCGGAAACTGTCAGGCGCAAGCAGATCGTCACGACATTTCGCAACAATCGGATCAACTTTACCCGGGCGTGGCTCCTTCATCGTGCGCCCGGTATATACTCCGCTTTTCTTTATAACAGCCACGGTAAGCCCCTCACCCCTTACCCTGCCGGGAAGAAAATGACGGCAACCGTCGCGTTCAACGACTCCCCATTCCTCCGGAAACTCAAGATCGACGAGCGAAGCGTCATATTCCGAAAGTATCCATGAAAGCATATCCTCGTTTTCTGTACGATTGAATGTGCAGGTAGAATATATGAAATATCCGCCCGGGCGCAACGCATCCCAAAGATTTTCGACGATTTCCCTCTGTCGCGCGGCACATTCCTCCACAAGAGCGGGCGACCATTGCGCCACAGCGTCGGGGTCTTTTCTGAACATTCCCTCACCGGAGCATGGCACATCGGCGGCAACTATGTCAAATTCGTCATTTAGCTTGCGAAATTTGCGCGTATCGCCCTTCGACACTATAATGCCTCCATAACCCCACTTGACGAGATTCTCGCGCAATATTTCAGCCCTTAGCGGCACATATTCATTAGCCACGACAAGCGAGCCGGCAGGCAGGGCGTCAATTGCCGCCGTCGTCTTGCCTCCGGGAGCAGCGCACGCATCAAGATACCTGACAGCGCCGCATCCCTCCGTAAGCCGGCTTACAATATGGGAATATATCATCGAAGAGGCATCCTGAACATAATATCTCCCCTGATGAAATGCCGGATCAAAAGTAAACTGGAGTCTGCCGGGAAGATACCTTCCAAGAGTACACCACGGCACTCGCTCCAATTCCGGCAAAGTGGAAACCTTTGCTTTGTTGAAACGCACACTCACCGAAGGCTCCTGTGAAAGAGCCTCAAGCAAGCCGTCGAAGTCAGTAGTAAATCCGGATGGTAACATAGGGCGTCAATGACTTTAGAGGCCTTAGGGTCATTAAGGACTTTAAGGGCATGGGTAAAAAAAAGAGGCTGCAAGGGTTGCTTGCAGCCTCGAAGGGGGCGGTT
>CAJUMZ010000033.1 GCA_910587665.1 uncultured Muribaculum sp.
CGGGGGTCAAGCGAGCTTGCTTCCCGGGGTCAATCAGCCCCGGCTTTTCCACCGTTGCCGTTCAGCTTCGGCGACAACTCGCGTTTGACTGTAGCCATGTGGATAAGAATTAAGAACACCACAAAGGTAGTCAAATTTTCGAATTTTTGACTACCAAATGACTACCAAAATTAAATCTACTGAAATTTGAACGAATTTAACGCAACGTCAAAGACCATATCTTAGCGATGGTATATTGCTATATATCAAATATTTACCAAATAACACACATGTATCAAATTCGTTACTACAAATTTCATCAAATTTCAATTTAGTATTCCCCACGGGCATACAAAGAGGCTTATTTTAATACACTTTGCAAAATTAATCATTCTTTAGGCCTGATGAATCCGACGGGGCGAAGAGACGTATTCTTTGGTTTTGCCTGAAGTTCCGCAAGGGTCGTATTAATCGCCTCGATTTGCGCTCTGGTGTCTTCGTTGATGTCGTTATAGTCGGCGAATATCTCCTCTAAGTCCTGCTTCAATTCGTTGAAGTTCTTTTCAAGCGCTGAAAGGCGGTTCATCGGAGAGTTGTCGGCTATCATCTGGCGTATGGCAACAAATGCGCGCATAATACCCATGTTGATTTGTATTGCCGTCGTAGAGTTCAACACACTCGACAACATGGCTACCCCAAGCTCTGTGAACACGAACGGATTACGCCTCATTCCCATTTTTATAGAATTGGACATCACAATTTGTGATTTCCAAATACTCACTTCAACATCGGTCATCTGAAACATGAAGTCTTCCGGAAAACGTTCGAAGTTGCGCTTCACCGCTTGGTTCAAGACCCTTGTCTCGACCCCGTACAGTTCCGCGAGGTCACGGTCAAGCATCACCTTCTGACCTCGTATCTCGTAGATCTTACTTTGTATTATCTGCAATTCATTCATGGCTTCGCCTCTATTTTATTCACTATACCCTTAAGCTCCGTGAGCGACGATGCATAATAATAATCCAAGCCATCTTTATCAAAGAAGCCACACGTGCGATTGTGAAACCTTTGCTTTTTATTTTAGCTTGGATATTCATATCTATTATCTTAAACAAATTTTGATAGCAAAAATAATATCTCTATTAGATGAAAACAAATAAAACATCCAATATTTAATTAAATTCTAATAAAACACCGAATAACTTGGATGAAGCTGCTCTCATTAATTAACATCAATACTAATCAAAACCAAAATCACGAATACAGAATAAACCATTTCGACTTCCACGGATATACAAAAAGATATGGAAACCGCTTGGCATACCGTGGTCAGAAGCGGAAATTGAGACCGCCCATGACGGTGATGCCCGGCATTGGGAAACCGTAATTTATCTGATATGACTTGTCGGTGATATTGTCAGCTTTCGCGAATATGGTAATGGGGAAAGCCTTAAATGTGATGTCATAAGCCACCCTCGCATTAAGGAGCGAATAATTTTCCTTGCTCTTCTCGGTCAACAGCCCCCATATGCTTAATGATTCGAGGGTAAATGTCCAGTTTCCCGGATGAAAAGTCACCTCTCCAAACAATTTGTTTTTCGGCGCCGCGATAATACGGGTGTCGGTGTGCAGGTAAGCATAGTTTGCAGTCACTGACCACCGGCTGTCAATATCAAACGAGGCGTCAACCTCAAATCCCTTGTTGATAAATTTTCCGGTATTGGTGTTAAGAGGCTTTCCGTCAACCATCACGGTCTGAATCATGTTGTCGCCATTGATATAGTAGAGAGAAAGTCCCACGTTGAACCTGTAATCAAAAAGATGCTGGCGCAACTCCACTTCAAAGTTATTCAAATGTTCAGGCTTTAGGTCAGGATTGTGAGGAGGATACATGTAAAGCTCCCTGATATTCGGACTTCGAAAACCTTTGCCATAAGAGAATTTTATTCGGGATGACTCCATCGGATGTAGGATGAATCCCGCCTGAGGCACCCATTCATTGCCAAATTGTGATGAATGCTCAAGACGCACACCTGCATTGACCGACAGCATATTGTCAAAAAATTGCTGCTGTGTCATCACATACCCAGCGATTTCATTGACATGCCTGTCGACTCCCGGCTCTGCCGGAGAGCCGTCTTTCATCTCATTCCACGACTTGCCGCCCCAATGCTTGAAATCAATACCAAGCGACAGGTCATTGCCTGCCCATGGCTTGACGGTTTGGTAAGCCGTTACTCCCATATTATAGTCCTTGGAATTGAATATATAGTCATTGGGCTGCACGTCAGGCGCGTGCCCGTCATCAACATGATGCCTGCCGTAATTTATATATCCCTGGATGCCACCGTAACTCTTGTCAAACTTATTCTTAACATAAACCGATGTAGTGCTCCTCACCACTTTTGTCCACATATCAATCAACGGGCTTTCGACTGATCCCGGATTGTGCGGCTTCGTTTCAGTCACGGTTACATTTGCACCGGCTTGCCAATGCCGGTTGAAGTCATAGCTCAACGACGCAAACTGATTGGCGAGCCAATAGTGCATCCGCTCCCGGTGACCGTTGGAACTTTCAAACGACGCGGCGACAAAGGCATTCCACCCTTTTTCCTTATATCCGAGCTTTAACCCGTATTTCTGGGTAGTGTGCATTCCCCACATCAGGCTTCCGCCACCGCTGAAACCTTCCTTATGAGCACGCTTTGTGATTATGTTTACCGAGCCTCCCATTGCATTGGAGCCGTAAAGCAACGAAGAAGGACCGCTCACCACTTCCACGCGCTCGACGTCATTTGTCACATACGTATCAGGCAACGCATGACCGAACACACCCGCCCACTGCGGTTGCCCGTCAATCATGAATAGCACCTTGTTGCCTTGTCCGACACCGCGTATGTTGACCGTGCCGGCTCCCCCTCCGGAAACACCGAAGCCACTCATGCCACGCTCGGTAACAAACATTCCCGGCACATGATTGCGCAATACAGGAAGGAGGTTGGTCTGAGCGCTTTTTTCTATGCGCTCTTCAGTGACCACGGTTACATCCAACGGAAGCAGCGTCACCGGAGCCTTATATGTTTCCGTAACCTCGACCTCCATCAACCTCAATGTATCCGGAATCGCCTTAGTCCCGGCACCCAACCTGAACGGTATCGTAGCAGCCGCGACAACCACACATGTGGCAATATTGTTTATTCTCATGACAAATGATTATAAATTAGTCTCTACTTTCAACAAACAAAATTAAGTTAAATTTGTTTATTAATCATAATTTTAACTCAACAAATCAAGATTTATGGATAATGTTGAATTTTTTGATAAAATAGCTCCGAAATGGGATGGCATGTGTGATGTTAACGCCTCTAAAATAGCTCATATCCTTGATGTTGCCGAGATCACCAAAGGGGATGAAGTACTCGATGTGGGTACGGGTACGGGAGTGCTGATACCATTTTTAACCGACCGGATAATGGAAGGAAAAGTAGTTGGTGTCGATATGTCATCCGGAATGTTACATGAGGCTCAAAAAAAATTCGGCAACTACGACAACGTGGAATTTCGCCTTCTTGATGTGGAAACCGACCTGATACCTGAAAAATTTGACCATGTCATAATGTACTGCATGTTTCCTCATCTCGAGGATGGAATTGAAACCGTAAAATGGCTTGTATCGGTTAATCTCAGGCAAAAAGGCACCCTGGTAATCGCTCATCCCGAAAGCCGGCATGCCATAAACGAGGTGCATCACCGACACTCTCCCGACGGCACAGAAGAGCTGCATAACATAACTGAACTTGTTGACCGTCTGAAAGAACAAGGCTTGAATGTCGACTATCAGGAAGACAACAATGAATACTATATCGTAAGGATCAGGGCTTGACAGATAACGGACTGTCATAATAAAAAACGCACGCCAAAAGCTGTTACTGCTCAATGGCGTGCGTTTTTATATATCTGCTTACCGTTTATTTTGTAAGCAACCTTATTACAAAATAGCCACCTATGGCTTGAAGCAACATTCCGGGATAACCGATCTTAAAATCTTGGAATCCAGCATACAAACTTCCATCCACAAGACTTTCTATAGAGCTTCCGATACCTTGATAGAAAACGACTGCCCCAAGAATACCCAAGAAACTAACCTTACGGGCACGGATTGCGACATACGATGCAGCGACAGCCAACAGGATTCCCTTAATCTCTATAATCGGAAGAGATGATGCATCAGGCATACCAAACAATGCAAAATTAACTATCGGCGCAGTCACAGCAAGTGCTATACCGGCCTTCCATCCATAGATATAAGATATTATCAGTGTGAAGAAATATATCGGCAACCACGCCAATCCTCCACCGGGGATAAGATGACATACCTGAGGCAATACAATACTGCCTACGAGGAACAGGCTGACAATACCCCATGACCGTGTATCCGACAGGCTTAACATCATAGGTTTTGCAACAGAAACATTTGCTTTCATATACAAATACATTTAAATAAATAATAATGTAATTATAACACAACTAAAAGCACGTTTGTTTCCACTATATAAGCCAATGTCACCTGACAATAAACTTACCGGTCACACTACGGTTACCGGCGCAAAGACGGGCGATGACAATTCCTTCGGGCAATGAAAAATCGTGCTCCGCGACATTTCCTTCCGCAACGCCGGTCATTGCGCTTATTCTCGCGCCGGTAACGGTATACAGGTCAAGTTCATAATCTCCCGCATAGACCGTACCGAAATCTATACGGCAATGTCCGTCAGCCGAAATATTGATTCTTATATCGCCGTCATCCTCCACCCTGTCAATCGAAGCCGATTCACGCCACTGGTCAAGGGTCATCGTCACGGCATTCTGTATGCGCCGTGTCTCACGGTCCAACACGTAGACCACTACATTTATATCCTCGAGGTCATCGGGATAACCGGCTACCGGTATAGTCCATGATGCGTCATACTCTTCATAAGGCTCCACCGCGGCAGGCAGTGATGACTCGATTCCGGTAAACGCATACTCCGACGGAAGGGTAACATCATGAAACCTCATCATCTTACCCGGTATATATGTCGGAAGATAATAAAATCTCTTTCCTTTGGACGTATTCAGGCGGTTAGCCTGATAAAAGGTCATTCCTTCCGGCTGTTTGTCATAATCACGCGTGAGCAGATATCCTACCCTGTAACGATCCGATGAATTGTCGACTTGGAGAGCAGACTCAGCCTTCACATTGACCTTCAAGTCATCTCCGTTCTTTTCAAGCCCCGAGAATCGTATTTGCCAGGATGTCACAGCCTCATATTCGTTCTTAAACTTTGAGTCGTTACTGTAGGCTGTGGTCAGGTTGCGGTTAAGCTTGAAATAGGGCGCGGCATAAAAGCCAAGATTTTTCCAATACTCAGGCTGCGCCAGATCGTCTTCACCGGTATGTGTCTCGACCGAAATCAAGGAGCTTCCGTAGCGTGACTGCAGCGACTCAAGAATCAGGATGCCGTCAGGGCAGTTGTTACACCACATTCCCGTGCCTTTATCCACAAGTAACGTACGCTTGAAATATGAAGTGAAGAAACTGTCGTCATGGATCGCCACCTCGTTACCGGAGGCATCTACTCCACATATATAATAATGAGTGGAGGCATTCAGCTCCGGCGTCACCTCAAAATCATAACCGATAGAAGCCCCGGTCGTAAATTTAGCGGTTACCGATTGTTCATCAACGATAACGTCACCCGACTTACATATGATTTTTGTAAGGTCAAGCGATTTCCCGACATTGGTTATCTCTCCGACCACCTTCACTTTCCCGTCATCAATCGAGGAATAACGATGGGTACGGTCCGACACCCGGAAACGGCAGTCAGTCAACTCACCTATCTCCACCTCTCCAACGGCAAGCATATATCCCGACGCAGAAGTAGCGGTAAACATAATGCTGACATCCTGTCTCGAATAATCTGACAGGTCAATGGTACGGACAACCCATTCCGATGACTCATTATCAATGGTAAATACAACCGTCTCCTTGCCATCTGATGTCACCACCTTCACGTCATACGATTCAAGGAAGTCAGGATGTATCGAACATGCGCCCCATCTTAATGTCACATTCTCATCGTCGAACTTGACATGAGACAATATCATGCGGTTATCCTGCACTCCACCGTTTTTGCTACACGTAGGGCTGACCCCCACATATCCTTGGTTACCGTAACGATCCACAGTCCAGCCCATGTCAGTCATGCCGTTTTTATAACATGTCTCGTCAAGTGGCAACCCATCGCGATCCTCAACAGTCACTCCGTCAGGAAAACCGCCTCTGCTTAGGTCAAGTACATAATTAGCGGCTGTCGATGCCATGGTCAACCATGACACCGACAGCAGTACACTTATCAATGATATACGATTGTTCATCGCTTACTCTTTTTACTTCACAACAACCTTACGGGTTGTATCACCTGCCTTGACAATATATATTCCGGGCTGTACATAAGTTGTTGAGGTAGTACCAACCAATTTACCGCCAAGGTCATAGACAGTGACTTCCAATGCTCCCGCCACATCAATACGACCGGCCGTAACAATAACGGTGACTCCATCCTCGGTGGTCACGCTTCCAATACCTGTAGTAGTTTCAACGAGAGGCTCATCAAGTACTATCATCAGCGGATAATACTGATAACCCTGTATTGCCTCAGTATATTCCTTTGTCATCGCGCCGATCACTTTTCCATCATCAGAAACGCTCATAACAGCGTTAAACTCACGATTAGGCTTGAATCCGAATTCTTTGGACATCTGCTTATTTACACCGTCAATTATGATCTTATCACCTGAAGGGAACAAAATCCGCGCATCATCAATGCCGGTACTATAATAATCATATTTAGAGTCATCAGTCCATTCATCTTTCAGATAATTATAGATAACCGCCCCGACTATAAGATCTCCGTCACCACTCTCATCGACATTTAAAACACGGGTACGTTTACCATAGAAATTACCGGAAGTATCAACTGAAGTAAGCTCCCCGTCAAAAGCCAAAGTAGTATCATGATAACCGTCAACATAATATTCTTCATAAAGATTGATACGCGGGTCATCAAGCGAATCCACAAATATTTGTCCTCCTGTAATAGGATCTGTGCCAATCCAACTGTCTTTATATTTAGCCGGCTCTAATTTCGTTTCAAGCTTATTCCAGTATTTAAGCTCTCCGTTGATTATCATAGCCGGAACTGTTGATCCTAATTCAGTATACATGCGTCCTCCGATTATAATATCATCACCATTGAGATACAGACATTTCGTAAGAAACCCCTGATGCTTGGGAAGCGTTATATTATCGTAGGAAGTAAGATTCCACTTACCGTCATCACCTTTTTTCCAAATACATGGATAATATTTCCCTCCTCTTGGAGAGGTTGGATCATTGATAAACTGAATGCCTGCAATCATCTTGCCGTCAGGAGTTATGCAGTTTGCCTCCCCTTCATTCACAATATGGGCATGAACCGGAAGTTCCTGCCTTACACCGTTTTCCCATATACAGGGGCGCCATATGCCTGCACTAACTTCAGTCGTACCAACGACGTTACCAAAATCATCCACGTCATAAGCCACTGATTCATCAGAAAGCAGAGTAAATTCCTCCGGTGAATCCAGACTCCACAGATAAGCAAAACTTTGTTCGTAGTCGCCTACAGCGCAATATTTTCCATTATTCGCAACATGCACCTCATCACCAAGATTGTCCATCGTATATACCTTGGTCTCGGCATTAAGCAACAAAGCCGGCGTCGATAGAATCGCGCCCGTTAAAAGTAAATTTTTAATCATCAATGATATGGTTTAATTAGGATTAATTTAATAATTGCTGTCTAAGCCACAAATTTAGTGATTTACAGCAAATCCGCCATAAATTGCAATAACTTTTTCACAGAATCCCCACTAAGGGCACAAACAATTACAATATGACCGTCGCGCTGTTTAAAGTTTAAAACTCGTAGAGCCGCATGTTGAGATTGACCATAAACGTGGTCGCGCCCGTATGAGGCTGGGCGATCGCCACCCCTACCCCGAAACGGTTGACATTTATCCCCGCACAAGCGGAAAATCCCGACAGGAAACTGCGGGAATAGGTGCTCATGTCAGTGCGGGTCTTGTAATTATAGCCAATACCTATATATAGCCTGTCGGAAGGAGCATATTCAGCCGCAAATACAAGATGCCTGAACAGATTGGAAGCAAAGGAGTCTTTCACCTCTAAAGACTCTGACGTGCCGTCGCCTACATCGACATACGGAAGTTTCCATTTTGTAAGGTTCCACGCCGTGATCGATATGCGGAAAGGGATAGAGCCGAGTCCTTTGGTAAACCCGAGCCTGACATCAACCGGCAACCGGTCATGAGTGTCATTAAAGCGTTTTACCTGACCGCCGAGATTTGCCACAACAAATGAAAGCGACAGATCCCTCTCGTCATCAAAATAATTGATTCCCAAGTCGGTGGCGATGGCAAACGCGCTATACGCGTCATATGCGGAATAAATGCCCTTCAGAGTAATACCGCCACGCAGATAGCCGGTTATGTCATGGGCGTAAGACGCGGAAAAACATATGTCCTTGGGGCTGAACGTGCCGGTCACGTTACCTGTCTCATCGGCACTCTTCATTGAGCCATATCCGAAATACTTGATTCCCGCCGCCCACGCTCCGTGATCGCCTGCCGCCATCCCGTATTTCACCCCGGCAAAATTTGACTCACCGAGATAGCGCATATAATCCACCCCGAGCTGACGCTCTATCTCCGGGCCAAGTAGAGCGGGATTCTGGTCGATCACATTTATATCATCCTCTATGATAGATATGTTGACCCCACCAAGCCCGTAGATATGGCTTGACGAGGTGACATCAAGAAAATTATATGCCGTAGAACCGTCGGTGGCACGGGCGAAAACAAAGCCTATGCACAATGATATCAATGATATGACGCTGCGTATTCTCATAACTGTTAATGTAAACGTATTTCCATGCGGCATATTGCACGGACCCGCGTTTTATTTGCTAACAAAACTGAAACATCGCTAAACAAATGCAAAAACGGCCGGTGATAATTGTAAATCTAAATATGTCATTTTATATTTGCAATACATTTCATCGAAATACAATGGACATACCGACCCTAAGACTCTTCATCATATCGTTGCTTACAGCAGGCGGCATTATCTCGGCTCCGGCACAGGCAAGGCGCATTGTGGCTCATACCACACAGCAGTCGCTCGCCATGACCGACATCCAGGAAATGCAGCATAGTTTCTCTGCGGAAATAATTGAAGCCTACGAGTATGAGATGGTCGACGAGCCTCCGATGTTTCCCGGAGGCAACAACGCGTTGGTGCAGTTCATCAACTCTTCCCGGCGATATCCGGCAAAGGCTTACGAAAACCGTATCCACGGGCGTGTGCTGTGCTCTTTCATCGTGCAGCCCGACGGAGAGATCACCCATGTTAATGTATTGCGTGGAGTAGAGCCGTCGCTTGACAGGGAAGCTGTAAGAATTCTCGGATCAATGCCCAATTGGAAAGCCGGAAGAATCGACGGCAACAAGGTGCCGGTCTACTGTATACTCCCCGTAATATTCCGTCTCTGATTCTTTTTCCGGGGAAAATACGCTTTTCTGATATTTTTTCGTTATATTCGCACTGAATTACTCATTTCTAACATAACTATCATGGCAAACAAACGTAGACTCAAGAAAGCCATCAGGATTGCTTGCGGCAATATGGCAGGCGAATGTATAATAACCCGCAATTTTGTACCGGGCGTTGATGCGAAAAAAATTGACGAGATCATCTTCAATATCGCCGACCTGCAATTTGTGACACTTGAAAATGTGTCTTTCTCCTTCGACAAGAGCAGAAGCAGCTTTGAATCGCCCGCCGATTACAATAAAGCACGCAAGGCATATTTCCACAAAGGCTACAAGAAACTCCTCGACGACTTCAAGGCCGGTATCGACGAGATCGTGAAACAAATGAACGACGCGCTCCCCGCCGAGCAAAAAGAACGCAACAAAGCGGCTGCATCGAAATAACAACGTAATTATCAATATCGACAATGAATCTGTCGAAATTTATACTTAAGATAATCGGGTGGAAGGTGAATATCACCACACCCGATTATGCTAAATGCCTCATCTGCGTCGCGCCCCACACGAGCAACTGGGATTTCATACTCGGGGAGCTTGCCTATACCTCGGTAGGAAGAAAAGCGGGATTCCTGATGAAAGAAGCATGGTTCAAATGGCCGCTGGGCTACTTTTTCCGTGCGATAGGAGGAATCCCCGTTCCCAAGAAGAGGGGGTCCTCACTCACTCAGGTAATAGTCGATAAATTCAAGGAATCGGATCGTCTCGTACTTGCCATAACCCCGGAGGGTACCAGAAAAGGCACGGCAAAGTGGCGTCACGGATTTCTCCATATAGCAATGGAGGCCGATGTGCCCCTGTTGCTCGGAGCTATCGACTACAAGCGAAAGTATATCGAGATCGACCGTCAGTTCAAACCCACCGGCGACGTAGAAGCCGACATGAGAGAGATAAAAAATTTCTACCGTAACTTTTCCGCCAAATATCCGGAAAAATTCATTACCGACGATGAGTGATATTCTAAAAGTAGCGGCATTGCAGCTCGACATCGTGCCGGGTGACAAGTCGGCAAACATAGCCATGGCATCCGAGTTGCTCGGGACATTGCCCGAAGGATACGACATTGCGGTATTGCCGGAAATGTTCACCACCGGCTTCATCTGTGAGCCTCAACAGGCGACCATGCTTGCCGAGCCTGTCGACGGGATGACAATCTCGACGCTTAAACGCATGTCGGCTGAATCAAGGATTGCCCTATGTGGTTCCTACATAGCCCGCGACAATGAGGCCGTATATAACCGCGCATTTTTCATAGAGCCGTCGGGCGACACTTATTTTTATGACAAACGTCACCTTTTCTCTATCAGCGGAGAAGACCGTGCCTACTGTCGCGGCGACAAACCTGTCCCCGTATTCCGGTTCCGGGGCTGGAACATCGCCATTGCCGTGTGCTTCGACCTTAGGTTTCCGGCATGGCTGCGTAATAACAGGGAGACTTATGACCTTATGATAGTCATGGCAAACTGGCCTGACTCGCGTGCCTATGCGTGGGAACACCTGTTGATAGCCCGCGCTATAGAAAATCAATCGTATGTGATCGGCTGCAACCGATCCGGAAATGACAACTACGGGGAGTATTCCGGCACTTCGGTGATAATCGACGCCAAAGGCATTTCAATTGAAGAGAAATCAAGCGATTACATCGTAACCGCGACCCTTTCAAAAGAATCGCTGTCGGCTTTCCGACAGAAATTCCCTGTACTGAGTGAATCAGACCGTTTCGACATAATCTGATCCAAAAAGATTTGGAAGGGATTTTTAATATCATTAACTTTGCATCGACAGACAAAGGGGTGCCCGTCATCGCGACGAGCTGAGATCATACCCTCCGAACCTGACACGGCTAACACCGGCGAAGGGATTGTTGACCATCTTAAAAGCCTTTTTGTCTATTTTTTGTTATAAGATAAAAAGGCGCATGAAATCCTATATCACAGCACTGACAATAGCTGGCTCCGACCCGTCGGGCGGCGCAGGCATTCAGGCTGACATCAAGACGATGTCGGCTTTAGGTGTTTATGCCATGTCGGCAATCACCGCGATTGCCGTGGAAAATACCGTAGGCGTGAGAGCGGTCGCGGGCATTGACCCCGAAATCGTAGCCTCGCAGGTTGACGCCGTGTTTGACGACATCCGCCCCGATGCGGTTAAGATAGGCATGCTGTTTTCGGCTGAGACCGTGAACCTCGTAGCCGATAGACTTTCAGCTCACTGCGCCTCAAATATCGTGCTTGACCCGGTGATGATAGCCACATCGGGTGACAAGCTCATCACCGATGACGCCATCGATATGATTGTCAAGCGGATAATCCCGATTGCCACTCTCATAACGCCAAATGTCAACGAGGCAAAGGCTCTTACCGGCACATCGGACATAAGCCTTCAGATAGCCTCATTGCGAAGCATCGGTGCTAAAAACATCCTGCTCAAAGGAGGCGACCGTGACTGCTCCGATGACATGGCTGTCGACTACCTCGTGTTGGATGGCTGTGACACACCGATTCTTTTTGAATCGAAGCGTGTCGACACAAAGAACACCCACGGTACAGGATGTACCCTCTCCTCTGCAATCGCCTCTTTCCTCGCCCGTGGATATAATTTGACGGACAGTGTATCGAAAGCAAAATTATATGTCACCGAAGCCCTTAGAGCCGCTGCCGGTTGTCACCTCGGCAGCGGTCACGGTCCTGTCAACCATCTTTTCAACCCTCAACCGTCAATAATAATCAATAAATAACACTACTATGAACATTTCAGTAAACAACAAACCGATGACAGTGCCCGACAACACTACTCTTCAGGGCGCACTTGATCTCGCCGGAATAAATCCCGATGGTATAGCCACAGCTCTTAACGGTGAGGTCGTGCCTCTCGTCGATCGCGACGCGGCAGTGCTGAAAGAAGGTGACTCGGTATTGGTAATCGAACCTTTCTACGGTGGATAATCATCCGCTCAGGATTGCGGTGACCCCGCCGGCGGTGTTTCAGGATGAAGCCCTTTGGATACGGATGATTCTTGATGCAGGATGGGACTATGTACACTTGCGCCATCCGGCAGAAACCCTACGCGATGTAAAATCGGTCATTGAAAAAATACCGACAAGGCTTCACTCGCGCCTCAGACTCCACGGTCATTTTGAACTGCTAAACGAGTTTAATCTCGGCGGCATACATCTCAACTCGCGATGTCCCGAACCGCCTCCCATATACCGTGGGGCAATAAGCCGCACGTGTCACTCAATCGAGGAGATCGAAACATTTAAAAACGATTACGATTACCTGACATTGAGTCCAATCTTACCGAGCATTTCAAAACCGGGCTATTCCGGCTCATTCACGGATGAGCAACTTGCCGGGCTTCCTGAAGGAAAGGTCGTGGCTCTCGGAGGCATAACGCCTGAGCGTCTTGGGGCGATTGCCGCGTTTCCGTTCCGCGGATATGGGGTGCTCGGCTATATTTTTGAAGCCTCTTCCCTCGAAGAGTTGAAATTCAGGCTTAAACAATTTGACAACTATAAATAACTATCTCATATGTTACAATTCATTACCAATGCTTCCGACCGCTACAGCATAACCGAGGAAGTACGCATGGTCATCGAGGGTGGTTGCCGATGGGTACAGCTTCGCATGAAAGACGCCTCCTATGATGAGATGAAAGCAACGGCTCTCGATATAATCCCTATCTGCAAAGAAAACGATATAATTCTTGTGATAGATGACAATGTCGAGCTTGTCAACGAACTGCGCGTGCATGGTGTCCATCTCGGCAAAGAGGATATGGATCCCCGCAAGGCAAGGGAGATTCTCGGGCCTCACGCCATAATAGGCGTTACCGCCAACACGGCAGATGACATAATGTCGTTTCGCGGTATGGATGTCGACTATGTAGGCGTCGGACCGTTTCGCCCCACGACCACAAAAAAGCGTCTCGCCCCGGTAATAGGGCTTGACGGGTATCGGAATATTGTCAAGACGGTGCGTGATGCCGGATGTCAGTTACCGCTCGTTGCCATAGGAGGGATAACCCTTGAAGATGTCGGCGAAATTATGGCTACAGGTGTTCAGGGCATTGCCGTGTCAGGCGCTATAATCAATGCTCCCGACCCGGTAAATTATACGGAAAGCCTCATCACCGCCCTGCAATCACGTAATTAAACATCATATAAATAAACCAATCATGAATGACCGACTGACTATAGGCGGCAGGGAGTTTGATTCACGGCTCTTTGTCGGCACCGGGAAATTTTCATCCAACGAGCTTATGCTTGAATCCATTATGGCTTCCGGCTCGGAAATGATCACGGTGGCTATGAAGCGTATTGACATGGACAATGCTCGTGAAGATGACATGCTTCGCCACATCAACCGCGATAAAGTACAGTTTATGCCAAATACCTCCGGCGTGCGCAACGCGGCCGAGGCTGTATTGGCTGCCAAACTTTCACGCGACATATTCCACACCGACTTTATAAAACTCGAGATTCATCCCGACCCGAAATACCTTCTTCCTGACCCGGTAGAGACACTGAAAGCGACCGAGATTCTTGCCCGTGAGGGATTCACAGTACTGCCATATATCCAAGCCGACCCGGTGCTGTGCAAGCGTCTCGAGGATGTCGGCACCGCGGCAGTCATGCCGCTTGGAGCGCCGATAGGTACCAACAAGGGCTTGAAGACGCGCGACCTTCTCGAAATCATTATTGCCGAAAGCCGCGTGCCGGTAGTGGTTGACGCAGGGCTCGGAGCGCCGTCTCATGCCGCCGACGCGATGGAGATGGGTGCCGACGCGGTACTCGTCAACACAGCAATCGCCGTTGCAGGCGATCCGGTCGCCATGGCACGTGCCTTCAGGCTTGCCGTCGAAGCGGGGCGTATGGCTTATCGCGCAGGACTCGGCTCACAAGGCAACATGGCGGAAGCCACCTCTCCCCTCACCTCATTTCTCGGTTAATAACAGCAATATCAGGCAATGGAAATAAACGACATCAATGTAACATCATATCCCGGCTCGGAAAAAGTCTACATGAAAGGCTCAATTCACGACATAAGGGTACCGATGCGCAAAGTCAACCTCACCCCTACGGTTAAGATAATCGACGGCGAACGTATGACAAGGGAAAATGATCCCGTATATGTATATGATACAAGCGGAGTGTATACCGACCCCGAAGTAACGATTGATATAAACCGTGGACTGCCGCGTACCCGCGAAGAGTGGATATCGCGCCGCGACGATATCATGCAGCTTGACTGTATCACCTCGGAATATGGAAGAAAACGCGAGGCTGACACTTCGCTCGACGCGATACGCTTCAACCACCGTCACGCTCCGCGATGCGCCAAGTCCGGACACAATATCACCCAGATGGCTCTTGCCCGCAGGGGCATCATAACCCCGGAAATGGAGTATGTAGCTATACGAGAAAACATGAACAATGCCACTCTCGGCATTGAAAGCCATATCACCCCGGAATTTGTGCGCGACGAGATCGCGGCAGGGCGCGCAGTGCTACCCGCCAACATCAATCACCCCGAAAGCGAGCCTATGATCATCGGTCCGGCATTTCTTGTGAAGCTAAACACCAATATAGGCAATTCCGCCCTGTCTTCAGGCATAAGCGAGGAGGTAAGCAAGGCGGTGTGGAGCTGCTACTGGGGAGGCGATACACTTATGGACCTGTCGACCGGCGACAACATCCATGAGACACGCGAATGGATCATCCGCAATTGCCCCGTGCCCGTAGGGACAGTGCCGGTATATCAGGCATTGGAGAAAGTACATGGCGACATCGGAAACCTTACATGGGAGATATACCGCGACACTCTTATCGAGCAGGCGGAGCAAGGAGTGGATTATTTCACTATTCATGCCGGTGTATTGCGCGCCCATGCCGATTTTGTCGGAGAGCGGCTTACAGGCGTGGTTTCGCGCGGCGGATCTATCATGCTCCGGTGGGCGTTGATGCACGATCAGGAAAATTTCCTCTACACGCATTTTGACGAGATTTGCGAGATTCTTGCCCGTTACGACGTGGCGGTGTCGCTTGGCGACGGCATGCGCCCCGGTTCTATCCATGATGCCAACGACCGATCCCAGTTTCTCGAACTTGACGTGCTCGGTCAGCTCACGGAAAAGGCGTGGAGCCACAACGTGCAGGTGCTTATCGAAGGTCCAGGTCATGTGCCCATGCAGAAGATTCGCGAAAACATGGACCGCCAGGTCAGCTCTTGCCACGGCGCGCCATTCTACACGCTCGGACCGCTTACCACCGACATCGCTCCCGGCTATGACCATATCACCTCCGCCATAGGAGCGGCACAGATCGCTTGGATGGGCACGGCAATGATATGCTATGTTACCCCGAAAGAACATCTCGCCCTCCCCGATCTCGAGGATGTGCGAAACGGCGTGATAGCCTATAAGATTGCAGCCCATGCCGCCGATGTGGCAAAGGGACATCCGGGCGCGACAGTCCGTGACGACGCAATGAGCAAGGCGCGGTTTGAATTCCGATGGAAAGACCAGTTCAACCTCTCGCTCGACCCGGAGCGCGCACGCCGCTACTATGTGGAGAGCCACAAGGGAGATGACCGCTTCTGCACCATGTGCGGGCCAAATTTCTGTGCCATGCGTATATCTCAGTCGGTAATCAACGATTGTGTCAACAGTTAAACAGCCTTGCGATCATGTTTTACGATGAGATAAAGCATTACGACTGGGACGACACCACCCGCTGCATAATGTCGAAGCGTGCGGCCGACGTGGAGGCGGCATTGGGGAAAACATCGCTCGACATCGACGATTTCATGGCGCTTGTATCCCCGTCGGCAAGTGCCTACCTCGAGCCTATGGCACAGCTGAGCCGCCGGTACACGATGGAGCGTTTCGGCAAGACCATCAGCATGTATATACCGATGTACATCACCAATTCCTGCACAAATGCCTGCGTGTACTGCGGATTTAACCATAACAATCCCTTTAAGCGCACAATCCTCACGATGGACCAGATCGAGGAGGAATGCAGGGCTATACGACGTCTCGGTCCGTTTGAGAACCTGCTGCTCGTTAGCGGCGAGAATCCGGCCAAGGCGGGAGTCGATTATTTTGAACAGGCATTGCTCACGTGCCGCCCCTATTTCAGCAATCTCTCCATCGAGGTGCAACCCATGAAATCGGCCGATTATCATAGGCTGACAAAGTCAGGTCTCAATGGGGTGGTATGCTTCCAGGAGACCTATAACGAAGCGAATTATAAGAAGTATCATCCGTCGGGCATGAAATCGATCTTCGACTGGAGGCTCAACGGCTATGACCGTATGGGTCAGGCGGGGGTACACAAGATCGGCATGGGTGTGCTGATCGGTCTTGAAGACTGGCGCACCGACGTGACTATGATGGCACGCCACCTGCTCTACCTCCGCAAAAATTACTGGCGGACAAAGTTTTCGGTCAACTTCCCGCGCATGCGCCCGTCGGAGGGTCATTTCACACCGAATGTCGTAATGACCGACAAGGAGCTTGCCCAGCTCACTTTTGCCTTCCGCATATTTGACCATGACGTCGACATAAGCTACTCAACAAGGGAAAATCCGGAATTTCGCGAAAACATGATGAAACTCGGCGTCACGTCAATGAGTGCCGGAAGCAAGACCGACCCGGGAGGCTACTCGGTGTCGCCCGATTCGCTGGAACAGTTTGAGGTGAGCGACGGAAGAAGCCCGGAAAATGTTGTCAGGAATATACGCCGTCTCGGATATGAGGCCGTATGGAAAGATTGGGATAAAATATTTGATTATAATGACACGATTTAACACCCCTATGCAGGAGATAAAACACCGTATGTACGCGTTGCGCAACGGCGCGATAGCCGACACCATGCGGCGCATGGGTGCGCCTTACCGTATCATCTTCGGTGTAAATCTCCCACAGCTTGCCGCAATAGCGGAAGAAATATCTCCCTCGGCAGAGCTTGCCGGAGAGTTGTGGCACAATGACTCTACCCGCGAGAGCATGCTTCTCGCACCGATGGTCTACCCGCCTGAGCAGTTTGACATAAATACTGCTCGTGAATGGGTGACTACGATACCCACCACCGAAGTCGCCGACATACTTTGCCTGAAATTGTTGAAAAAGATGCCTTGGGCATGCGCTTTCGCGGAGGAAATGATACTATCCGACTGTGACCTTACGCGCTACACAGCCCTGCGGCTTATGTTTAACCTGCTCCCCGGTCGACTCGCCGAGACACGTGCCTACGCTATGGCGGAGCTCAACCGTAAATCCCCCGTCACCTCCATGATTGCACGGAGTCTCATAGAGGAAATTGATTTCCTTGCCGACTCTTAGAGGGCGTTTAGTGTTTGGGCTTCACTCCTCCCCAACGATCGCTGACCCAGACACCGACAAGTATAAGCCCACAGCCGGTATATCCGATCAGCGACACTTTCTCGCCGAGCAGCAATGCCGACGCGACAAGTGTCACTATCGGCTGAAAATAAAGGTAATTGTTTGCCTTGATCGCTCCGAGTCCCTTGTTGACCCACGCCCATATGATGAACGCAAGCATCGAGCAGAACACTCCGAGAAACACGAAGTTGGTCCACACGTCGGTGTCCATAAATACCGTCAGCGGCGTATGGCTCGACTGCATGAACAAAAACGGGAGCGCAGTGACCATCCCATAGAAAAATGTCTTGCGCGATATAAACATTACCGAGTAAAAGGCATTCAGCTTGCGGAGCACAAGCGAATATACCGCCCATGACAGGGCGGCGGCAAGCGACAACAGGTCGCCGAGCGGCTTCACATCAAGCACAAAGCTGCTGTTAAATATGACAAAGCCCACTCCGATCAACGCGACCAATGACCCGGCAAGGACTCCCTTTCCGGGTTTCTCGCTCTTATATATCGCCCCTACAAGAAGCGTAGTTATAAGCGGAGAGAGTGTGACTATAAGCGACACATTTGACACAAGCGTGTATTCCAGCGCGGTATTTTCTGCAATGAAATAGAGGGAACCGGCACACAGGCCGCATGCGACAAAAAGAAGCTCGTCGCGCAGCGAATTGGAGAATATACGTTTATGGCACACACACAATATGAGAATGTAGGCAAGCAATGTGCGGTAGACATACACCTCGGTCGGCTGTAGCCCGTGGTCAAGCAAAACCTTTGTTGAGACAAACGACACGCCCCATGCTGTAATAGTCAGTATTGCCCCTATATGATACCACAGAAGTGAACCTTGACTTATCTTGAATTTACTGTTCATAACCGACATAGTAGATTGAATCCGTATGCAAACTTACTGAAAATCCCGCAAGTCTAAAAACAATTTTTCTATTTATCTTGTATTAGAAATAATAGCGGTGATTCGCTTTTATATATAAAACGCATTTATTAACTTTGTGGTTTAAAATTTATTAATTTACTTAAACATACGACTATGAAAGTTCTTAAAATTACAGGCGCGGCTCTGCTCGCGACATGCATGCTCCTCTCTTCCGGTTGTAATTCAATGACCAATACCGGCAAGGGCGCGCTTATAGGTGGTGGCGGCGGTGCTGCTGTCGGCGCAGGTCTTGGCGCTTTGATCGGTGGTGGCAAGGGCGCAGGTATCGGCAGCGCTATCGGTGCTGCTGTCGGCGCAGGCGCAGGCGCTCTCATCGGCAAGAAGATGGACAACCAGCAGAAACAGCTTGAGGCGACTCTGCCCGATGCTCAGGTTGAGCAGACTACCGATCAGAACGGATTGCAGGCTATCAAGGTGACATTTGACGGCGGTATTCTTTTCCCCACCGGAAAATACACTCTCAACACCTCGGCTCAGCAGGACCTTAGCCAGTTTGCCGTATCGTTGAAGCAGAATCCGCTCACCGACGTGCAGATTCTCGGATTTACCGACAACACCGGCTCTTATGCTGTCAACGAAAAGCTCTCCAACGAGCGTGCTGACGCTGTGTTGACCTATCTTGTCAATTCAGGCGTAAGCCCCACTCGTCTTACCGCAAAGGGAATACCTATGGCTGACTATGTGGCATCCAACGAGACCGCTGCAGGCCGTGCACAGAACCGCCGCGTTGAAATCTATATCACCGCCAGCCCCGAAATGGTAAAAGAGGCTGAAAACGGCTCACTGAACTAACCGCAACCACTACTCAAACATAAAAGAGGCTGTCTAACAAGTTTTAGACGGCCTCTTTTCATTTTTCAGCCATG
>CAJUMZ010000034.1 GCA_910587665.1 uncultured Muribaculum sp.
AAGAGCAATTAACCTACGCTCATTTCCAATAAATTACACTCTTTTCGTAACTTCGTGTGACAAAGATACAAATAAGCGAGAGCAATGTCAAATTTATTTGAACATTGCCGAGCGAGAGTATCTTGGGCTATTAGCGAGCCACGAGCCCTCCGTCGACAAGATAATGTCCCCCTGTACAGAAGCTTGATGCGTCGGAAGCAAGAAAATAGATTACCTCCGCCACTTCCTGCGGATCACCGGCTTTGCCGCGCGCATAAAGCGAATTTTCCTGTTCCCAGTAATCATCAATTGTCTTGCCCTCAATTTTAGCAAACTTTGCAAACAGGTTGTCGACAAGGGGAGTATGGATAGTCCCGGCGCAAACCGCATTTACACGTATGCCATATTTCCCTAAGTCAATGGACATACTGCGTGTTATCTGACCAAGGGCTCCCTTTGTCAGCCCATATGCAAAACTGTTTGGCTTGCCGACAAACCATTGGTCCGATACATTAATTACAACCGATCCGCCTCCATTATTAATAATGTGGGGTACGGTCTCGCGCAGGGTGTTGACCGTGCCGTAGATATTTGTCCTTATCATCAGCCTGAGTTCTTCGTCGGTAATATCAAGCAATGTATTTGCACGGTGGATTCCGGCATTGCACACTACACTGTTGAGAGAGCCGAAGCGTGCGACAGTTTTTTCCACTGCAAGATGTATGTCAGTGCGGCTCTTTACGTCACACTCGATGAATATAAGGTTTTCGGGTTTATCCAGTGACTCGGCAAGTTCGGAACCTTGCTTGGTGTTGATATCGGCAAATCCTACATTCCAGCCTTGGGCTATAAATTTTCTTACTGAGGCAGCTCCTATGCCGGTAGCTCCTCCGGTAATAAAGACAGTTTTAGTATCCATAAATTTGACATAAATAATTTAAGGTAAAATTATAGATATGTCTATTGGCAGGCAAGTGTCCGCAATGGACAAAACAATGGACAAGGCTCTAATTGACGCGGTTGTCTATGTTATACCGGATGGAATTTAGTACTTTTGCATATCAGTCTTAATTTTGGAAATGAAGTATACGATTAAATTAATTGCGGTAATAGCGATATTCGTTTTATCAGCTTGTGGCAATAGCGGTCAACATGATGAAGGAGGCGTGCCTGATGATAGTGCTGAATTTTACCATGACATGGCAACTCAGGCGAAAGAGAATGGTAAGGACCTTGGTGAATGTATAGAAATACAGCAAAAGGCTGTCGATTGTCTGCGTGATGGCGAGACGTCGGAAGTTGGGGTAAAGGTGCTGTCGCAGATGGGGCATTTTTTGTGTAGGTATGGCAAGTATGCCGAGGGACTTGTTTATCTTCAGGAAGCTTCAGACTCATTGAAAAAGTCGGCTCCCGGCAATATTGATCCTCTTGATGCCACAAGATTACTTGGCAATACTTCAAATCTATATTGTCGTATGGGACTTTATCGGGAAGCTCTTGAATTGAATCGGGAGGCTCTTCTTATATGCGAGGGGAGTGGCGAATCGGAGATGTCTGACTTGTGGCGTATGCGTGCTGTAATATTTGGATATATTAATATTCCTGATTCTGTCTCCTATTGTAATAAGAGGGCATTGATGGCAGCCGGGGAGGTAAGTCCTAAACGTCAATCGGAGAGATGCCGTATTTTCTCGGAAAACGCATATTCTTGGTACATAATAGAGCATCCCGATTATATGCCGGATGAAATAGAGGATGCGATTGTTGTATTGGAGCGTAACATTGATAGCGGCAGTCAGACAGTATTGACCGATTCGATACTCATAGGGCGTGGCTACGTATTGCTTGGTGACTATGAAAAGGGCTTGCCCATGATTGAAGCCGGAGTTGAACGCTATCGTGATTACGGTGATGAGGAGTTGCAATGGGCGATGTCAATATTGTCGGAATCATTATTGGAAAAAGAATTGTCGCCTAAAAGTTTGAGTATCTATAAGAAGGCGAAGAGCTTGACTGACACAATGAAAAATCGTCTGCGTGCAGAGTCGTTGCTTCACGCCGATTTCCGCTATCGCACAGCCGAGATCCGGGATGAGAAACGATTGCTTGAGGCTAAGCAACAGCTTACCCGTGAGCGGATAATATTGTGGGGTGCTGTCGTGTTGCTTGTTGCCGGGATCGTATCGTGGTTTGCAGTCCGGAAGATTAGGGGCAAAAATCGTTTACTTCAGGAAAACAAGAAATCAATTGACCGTCTATTGAATGATCGCATTGAACTAAACCGACAGATTGAAGGGCTTAATCAATTAATTGGAGAAAAATCTGCTGATCTTTCATCCGATAAGGAAGATACACCGGAATTGCGTATGTTACAGATTGCTCTATTGACCAAGGAGGATGAAGCCACTTTCCGGCAGCTGTTTGCCGTGGCTTTCCCCGGCATGATTGAAAGACTGCGCCGCAAGTATGCTGATATTACTCCTTCGGCAGAGTTGATTGTAATGCTTATCAGACTTAATAAATCCAATGATGAGATAGCCCTTGCCCTTGGAATCAAGCGGGACAGTGTAATTAAGGCGAGGTATCGCTTGCGCTCATTGTTTAATCTTGACAAGGATATGGATCTCAATCAGTATATCCAGCAGTTGTAGTGATTTAAGGTAAAAATACGGAATTATGTATAATTAATTCTTGAAATGCTTGGTTTATATTATAAACCGTATTATATTTGCAACCGTATATCGGGCGGAAGTGCGCAGCCGCTCTTTATTTTCAATCGATAGTTTATTTTATAAACTGATTTACGAATTAACAAAAAGAGAAAATGGAAGAGAAAAAGTTAAGCGAGCGAGAAAGTCTCGAAGTCATCATGGCTATGATTAACCGCACCAAGGAGAGATATATGCTTGGCGACGGCAATATCCTGCTAATGTGGGGATACGTGGTAATCGCTGTATCGGCGCTTGTGTGGGCATTACTTGCGCTTACCCATAATCCTGCTGTCAATTGGCTATGGTTTCTGATCTGGATAATTGGAGGGATTGCCACTCCGGTCATGGCAAGAAAGAAGCAGATAGACAAAGGCGTAAAAAGCTTGTATGATAAGATAATCTCCCGGCTATGGTCGATTGTGGGCTACGCTACAATTGCGGCAGTATTGTCTTGCCTCGGATTTCTGCTGATAGGAGGGAAGGACTCCTGGGCGATGATGTTTGAGATTGCTTTGATAATCGTACCGATAGTTGAGATGGCCCAAGGTGTCCTGTTGGATGAAAAATGTTTTATTGTAGGAGGTGCGATCGGGCTTGCCGTCGGAATTTTCACAATGTGTTGCCTTGCGGGTGATGTTACATTATACGCTTATTGGTATATGCCATTATTCATGGTGACTATTGCCGTGATGATGATTTTGCCTGGACATACACTTAATTACAAGGCAAGACACCGGAAATGAAAGAACTTGATCCGCTTTTACATTCACAGCTCCGATTGGCTGTCATGTCGATTCTTATGAATGTAGATGAGGCTGATTTCGTCTATATAAAGGAAAAGACTGAGTCAACAGCCGGTAACCTGAGCGTGCAGCTTGACAAACTGTCATCAGCAGGTTACATTGACGTAGAAAAAGGCTTTGCCGGCAAAAGAACCCGCACGGTATGCCGTGTCACGCCAAAAGGCAGGCAAGCGTTTGAAGGATATGTCAATGCCTTGAAAGAATACCTTAATTTATGAAATTCAGGTATTGACAACCCCGTCAGGCGCAATATCCTATGCGCCTGCGGGGTTGTCCGGCTATTATTGTCGGTTTCGGTATGTCGCATGCCTGTATTTCCGACAGTGCCTGCGGATCGTTGATGTTGCCGGAGATTACACGCACAGCCATTGCCGGTAGGATCTCAGTCTGTATCATGTTGACTACATGGCGGGCGTTGCCGAAACTCTTGTCGCGTCGGGAATAATCGTCACCAAGCCTGCGTGAAAGAGCTTCGCGGGCCTCACAAGAGAGGGTGTACTGCTTTCCTTGGAGATAGCGTTCGGCGATCTCCATAAGTTCGCTCTCGGAGAAGTCGTCAAACATGTAGATGTTTGAGTCGGGGATGCGAGACCTCAATCCGGGATTCATCCCGAACATGAGTTTCATCTCTTCGGGATAACCTGCGAGGATAAGCATCCAGTCGCGATTTGACTCATCGGCAAGTGCCGTCATCAGCGACTCGATAACAAGTTTGCCGGGGTCACGGGGATCATCGGGCTGATACAGCTGATATGCCTCGTCGATAAGCAGGATGCCACCTTGCGCTTCCTCCAGTGCCTTTCGGGTATTGGTCTCTTCATCGCCGTAATATCGGCCGATCAGGCTTGAACGCTCCTTTACCACGACATGCCCTTTAGAAAGCACTCCGGCTTTTCTCAACATAAATCCCATCATTTTGGCGACTGTGGTCTTGCCTGTGCCGGGAGAGCCGAGAAACATGGCATGAAGAGGAAGAGGTGACGTGCCAAGACCGTTTTCTTCACGCAATTTGTTGAAAAGCACTATTTTTTCATATACATCGAGCTTCTCTTTTACCGCTTTTAGTCCGACAAGGCGGTCAAGGCAGAGCCGTGGGCTACTCCGTATTATATCTTCGGGCTCAGCCGGAGCGGATTCGTCTGATGTCTCGTTGTCATTTGTTTCATCAGTATTTTCCTCGGTCAGCGTCTCTTCTGTTGAATCATCTTGAGGCTCATCTAGACCAAGAGCTTTGAGTTCGTTGGATACATCTTTGAGTTCGTTGGATATAAACTCTTCGAGAGCACGTTCAAAGGGATCTTTATCATCATCTTCTTCAGTTTCGTCAACATCTTTTTTATCTCCTTCCGTCTCTTCCGTTTTCATCATTGAGCGGAAGCGGTCGAGAGCCGACGCGGGAGAGTATTCTTCCATACAGGCAAGGCTGTCTCCAAAATAGTATCCTTCTTCTGTCTGGCAGTCGGTACAGAAAACCATTCCTGCAATCGGGTATTCCATACATAGCAGCTCGGCATAATATATGCCGCTATTATCGGGGCCCACCAATACCGGCATTTCGACACTATATTCATCCATGTCAAAATCAACGCAGTCAGGCGAGATGAAGTTGATCTTTGTCTTCCCGTCGGGCGTGTATAGCCTTATCTCAAGTTCGGGAAATATCACCGGACATGACTTGAATGCCGGTTGCAATTCAAATTTCACTTTCATGCTTTCTATTCCATGCACATTGATTGCACGATACATGTCGCAGCTCCATTCCGGGACAATACCTCCCGCTGTAGGGATATACCACTTGTCCGGATCTTTTCCAAGGCTGCAAAGGTCAAACATGCGGAATATCGTCGCGCCAAGCATTGCCCCGCTGTTCTCGTCTTTTACAATGACTCGGTAAGTGTGTCGGGCGTCGATGTTGGCATAGGCTAACGGCAGATCAGCGCGATATAGCTTGACATCAGTATTCCCGGGGATATTTACCCTGAGAGTGGTAGAGGCGACTACGCTGCTCTCGGTGTCATCAATTATTGATACGGAGACTGCGCGTCTTATGCCACGTGGCCCGCGGGTCGCTGCCGACCTGTTGTTGAAAAAGGTAAGCATCACGGCTATGCCTGACTGGGTAAGCTCCAGCGGAAAATCATGGCGGTCGTCAAATATTTCGTATAACGGATAGCCGTTTGCTATCTTATCGTCGGGGGAGTAGGCGCATATCTGAATTTTTGAAAGGGATAGGGGTTTATTTGAATTTATCATATCTTACAGTTTTTAGATTAAACATAATTATTAATATTCACATTATTAATATTCACTCTTATTAATTTTCACTCGCCGGGAGCCTTCTCCCGGTGAGACTAACCAGTATGTCAATGTGCTCTGCTGCCGGCATCCGGACGGTCACGTCAAGACGCACCGATGGCTGCCGGTAGATTTTTGTGATTAAAAATGTAGAGTGAACAATTATGTACACTACATCTTTCCTTCGCCCGGAGGAGCGAAGTCACCGAAAATGGTTTTTGTAAGATGAAGTTGTCTCATAATTTGAAAAGAGGTAAAAACTGTAAAATATGGGTTGAGCCACAATCGGCTTAAAGCCCATGATGCTGCAAATTTAGTAAATTGCCGTTACTCTTCAAAAAAAATTGGATATTTTTAGTAAATTTTCTGCGAGTCTGATTTGTTGCAGCAATAGTCCGATTTCTTATATAGTATGGTGGTAGTTGAATAAATGAGCAAAATCAAAAAATATTAAATTTGCATTATTAAATATTAAATGAGACACATGCTTATAAAAGATGCTTTACATAGGTTGGTGATTTTGCTGTTTATGGTAGGAATTTCATTTTATGGATATTCGATGCCTCAATTGCCTGAACCGGAATTATCATGGAAAAATGTTACCGTCGACGGTAAAAAGACTGCGGTGTTCTGTCTGTTTAATGACAGTCGCGGCATAATGTGGCTCGGCACTAACAGTGGATTGTACTTTTATGACGGTGTCACCACTCATCCTATGGGCAGGAATGAATTGTTTGGCACCCAGATCTATGCCATAATCGAGAAGGATAACAAATTATTTTTGGGAAGCAATAACGGATTGTTGATCTTCGATTATGTATCAGGAAACGTAAAGCCATATACTTCTGTGACACCGAAGGAGATTAGGACTTTATTGCTTGTTGATGACGAGCTCTATATAGGTAGTCTTAACGGTATATTCAGATTGAGTTTATCCAATGATGAGATTGTTGATTTGTCGGGGACTTTGCCTCATAAGTCGGTGTACTCACTGCTGCGTGACAGCCGTGGCGTGCTTTATGCCGGAACTTATAACGGACTTGCCCGGTGGAGTGCCAGTTCCGAATCATTCCATCCGGTATTGTTCAGTAAAGATGAATTAGGGTCAGGCTCATTATTTGTAAACTGTATTCTTGAATCGGATGACAGGGAAAGTATTTATATCGGCGGTGAGGGATTTTTATATAAATATATTCCGGCTTGTGACGATTGGATGCGGATTAAAGGGATAGGGGGCAATAATATCAAAAGCTTGTCAAAGGGTAATGACGGACATATATTGATAGGTACCGACGACGGAGTCTTTGATATGTTCAACGATACACTCAGGCACTATCGTCATGACTCAAGGGAAGAGCTGAGCTTGGCTGACAATGAAATATGGTGTGTTTATGCCGATCCCCACAATAATATATGGACCGGACATGAACGAGGATTTTCAATTGCATCAAATTCCAATTATATCCGTACAATAAAGCTAAGCACACTTGCTCATTCGGGAGAGGGAAATGAGATCCATGTAATACATCGCGACAATAACAATAACTTATGGCTTGCCGGCACTAACGGTGTGATTAAATTGTCAGATGACTCAACGTCAAATTGGTATCGTCATTCCGAAAAGCCTAATTCGCTTTCCCACAACAGAATTCGATCTATACTCGAAGACAGCGATAATACAATGTGGTTTGCGACAGATGCGGGAATAAACCGCTTCAACAGCAATCGGAATAATTTTGACATATTCCATTTTGTTGATCAGAATGGCGAACATAACTCCAATTGGGTATATGCCTTGATCGAAGACGGTGATTATTTTTGGACCGGAGGCTTTCTGAACGGTCTTCATCTTGTCAACAAGTCAAAGCTTGACGGTGACGGCGGGACTGTCGTGTCAGACTTTTCACTTAACGCCGAGACAAAATTTTCTGACGGAAGCGCGTTATCCAATAATCTTGTCAATGAAATCGTAATAGATAAGAAGGGCAGAATCTGGATTCTGTTATTCCGTGACAACATCTTGACTCAATTTGATCCCGCTACAAAATCATTTGTGCGATTCAACATCTATGAACTTACAGACAGCTATCCCACAAACCTCTCGATTGACCGGCTTGGCAGGATATGGTGCGGATTTAATGGAGGTGTGATAATATTTAAAGAGGATGATACTTATGAGACTGTGAAATTTCCGTATACCAACAGCGATGAGGCAATTTTGGCAATGGGAAAAGTCGATGACGGTATGTGGATATCGACACAAAGCAATGTGTGGTGTATTGACGGGAATCCTTTAAATGCCACTATTTTGCCCATACCTCAGAAGGCATATACGGCTGTATATGAAGACACGGCAAGCAACAATGTGTATCTTGGCGGAACTGATGAAATTCTTGAGGTTGACAATTATGGTATTGGGAATGAAATTGATTTCAAGACGATCAAGATGGTGTTGAACGACCGTGGCGGTGGCGAACTTAACTTGTCGGACATTAACGGGGAGACAAAGGGGCTGAGGATCCCTTATGGCGGGAGTGCCACTTTTGTGGTCAGCACGTTGAATTATGCTCCGGAATCGGTTCAACGTTACATGTATCGACTCGCTGAGTCGCCTGCCGATACTTTGGGAAACTGGATTGTTATGCCGGAAGGCTCGAACACTATTTCATTTTCCGACTTGAAAATGGGCGATTATACGCTTTTGGTCAAGACGGTGGGCTCTCCAATCGCCCCGGTGTCGATTCCGATCACTGTAAATCCCCCCCTATCAATGTCATGGTGGGCGATATGCCTGTATGTGCTTGCCGTGCTGGCAATTGTATGTTGGATTATATGGTATACGCGCAAACGTAATATACGCTCGTTTCAGGAACAGGAACGTCAGACGGCATTGGAAAACGTTGAAAAGAAACTTACGTTCCTTTCAACCATATCGCATGATCTGAAAACTCCTTTGTCCATGATTCTCGGACCGGTCAGCCTTATGAAAGAAAAAGCCAAGGATCCGGAAAGCAAGAAAAATCTTGAGACCATCTACGACAATGCGGTAAGATTGAACAATATGATTCATCGGACGCTTGAGCTTCAGCATCTTGAGGATACCGATGAAAACCTTTTGATTTTATCGACATTTGATGTTGTCGAATTTTGCAAGGGCGTTTTCGAGGTGTTTGAGGAAAATAATCCGCAGAAAAATTTCATATTCCATTCTTCTTGCGCTCAATTGCTGATAGAGGCTGACGCCGTGAAATTTGAATCGGTGATAACAAATCTCCTGTCAAATGCCTGCAAATATTCCGATGAGGGAGCGACTATATCATTAGGAATCAGTCAACAAAACGATAAGGTCGAGATTGTGGTATCAGACGATGGGGTAGGTATCGCCGATATTGATCAGTCGCTTGTGTTCCAAAGGATGTTCCGTGCCCCATCAACGTCAAAGCTTTATGAAGGCACCGGTCTTGGACTATACCTTATCAAGAAATATCTGGAATTGATGAATGGCAATATCAATCTGTATAGTAAAGAAGGGCAGGGGACATCATTTGTTGTGACTTTGCCTATTTCTGAAAAGATATTGCCTGCATCACGTAATGATGAGTCTTCAAAAGATAATGACAAGGCGAAAATTTTGATTGTCGAGGATAATCTACAGATTTCTTCTTTTATAATGGAACTCCTTGAGCGCGACTATACTTGTATTGTTGCCGAGAATGGTCGCTCCGGGCTTGCCATTGCCGCGTCGTTTATTCCGGATCTGATTATCGCCGATGAGATGATGCCTATCATGAACGGACTGGAAATGGTGAAGCGTATGAAGCAGCATCCGCGTCTTTCATCAATTCCAATAATCATGCTTACTGCAAAGTCAGACAATAAGACTGAAAACGAGAGTATAAAGTTGGGTATAGATGTGTTCATGACGAAACCTTTTGTGACCACGGCATTGCTTGGCCGAATAAAACAATTGTTGAAATCAAGGTCGGAGATAAAAGAAAAGGTTCGTATTCAGGCAATAACTGAGGCTGAGACCAAGCCGATTGAAGCCGAGTCGGTCAATGAAAAATCTCTTGCAAAGATTGCAAAGATTATTGAGGAAAATATATCCGATCCCGACTTGAATGTAAACCTCCTATGTGAGAAAAGCGGTATCCCCAACAAGCAGTTATACCGATTGATCAAGAAGTATATCGGAATTTCCCCGTTGGATTACATCAGGAATGTAAGACTCCAAAAGGCGGCCGTGCTTCTTAGCCAGCATCGTTTCACGGTGGCTGAGGTGTGTTACATGGTCGGCTTCAAGCATCCGTCTTATTTTGCAAAATGTTTTCAGACCCAATTTGGCGTCAAGCCGAGTCAATACCAGTCGGATGATGAAACACTTGGCAAGATATAAGACAATGACACATGTCAGCCCGCTTTTTTAATCGGTCGGTCTTATTTGTTGCATCAATTGTCCGATAATTTCCGTGCCTTATTCTTTCTATATGGTAATTTTGCGTCAACACAACAGGTATACTTTCGACAGATAAAAAAGATTGTTATCAGGTTTTGTATATGGCTAATACCACATTTGATTGCCTTGCATTAAAATTTTTTAAACAAACAACAATACGCATTTCTAATGGACAAAGCAATCGGCAATGTCGAAATAAGGGGTTGGTTGTTGGGAATTCTGTTCTCACTTCTCCTTATACCAGTTTCGGCTTATGCCCAGACACAAAGGACAGTTACTGGTACTGTCATTGATGAGTCCGGAGATCCGCTTATCGGAGCTACGGTTAAAGTTGTAGGTGAGCGTATAGGTGTTTCCACCGATTTAGACGGACACTATACCTTAAAAATCCCCGCTACGGCTAAACAGCTTTCATTTTCTTATGTAGGTTACGAGAATCTTGTTGTCGATGTAACATCAGATGTTATAGATGTTACAATGACTCCTGACAGCGAGGTGCTTGATGAAGTTGTGGTAATAGGCTATGGCGTACGTAAAAAGGAGGATCTCACCGGCTCGGTCGCCACTGTAAGTGAAAAAGATTTTAATGGTGGTGTGATTTCCTCTCCCGAGGAGTTGATCAATGGTAAAATTGCCGGTGTCCAAATTACAAGTGCCGGAGGTTCTCCCAACAGTGGCAGTACAATCCGTGTGCGCGGCGGTGCTTCGCTTAACGCTTCAAATGATCCGTTGATTGTGCTTGACGGTGTGCCTATGGAAGTCGGTGGCGGCATACAAGGCTCAGGTAATTTTCTAAGCCTTATAAACCCCAACGACATTGAGAGCATGACCATCCTGAAAGATGCCTCGTCAACCGCAATTTATGGTTCCCGTGCATCAAACGGCGTTATAATCATAACAACAAAGAAAGGATCGGGCGACGGTGTCAAGGTTTCATTCTCAACCACCAATTCTATATCTCATAAGACAAGGGTTTCGCAAAATCTGAGCTATGATGAGTTTGTCAGTGCTGTAAACACATTCGGAACCGCCGCACAGAAGGCTCTGCTAAATGACGGTCTCTCCCGTTATAATGCACGTACCGACTGGAACGAGGAGATCTTTCGCTCGGCTTTCGGCACTGATAATAACCTCAGTATAGGCGGTAGGGCTCTGTCGTGGTTGCCGTTCCGTATATCACTTGGCGCCATGGTGCAAGACGGTATCCTTCGCACCGATAATGCCAAGCGATTTACCGGTAATATCAATCTTACACCGTCATTCTTTAACGACTATCTCCGGGTTAATCTCTCGGCAAAGGGTACATATTCGCGAAACCGTTTTGCCAATACCGGTGCTGTCTGGAATGCGATGGCTTACGACCCGACTCGCCCCGTGTATGATGATCAGAGTGCTTTCGGCGGATATTATGAGGTAATTGACAATGCCGGTCGACCCGCCCAGGGCGCTATTGCCAATCCTGTCGCCATGCTTGAACAGACGTTCTATAAGGCAAAAGTGGTAAGATTTATAGGAAATGCCGATATTGACTACAAGCTCCATCCGCTTCCCGAGTTGCGTTTCCACCTTACAGGCGCATATGATTATTCAAGGGGCTACACTGACAATTATGTCCCTGCCGATAATTTCAGCCAGTTCAGTGCCGGCGGACAGGATTATCGTGTAGGTCCGCAGAAAAACTATAATAAGCTATTGTCGGTATACGCCAACTATAACAAGGATTTTGATGCTATCCACTCTAATGTTGACATCACTTTGGGTTATGACTACCAGCATTGGAAATATACAATCCCGTCTTATGATGTAAAAAATGTCGAGGGCAATGTCACCAATACGGTGTCGGCTGTTGACCAGCGTCATAATCTTCAATCCTATTACGGTCGCTTGAATTACACTCTTCTTAACCGCTATCTCCTTACGATGACTTTCCGTCGTGACGGTTCAAGCCGCTTTGCAAAAGACAATCGTTGGGGCACTTTCCCGTCGGCGGCTATCGCATGGAGAGTGTCGCAGGAAGATTTCTGGCGCAACATTACTGATGTCATGAATGACTTTAAGGTGCGTGTTTCATATGGTGTGACAGGACAGCAGGATGGTATAGGTAATTACCTTTACATGCCTTCCTATACTATATCCCAGCCCGGTGCCTATTATCCTGTAGGAGGGGCTCCAATATTTACCTATCGCCCCGAAGCATATAATGATAAGTTGAAATGGGAGACAACAAAGTCATGGAACTACGGAATTGACTTCGGATTCCTGAAAAACCGCATTTATGGTACGGCCGATTTCTATATGAGAAAGACTGAGGATCTTCTTGCCACTGTTCCGGTGCCTGCCGGTACAAACTTCTGCCGTGAAATGCTTATGAATGTAGGCAATGTATCAAGCAAGGGTGTTGAGTTGACGCTTAATGCCAACATCATCACCACCCATGATTGGGACTGGACCGCCACGTTTAATGCGACATGGCAACGCGTACGCATTACCAACCTTACCTTGAACCCGGAATCCCCGAGTCCTGACACTCCTGTGGGGTGGATTGAGTCAACTCCTATTCAGGTGTTCTCAACCGATTATGCACCATACTCTTATTTCTTGTACAAGCAGATTTATGACGAAACCACCGGGCTTCCGGTAGAGGGCCTTTATGCCGACCTTAACGGTGACGGCAAGATTGACGACTCTGACCGGTATCACTCTCATTCTCCTGTACCTGACTGGATTCTTGGATTCAGCACATCTTTGAGATATAAAAAGTGGACTCTCTCCACATCACTGCGTTCCAATATCGGTCATTATATCTACAACGGTTCTGCCGCCAATCTCGGCGCCTGGGAATGTACCACATGGAGTGCCGGACAGATTAACAATCTGAATGCCGACTTCCTTAACACCCAATTCCGTCATCGTCAATACATGAGCGACCATTACCTGCAGAACGCGTCATTCCTGCGCATGGATAACCTGCAATTATCCTATAATTTCGGTAAGGTCTACAAGTCGCTTGACATCAATCTGTCGGCAATGGTGCAGAATGTGTTTACCGTTACCAAATACAAGGGCGTAGACCCGGAAGTGGCAAGTGGCATTGACAATTCCGTATACCCGCGTCCCCGCACTTATTCGCTGACACTTGGAATTAACTTCTAATAATTACGTTTATGAACCAATATATAAATAAGATAGGAAATATAGCAAAGGTAATGACTGTTGCCGGGGCTATGATGGTGTCGGCATCATGTACCGATGACCTTAATCAGACTCCTCACATAGGGGTCACATCCGATGTGGTGTATTCATCGGTTGACGGTTATCGTTCGGCACTTGCCAAAATATATGGTACTTATACTCTTGTTGGACAAGACAAGGGTGGAGGCGCCGATATCTCTTCAAACAGCGGCTACGACTTGCTGCGTTGTCTGTTTCATCTCCAGGAAGGACCGACCGACGAATGTGCCTACCGGTGGATGTCGGGCGATAATCTTTATGCAATGGCTTACATGCAATGGGATGCAACCGACCCCAATATCAGCGATGTATATTATCGCCTTTACTACTCGATAGCGGTGGCAAATGAATTTCTCCGTCACACTGATGACAGTTCGATAAGCGGATTCTCTTCCGAGCAGCAGGCTGAGATCAAGCGTTTTGCCGCTGAAGCGCGTTTTGTGCGTATCCTTGACTATTGGTTTGTGCTTGATCTTTTCGGCAAAGGTCCATATGTGGACACTAACACGCCCACCACTGCATATACACCCGAGGTCTATGATAGCAAGACTCTTTTTGAATATATAGAAAATGAGCTTAAGGCTATTGAGCCATTGTTGGATGAAACATCGGAATACGGTCGTGCCAACAGGGCTTGTGTGTGGGCATTGGCTTCCCGCCTGTATCTAAATGGCGAGGTTTATACCGGCAAGAGTTATGCCGATGAATGTATCGCATATTCTCAAAAAATAATTTCTCCCGGAAACTATTCACTTGAACCTGACTTCAAGAAGCTCTTCAACGCAGAGAATGACAAGCGTACCAATGAGATTATCTATGGTATCTATGCCGACGGTGAAAATGCCATGACCTGGGGCTCCGGAACAAATCTTGTCCATGGTTCATGTGGAAGTGACAACTCGCAGGATCCTACAAAATATGGTATCAAGAGCGGTTGGGGCAATTATCGCGTCAGGGGTGAATATGCGGCATTGTTCGGCGATGTTGCATCAAGCACCGACTCGCGTTGCCTTCTATGGACCGATGGTCAGACCCAGTATTTTGATACTTCACTTGATGACGGTGCCTGCGGTTATCATTCCGAGAAATGGACCAATCTTACCGATAACGGTGAAATGTCGGGTGATCCTGCCGTTGATGGCGCCGACACCGACTTCCCGATGTTCCGTCTTGCCGAGGTTTATCTCAACGCTGCGGAGGCTGTATTGAGAGGAGGCTCAGGCATGACAAGAAGCGAGGCTTTGGATCTTGTGAATGACATCCGTAAGCGTGCATATGGCGATGATAGCGGCAATATTACCGACGCACAGTTTAATCTTGATTTTATTCTTGATGAGCGAGGCAGGGAAATGCTTTATGAAAATATCCGCAGGACTGACCTTATACGTCACGACAAGTTTACGACCGACCGTTATATATGGCAATGGAAAGGTGGCGTTGTCGGAGGTAGGGCTGTAGATTCGCGCTATAACCGTTATCCTATACCGGCGAGTGACATTGCTGCAAATCCCAATTTGTCAAACCCTGAATATTAAAATTATATGAAACTAATAAAAAACCTTGCCGTTATTTTGACCGCAGTGTCAGGCTGCGCACTTATGTCATGTGATAATGACGGCGATACAATTTATATATCGGAGCCTGATGACATAGTGATCGGGGGCAGCAATTCTGACATTGTACTGAGTGCTGACGCCTTGGATGCATTGGCGCTGACTCTGTATTGGAATGACAATGGCACTCTTTCTACCTCTGATGTAAGAGTCGATGTGCCTGTCAATGCGACACAAAATACAATTGAGCTGTCATCAGTCGCCGACTTTTCCTCCTTTACGGAAATAGCCATTAATGCCGGTGTTTACGAATATCAGTTTATATGCCGTGAACTTAACGGCTTACTTACCAAACTCGGCTTTGTCCCGGGCGAAAAGGCTCCTCTTTATATTCGTGTGCGCGGTCATCTCGCCGATAATTTACCCAACAATTATTCGGAGACATTTATTGTAAATGTCACTCCTTATAAGATAGATACCACCATAGGCTCTTATCTGAATGCCAATAAGGAGGATATAGGGCGCACCCTTTACAGTGAAGCTGACAATCATGTATATTCCGGATTTGTCGGTGCCGGAGCTTGGGAAAATTGGTGGCTGAAAGAAGGCGATGGGACAATCTGGGGTAATGACGGAGTTTCAGGTACTCCATTTGTAATTTCATCCGAGTCAACTTCCTGGAATTTCTGGTATCCCGGTATATCGGGTTGCTACTACACGGTTGTGGATGTCCCCGGCAATGAATGGAGTGCATTGCTGATTGAATCACTTACAGTCTCCGGTTCGCTCCAGGGTGATATGGTTTATGACCGTAAGGCTAATGTTTGGACTCTGCACGTGTCGGCTCCGGCGGCAGGCGATGTCACATTCAGCGTAAACGGCTCGGCAAAACTATACAATGTGTCGACAGGCACCGATGATGCCGCCGCCATTGCGACGACCGTAGGATTCAGTGGCGATGCTTCAGCATTGACATTTAATACGTCGGGCAATGGAGGTGATATCACGCTGTCGGTTCCGGCAGGTGAATCGGATATTATTCTTGATTTGAATAATCCCAAAGCTTGGACTATTGCATCGGGGACTGCCGAAACACCGGTAGAAAAGCCGTCGGAGCTACTTTGGGTCGTAGGTCATAATGACGGTATAACCGGTGGCTGGAATTTTGATTCATGGTTGCGCCTGTATAATGAGGACAACGTCACATACGGCGGTGTATTGAATATAAATTCACTATGGGGATACAAACTCTATAAGGAAGTAGATAACTGGGATGACTGCTGGACAATGGTTGATGGCGGTAACGCCTATGAAGGCAATCTAGAGGTGAACGGGCCCAACAATATCGCCGCTCCCGATCCCGGGCTGTACGTCGCTGACGTCTCACTAAGTGGATTGACCTACAAACTTTCGGCTATAAATTCCGTTCATTATGCCGGACTTAACGATGATTGGAATCTCACCCCGATGACAGAGACCGATGAGCCGGGTGTATATACCGCTACTTTTGAAAAATATCAGAATACGCCTTGGGGTGTGAAGATTATTTTCAATGAAAACTGGGATCTCTTCTTTGGCGGCGGTGACGGTTACCTTCGCCTATATCAAGACGGCTTTACCGGTGATAACGATTTGACGGAAGGTACACATACTCTTACCGTAAACCTTCTTGAGGGTACATACTCTTATGAATAAAAATTTATCAATGATGAGAAAATTATTAATATCAATAGCTACGGTAGCCACATTGGTGGCTACCGCATGCACCGAAGACAGCCCTGTTACCGTGCGCCCGGAAGGGTCGGGACAGGAAATTGTTGAGATTGACCGTAACACTTTTGCCCGTGGTGCCGATGTGAGCTGGATTACATGGCTTGAGTCTAAAGGTTATACTTTTGCCAATCAAGATGGTGAGCAAAAGGAATGTATGCGTCTGCTCCGTGATGACTGTGGTGTCAATGCAATACGCCTTAGGGTGTGGGTAAATCCGGAAGAAGGATGGAATAATATTTCCGATGTCGTGATTAAAGCCAGAAGGGCCAACAATCTCGGACAAAGGGTAATGATCGACTTCCATTTTTCTGATACATGGGCTGATCCGGGAGCACAGGTTACGCCGGCGGCATGGGCTGATATGGACCTGGCTCAGCTGAAAGTTGCCATGAGTGCACATATCACTGACATGCTTAATGCTCTTAAATCAGTAAGCGTTGAGCCGGAATGGGTGCAGATAGGCAACGAGACCCGCGGAGGCATGATGTATCCTCTCGGAGCTGTCGATGCCCATTTTGCCGAGCTTGTCGACAACGGCTATGAAGCCGTAAAGGCAATATTCCCCGAGGCAAAGGTAATCGTGCATATTGACTGTGGCGACCAGCTTGGGTTGTACACTCGCGTGTTTGATAATCTTAAGGCGAAAAATACCCGCTATGACATGATAGGCATGTCACTCTATCCTGATCCTTCAAGCTGGCATAGGTCGGTAGAGTCATGTATCGCCAATGTAAAGATTCTTAACAAGACCTATGGAAAGCGTCTCGTAATAGCAGAGATCGGCATGGATTATCGCGAAGTTGATGCTGCCGACGGCATGATGCGCGCGATGGTAAAGGGATGTATTGAGAGTGCGGTCGTTGACGGTATCTTTTGGTGGGAGCCTGAATCTCCTGTTGAAGAGGGTTATACAAAAGGATGTTTTGATGGAGGCATGCCTACAAAGGCACTTGATGTATTTAAGGAAATGAAATGAAAAGGATTCTGACAATTATCTGCGCGGTTCTGTTTCTTGCAAATGCGGCTTATCCCGTGAAACCCGGCTTTGCGTGTGGTGCTGATGTAAGCTGGATTACACAGATGGAATCGGAAGGTCGCAAATTTTACACTCCGGGCGATGACCGTAAGGAAATGGAATGTATGGAACTCCTTCGTGACTATTGTGGAGTAAATTCAATCCGTCTCAGGGTTTGGGTTAACCCTAAGGATGGTTGGAACAGCATTGATGATGTCGTGCTTAAAGCCGCTAGGGCGGAAAAGCTCGGATTGCGTACAATGATTGATTTCCATTTTTCTGACACATGGGCTGACCCGGGACATCAGGAAATGCCCGAGGCTTGGAAAACCCTTTCATTTGATGACCTTAAAAAGGCAGTGGCCAATCATGTGAAAGAGACATTGACTGCGTTGAAAAATGCCGGTGTCACTCCGGAATGGGTGCAAATTGGAAATGAGACTACCCCCGGAATGATGTTGCCCGTAGGGTCGGTGGACAATCCTGTCCAACTTACAGGGCTGAACAATGCCGGTTATGATGCGGTTAAGGCTGTTTTCCCGGAAGCAAAAGTAATAGTCCATCTTGATGGTGGAAACAATCAGGATGCCTATGACCGCATGTTTGATATACTTGAAAACAATGGCGGCAGATATGACATGATCGGTATGTCTCTTTATCCCTATTGGGCAGAACAGCAAGGTGAGAAGGGTGGCTGGATGAAGGTTGCCGATGACTGTATCGCAAACATCAACCATCTGAAGCGTAAGTATGGCAAGCCGGTGATGATCTGTGAAATAGGCATGGTGTATGACCAAGGAGAGATGTGCCGCCAACTCATTTCCAAGATGATGGCCACCGACGTGGAAGGAATATTCTATTGGGAGCCACAGGCTCCCAATGGTTACAACGACGGTTACAATCTCGGATGTTTCGATAATGACGCACCCACTGTTGCTCTTGATGCTTTTAAGAATAAATGAAAGCTTATATTAACCCTCGAAATTTGACCATATTAATGGCTCTCATAGCTTTTATCCGTACATAGATATGTTGTCATATATAACATAAACTAAATAAATTGGGCAGACTCCATTCTCCGGGGTCTGCCCAAACTTTTTTATTGTACTAATAAGCTTTTATCTTTCGGTAATGTCAAAATTATTCCAAGTCTCTTGGGAAGAGATACTTAATTTGACGCAAAGATAGGACTTTTTTCTCATATTATATATCAATATCACGACAAATCCACTAAAAATAGTTTGGGTTATATTGCTTGCAGATGGCTTTTATTGATGATTGTTTTGCAATTGTAGTTTCAACCGATAGTTTAATTTGCATAATTACTGAACTTTAACCCCATGTCAGTATCTCTTCCCAAGAGATAATTGCTCCAAGTAAGGAGTCAATTATATATGAAT
>CAJUMZ010000035.1 GCA_910587665.1 uncultured Muribaculum sp.
TTGATACTAAAAAAAGAGACTGCCTAAATTTGATTGTTAGACAGCCTCTTTTTTTATTTCCTCCCACCCCACAACCCTATACCCAATAATGACCGGAGAGACGATCAGAATTTTAAAGAAAAGGCGAGAACAACAATGAAAATATGTTCCCGCCCATAGTTGTGTGTGTTATTTGTGTGTATTACTTATAGTGTCATATTATTATTTGCAAATATATACAATATTATAAGAGATAAATTACCCCCCCCCATTTTAACATTTATTTAACACTTATTTTACTCCAGTTGCAACGAACGTGAGTAATTTTGCAATAATAATTCAAGTATGCAGCCTATGACACCCAATATTGAAGAGCTGATAACTATCAACTACGAGCTTGAAGGGCTTCTTTATCTCGCTCTTCACAGAGGCGACGACACCCCTACTAAAGTCTGGGATCTAATTCGGGAAAAGATCGAGTCGCTTAAATCGGGAATAATCACAGACAATTGTAACGCTGATGCAGCGGAGGAGTGTTCCACTCCGGTTGTTGTTGATGAAATTATTACTGAGGAAGTCATTCCGGAAAAGACGACGGAGGAAACTGTTATAGAGGATACTGTTACTGAAGAAGTAACTGACGACGAATCAACTGACGAACCGGAAGAAATGCCTATAGTAGTAAAAGCCTCGTCATCTAACGTCGCCACACAGGATGAGCTTTCCGATGAGACAAAAAGACCTGTCACCGAACCAACTGCGGAACTGCGTCTTGACGAAAAACTTGCGCGCCAGAACTCAGTAAACCTGCGAAAAGCGTTTTCACTTAACGACCGTTTCCGCTTCAAGCGCGAACTTTTCGGAAATTCCGATGAAAGAATGAACGAGGCGTTGGATCGCGTAGAAGCCATGCACTCGGTCGAAGAAGCCCACAACTATTTTTACGACACCCTGCATCTTGACAAGAAATCGCCTGATGTCATTGATTTCATGGAGATTGTCGAACATCATCTGTCAGCAAAATGAGCGGGAAATTATATATCGTACCAACACCGGTAGGCAATCTCGGCGACATGACCCCTCGCGCAATCGAGACATTGCGGTCAAGCGACCTCATCCTCTGCGAAGACACCCGCACAAGTGCAGTACTTCTGCGACATTTCGAGATAAATGTGCCTACGGCAAGCCACCATAAATTTAACGAGCATTCGGCGGTGCAGCCCGTGGTACAACGGCTTGAAGCGGGAGAGACCATCTCGCTTGTCAGCGATGCCGGCACTCCCGGCATATCCGATCCAGGATTCATGCTCGTAAGGGAATGTCGCCGCAACGGCATAGAGGTCGAGACGCTGCCCGGAGCTACAGCCTTGATTCCGGCACTTGTAAATTCCGGCTTGCCATGTGAGCGATTTACATTTGAAGGCTTCCTGCCGCAGAAAAAAGGGAGAAACACGCGTCTTGAAGAGCTGTCACGCGAACCGCGTACATTCATCATCTACGAGTCTCCCCTGCGCCTTGTCAAGACCCTTGAACAGCTCGCCTCATATTGCGGCAACGAGAGAGAAGCATCGGTGTCACGCGAAATATCCAAGCTGCATAATTCCACTGTGACAGGCACCCTCTCAGAACTTATCGAGCACTATAAAATGAACATTCCCAAGGGAGAAATCGTTATTGTTGTGAGCGGCTATAGAGAGACGGGCGAGCATAAGGTGCACCGGAATAAATACCGCGACAATACTACAGATGAGACTGACATAATTTAAGGCATAATCATTCAAACATTATAACTGACATGAAAAAAATCGTTTCAATTTTTGCTGCGGGACTTGTATTCCTTACAGCATGTGACGGCGGGAAACTCAAACAAGCGGAAAGTGAGAATGTTATCCTCGATGATTCACTCCGTGTGGCTCTCGCCAATCAGGACAGTTTACTTGTGCTATTAAACGACATCACAGATGGCATGAACCAGATCAAGGATCTTGAAAAAATCCTAAGCAACACCAACGACCTAACAGCAGAGTCGCAATCGCGCAAGGATCAGATCCGCAACGACATGGTAGCTATCCAGCAAGCCCTGCAGGAGCGTCGTGAGCGTCTTGCCGACCTCGAAAGCAAGCTTAAAAATTCGCAGAGCTACAATGCCACCCTTAAAAAGACCGTTGACAACCTGAAAGCCGAAATCGCAAGCCAGGAAGCAACCATATCTACCCTACGCAACGACCTTGCGTCAGCAAAGATACAGATCGCCGACCTTGGCACAAAGGTCGACTCGCTCAGCACCACCGTGGCAAGTGTGACCGAAGAAAAAGCCAAGGCACAGGAAGAATCGCAGGCACTCACCAACGAGCTTAACACCTGCTATTACGCCATCGGCACAAAGAAAGAGCTTAAAGAGGCCAAAATCATCGAGACCGGATTCCTCCGTAAGACCAAGCTTCTTCAAGCCGACTTCCAGCAAAGCTATTTCACAAAAGCCGACAAACGCTCTCTGACCACGATTCCGACCCACTCCAAGAAGGCAAAGATCGTGACCAACATGCCTGCCGATTCCTACACAAGCGAAAAGGTCAATGACCAAGTGGTCATCACCGTCACCAACCCTGAAAAATTCTGGAGTCTATCCAATTATCTTGTAATTCAGGTAGATTAAATCACTTATACATATTATATTTATAAGCCCCGGTGAAATCGCCGGGGCTTTTTACTTCATGTAACATTTTATAACTATCTATTATATGCCAATTAATTGAAAACAGATTATCTTTGCACACATAACTCAACTAAAACCACTTAAACCAATGCATTACCAACCGATCCTGTCTTTTCTTACCGCAATTATGGCGATGATATTCACCTCATGTGGCGACGAAGACAATCCAAATCCTCCCGTGCAGGAACCTTTTATTGAAATCGCTGAAAATCTACTTACTGAGGGGCTGAATTACACAAAGGAAGCTTCAACAAAACAAATCTCCGTACGCTCCAACACGGAATTATCAGTAAGCACCGACCAGCCACAATGGTGTACAGCCACACTCGACAAACCTAACGACGCCGGATATTCGGTGATCAACGTGGAGGTAAAAGCCAACGATTCCGGTAGCGAGCGCAAGGCCGCAGTCGAAATCAAGGGAGGCAACATATCCCGCATTATAAATGTAATCCAGACAACAAAATCAACCGACACACCGGATGAGCCGGTAAAACCCGACACGCCGGAAATACCTGCCGGCGAAGCGGTGTTGTTTGCCCAAAGCATGGGCATGGGATGGAATCTCGGCAATCAGATGGATGCCTTCAACAACAATGTAGCTGAAGAGACTGCTTGGGGCAATGGCAAAGCCACACAGGCGGTTTTTGATAAGCTGGCATCGTCGGGCATACAGACCGTGCGCATACCCGTGACCTGGCTTGGACATATAGGCGACGCCCCTGAATACACCATCGACGCCCAATGGCTCAACCGGGTCGCCGAACTTGTAGGCTATGCTGAAAAGGCAGGACTAAAGGCGATTATCAACATCCACCATGACGGAGCCGATGGCGCACACTGGCTTGACATCAAAGGTGCGGCAAACGACAAGGCGATAAATGACCGCGTAAAAGCCCAGATCGCGGCAATGTGGACACAAATCGCAGAAAAATTCCGTGACAAAGGCGAATTCCTCATATTTGAAAGCCTCAACGAAATCCATGACGGAGGCTGGGGCTGGGGCGACAACCGCAAAGACGGAGGCAAGCAGTATCGTACTCTTAACGAATGGAATCAGACGTTTGTCGACGCAGTACGCGCGACGGGAGGCTCCAACACCACCCGCTATCTCGGTGTACCGAGCTATTGCACCAATCCTGACCTTGCCATCACAAGCTTCGTACTTCCGAAAGATCCCACACCCAACCGCCTGATGGTATCGGTCCACTACTATGCACCGACAGAGTTTTCACTGGAAGACAAGTTCAGCGAATGGGGGCACACAGGCGCACCCGGTAAAAAAGCCAACTATGGAGACGAAGACGCAATTAAAGACACATTCAGCAAGCTGAAAAACAAATTCATCAATAAAGGCATACCTGTCTATATTGGCGAAACCGGATGTGTACACCGCAGCTCAGCGAGAGCCGAGTCATTCCGTAAATACTATCTCGAATACGTGTGCAAGGCAGCGCGCGAATACGGCATGCCGGCAATATACTGGGATAACGGAAGTGCCGACGCAGGCAAGGAATGCTCCGGACTTCTCGACCATGCCACCGGAGAGTATTTGAACAATGGCGAAGAAATAATCAGGATAATGGTCAAAGCCGCGACTTCAACCGATCCTGACTACACACTCTCCACTGTATATAATTCAGCACCGTAATACACGATTACAAACCATACCCGGATTACACTGCAACGACAAATAAACCACTGTCTTTGCAGTGTAATTCTTTATTCGTATCTTTGCACCATAATAATTAATAATATTCCGATGGGCATATTCAGTTTCTTTTCCAAGGAGAAAAAAGAGACTCTTGACAAAGGGTTGGAACGCACCAAGCAGGGTGTATTCTCAAAATTGGCGCGTGCCGTAGCCGGCAAATCAAAGATTGACGACGAAATACTCGACAATCTTGAAGAGGTGTTCATTACATCCGATGTCGGGGTGGAAACCACTCTCAAGATAATCGACCGTATCGAAAAGCGTGTCGCTCATGACAAATATGTCAACTCGTCGGAGCTAAACAATCTCCTTTGTGAGGAAATCACCGATCTTCTTGCTGAAAACAACAATGACTCCACGCTTGACGACTTCACCGTGCCGGCCGGACACAAGCCCCACGTGATAATGGTGGTCGGGGTCAACGGCGTGGGAAAGACCACAACAATCGGCAAGCTTGCCCACCAGTTCAAGAAAGCAGGCAACAAGGTGATGCTTGGTGCCGCCGACACATTCCGTGCCGCCGCCGTCGAGCAACTCGACATCTGGGGTGAGCGTGCGGGAGTACCGGTAATCAAGCAGAAACTCGGTGCCGATCCGGCATCTGTAGCGTTTGACACCCTCCAGTCGGCAAAAGCCAACGACATTGATGTTGTGATAATAGACACAGCAGGTCGCCTTCATAACAAGAAAGGACTCATGGACGAGCTGACCAAGATAAAGAATGTGATGCAGAAGGTAGTACCCGACGCACCCCACGAAGTGCTTCTCGTGCTTGACGGGTCAACAGGGCAGAACGCCTTTGAGCAGGCTCGACAGTTTGTGGCCGCCACCAAAGTTAATGAACTTGCCATAACCAAGCTTGACGGCACGGCAAAAGGCGGTGTGGTCATCGGCATCAGCGACCAATTCCGGATACCGGTGAAATACATCGGTCTTGGTGAAGGCATAGATGACCTTCAGGTGTTTCACAAAAAAGAATTTGTACAGTCACTATTCGGCGACAATAAATAATCAAATATCACGATGGCTCGAAGGAAAGTCGATGTCATAACTTTAGGATGCTCCAAAAATCTTGTTGACAGCGAGCGTCTGCTAAGCATGTTTGCGCGAAACGGATTTGATGCCTGTCATGAGCCTGAACTCTCGAGAGGCGATATCACGGTAATCAACACATGCGGATTTATCGGGGATGCCAAAGAAGAGTCAATCGACATGATACTCCGATATATTGAGGCAAAAAACGAGGGTAGGATAAAATCGCTTTATGTGATGGGATGCCTTTCGCAGCGCTATCGTGAAGAGCTGAAAGCCGAGATGCCGGAAGTCGACGGATGGTATGGCAAATTTGACTGGCACGGACTTGTGACATTGCTATCACACAGCAATCCCGCGACATCGGAGTATGACCGCGTCATTACTACGCCCCGCCATCATGCCTACATAAAAATCGCGGAAGGCTGCAACCGTTTTTGCTCCTTCTGCGCCATACCGCTTATAACCGGCCGGTTCAAGTCACGCCCGATTGAAGAAATACTCCACGAAGTGACGTCATTGGTGTCACGCGGTGTAAAGGAATTCAACATCATCGCACAGGATCTTTCAAGCTATGGGCTGGATATATATGGCGGACAGCGTCTCGCCGAACTTATCGACCGAATGGCACAGATACCGGGTGTAGGATGGATACGTCTCCATTACGCATATCCCGCCCAATTCCCGATGGATATACTTGATGTGATGGCAAAGCATCCCAATGTGTGCAAATACCTCGACATAGCCCTACAACATATAAGTGACGGGGTACTCGCCAATATGCGACGCCATATCACAGGCGCGCAGACACGCGAGCTGCTTACCGAAATACGCCGACGTGTGCCGGGTATACATATACGCACTACGCTCATGACCGGATTTCCCGGCGAGGGAGAGAAGGAATTTGAAGAGCTGAAAGAGTTTGTGCGCGAACAACGCTTTGAGCGCATGGGAGCGTTTGCCTATTGCGAGGAAGATGACACCTACGGGGCAAAGCATTTTTCCGATGACATCCCGGAAGAGGTAAAGCAACAGCGTCTGTCGGAAATAATGGACCTGCAGGCGGAGATCGCGGCTGCACACAATGAGTCAAAAGTCGGCGACACGGTGCGTGTAATCATCGACCGTGAGGAAAAAGATTATTATATAGGCAGGACAGAGTGGGATTCTCCGGAGGTGGATCAGGAAGTACTCATAAAAAAAAGCAAAGAGCTGGAAACCGGCGAATTTTATGATGTACGCATAATCGACTCCCAATTTTTTGATCTCATAGCCGAGGTATGATGTTCTTACCAGACACAGCGGATGCGGCACGATATTGCCTGAATAACAATATACGTTTCGCCCTGTATGCAATGCCGGGAAATGAGACGCCGATATTTCTTGCCGATGACGGCTCGACAGCCAGGGATAAGGTTACAGGATCAGACGGCTTCTTCGTAAACACTTTCGGCAATACGCTGCCTAAACCCGAAATAATATACCCTAAATGGGACTGCCGGAACGTAATGAATCAACCCGGGAATAAAAGCACCGATAACGCCCTCAACAGGTTAACTGAATCATCCACTCCGAGGGAAAAATATATCAGCGATATAGACAGGCTGACCGCAGAACTTAAGCGCGACGGAGGCAAGACGGTAATTTCACGGGTGATCTGCGGATCATCGTCGGGGATTGATTGGGTCAAAGTCGCCGAACGCTATTTCACCGCCTACCCCGCTACATTCCGCTTTTTGTATTATACGCCTGTCACAGGGGCATGGCTTGGAGCGACACCGGAGATAATACTGTCACGCGACAGCGACGGCACGACTCTCACCACCATGTCACTCGCCGGGACAAGAAAATGCTCCGACATGCCGTGGGATGACAAGAATATAGCCGAACACAACTTTGTCACCGAATATATCGTAGCCATTTTAAAGGAATCGGGACTAAGTCCGGAAGTTCATGATGCGGAAAACGTTGCCTATGGCGACATCGAGCATCTATGCAACCGCATCACGGCAGATTACAATGGTGACATTATGCAATTGCTCCACCGGCTAAGCCCCACCCCGGCTCTTGCGGGGACTCCCCTTTCCGCCGCCATGCGACATATATCAACCTATGAAAGTCACCGGCGCAACTGCTATGGCGGATATGTAGGAATATCTGACTCGACCGGCACCCACGCTTTTGTAAATCTGCGAAGTGTAAATTTTGACAAAGACAATTTTTGCGTTTACGCCGGCGGTGGCATAACCGCCTTATCCATTGCCACAGAAGAATGGGCCGAGACAGAGGCAAAGGTAAGCAAGTTACTGTCAATCATTAAATCAGAAAGCTATGAGTGAGGAGCCTAAAGGGAAGCCGTTTCTCATACTGCTGATTGCGGTCATAATTGTGGCAGCTGTATCGCAGCTCCCCTTGTCACGTATCAGCAACGGCAAGCTAAATGATTTTAACCTGTTAGCCGACATATTGCCGGAATGCGACACAATCGAAAAAACCACCGACAATAACCTTCATATCGACAAGGAATTGTTAGCCGCAATCGAAGAGAGAAGCGACACAATAAAAGCCGTATCCCCTTCACCAAGCATAGGTCATGAAACCGAAACTACAGAAGCAGACACAGTTGAACCGGAACCGCCCTTGCCTGAAGCCATAAACCCTCTTCGCGACGGAATTGTCACAATGGAAGACTATTCGCCCGACGGCAACGGACTCTCCCGCATAAAAAAAGCGATAGCCAACAGCGACAACCGACTTGCAAGAATCGCGGTGCTCGGTGACTCTTATATCGAAGGTGACATATTCACACAGAATGTCAGGGAAAAGCTTCAGGAGCGATTTGGCGGCGGAGGTGTCGGATATGTCAACATGTATTCGGAATTTCCCGGATTCCGTCGCTCGGTAAGGCAATCGGGCAGCGGATGGAGAGTGTTTAATGCAAGCTCATCGGGGAGAAACGGGGCATATCTGTCGGTAAGCGAGCAGTATTCTGTAAAAAACAGCGAATCGGCAACTGCCACGGCTACATATAAAGGAGTCAACAAGTATCCCAATGTAAGCTCTTGGGGAGTGTCGCGATTTTTATTTGTAAGTCCCAACAACACTATAATCCGGACCAAGAGCACGGATGACGAGTGGGAATCACACGAGATAACAGGCTCACCCGAGGCGCAGTGCATAGAAGTGTCATCGGCTACGCCGTCATTTTCCGTATCACTCTCCGATCCGGCTGTCGCAGGGTTGGGCGTATGGCTTGACGAACATAACGGCGTGTCCGTCGACTGTATGTCATCAAGAGGATTTTCAGGTGTCACCCTGTCAAGGGTAAGCGAGAGTTTGAGCCGGCAGATGCGCCGCTACGTAGACTACGACCTGATAATCCTGGAGTTTGGCATAAACGCCATGTCATCATCACAAAGCGACTATACCGCCTACTCCAATCTCATGGTAAAGGTGATCGCCCATCTGCGCCAATGCTATCCTAACGCCGATATATTGCTCATGGGCGTGGGCGACCGTGGACAAAAGACCGGTGCTGAGGTGAAATCGATGCGTGTCGCCGCCGCCATGGTGGAGGCGCAACGCATGGCGGCAAGGAAAGCGGGATGTGTGTTCTGGGACACAAGGGAGGCGATGGGAGGTGAAGGCGCAATCATCAAATGGGCATCGGCGCAACCTCCGCTTGCCAATAAGGATTATGTACACCTATCCCATGCAGGCGGGGCAAGACTCGCCGAGGAATTTGTAAAATCATTTGTAAATGCTATTGAAAATTAAATATATAATTGCCACGGCAATCCTCTCGGCAACGATGTTGTCGGCATCGGCACAGACACCTGCTCACTCCTCTGACAGCGACATAAGGGTGTCGCCGAAGATTGAATTTTCGGAAGAGGAAGTTGAGGAAATACCAACGTTCATACACCTGAAAGAAAATAAGATCGACATGAACGGTGCTGACTGGAGTGCCTTGAAAAAGAAGATAGCCTGCACCGATTCATCGGTATTCACCATAGTGCATATCGGAGACTCCCACATACAGGCTGATTTCTGCACAGGGAAAACCCGTGCTCTTTTGCAATCCTGCTACGGAAGCGCTGGAAGAGGGCTGATCGTGCCGCTTAAACTTGCCGGGACCAACGAGCCACGCGACTATATAATCAAAAGCAACTCGCTATGGCAGTCGTCAAAAATGATGAAACCGAATGAAAACGTGACTTTGGGATTTACCGGAGTAGGCATTTCCCCTATCGGAACCAAAGCCGACCTTACGATTGCCACCCTGTCGCGGACAGACGATGCCGAGCCCTTTGACATGTTTAAAATCTATCATCAAGGAAAATTGCTTATAGATTCGGTGAGCAGTTTGGAAAAAGCGGTATCTTTTTCAGCCATATACACCGACTCGGTAACAACAGTGCGCCTTCCCGATGCCGTAACCGGCGTCACGCTTGACCTCAGCGTGGAGGAAGGCACTGCAATCTACGGCATAATCCTGACTAAATGCAATAAAGGAGGAATCCTATATAATGCGATAGGCAACAACGGCGCCACTTACCACAGCTATACGATGTTGCCGGAGTCGGCACGTCACATAGGCGACATCAACCCTGACCTTATCATCGTAAGCCTCGGAGCAAATGAAGCGTTCAGTCGTATGACCCCGGAAGAAATGCGGGAAAGTATCGACAGGCTTGTCTCAAGTCTTCGACGATGCCATCCCGGCAGTGAGATATTGCTCACCACGCCGATGGAGTGTCAGAAAAGCGTAAGAATACGGCGAAAAGGAAAGAAACGTTCAAGACGCACATATGCCGTCAATGAAAAGGTGCTTACCGCTCGTAATATCATACTCGACTACGCGCGCGACCACGGAGTGCCGGTCTATGACTGGTATGAGGTAGCGGGCGGCACGGGTGTGTCAAAATCGTGGATAAACGCCGGTCTGATGGCAAAGGATCGCATACACCATTCTTACAAGGGTTACAGATTGCAGGGAGGTCTGCTATTTGACGCGTTAAACAATTCATTACAATGACATTTCCGACAATTGACATCGAACGATTAAAGTCGCTGCTGCTCTACGACCAGTCAAGTCCGCTGTTGTTCAACACCGGACTGTTCATGCTGCTGTTTCTGGCATTTCTGCTGCTGTACAGGCTCATGAGAAGATGGCGCTCGGCAAAGCTTGTTATTGTCATAGCCTTCTCCCTGTATTTCTATTACAAGTCGAGCGCTGAATGCTGCTTCATCCTGCTTGGCGTATGTGTGAGCGACTACCTTCTCGGGCGTTGGCTCGGGTCAGCCCGCAATAAAGCAGTCCGCAAGTTCATAGTGGCGACAAATGTAATCATCAATATAGGAATGCTTGTCTATTTCAAGTATACCAACCTTATTTTCAGCACAATCGCAAATTTTGCCGATAAGCCGTTTGACGCCCTTGACATAGTGCTTCCTGCCGGAATATCATTTTTCACATTCCGCTCTATAAGCTACATCGTCGACATATATCGCGGTGACATCAAGCCTGCTACCAATTTTCTCCATTACACTTTTTTCCTCACGTTCTTTCCTCCGCTGCTTGCCGGACCGGTAGTACGCGCCAAGGACATGCTCGGACAGATTGAGGCAAATCCTGTGGCAACGCGCTCGATGACCGGTGCGGGACTGTTTCTGATCATATCAGGCCTTATAAAGAAAGTAATCGTAGCCGACTATATCAGCGGCAACTTCGTCGACCGTGTGTTTGACAACCCGCTGATGTATTCCGGATTTGAAAACCTTGTCGCCACCTATGGATTCACCCTTCAATTGTACTGCGATTTCTCCGGCTACTCCGACATGGCTATCGGCATAGCGCTGCTTCTCGGATACCGGTTTAAAGACAATTTTAACGCCCCCTTCAAGTCGCAGAATCCATCGGAATGGTGGCGACGGTGGCATATATCACTCTCTACATGGCTTCGTGACTATCTTTACATACCGATGGGAGGCAACAGATGCTCCAAGACAAAAAACCACGCCAACTTGTTCAACACCATGCTGATAGGCGGACTATGGCACGGCGCGTCATGGATGTACATCATTTGGGGGGCATGGAACGGCTTCCTGCTTGTGGCACACAAGACAGCCCGACGCCTGTTGCCGCGCGTGAAGGAAGGAAACCGTAAAAAATGGTGGAGAGTTGCCGCCAATGTATTTCTGACGTTCAATCTCATGGCATTCGGCATGATGTTTTTCCGTGCACGTTCACTGGAAAGCGTGAACGACATGCTCACACAGATATTCACCAACTTCCATCCGGAAATAGCCCCGCAATTTATAGAAGGCTACCTGCTTATAGTGATTATCATGGCTGCCGGCTACCTGCTCCACTTCATGCCTTCGCGCTGGGGCGACTCACTGCAGCGCGGCTACACTGCCCTACCCCTCCTATTGCAGGCAATAATCCTCGCCATTGTGCTCCTCGTCATCATCCAGGTACGCCAAAGCGACATCGTGCCCTTCATCTACCTGCAATACTGATAGTCGGATGACATCAAATAAAATATTGAGAAAGCCGGGGATGCGTTGTATGACACAGCCCCGGCTTATTGTTGTCTATCGCGACATACATTTCAATGTACTTACGGAACCATCAGAGTAAGTTATCTGTTTCAACTTCACTCCCCGATATTTTTCATCTGTAGGAAATCCCTGCAAGGTATACCAATCTATCGCTATGATTTCCTTACCGTCATATACACCTGTAGGAATGCCTGAACCACCCGGTATAGCCTGAGCCGCATTGATGACACTACCGTCCGCCTTGTTTATCATAAGGACTATTAGACGCAATTTATTTTTGTCTTGCACCAAAGACAGACCTTCCACACTTCTTGCATCGGCAAGCGCTATCTGCATCGTATGTGAATATGGCGCGTCGGCATCTAAATAATCCGGGACACTGTTTGCAATACCTTCCGTACCGGTAGTATAGATTATCACATTATTAAATTCCTCTCCTACTATATATTCCGGTTTTTCTATCAAAAAATCGAAATCCGAAGGATAACCCTGAGTCTTTCCGCTATACTCATTGCGTTGAATCCATTGCGGGTCGGAAAGACCATCAGCCACCAACAGATAAGCCAATCGATAATCAGCATCTTTTACCGGCTTGACAAACGAGTAATCAGTATAGACATTAAGAATAGTCTTTTCATCATCTGCCCAACTGCATTTAAGTGTTATATCAAGCGGGGTAAACTGAGCTGCTATCTCATTCCAGACTTGCAGAAACCCGAATTCTTTGCTTGTTAAAGGCATATCACCAAAATAAGGATCTGTCGACCGTGTTCTGTCTATCCATGATTCCGGCAGACCGGGCGATTGATTGGGAAAATCTTCATTTGCCAATACACTTAACTTATCATCGCTATGATACGCCGCACAAATAAATCTATCAGGATACATATCACGCATTTTAGAAAGGCCCACCTCTCCACGGGGACAAAAGCCACACCTAAATCCGGTATATTCCTCCACCAGAGGGCGATGCAACGGCATATGCGACAAATTATACAATATGCCGTCAGTAATATTTTTATCTCCTGAAAGGTCGACTACGCCATTAGCCTTGGATATATATGCTTCAAATTCAAACTCTCCTTTCGAGCCGTATGCAGGTAACACAATGTTGATTGGCACCGATTGCAAAAAATCAGCCTTGACGGGGACATCAAAAGTCTGTATCCGGTTGAATTTATCATTTCCTATAGTATACGCAATCTCAATATCACGGACAGGATTGAGCCCATAATTCTTAATTGTGGCCGCAATCTCTATCTCTCCACCTGCCACAGAATAAATTGCCTCAGGTACTGTCATCCTGGCTGCATCAGTTTGTATATTGTCAAACAACAGGCGTACAATAGGCACACATTGGGATTTTTCAGAGACATCAGCCCATTTGGCATAAGTGAGAGATGTGTGTATATACATGCCAAAATCGTTCTCATCCGGAAATTCCACGACAGCAATCGGGCGTTTATCGGCATCACTCTCGCGCTTGTCTACATTAAAAGACATGCCCAGATATACTCCTTCCGGACCGACGACATAAGCATCAGGGAGTGCCACAGAAAGGCTTTGACCATCAGCCGTTATGTCATAACTTGCAATATCAGGTATATTCACTTTGTCAACAAGCTGTAAATCTTGAGACAACCATGCCTTACACCCACTTATATTAGAACCGTCCTGTAAGAAAAAAGAAAATTCACGAAGAGACAATCCCTGAAAAGTCCGACTGTCCAAATGTATGGCAACATCGTAAGTATCCTGTCGGGATGTCCCCCATCCGGTATGATCAGACTCGGAATTACAATTAGTAAATACTGCTTGATTTTGAGCAGAGAGCGGCAGCACCCCCGCTATAGCGAGAATCGCTGCCGCCATTATTGTTATCAATCTATTTGCCATATATCAACGCTTCATGATCTTGACGCACGATATTGTACCATTAGAATATTGGACACGTTTAATGCACAACCCTTTAAAATCATCGGCTACATGATGGCCCATAAGATTATAATATTCGGTCTTGATTATCTGGCTTTCCACTACAGGATCCTCAATTCCTAATGTTGGCTCTTCTTCTACAGTAAATTCCTTTGTTGTCGGGTTATAATAGGAAATCTTTGAAGAAAGTTTCTCTCCGTTTTCCGGGTTAATAAAATTCACTTGAGTGCCTATCTTATCCCAGCCTTGTTCTATTACTTGAATACGACGGCGGCTAAAGATATTATCCCCGACATAAGACATGCCCCATTTGTTAGTGAAATCAAGGGAAAGTTCATCTGTAGGAGCAGGGAGATCCCTATAGTTAGGAGCATCCTCGGAGTCAAAAACGACTTTTCGGTCATCTACCCATACAGAATAAGTCATTGCTTTTGAATCCAATACATTTCCTGCCTCATCAAATGGCTTGATGTTGAACTCAAGCATGACAAAAGGTATCTCTGACTTATCAAACACACTATAACAGTTAGACAGATATGTTGTAGGCAATGGACGTGTATAAGACGTATTTTCTTTTATCGAAGGATTCTTCATTACTGCCACAGGAGATGTCGTTGCAAAGCCAGGAGTCCGCCCCATTCTTATCATTAAATTATGTTCAGGATTGACTGCCTCCAAGACACGATCTTCTCTATCGAAATCAAACACGATATCCTCTTCTAATGCCTTATGCAAATCCATATAAGTACTTTCAGCGACATAAGAATTAGACATAAATACAAAATAAGAAATACTTTCGTTATTAGCAAACTGACCAAGATACTGATTTGAAGGTATTATTACCTTATTGTTTTCTATTACACCTTTTACCACGCGATCCGGCTGATCCTGCCATATACCGCTTATATACATCTCATTATCTTTTTCAATTATATTTACGGTATGGCCTATGCGGAAATTTGGCGTACCGTATTGAAGACTCCATAATTTAGGCTCTATATCTTCCGGCATGTATATCCGACTATCCTTCATCTCAGTATATACGATCTCTGTGTCTCCATATGACATATAGTTATCATTCAAACACAGACCGAGCATCATATTTTCATCTCCATCCATTATAATCCCCGCGTCTGTAATATTAAACGTTATAGCCGTTTGATCCGTATTCTTAGTCCATGTGTAGATTTCATCACCCCACTCGTCCAACTCTTTAGTACCGGTCATACGACATACAGTCCATACCATTTGTTTATTGTCATCATCAGTTGTGACAGCTACAGGCTGCGGAGTATTGATTGTAATTTTGCCGTCAGAAATAGTTCCCTTAATCCAGCTACCAAGCGGCATATGAGATATCGGATTCTTTATGTATACTGTAGAGCCGTCAGAATCATACACAAATTCCGTCACATAACCATCATGAGATTCATGGTAAAGAAAATCCATGTCATCCGCATAATGCGAGTACGAATAAGAATGCATCATCTTAGCTTGTCCTTCCGGGCGTTCACTGATGATAGCCGGCTCTCCTGCCATACACACTGCAGTCACACTCAAATATGTAACCGCCAAACAAGTTGCAAATCTAAATTTCATAATTGAATTTGTTAGGTTAATAATGGAATTATCATAATTATGAAGTCATTTAGGATACTTCTGCCATAAAAGTACTAAAAGAATCCTAACTATACAAAAAAAATCTTAATACACAAACGGATAAATATAAAAAATCTTATTTCGATAAATGACTCCGGCTATAGTTGCCATACTTACTTTACCGTTTTGTGACTCTATATTAATCATGGCGAGATATAAAAAAATAGATCATGTTCTTTCATTTTTAGCAATTGAATCTTGTTAAAAAGGAATTGCAATATGTATATTTTCCGGACAAAACCTGTTATATTTGTTATAAAATTTAAATTGATTTTTTAGGTCTATTATATATATGTCGAAAACTACGCTTAAAAAGCAATTAAAAGAACTGACACGCGATCAGTTGATTGAAGTCGTATTGGACCTTTACGATGCCCGTAAGGATGCTAGGGAATATCTTGAGTATTATATCAATCCCGATGAAAAGAAAATGTATGAAAAATACAAGGGTGTCATAATGAAAGAATTTTTCCCGCAGAAGGGTCGGGCAAAAGGACGTACTTCGGTATGCAAGAAGGCCATTAAGGATTTATATCACTTCATCCGGCAGCAAGGCTTATAGCCGATCTCAGATTGTCGCCTGTGGAAGTGATCTGCCGCCATGCAGAAATAGGAAAATCATGGTTAAAGGATTCTCAAGAGGGCACGGCACTTTCAGTATTTGCCGACACGCTGAATTATCTTTTTGCCAATGACCTGCTCGATGAATATCAGCGCCGTATTGACGGCATTATTGATTGCTCCAGTCGCGGAAGATGTACACTTCGAATTCGGATAAAAGAAGTTTATCAGGGATTTGTTGAATCAACAAAATAGCATATTCATATTATAATATCTTCTTCCCAATAAGCAATATTTGTTAAAGAGTTAAGTTAATTTGATAAATATTAGCATAAATTCTTTAGCCGGTTTGCTTTTTTTAAGCGTTTTTACACTATAAAATCGCTCCAGCCCGCTTCCACAAATGGTTTTAGATTGTTATAAGTAATGAAAACAGTGATATTACCCGCTTTTTCACATCCCTCGTCCTCTTTATCGGGTAGTGATACCGGGCACTGAGGTTCTCATAAATAAATAGTTGAAACGTGAGAGGAGGCATCAGTCGGTTTGACTGGTGCCTCCTTTCTGATTTGGTTTGCACAAACAGCGTTATTGATGGCAAAATTCCAGATATATTTATTATAACATAGCATAAATATTAAAATAATGTTAATAACACGACAAATTGCAGCGAAATATTTTGCCATGTCAAAATAATGCCCTACATTTGTAACGTGTTTTTCATGGTATTAGATTTAAGGTTAACTAAGATTGGTTGTCGGGATGACAATCAATTTTTTTATGCCCTTCGCGATAAGTGCTGTTACGCTTGATCACTGCCTCAATTCATACGCGGGTTTTGTGGATGATAAAGCCAGCCACGGTAATTTTTTCCCATCCGTTTTACTTGACGATGCCAATATCCGTCTTCCGATCCGGTAAGAAGTACTGCCGGGTCTGTGACCGGTGCAACGGCCCAGACGTTTTTACGCAACTCTTCGTTGAGTTGTCCGGCTCCCCATCCGCTGTAGCCAAGGCAAAAACGCATATATCCGTCAATAGGCATCCCTGAATTTACATATTCAATCACCGCATCAAAATCACCACTTACATATAGCCCGTTGGCTATGCGCTGTGAGCCGGGGATTATGTCGTTAAGACGATGGACTACATACATGCGGTCGCACGACATCGGTCCGCCACAAAATACCGGTACGGGATCGGTGCGGCTCACCGAACTGACAAGGTCCGACAGCATGTAATTGGTCTGCTTGTTCAAGACAAGTCCCATGGATGTCCCCGGCTGACCATGTTCGATGAGGCACAACACTGCATGATTAAAATAATTCTCTCTAAGAAAAGGCTCGGCGACAAGTATTGCTCCCGGATAAGCCTTTCTGCTTGGGAGATTGATATTAAATAAGATGCTTTCGAGTTTTTTCATAGGCACAATTTATTCACACATTATTCACTCCCACTAAGATACAAAATATTTTTGGATTCACGTTACTATTTTCAAAGAAATAACATAAATAATTTTCGCAAATAAAGTAGTGGAGTAATTACTTAGTGCCTCGCGAAATTTCTATGCAATGCAAAATAATTGATAATATGAAAGTTAAATTATGCTCGTAAAATTGCTTGAAAAAAAGTTGTAAAAACATTTGGAAGATTAATGAAAAACCCCTAACTTTGCACACGCAAACCGATAATAATTGCCTTGTGGTGTAATGGTAGCACGTCGGATTCTGGTTCCGCCTGTGAGGGTTCGAATCCTTCCAAGGCAACACAAAGAAATCGCAATCAGCTTATTGATAGTTGGTTGCGATTTTATTTCGTCTATTTCGCACAACATTTGCACAACTGAACAGACGCGCCAACCCCAATTTTTCAGGGTCAGCGGATTTTCCCGGTGAGCGGGGAAGATGTCGGAGTATAGTGTTATCTTTGCAAAATGAAACCAGACCAACTGCTCAGAGCAATCCTACCGGAAGTCCTGATAGACAACTTCGACATTGAACGATTTGAAAAAAGCGATACCCGCTTTGACATATGGCTTGATGAGAAGAAAGGGGTCAGCGGATTTTCCCGGTGGGCCGGGAAGATGTCGGAGTATAGTGTTATCTT
>CAJUMZ010000036.1 GCA_910587665.1 uncultured Muribaculum sp.
TCAGCGTACGCAACTGCGGGTCATAGGTGAAAGTCTCCTCCGTCACCACCCCCGTGAGATGGTCGGTCACCCTCTTGCGCACCCGGTTGAACGCCTTGGCAACGGCGGTTGTCTTTTGTCGTGGCATGTAGCAGACCCAGACGCAGTAGTTAGAGCCTGTATCGTCTTCCATGCTGATGCGGTCAATCTCCGTCAGCAGGCTCACAAGCCTCACCCCGGTGTTGAATACCCGGTGCTTTATTTCCCGGTACTCATATTCCTCTGTAAGTACATTGCCTCCTGTAGAATCCCGCGTTGTCACAGCCGAGAGCAATGGGGCCACCCCTCCCTCGTCGACAAGTGCCGGTGGATAGAAGTATGGGTGTAAAAGGTTGTCGTTGTCTGTCACTGTCGGATCATTTACCACTATTCCGGGCGAGTATGAGTATCTTTTGCTGCTGCCGTCTCCGTAGGTCTCGGTCACCGAGCCGTAAAATACCCCCACACCCCAATAGGGCGAAAACATTGGCATCGCCATCGCAACGTTCCGGATCGAGAAATTCCCCTTGCCTATTTCGTTGCCATGCTGTCGGCACCAAGCCCCGTATGTCATTGCCTCGTCAGGGTCGGGGTACATTCTGTATGCTGCGTTGTACGTAAATGATTTCTTTTGAATGGTATCGCCCCATGAAGAGACTATCGAGGCGATCCTGAGACCTCCGCCGTATGTGTTCAGCTCATATTCAAAGGTAGTTGTAAGCCCGGTGGGACGTCTGATTGACGTAAGCATGCCCAGGCGTGTGTGCTCAAAAGATGGATTCTTATTGAGGGTGGCTTTTTTAAGAAGCCTGTCGGGTTCATACATGTCTTCCGGCAATATCATGGCAAGTGCCTTTCTGGTTATATTACTGCTACTCTCCTTGGTGGCTCGGAGGTATCCCCAATAATCAAGTCTTCCCGGATAGAGCGACCTATATTCGGGGAGAGTGCCGTATGGTGGGTTGTCTCGGTTATAGGACAGCGAATAGATGCCGCGTTCAGAGTCATCTATGGAGTCAAGCATCCTACGGTTTTTATATTTGGAGTCTCCCCAGTATGATGACATAAATTTGACAGTCTTCCTCGCCGATCCGTCAGGGGTTGTCACCTTCATTTCAGTAAGCCGGAATGTTCCTATGTAGAGACTATCGCAGTCATATGAGAATGACACCATCCCTCCTGTCCAAGAGATCTCCCTTAGCAGCAGTTGCTCGAAATAATATGGGGCGGGGGTACTCTGTATTGTGCTGATGGAATATTTCTCGGCAATGGTCCCATTGGTTTTTAAGATTGTCTCCATGATGGATGTCATTTTCGAGCATCGTTCGATCACAAATGAGGGCTTCCGCTCATAGGCAAGCGAGATATCGCCATATGGTGTGCGTATAGAGGACAGATACCATGCCGTTGTCACCGGTTTTCCCTCTGTACTCGGGTCATGTCCCGTGTGCTCCTCCTCAGAGAAAGTGTATGTAGCGTCAGAGTCAGAGATGTAAAAGCCTTCCGGGCTTCCTGAGATATTCAGGTTGGAGGCATTGAGCGGAATCCATTCATGGGACTCATGGGCATACCTGAACACACCGCTTTTGCCGGGAATATTATAGGTATATCGATCCGACTCGGTATCATACGGGGCTTCCATGCCGCCCGCCGCAGTGAGGAGCATGCTCTTTATGTCGCCCCCGTGTTGGCTCAGTTGTTTAAGGTGCGAGTCTATGGTGTTGAAATCACGGTAAATCGTGTCATTTACCACCCGGCTATAGAAGTCGGGCGCTCCCATTATCGTGCGGGTTACTGCGCCGCCTGCGTTGAGTACCCATCCAAGCCCGACGGGCGTCGCCACGTCGTCGGGTCGAAAACCGGATGCGTGGTAAGAGATGGATATCGGGAGCTTGTAGCCGCCGAGGTCGATCTCGTAGAGTGCGATTGAGATGTCGGGGATGCCGGTTGAGTGGCTGACGGGGTACTCGCCGTAGCGGGCGAGCGCGGCGGCCTGTGGGGTGGGCGGTATCACCTGCGGCAGAAACTGCATCTCGTAGCCCCCTTCATCCGACGTCGCGGTTGGTGCATGCAACACTGCGGTGGAGTCAGCGACAGAGTCATCGGCTATGGCAACAATACCCGGCATGTCCGGTGCGGACACCCCGGCTGAAACTGCGAGCGCGTGCAGCACGGCGGCTGCGAGGAGAGCGGCTTTCATGGTGGTAATGATTGATTTTCACAAATATAGCATATCGGCGGGATGAATGCAAGCGTTTTCGTGGAAAAATCATCAATTTGTAATCGGGCTGCGTCTCCGATGCCGGCGCGGGCGGGTTAAATATGTTTAAATGAATGTGAAATGTGGTAAACTACTTGCGACTTCACGGAGTTATATATAGTGACTGAATTTATTATTATGCGAATCAGACTCTTAAAGTTTCAACTATTGGCGTTGGCGGGCTTAATGTATGCCTGGCCGGGTTTCGCGCAGCCGGTGCTTAACGATTCTCTGCCGGGGCACTGGGTTTATAATGAGCATTTTAATCAGGAAGTGCCGACCGACGACAATTGGTGGAGCCGGTTTGACGATCCCGTGCTTGACTCGCTTATCGCGGAGGGAGTCCAAAACAATTACAATGTCCTGATTGCCGCGCGGCGCATCAATATCGCTAAGCAGACGCTTAACTCCGTACGCGCGGGCTACTTCCCCGAAATAGGGCTGAATGCGGGCTGGACTAAGAGCCGTAATTCCGGCGCTACCGGTCCGGTCGTGGCCGATGCCGTAGTCAGCGACTTTTTCTCCCTGGGACTTAGTATGAGCTGGGAGATCGACATATTCGGCAAGATAAACGCAAAGGCCAAGGAGCAGAAGGCGGCTTACAATGCCACCCGCGCGGAATATGCCGCCGTGATGACCTCCCTCTGTGCCAATATTGCGAAGAGCTATATCAAGCTAAGGGTGTGGCAGGCTGAATGGCAGGTGGCGATGGAGCATATCGCCTCGCAGGAGAAGATCGTGAAGATCACCGAGGCACGCCATGAGGCGGGGCTTGCCTCGATGCTCGATGTGACGCAGGCGCGGATTGTCTACACCTCGACACAGGCGTCGGTCCCGGGACTTGAATCGGCGATCCATACGACCATTAACGGCATAGCCATATTGCTCGGCGTGTATCCCGACTCAATCTACCGACGGCTGGAACAGGCACGCCCGTTGCCGTCATACGACCGGCTCGTGCCTGTCGGAGTACCCGCGGAATTGCTGAGGCGCCGCCCCGACATTGTCGAGGCTGAGGCGCAGGTTGCCGGATATGCCGCCGCGCTCGGAGTGTCGAAGAAAGATTTCCTTCCTACGCTTACCCTCAACGGGTCGATCGGCACGAGTTCCCACAAGTTTGACAACCTGTTCAAGGACAACAGCCTGACCTATTCGATCGCCCCGACGCTGAGCTGGACCGTGTTTGAAGGTCTTGCCCGTAAATATAATGTAGCGGCGGCGCGTGAACAGATGGAGGCGGGTATCGACAATTATAATCTCACGGTCATGACAGCGGTCGAGGAGGTCGACAATTCCATCTCGGCCTACCTCTCCACGCTGCGTAAGATCAGCGTGCTCAACGAGGTGGTCGAGCAGAGCCGCAAGTCGCTCGACCTGTCGCTCGACCTGTATAAAAGGGGACTTAACCCGTTCAATGATGTGGTGACAGCCCAGCTCAATCTCCTTGAAAACACCAATTCCCTTGTGTCGGCGCAGGGCGATGCGCTCACGGCGCTGATATCGCTGTATGACGCGCTCGGTGGGGGATGGAATGCCGATATGATGGATGATAATAATTAAAAAAAACTGCATATTATGAATAATCTTTCTTTTTACGGGCTTGTTATTGCCGGCTTTGCGCTTGCTTCGGTAACATCTTGCGGCAATAAACGACAGGCGGCCGACGAAGGGTTGCTTACTGTCGACGTGGCTCTGCCTGTCACCGACTCGATCACCCTTTACAAGACCTACCCGGGTTATGCCGGGGCCAATGCCTCCGCCGATGTGGTGGCACGGGTCAACGGTCAGCTGCTCTCCAAAAATTATGACAGCGGCAGCCTTGTGAAGAAAGGTGCGGTACTGTTTACTATCGAGCCGACCAAGTACAGCGACGCGGTAAGGCAGGCACAGGCAGCGCTTGCCACGGCAGAGAGCGAATATGAATATGCCTCGAAACAGGCGCAGGCGATGAAAAAGGCTTTTGAGAGCGACGCCGTGTCAAGGATGGAGGTGATTCAGGCTGAGAGCAGCATGCAGCAGGCTGAGGCGGCTATAAAAAATGCCCGCGCGGCGTTGAGCACGGCAAACACAAATCTTGCCTATTGCACGGTGCGCGCGCCGTTTACCGGTCATATCACCTCGGCGACGGTCGATGTGGGCAATTATATAAATGGAGAGGGCGCGCCTTTCAAGCTTGCCACCATATATGACGACTCGTCGATGATAGTATCTTTCGCAATAGAGGATTCGCAGTACGAGCGGATGATGGGCGCGAAAAGCGATCCGGCGGTGGAGGCGCTTTATCACAAGGTGCCGCTTGAATTTGAGGAGCCGCTTCCTCATACATATACAGCCGACATGTATTATACCTCCCCGGCGATTGACAAGAGTACCGGAACGCTTAACCTGAAAGTGACGGTTGACAATCCTTACGGCGAGTTGCGCGACGGCATGTATGTGACAGTGAAATTCCCCTATGACACCGACCCTGACGCCATACTTGTAAAAGACGCCTCGATAGGCACCGATCAGCTTGGAAAATACCTCTATGTGGTAAATGATTCCGACAAGGTGGTCTACACCCCGATAGAGGTGGGCGGCATATATGACGATTCACTGCGAGTGGTGACCAAGGGTATCTCCCGTGACTCGCGCTACGTGACCTCGGCCATGCTGAAGGTGCGCGACGGTATGCCGGTAAAGCCTGTATTGACAAAGTAAATTTTTAGACGATGTTTTCAAAGTTTTTCATAGACCGCCCGATTTTCGCCACAGTCCTGGCGATTGTCATGGTTTTTGCCGGTCTGCTTACCATAAATTCGCTGCCCGTCGCGCAGTATCCCGACATCACTCCACCCACGGTGAGTGTGATGGCGACTTATCCGGGAGCCAACGCGCAGACTGTGGCGCGCACCGTCGGCGTACCCATCGAGGAGCAGGTCAACGGTGTCGAAAACATGCTTTACATGAGTTCCAACTCCGGCTCCGACGGAAGCTATATGCTTACCATCACTTTCGAGCTTGGCACCGATATAGACCAGGCTGCCATCAATGTGCAGAACCGTCTGAACCAGGCGGAGGCGACACTGCCAACAGCTGTAAAGGAGCAGGGCATATCGGTCAACAAGGAGTCGACCAACATCGTGCTTTTCTGCTCGCTTGAGGGCGACAGCACCGGGCGTTATGACGCGCTCTATCTTACCAATTATGCAAATATCAATCTTGTCAACGCGCTTTCGCGAGTAAAGGGTGTGGGCGGCGTGCAGGCTTTCGGTGGTGGCGAGTACAGCATGAGGGTATGGCTCGACCCGGAGCTGATGCGTGCGCGCGGTCTTACACCTAATGATGTATATTCGGCTATCCGTTCTCAGAATATGGAGGTGTCGGCGGGAGAGGTCGGTGCCGCTCCTAATGACAATAACGGCGCATTTCAGTTTACGCTCACTTCCCGCGGAGGCTTGCAGACAGCCGAGGAGTTCTCCAATATCGTGATCCGCACCGACGGCGACGGCATCCTGCGTCTTGGCGATGTCGCCAAGGTGGATCTCGGCAGCCAAAGCTATACCGCTACCACCCTCGTATCAGGAAAGCAGGCGGCGTTGCTCGGCATAAAGCAGTTGCCGGGGGCAAACGCCCTTTCCGTATCCAAGGCGGCGCGTGCCGAGCTTGACCGGCTGAGCCAATATTTCCCTCCGGGAGTGAAATACAATGTGGTGCTTGACACATCGGATTTCGTCACTGCCTCGATCGAGGAGGTGCTTGTGACATTTGTCGAGACGGCTTTGATCGTGATGATTGTGATATTGATATTCCTTCAGAACTGGAGGGCGGTGATTATACCTATGCTCACTATCCCGGTGTCGCTTATCGCAACATTTGCGGTGATGAAGCTTATGGGATTCACAATCAATACGCTCACACTGTTCGGACTGGTGCTTGCGATCGCCATTGTGGTCGACGACGCCATAGTCGTGGTCGAGGACTGCGCGCGACTTGTCGACGAAGGCAAGCTGTCGCGCCGTCAGGCTGCCGAAAAGGCGATGAGAGAGCTTACCGGACCTGTCGTGGGCGAGGTGCTTGTGTTGCTCTCGGTGTTTATCCCTACGGCATTTGTCAGCGGCATCACCGGGCAGCTTTACAAGCAATTTGCGCTTACAATTGCCGTGTCAACCGCATTTTCCGGCTTTAATGCGCTTACGTTTACCCCCGCTATGTGTGCCCTCTTCCTTACGCCGCGTAAGAAGAACAGTAAAAATGTCATCTACCGTGTCTTCAACAAGGGATACAATGCGGTCGAGACATTTTATAAAAACAGTATAGGCAAGATGCTCGGTCATCCGGGGCGCTCGCTTTCGGTTTATGTCGTTATCGCGGCGATAGGTGTGATCGCATTTCTCATGTGGCCTACAAGTTATGTGCCTTCCGAGGATCAGGGCTACTTCATGACATCCGTGCAGTTGCCGGAGGGGGCGTCGCTTGAACGCACACAAAAGGTGGTGAACGACCTTTCAGCGCAGATAAGAAAGGACCTCCCCGAGGTAGCCGACGTGATGGCGATATCCGGATTCTCATTTATGGGTGGGGGCGCGTCATCCAACATGGGATCACTCTTCGTGGTGCTTAAGCCATGGAAGGAGCGAAAGAAGGCGGCGCAGAGCGTGTTTGCCGTCATCGACAGCGTGAACCGCATAGCGTCGCGCTATCAGGAGGCTATCGTGTTTTCGGTAAATCCATCCACGATTCCGGGACTCGGAATGTCATCGGGACTTGAAATGCAGATCCTGGATATAAACAATCTCGGGCCGGCGGAGATGATGAAGGCTATAGCGAGCATTCAGGAGGCGGCAAAGGGTGATGGCCGCATAGCATCGGTTACAAGCCTTTATCAGGGAGTGGTGCCGCAATACAGTCTTGACATAGATCGCGACAAAGTGAAGCTGCAGGGGCTTACTATGGAAGATATTTTCTCCACCCTCGGCGCATACATGGGAGGAAGCTATGTCAACGACTTTACCGAATTTGGCAGGGTTTACCAGGTCACGGTGAAGGGCGACGATAAATCACGCGCCAATATCGACGATGTGCTCAGACTGAGTGTGCGCAACGCTTCCGGCGACATGGTGCCTTTTGCCTCATTCACCACCATACGCCCGTCGATGGGTGAGCCTACGGCATCGCGCTATAATATGTATGGCACGGCGGCGGTCACCGCCAACCTTGCCAAGGGTGTCAGCTCGAGCGACGGTATAAAAGCGATGGAGGAGCTTGTCGCGAAGACCCTCGGCGCCAATTATTCCTACGCGTGGACAGGAGAGGCGTATCAGGAGACGCAGTCGGGTACTACGATAGCACTGGTGTTTGTATTCGCGATAATCCTTACATTGCTCGTGCTTGCCGCGCAATATGAGAGCTGGACCGACCCTATTGCCGTGGTGCTGTCGATGCCGGTGGCGATTCTCGGCACGGTGATGGGCTGTATATTCATGAGCCAGAGCATAAGTATTTACACCCAGATAGGACTTATCCTGTTGCTCGGACTGTCGGCGAAAAATGCCATTCTTATCGTGGAGTATGCCACATATTTCCGTCAGTCCGGCGCCGATCTGCGGCAGTCGGCACAGGATGCCGGCGTGATACGCTTCCGCCCGATCATGATGACGGCAATCGCGTTTATATTCGGTGTGATGCCTATGATGTTTGCCCATGGGGCGGGCGCGGAAAGCCGCGTTGCGCTCGGCTCGGCAGTCGTGTTCGGTATGCTGATGAACGCTGTTTTAGGCACCCTGTTTGTCCCCAATTTCTGGGAACTCATGCAGAAATTTCAGGAAAACGTACTCGGCAAGCTCTTCAAGGATGTCGACACCGTGCCCCCGCCCGGCGACGACCTCAAGTCAGTATGACACCCCGGATGCTATTATACAACGAGAAGGCGCGCCTCGGATCGGGGCGCGCCTTCAACTTTTTACATGTGCAATTTCATAGATTAGCAATTATCTAAATATATGGGTCATGTTTTGATACTATAACAACAATATCGCCGTTTATCCTCAGACAAACGGCGATATTTCATGATTCTTAACTGATTGAATTAAAATTCACAGTTGGCATCAGTAAGTTACTCTTGGCTCAAGTGTGCCGGCCTCGTCTATCATTTTCTGTAGCTCGGCGGCTGAGGGCGAACGGCGGGTAAGGTGTTTTGCCTCGTTGACCTCTGCCATCTTGGCTGCAAGGTTTTCAGCGTTGCGGTGACGCATCTCCTTCACGGTGTCGACGCCGACTGCTTCAAGCAGTTCGGCAAATTGCGGGCCTACTCCGTTGATGCGGAACAGGTCGGCATGGTTGACCCAGCGCAATATCAGTTTTTCGGAAATTCCGGTTGTCTCCGCAAGGTTTTTCCTCCCTTTGGCGGTGCCTCCGGTGTCAAGGAGGTCGTCTACAGTCTTGATACCTGCCGCTTTCAGTTTCTCTGCATAGGCGTCGCCTACACCCTCGATGTCAATGATGTTGTACTTCATGATTTTAGTAATTAGAGAGTTGATATTAATTAAACAATTTACATTGTTGGCATGTTTAGTGTGCCTCAAGCCAGTTTGTACCTACTCCGGCCGACACGATCAGTGGCACGCGCCCCTTGTAGGCGTTCATCATGTCGTCGGCCACGATCTTCTTTACCGCTTCCAGTTCAGATGGCACTACGTTGAATATCAGTTCGTCATGGACCTGCATTATCATCTTGGATCGCAGCCCGGCTTTTTTGAAATCGCGCGCCACATTGACCATGGCAAGCTTGATGATGTCGGCGGCCGAACCTTGTATGGGGGCGTTCACGGCATTGCGCTCTGCATATCCGCGCACAACCGCGTTGCCCGAGTTTATGTCCGGGAGCATGCGCTTCCTGCCCATGATTGTCGACACATAGCCGTCGCGCTGCGCTTTCTCTATCGCCTCGCTGATATATTCTTTTATATGGGGATATGTGCGGAAATATCCGTCGATAAGGGCTTTTGCCTCTCCTCGCGGTATGCGCAGTCGTTGGGAGAGCCCGAATGCTGAAATACCGTAGATGATGCCGAAGTTGGCGGTCTTGGCGCGCCGGCGTTCCTCCTCGCTTACGTCGCCTATCGGCTTGTGGAATATTTTTGCGGCCGTAGCCTGGTGTATGTCGGCTTCGGAGAGAAAGGCGTCGATCATGTCCTTGTCGCCGCTCATGTCGGCTATCAGTCGAAGCTCTATCTGTGAGTAGTCGGCGCTCATGAACAGGTCGCCGCTGTCGGCTATGAATGCGCGGCGTATCTCCCTCCCTTCCTCCGTGCGGATCGGGATGTTCTGCAGGTTGGGGTTTGCCGATGAGATTCGGCCCGTTGCCGTGACGGTCTGGTTGTAGGTGGTGTGTATCTTGCCGGTTGCCGGGTTGATAAGCTGCGGCAGGGCGTCTACATAGGTTGTGAGCAGCTTGCGCATGCCGCGTATCTCGATGATGAGGTCGACAAGCGGGTGGGCGTCACGATATTTTTCAAGCACTTCCTCGGTAGTGGAATAGGCTCCGCGCTTTGTGCGCTTTGCCTTGGGATCGAGCTTCAGGCGCTCAAACAGCACTTCCCCTACCTGGGTCGGCGAACCTACATTGAACGGTCCTCCTGCAAGGTTGTAGGCGCGTTGCTCCATCTCCCGGAGCCGTGCCGTGAATTTCCGTGACAGTTCGGCAAGGGCGAGCACGTCAATCCTGACTCCTGTCCACTCCATGTCGGCAAGTACCGGTATGAGCGGCAGTTCGATGTCGGTCATGAGGTGGGTAAGCCCGTTTTCGGCGATCAGTCCCGAAAGCTTGCCGTGGAGCTGCAATGTTATGTCGGCGATCTCGCATGTCCTTATCATCTCCTCGCCGGCCGGGAGGGGCTCACCTTTTTTCTTCAGCTTTTCTCCTTCCTCATAGTCGAGGGTGTGATATTCGAGATAAGCCGCGGCAACGCGTGGCAGCGCATGATTCATTTCCGGCTCGATCAGATAGTGGGCTACGGAGGTATCGTAGTAAGCCGCGGTAAATTCTATCCCTTCCCGTCGTAGCAGCAGTATCTCGCGCTTTACATCATGGCTTACCACCGTCGCCCCGGAAGTGAACAGCGGGGCAAGAAGGCTGATGCGCTCGCGGCGTTCGTCGGGCATGGCGGGTATCGTCACGTAGACGGCTTTTCCTTTTTCCGTAGACCATGCAAGCCCGTGCCATGCCGAGGTCATATCCTCTCCGCTTACGGAATAGGCGGAGACACTTATCTCCTTACATCCTCTCGCTTCGTTGACCGCCGCCTTTATCGCCGCGTCGTCGGTGAGTTCAATGTATTTGTGATTTTCCTTGTCTAGGGTCAATACGTTGACGGCCGGAGCGGGTTCGGCAAAGTCGTCGAAGAGCGAGCCCATTGCCGGGACTGCGCTTGCCGCCGGGTCGGCTGCTTTTCGCTCGTCGTGGCTCTCATTGGCGGGCAACCTCCGGAGCAGCGTGCGGAATTCCAGCTCCGTATATATTGCCGACAGGGCGGCGGTGTCCATGTCGCCGCGTTCAAGGGCGGCGATGTCGACGTCGACAGGCACGTCGGTGCGTATTGTGGCGAGAAATTTCGAAAAACGTATCTTGTCGGCGTTCTCAACGATTTTTTTCTGTAGAGCGCCTTTTAAGTCGGCTGTATGGTCGAGGAGAGTTTCTATGTCGCCCCACTCGTTGATAAGCCTTATCGCCGTCTTTTCGCCTACTCCGGGGCATCCCGGTATATTGTCTACCGAGTCGCCTTCAAGCGCAAGCAGGTCGATGACCTGCAGCGGGGAAGCGATGCCGTATTTTTTGCATATCTCCTTCGGCCCGCGCAATTCCGCTTCCGAACCGCGCACCGACGGCTTGTACATGAACACGCTGTCGGTCACGAGTTGACCGTAGTCCTTGTCGGGAGTCATCATGTAGGTCACATATCCCGCTTCCTCGGCGCGGCGCGACAGGGTGCCTATCACGTCGTCGGCCTCATAGCCCTGCACCTCGATAATCGGGATGCCGTATCCGCGTATTATATCCTTGATATACGGTATGGACCGGGATATGTCTTCCGGCTGCTTTTCGCGTTGTGCCTTGTACTCGGGGTAAGCCTCATGGCGGAACGTTGGTCCGTGGGGATCGAAGCACACCGCTATGTGGCTTGGCGACTCCTTTTTCAGCACTTCCTCAAGGGTGTTGACAAATCCGAATATGGCCGAGGTGTTAAACCCCTTCGAAGTGACGCGCGGGGCGCGGATGAGCGCGTAGTAGGCGCGGTATATCAATGCGTAGGCATCAAGCAGAAACAATTTTTTTTCAACCATGAATCTCTATTTTGGTTATTATAACAAGAAATTACACCATAAATTTAGATATAAATTATAACTTTTACTAATTTTGCACCACAAATTGCTGACATGACCATATTAGACGACATCCAGAAGACAATCTCACCCGAAATAAAGCAGCTTAACAAGTGTATGGCTGACACGCTCGCCACACCTAACGAAATGATGAATGAGATTGTCAACAACTATCTGAAAACCAAAGGCAAGCAGATACGCCCTATATTGGTCATATTGAGCGCGAGGCTCTTTGGAGGCGTGACTGACAAAACTATAGCCGCCGCCGCGTCAATCGAAATGCTCCACAATGCATCTTTGATCCACGATGATGTGGTCGATGACACTGATGTGAGGCGCAACCGCCCTACGATCAATGCCATTTGGGACAACCATATCGCGGTGCTCGTGGGCGATTTCTTTGTGTCATCATCGCTCCGTCAGGCGATCGCGACCGGAGATCTGCGCGTCATCGACACCATTTCCAGGCTTGGCTGCACGCTTTCGCTCGGAGAGATCGACCAGATCGACAAGGCGCGCGGTCATGATCTTGACGAAGAGTCGTATCTCGGCATAATTGGCGACAAGACTGCCTCGCTTTTTGTCGCCTGCGTGGAGATGGGCGGCTACTCGGTCAATGCTTCCGACGCCGACATCGAGCGCCTGGGGCGTTTTGCACGTCTCTTCGGACTCTGCTTCCAGATCAAGGATGATATATTTGACTATTTTGAGGATACCCGCATAGGAAAGCCTACGGGCAATGACCTCCGCGAGGGCAAGGTGACCCTCCCGCTGCTATATGCGCTTTCACGCACCGATCTACCCGAGCACGACGAGATGCGGCGTCTTGCATGTGGCGACTCGCTCGATACAGGGCAGATCAATACGCTTATCGATTTTGCCAAGCGCGCCGGTGGCATAGACTATGCCTACCGCCGCATGGAAGAGCTCAGGGAGGAGGCCGTGGAAATCATATCCGGATTCCCCGAGTCCGAGACGCGAACCACATTCATTGACCTGTTTGACTATGTCATCGCCCGCAAGGCGTGAATTTTTACGAATATTTTTGACTTGAAAGTTGCATATCTCAAAAAAACGCTGTAATTTTGCAACGCAATTTACGGAGAGCCGTAATTCAACTGCTTCAATAGCTCAGTCGGTTAGAGCATCTGACTGTTAATCAGAGGGTCG
>CAJUMZ010000037.1 GCA_910587665.1 uncultured Muribaculum sp.
GCCGTTTTGCGGGGCATCCCGCCTATACTATCCATCGGCGCATATATTCGGTGGGCGGCAACGGAATAACGTCGCCACGCGACATACGCCCCGCCGCCAACCGCTCGGTGAATACGATATTTATTGTCGACGAGGCTTCGATGATAGGAGCCGATTCCGGTGCCGGCAATCTGCTTGAGCATCTTATCCATTACGTATATTCCGGTGTAAACTGCAAACTGATTCTGCTTGGCGATACCGCCCAGTTGCCCCCCGTGGGGTGTGAGGAAAGTCCGGCGATGAGCGCAAAGACGCTTCATGCCGAGGGGCTGAGGGTGACGCGCGCCATATTGACCGCCACCGTTAGGCAGGCTTCCGACTCCGGCATACTTTACAATGCCACATGGCTCCGAAAGGCGATGCGTAAGGAGCCGCTCCCTGTGCCACGGCTTACGGCTACACCTTTCGACGACGTGCATGTCACCGACGGGGAGGAACTTGAGGATTCCCTTAATGCCGCTTATTCTGCCGATGGAGTGGGGGAGACAATACTTGTGACGCGTTCCAATATGCGTGCGACCCGCTTTAATCTCGCCATCAGGGCGCGAATACTCGGCTATGAAGAGGAACTATGCCGTGACGACCGCCTGCTGATAGGTAAAAACAATTATTATTGGACCCGTGAGGTGAAAGGCGTGGACTTTATCGCCAACGGCGACGCCGCTGTGGTTGAAAAGGTAATGGGCACGGAGACCCGTTACGGATTCCGTTTTGCCGATGTCATGCTCAGGCTGCCCGACCGTGACCTGTCGATTGAATGCAAGATACTCCTTGACACGCTTGTCAATGATGCGGCTACCTTGTCGCGCACGGAGATGGCCGAACTTTATGAGCGCATTGTCGCTGACGGAGATCCCAACCTGTCGGCTGCAACGCGTGCCGCAGAGGCTATGAAAAGCCCATATTTCAATGCCTTGCAGGTGAAATACGGCTATGCGGTGACATGCCATAAGGCGCAGGGCGGACAGTGGCGCAACGTCTATGTTGACCTCGGCTATATTCCCCCCGAATCCATCGGCATGGAGTTTTATCGGTGGCTCTATACCGCGATTACCCGTGCCACGTCGCATCTTTATCTTGTCAATCCGTCAATAGACGTAAAATAGGGTTACAAAAATGTTACATGCAATGCCGTTTTAATTCTTATTGTAAATATATTTGAGGAATATTGCTATCTTTGTGTTTTTGAGAAATACAGGTACCTAATATTGTAACTTAACCTAAAATACCTAATGTAAAATGGTCAGGATTTTAATCGTTCTTTTGTCGCTTATTGCCGTCTCTGAGGTGTCGGCATCGACTCCTGACGAAAAAAGGGCTGCGACCGATTCCTTATGGCGAGTGCTTGCGCGAACGAGAAATCCTAACGACAGTATAGCCACATTGTATGACCTCTACGATATCTCGGAGCGCGCCATGAAGTCTGATGTCGGCATGATTATCTACGACGTGGCGGCTCGTACGGGAAATATCGACGTGCAGCTTGACATACTCCGCAACAATACCAATATCAATGTAAGTTCCGACTCTATAATGGCTCGCTACCAGAGTCTTGCCGAGTCTCTGCCCGAAAGCGAGGATCGTGAGGAAACTCTAACGTTCATTATAATCAACCGCTTGTCTTACAAATATCGTGGTGCGGGAGAAGATGAGCGTCAAAAGATAATGACAGAACTTATAAAGAGATATGAGCGTGGCGGAGAGGAAGATCTGCAAGGTAAAATCCGACGGCTTTATGAGCTTTGCGTGTGCCTCGGCATTTCTGCGCAGGGCGATCTGTATGTCGAGTATATGGAAAAACTCGGCGAGCTGGTCGCTAAACTGCCACATGACACGAGCCATGCCATAAGAAATATGTATCTTACACAACTGGCGATAATCGAGTCATACAACGGCCGGTATCTTCAGTCGGTGAATGCCGACAAGGAACTGCTGAAGGAGATCGAGCTGTTGAAGCGTATCTATAAGAGTAAAAACAGAAAGTTCCGCAACTATGATGTCAACGAGTATGTGTGCTATACCCGTCTGCTTGGTAATTTCCCTGCGCTTCACCCTGACGAGATTGAACGCTATTATAAGGCGATACAGGAAATATCGGCGCGTAACAATGATGTGGCAAGGGATCTTGCGAGAAATCAGCGTGCCACTATCTATTACCTTATGGCTACGCGGCGTTACGCCGAGGTGCTCCCCATCTTGAAAGAGCAGGTTGTCATTGATAGAAATCGACGTTATTTGCGTCAATATTTTAAGTTTATGAATGAGGCGGCGGAGGCTGTCGGTGATCAGGAGACACAGCTGTATGCCTCAAAATCATACAATCGCGAGCTTGAGACATATTTGCACAACGAGGCTATATCACGCTATAAGGAGTTGCAGATTTTGTATGATGTGTCGGAATTGAAATCCGCTCGTGCCCAGTTGCAGATTGAAAAGCAGGCTTCGGAGCATGAATGGCACTATAAGATGCTCATTTTCTCATGGATTGCATTCGTAGTGCTTATTGTGCTTTTGGTTGTGTTGATCTTTATGTATGTCAGGAGCCGCAAGCTTGCAGTCACTCTTGAGCAGTCCAAGGTCAGGCTTCAGAATGAAAAAAAGAATCTTCTTGAAGCTCAGGAAGAACTTATTCAGGCGCGTGACCAGGCAGAACAGGCTAACAGGACTCAGACCCAGTTTATCCAGAACATGCGTCATGAGATACTTACCCCGCTTAATGCCATCACCGGATTTTCCCAGCTGATAGCTGACTCCGCACCCGAGAACATGCGCGGGGAGATGGATCGTTATTCAGAGATAATTGCCGCCAATGGAGAACTCTTGCGTACCTTGGTAAATAATGTGCTTGATATATCCCAGATGGAAAACGGTGAGATAAAGCTGTCGCGTCAGGCTGTGTCATTGCGTCAATTATGTACACTTTGTGTCACAAACATGTCGACTAAGGCAAAACCCGGGGTGGTGATGACGTTTGACGATAAACTTGACAGCGATTTTGTGCTATATACCGATTCTGCCCGTGTTGAGCAGGTGCTTAACAATTTCCTCTCCAACGCCATCAAATATACCGACAAAGGGACAATAAGGCTCAGCTATGAAATAGATGAGGCGCGAAAAGAGGTGATATTTTCGGTCACCGATACCGGCATAGGAGTCCCGGAGGGTAAGGAAGAGATGATTTTTGAGCGTTTTGTCAAACTTAGCCGTTACCAGAACGGTACGGGACTCGGATTGCATATATGCCGCTTTGTCGCTGAAATGCTTGGCGGGAGAGTAAGTGTTGACAAGTCTTATAACGCGGGCGCACGCTTCCTTTTCGTTCTTCCCATTGACTGACGCCAACTGCTTTAAGGCACTGACGGCACGTTGTAGTGACGCAAGTCGCGATGATGACACCATTTTTCGATAATCACCGCGATGAAGAAGTAGGCTATGGTCAATGCCCAGAGCATCAAGTAAGGCGTTGACATCAGGCCGAGCGAAGCGCCGTTGGAATTGATACCGATAAACCCTTCCACACCCCATGTCGCCGGAACGAGGCTGCTTAGCATAAACCATCCGTCGCTCATCGCGGGGCGCGGCCATGTGAGTCCGGAAAGGAATAAAAACAGTAATGAGGTGAATACAAATACCAGGAATGAGCTCTCTCTCTCCACTACAAACGGGCGCAGCATCTGTCCCAGGAATGTTGCGGCGAGAATCATCGGTAGTATGAATGCGAGGTAGTCAAGCGGATTGCCGATATGTGGCAAGCTGAACATAACGGGTATATAGTGGAGTATATATATGGTCAGCGGCGCATAGATGGTGAGGTAGCACAGGCTTTTCCCAAGGAGGCTTGCCGACATGGGACCGGGAATCTCTTCCGGGTCTATGCCCCTGTTTTTGCGGCGGCGTTCGCTACTGCCTCCGCCGAGCATCAGCACGCCGAGTATCAGGCTTTGCTGAAGTATAAGCACCACGATTCCGATCATAACGAATGACGCGAAGCCTTGTGTCACGTCACCGAGAAAAAAGGATTCGGTATCTACTGTTTCTCCTACTGCAGTGGATAGAAGTGCCGCAGGGGAATAGTCGATCTTCTTGGTGCGTATGTCAGAGCCAAGCTGTAGCGATACATCTGTCGTCGAGAGCAGGATGCTCTTGTAGCGCAGCAGAAGGCTCATGTCGCAATAGATCGGTACTACGGCTTGTTCGTTTCTCCCTATTTTGCGTGAGTAGTCGGCGGGGATTTTCATAATTCCATAGACCTTGCGCTCTTTCATCCAGGTTTTTGCCTCTTCAAGGTCGGAAGCGTAGCCTGCGATCTCTGTGTAGGGCGATGCGTCGATCATACGCGTAAATTGCCGGCTGTCGGCTGTGCGGCAGTTGTCAACTACGGCTACAGGCACGTCGTAGACTATCTCCGGATTGTAGATAAGTGTATATACAATTGGATAAGCGAGGGGAAGCCCTATAAAGAAGAGCACTACTCCGAGATCGGAAAACACCAGCCGGTACTCCTTTATCCACACTTTGAACAGGGTGGACCACCATATCTTTATATTGTCTAAAATCTTTTTCATAATCACGGAATCATCAAGGGATGTACACTGGATTCAAGCTGTATCGTTTCAACTTCCAGAGCATGCCCATCGGGGCGAGCAGGAAGAGTATAAGCACGATATATTCCCAGCGACAGTAGTATATCTCGAACCCGTTGAGTGCCACATTGGTGTAAATCAGGAAGTAGTGGCGCGCCGGAATCAGATAGGAGAATATACCGATTGCGGGATACATGTCTTCAACCGGAAACGAAAAACCGCCGATGGAGAACGAAAGTATGCCGAGAAGGGAGAGGATTGACAGTGCAAAACGCAGATTGGGAATCATACAGGAGATAAGCAGTGCGAATGCCTGGCTTGCCGCAACCATCAGCAGCATTGCTGCTATCATGTTGAGCAGGTTGCCGTTGAGGGGGAAATCCCAGAACCCGTACATCATAGCCTGCATTGCCAGTCCGGTCAGTGAGAAGATGACAAACTGCGGGATCAGTTTGCCGGCACATGCGATGGTAACCGAGCCACCGGCATCTTTGATCCATTGTACCGATGTGCCTCGTTTTATTTCCTGTAATAAAGAGAATGCAGTCACCTGAAAGATTATCAGCTGGAGGAGGCATGGCAGGAATGAATTGCTCAGATATATCGAATAGTTAAGCCAGGGGTTGCCTATTGTGTGCTCTTGAGTGACAACCGGTTGCATGAGGTTGCCTACGAGCCCTTCGTTGAGACCCGCTCCTACGAGTGTGGTCATCACTATCGAGCCTGAGGTGGTGACTGCTGTCTGTTTGAACGATTTAAACGAGAGTGTGCCAGGTATAAAATAAGCCATGTTGCAGTAGTAGGTTATGGCGGTCTCTCTTCCTGCCTCGGCATCGGCTTGAAAATCACGCGGTATCATGAAGAAGCCGAAGATTTTGGCACTTTTGAGTAGCTCCATCGCCTCGGCGTAGCTTGTCGGGCGGTATTGCAGGTCGACAAGTTCGGATGCACCGAGATTGCGCGCCACATTGCGTGACACCGGCGTATTGTCAAGGTCAACAACAGCCGCAGGTGTCTTCAGCGGTAATCCCTCCGTCATAAAGTCAAGGAAGAAAAATGTGCAGAAGAGCGGCACACCTACCATCGTGATCAGGTAGATAGGGCGGCTTACAAGCTGCCTTATACCGTCGACAATGGCGTGTTTTAATGCTGACCAGTTGAAATTCATGACTGTTGCTGTCTTATGGTTTATTTCTCTGTTTATTTATTGGGTGCGTCATAGATCACTGACATGCCGGGACGCAGATCGGGCAGGTCTTCTGTCGGGCGCGCCTTGATCTGGAACGTGCGGCTGTCCCATTCGCCGGTTGCCTTGGTTGAGCGCCATATGGCATACGTGCCCATATCGCGGATATAATATACCGTCGCTTTCACCTTTTTTTTGTCGAGCGCAGGGATCATGATTTCGATCTCTTTTCCCATGGGGAGATCGTTGAGCAGCTCTTCGCGCACATTGAATGTGACCCACTTGTCGGATATCTTCACAAGGTTCATTATCGGCGTGCCGAGCGATACAAGCTCTCCCTCATGGGGATAGATGATGTCGATCTCTCCGTCGGCTGGTGCCGTGAGATATTGATCCTGTAGAAGTGCCTCCACTTCCATCACGCTACCCTGGGCGGCGTCTACGAGGGCTTTGGAGCTTGCCTTGTCTTCTGACTGGGCACCCTCTTTTGCCATCATGTACTGGCTCTTTGCAGCGCTTTCGCCCGATACGGCGGCTGTATAGGCGGCATATGCCTCATCGCGTTTCTGTGCCGACACTACATCCTGTTTGAAGAGTGATTCCATACGGTTGTAAGTCTTTTCCGCTATATTTTTTGCGGCGATCGCCTGTTGCCAGAGGTCATAGGCGCTCTGCACGACCTGCTTACGGGTACCGGCATCTATTTTTTTGTTTTGTGCGGCTGCGGCATCCTTCATGGCTTCGGCCTGATATAGTTTGGCGTCAGCAACGGAAGAGTGTATGTGTACAAGGGTGTCGCCCGCTTTAACTTGCTGTCCCTCGCTGACGTAAAACTCCATCACGCGACCCGGTAGTTTGCCTGATATGCGCACGGAGGTGGCTTCAGCCTGTCCTTCGACGATTTGCGACTTCGGCTTCAGAAACAGAAATCCGATGAGCGCGAGCAACGCTACTGCTATTACCACAATTACGAGTGTGCCTACAAGGGCATTCTCTTTTTTAGTGGTGACTTGTCCTGATGATTGATCTATGTTTGCCATATCCTAATGCTGTTTACTATTTATCTGTATTATAATAAGTCTCATAATCCATTGTACCGAGTACCTTCGATAGGTAGACGCGACACAGATTGACGTCGATTTCGGCGTCGATATTCTCGGAGTTTGCCTTAAGCCATGCAGTCTGCGCTTCCATGACATTGTCGGTGGTCGATACCCCTTCCTTGAATCCGAGCTGTGCCTGACGCAGGTTTTCATCAGCCTTTGTCAGGTTGGATTGTGTCATGGCGTAGGTTTTCATTGCCTCACGTGCCTTGAATGCCGCCTGGCTCACCTGAAGTTCTATCTTTTCTTTGGCGTCTTCGAGCTGAAGCTTCATTATGTTGACATCGGTCTTGGCAGCGCGGTATTTATTGTAGTTGCCTCCCCAGTGCCATATAGGTATGGTTAGCATCGCGCCTACTGAAAACGCTCCGTTGAATTTCTTTTTGAAGCCGTCATACATGTTGGGGTTGGAGAACGAGTATGCTCCAACGAGCGCAAGATTAGGCAGCATGGATGATAATGCGACCTTGCTCTTTTCGCCGGCTATTTTCACTCCCAGTTCAAGCGCGTGCAGGTCGGGGCGGCGGGAGTAGACGTCGCTCATGTTGTAGGCTGTGGCGATCGGCTCGGGGTCGGGGCGGTCGGTCTCCTCATCCTCAAGGTGCATGTCGGCGTTGACGGGGAGTCCGCAAAGCTGTGCGAGAGCCATGCGCGACAAGGTAAGCCCGTTTTCCACTTTCACCAGGTCGACATTTGCCGAGTTTAGCTTGACATCGACTGTGAGCAGGTCACTTCGGGTGGCGACTCCCTCGTTGATCATTGCCTGCACATTGTTGTGGAGTGTGTCGAGGAGCGCTACATAGCTTGTGGCAAGCTCATGCTTGGCATTGAGTGACACAACCTGCCAATAGGCCGCATCGACAGCATATATTATGTCTTCGGCGCTGTTGTCGTGTAATGAGCGGGCAAGCTCTTCGGCATATTTGGTGATCTTGTTCATAGCCACGATCTTGCCTCCCATGTAGATGGGCTGTGTAAGGGTGACCGCACCGAAAAACACGTTGTGGATGTCATAGGTCATTGCATCTTTGGGAAGATATGCCACATTCTTGGGGATATACTCACCGTTGGGACCTTTTACCGGAATTCCGTCGGGCCCGGTCACAAGGTCAAAACTATAGCCCTTGCCATCAAAAGTCTGCACCGGCAGATGCTGGTCTGAGTCAAATATTGACAGATTTTTCTGATTGTAGGTATAACCCCCTGCAAAGTCTATTGACGGCAGGTAAGCGGCAAATGCTTCTTTTTTCTGGTAGCCCGCCGCTTTGATCTGTTCGGCTTTGATGCGCATCTGCTTGTTGTTGGCGACCGCCATCGCCCGGCATGAGTCAAGCGAGTAGGTGCCCGGGACATCGGCTTGTCCTTGTGCGCCTGCTGCGACGCTATACAATAAAGTGCAGCAAAGTAATGACTTTAGTCTGGATATCAACATAATATATACCCTCGGTTGTTTATTAGTCTATATTTAATCTCCTTCAATTATTTCCGGATGCAAATATAACTTAAAATAAGCATAAATAGTTCGAAGCGAATCGTCGAAAACAAATCCATATCTACTAAAAATTGGTCAATTTTTCTTGTGGCTGCTTGCGCAATTGATAATTTTTAAATGTTATCAATTGGTGAGCCGTTTGGGCTGTTGTGAGAGAGCGGTGATTTTTCTAATTTTGCAGACGTGTAAAAAATATCTACTGTTCAACAACCTTGTTTGGGATTTGGCTGTTGAGAGGATTAGAAGCGATTATTAACCAAAATTGATTTTTTAATGCCTAAATTAACTGAAAATCGTATCAGCATGTTTCACGGAATCCTGCTGATTGCATTATTTGCCTGCGCTGCTTTTTACATAGGTGAGGCACAATTCCTTAAAGATATATCATTCAGCCCGATGATCATCGGCATCATTCTTGGTATGCTGTATGCCAACTCGTTGCGTAACAACCTGCCTGAGACGTGGGTTCCGGGAATACAGTTCTGCTCCAAGAAGATTTTGCGTCTCGGCATCATCCTTTACGGTTTTCGTCTTACATTCCAGGACATCGTCAATGTCGGGGTTGCCGGTATTATGATAGATGCTATCGTGGTGGTTGTGACAATCCTGGGCGGTGTATGGATTGGCAAGCTGCTCAAGATGGACCGCGACACTGCTCTTCTGACTTCGGTGGGAAGCGGTATATGCGGTGCGGCTGCGGTGCTTGGTGCGGAGTCTACTATCCGTACGCAGCCATATAAGACTGCCGTGGCGGTTGCGACAGTGGTGATTTTTGGTACCGTGTCTATGTTTCTTTATCCGGTTGCTTATCGCTCCGGTTGGCTTGACCTGACTCCACAGCAGATGGGCATATATTGTGGCTCGACGCTTCATGAGGTCGCCCATGCGGTCGGCGCCGGTAATGCCATGGGCGCTGACATCTCCAATGTCTCCATCATTGTCAAGATGATCAGGGTGATGTTGCTTGTCCCGGTATTGCTCGTGCTTGGTTTCTGGGTTGCCGGGAGGAATAAGCGTAGCGGGGCAGCTTCCGAAAAAGGGAAAGTGGCCATCCCATGGTTTGCCGTAGGTTTTCTCGGAGTGATATGCTTCAATTCGTTCAATCTCCTTCCTGAGGTATTTGTCGATGCGATCAATTATTTTGATACGTTCCTGTTGACAATGGCCATGGCGGCTCTTGGCGCTGAAACGAGCATTGACAAATTTAAGAAGGCGGGAGCAAAGCCGTTTGTCCTCGCATTCTGCCTTGATGTATGGCTTATCGGTGGCGGCTACATCCTTGCAAAATACCTCGCTCCCATCTGGCTATGATAGGGGGCGGTCAATTGAGGGTCTGAGACCCGCCTCCGTTTACAAAAAGTATCTGCCCGCTTATCCATGATGAGGCGGGAGACGCAAAGAACAATACAGCTCGGGCAATGTCCTCCACCTCGCCTAGGCGATTGAGTGGCGTTTGCCTGAGCATTTTTTCTTCAAGCTCGGGAGTAAGTATCTTGGCGAAAGCCGGAGTCCTGGTTGCGCCCGGTCCGACATTATTTATACGTACGCCCATGCTTCCAAAGTCGTGGGCGAGATTGGCTGCGAGATGATTCAGCGCGGCTTTTGAGGAGGAATATACACACATGTTTGCCTCCTTGTCGACCGAACTCGTTGATGTGATGTTGATTATGCTTCCATAGCCTGATTTCTGCATCAGAGGTGCGGTCAATTTGCATAGTTGCAGTGGTACGAACACATTGATTTTATAGATTCTCTCAACATACTCTTCATCTATCTTAAATGGATTCTCGCGACCGCCTCCTCCAAGGCCTACATTATTTACCAGAATGTTGACCGCACCGAACTGTCTGACTGTAGCGTCAGTGAGTTTTTGCAGATCATTGAAATCAAGCACATTGCAAACTATTGCAACTGCTTTGCCTCCATTGTCGGTGATTTCCTTGACTACTGTTTCCGCCTTGTCGCCGTTTATGTCGCTTACCACCACCGACGCGCCCGCCGCGGCAAGCAGTAGTGAGCATCCTCTCCCTATACCGTCGCCACCGCCCGTAACTATCGCTACCTTTCCTGTCAGGTCAAAAAGACTGTTTACATCCATTGTTTTTCCTTTTAAGTTGCTGAATATTGATAATATCAGCCTACTCCGGCTGACAAAACAAAAACAATCCCACCTCCCTAATAGTTTCGCCCCACCGACAATACCTGTATTTACGAAATTTATCCATTGTTGCGGCATCTCTGCTTATAAGCCGCAATTCAATATGCCGTTTTTTCATCAATTGAGACTTTCTGAAAAATAGCTATATCAAGTTATGTTTTAGAACAGAAGAACGCATAAACGCTACAAAATACTTTGCCAATCGGCGAAATATCGGCTTGAGCATAATTTTGTTAATCATAACAAATAAAATGAAACTAATCACAATTCTATTAGCTATACATCATAAAATGCCCAATGAACTGCAAGAGGCGCAACGGCTCGGCATGGGGCGAGTCCGGCACTACCGCAGACCGCATTGCCTAAGTGAAGAGTCGGCTAAATACAGGTTTATTACCATGTGCCCGTGGAATACTGCAGCTTAGTAAAATACCGGGTCAGCGGATTTTCCCGGTGGGCGGGGAAGATGTCGGAGTATAGTGTTATCTT
>CAJUMZ010000038.1 GCA_910587665.1 uncultured Muribaculum sp.
AACCGCCCCCTTCGAGGCTGCAAGCAACCCTTGCAGCCTCTTTTTTTTACCCATGGCCCTAAAGTCCTTGATGACCTTAAGGTCCCTAAAGTCCTTAACGCCCTATGTTACCGATAATGTTTGCCGGCACAGGCAGCGATGTGGGAAAAAGTATGATTGCTGCCGGGCTATGCCGTATATTCAGGCAAGATGGATATAATCCCGCTCCTTTCAAGGCTCAGAACATGGCTTTGAATTCTTTTGCCACACCGGATGGGTTTGAAATAGGAAGGGCACAGGCTGTACAAGCGGAGGCGGCAGGAATCCCGTGTTCCACCGACATGAATCCGCTTCTTTTGAAGCCTTCGGGAGATTGTATGTCGCAGGTGGTGCTTAACGGCAAGCCTGTAGGTAACTGTTCTGCCCGTGATTATTTCCGCAAGGAGGGGCGTGAATTTTTGATTGATGAAGTGCACAAGGCCTATGATAGGCTTTCATCGCTATACGATCCTATAGTAATCGAGGGTGCGGGGAGTATCGCAGAGTTGAATCTAAAGGGTCTTGATCTTGTCAACATGTCAATGGCACGATATGCCGGCGCAAGGGTGATACTCGTCGCCGATATTGACCGTGGGGGAGTATTTGCAAGCGTCTATGGTTCGATTATGTTGCAGGATGAATGTGACAGAAAACTCATACGCGGTATTATCGTAAATAAGTTTCGCGGCGACATAGAGCTTTTTAATGACGGAAGGAAAATACTTGAAGATATATGTGGCGTGCCTGTGCTTGGTGTAGTGCCTTGCTTTAACAATATACACATAGATGAAGAGGACTCGGTGTCACTTGCGGGCAAACGGTCATGCAGCGTGGCCGGCAAGGTGAATGTTGCCGTTGTCTCGTTGCGTCATATCTCCAATTTTACCGATTTCAACCGCCTTGAAAATGACAGTCGGGTAAACCTCTATTATGCTTCAGCACCCGATGATATAGCCGATGCCGATATTGTGATTATCCCCGGTACAAAATCCACAATCGCCGATTTACGGTATATGCGTGACTCGGGCATGACCGCTGCTGTGCTTGATGCGCGTCGTAACGGCAAGATTATATTCGGCATATGCGGGGGATATCAGATTATGGGTTTGGAGGTGAGCGATCCTGAGGGGGTCGAAGGTCTCCCTTGTACGATGCCGGGGCTTGGGCTGCTTCCGGTAAAGACTATTCTTACCGGCGAGAAGGTGACCCGACAGGTTGAATTTTGTTTCCGAGGAGTGGAGTTGCCTTGCAGGGGATATGAGATCCACATGGGCAAAACAATTCTCGACAATGATGCAACGCCCCTTAACCGCATGGCTGACGGTCAATATGACGGATGTATTGTCGATGACAGGTGCATGGGAAGCTACATACACGGCATTCTTGACAATGACGCCGTAGTGGCGTCACTTCTTGCCCCGTATTTGAATGATCAAGTGACTGACGCCGGATTCGATTACCGGAAATGGCGTGACAATCAGTATGATTTGCTTGCCGACGAATTACGACGACATATTGATATCGGTGCAATCTATAAAATTATGAATGGGGATGATTGAGGGACATGGCGACGACATATACCGTTATGAAGGGAAGGTGAGATATAATTTCAGTTCCAATATATGCAACCTGCCCTTTGATGAACGATTGATGCGACATCTTTCGGGACATCCTGAATTGCTGACGTCTTATCCCGAACCATTCCCCGGATCGGTCGAAGCCGCGATTGCTGATATAGAGGGAATAGATGCCGGCAATGTCATTGTCACGAATGGAGCCACTGAGGCGATATATCTGATCGCCCACGCTTTTTCTCATGGAATATCCGCGATTGTGTCGCCGACATTCAGTGAGTATGAGGATGCTTGCCGGATTTATGGACACGAGATTATCCATATAGCGAGCCTTGAAGATATCCCCGATGAAGCCACTGCCGTGTGGCTATGCAACCCGTGTAATCCCACAGGAAAGTTATATCCTATTGAAGAAGTGACTGCCGCGGTCACTTCGAGGAGAGACAGGCTGTTTGTGATTGATGCGGCTTATGCCGGTTATACGCCATTGCCTGTTATCGGAGCGCGTGATGCGGTAGATGCGGGGAATGTTTTGTTGCTCGGATCTTTCACCAAGCGATATTCCGTGCCCGGTCTTCGTATCGGTTATGCAGTCGGCGACACGCGCCTGATAAGCCGCCTGCGTGACTTCCGTATGCCTTGGTCGGTAAATGCGTTGGCGATAGAGGCTGCGCACTTTCTGCTATCGGCGAAAGACACCGGGGCATACACTATCGACGCTTCCGGGCTTCATGACGAGGCGTTGCGTGTAAAGGACGCTTTACTTGATTTGGGAATCATGGTCTCTGATACCGATTGTAATTTTATGCTTTGCCGGTTGCCGTTTGGAAATGCCGCGGGTTTGAAGACGTGGCTTATTGATAATTACGGTATACTGATTCGTGACGCTTCCAATTTCCATGGGCTGTCTGACCGGCATTTCCGTATAGCTGTGCAATCGCGCGACGCAGATGATTTATTGATAGATGCAATAAGACTATGGATGTCATTATAGCAATTTTGCCACTTGTTGTCGGGTGGACTCTTGATTTTATTTTGGGCGATCCGGCATGGCTTCCACACCCGGTGGTCGGGTTTGGCAAACTCATCTCTTTTTTTGAGCATAGGCTCAACCGTGGCAGGTATCGCGTGGCTAAAGGCGCGTTTACAGCCATCGGTCTTATCCTTTCAGCCTATTTTCTGACGCTTGTTGTCATAAATCAACTCGATCCATATCCATGGATTAAGTGTGGGATAGAGTCGATACTGATATTTTATTGTCTTGCAGCCACAACTCTTGTCAGGGAGGTAAGGATGGTGTTTTCGGCTGTTGACCGTTCGCTTGAAGAGGGGAGGCGGCAAGTGGCGCGTATCGTAGGGCGTGACACAGCTTCACTGTCGACACAGGAAATACGCACAGCCGCACTCGAGACACTTGCAGAGAATCTCAGCGACGGGGTAATCGCCCCGCTTTTCTGGTACATGCTGCTTGGCGTGCCCGGAATGGTCGCTTACAAGATGATAAACACGCTTGACTCAATGACCGGCTATCGTAACGCGCGCTTCCGTGAATATGGGCGATGGGCAGCGAAGATAGACGATATCGCCAATTACTTGCCTGCGCGCATCACATCATTTCTCATGGTCATGGCTTCATGCCGGATTTCGTTGCTGTCGTTTGTGAGGCGCTACGGCCGTTGCCACGCAAGTCCCAATTCCGGTTATCCGGAGGCGGCTCTTGCCGGTATCCTTGACTGTCGTTTCGGCGGACCTCACGATTATTTCGGCGAGTGTGTCGACAAGCCGTATATCGGCGACAACCCGCGCCCGCTGACTACTGCCGACATGTCGACCGCCATCCGCATCAACCGCATAGCCGAGTTGCTGATGCTTATAATTGTAATAGCCACACGATTGTGAAAAAATGAATGAGCCCGACTCACGTCGAGCTCATTCCCCTTATCATATACGGTAAAAGTGCTGTTTTACCATTCTCGTGAATACCCGGTCTTAGATACCCGGATTAATCGTGATATGTACGCTGTCTTTCAATTTGCCCCACTTGTGCTCAACGACTACGGGTACATTGAGTGTCACCGGTTCGTTAAGGGCGGCACCTGAGCCTGTGTAGGTAAGTACACCGCTGTCATTGATGTCGAAGTGGAGATTAAGGTCGCTCAGCTGATATACGGTACCTGCCTTGTCGGTGACGGTCATGTCGCCTGAAGTCCAGTCTACGCTGGAGATACCGTAATATTTCCAGTAATCGTCTACAACATTGTCAAAAGCATATTTCTTGAACTTGTTGCCGAATGCGTCAGTGATAGTCAGGTCTACCGAGAGATCACGCGTTTGTGCCTGAGAGTTCTGGGTAATAGGCTCGATATTTGCAGTGGTAAGCTTCTGAAGAGGCTTGATGATCTTGACTGAAGTGTTGTTGAGATTGTAGGGGTTGCCTGTCTCACCGGTCAGCTCGATGTTCCAGCCAAGTCCTATGGTCATCTCGTTTTCTACCATTGCAATACCGGCGGCATTGTTTTCAATATAGAACATTGCTTCGAGTCCGGTGTCTTCAGCGTCGGCCTTGCTCAGGTCAAATGCGGCCTTTCCGGTTTCATCATACCATAGTTGTGCGGCATCTGTAGCCGGGTCGGTTTCTTTCTCACCGGGAAGTACAATCTTGTAGTCGTCATTTTCGTCAACCTCATAGCCGGCGGGTGCTGTGCGGAACACGATATCCCATTGCGAGCAGTCGAGCAGGTTGGTGAGATATGGAGTCTGGCGTCCCTGAAGGATATTGGTGTTGTAAGTCGCTGTAGAGTTGTCATAGGGTACCGGCATTGCCTGCGGAAGGACTCTTAGCACGCCGTTGTTCCAAAGGGCTGGCACTGTCTTGCCAAGGGCGGGCAGGTTGGTCGGCCATGTAACCGTGACTTTCAATGTCAATGTGAGGTCGGGATAGAGTCCTGCGGCATTTGTAAACTTGATCTCTTTCTTGATCGTGAGATCATTTCCACCGAGAATCATATCGGCAACGCCGATTGTCCATACGACGGGCTGGTTTTCATCCTCGCCGGTTGCGTTAAGGTCTACGGTTACTCCTGCCTGAGCTGTTGCTGTATAGTTGGCAACGAACTGAGCCTTGGTCATGTCGAATCCGAGCTTGCTGATGATGACGGAATTGATCTGCTCCCAGGTCACATATTCGTCAAATGCCGTGCAAGAGAGCGCTACCGACGGGTAGGCGATTTCAAACTTGGTATTTGCACCGACGAGAGTAAGCTCAACCTTGATGAACTTCTGGGCGATTACATTGCCCTTTGCATCTTTCATTACAACCTCGACTACCGGAGTTTTGCCAAGACGATCAAGTATGTTGCCGTCTTTTGGAGTGACGGGGGTAAGTTTGCCGTCCTTGCTTACGGTAGCATAGATCTGCTGGTTGACGCCGTTAACTTCATATTTCTGACCGAATAATGAGTATTCAAGGGTGAATCCGAAATTTTTCATTTCGTCAGCAGTCATTACAAGGTGCTTGGAGTCGTAATTCATGCAGCCGGTCACATATGCGTTCAAGTCGGTAACAGAGTTGTAGCTGACCTCGGTAAGAGCATCTGCGGTGGTAACATTTCCCCAGGCAAAGAGATTGTTTTCGGAGTAATCCGGATCTTCAAGAGAGCTTGTGGCAGTGATTGCCGGAGTGAAATATGTATCGGAAACGCGAGCATATTCAGAATATACAACTGCGTCAGCCGGATCTTCAGTTACAGTCTTCTTATCATCGCCTTCGCCTACTGTCCATGAGTATAGGTTTTTCTCTGCGATGGGCACCTTGAGTGCTACGGTATAGAAGTTGTTGGCTGAGCCTGCGTTGTCGACATTTTTGTTGGGCGCATCCTTGGTGGCATATACTTCAAGGATACCGTCCTCTGATTTTTGAACACTGTTGACTTTAATTACCGGAGTGTTTTCGGCCGCGCGTGAAGTAGCGATGACTTGAGCGAAAGAAACGTCTCCGGGGATAATATCATCAAGTGTTACTCCTGCAGGGTTAAGACGGTAGAGTACCTTTGCATTCTCGCTGTTGATCACCACTTTTGCTACGTTGGGTGCGGCTGCCTCGTAGAGGCCTGTGGTCTTGTCGAGCTTACCGAGCGGAGTGAATTCTGCGGTGAAGAAGTCGATCGTGGGGATGCCGTCGCGGTAGGCTGTCGGCACAAGGGTGATGCTTGTAAGGCGCTTCGCGCTCTGCTGTGCAAGGATGTTGAGGTTTCCGCTGATCTCCTTTATGCTTCCCTGAAGGGCGAGGATATCATTCTGGATGGTAGTGAGTGCCTGTCCCTGTTCCTCAACAGTGCCCTTCAGTTCAGTGATGACGCCGCTGTCCTCACCTGTCATGCCTTCCACAAGTGCCTTCAGGTCAGCCAGATCATCGGCTACGCCATCAATCTTTCCGTCAAGATTGTCGAGATTATCGCTGAGTCCTGCAAGAAGAGTCTCATAGGTTTCCTTAAATGTATTGAGAGCCAGTAGCTGGGCGTCGACCTGAGCCTTGTATTGGTTAAAGGCTGTTATATGGTTATTGACGGCGAGGTCAAGTGCCGAGATTTTACCTTCAAGCTCACTCTTCAATCCGGGGATAATGCGGTCGCAGATATCGGTGATTGCCGTGGTATTACCGGCTACATCGGTGCTGATTTGTGCTATTTGGGTATCGATCGCGGCAAGCCGACCGTTAATACCGCTTATTGTCGTTTCGTTGATGCCGATATTTGTTAGATACTCTGACACGAGTTTCTTGACATCTTCATTCGAGAGGTTGTTGAGCGACGCAATCTGCTGCTGAAGCGCGGTGATGTCACTCTTCTTTGCACACTCGGCGATTGCTGCCTCCAAGGCATCGTAATCCTCACCGTGCTTTGCTTTAAGGTCGGCAATCTGCTTTTCGAGGTTTTTCGTGCTTTCGTTGATAGCTGCGGTCAAAGCCTCGTAATCTTTGCCATACTGAGCTTTAAGATCGGCAATCTGCGCGTCGATGGATTCCTTCAAAGCCTTAATCTGCTCGATTGTTTCGGCAAGAACAGCGGCCTTTGCCTCGTCTACGGCCTTCAATGCGGCCTCAGCCTGTGCATTGGCGGTCATGGCCTGCTGGAGTGCCTCGTCGCCGGTCTTCTGTGCGTCGGCAGCGGCCTTGGCGGCAGCTTCGGCGGCTTCCCCGGCTTTCTTTGCCGAAGCTTCGAGGGCTGTCTGTGCCGTCTTCAGTTCCTCGATTTTGGCATCGAGGGCCTTGGCTTGCTGTTCAAGCTTGTTGTTGAACTCTTCCTGTAGCTTGTCGTCATTGGTCGTAAGGTTGGTGATGTCATCATCATAATCCGTACAACTTACGAATGAAGTTGCCGGAGCCGCCATGATCAATGAGAATAAAGCTACTTTGAGAAACTTTTTCTTCATAATAACATTGGTTTAAATAAGAATAAAAAAATGAACAATCTACTTTTTCAAAAAAAGGTTAACACCCTTTTGAGGGTGGAGCGATTTTTGTATTTTTATCGTAGTAAACAAATAAATTCACTGCAAATATCATACATATTTTTGATTAAACCAAATATATGAGTGATTTTTTATAATTAATTATGGATATTGCTGAAAGAATCAATCAAATAATTGATCACGAAGGGATGACAATAGCGTCTTTTGCCCGTAAAATCGGCGTTGGAGACCAAACCGTTAGGTCGGTGTGCGTTTTGAAGCGTAATAAACCAGGATTTGAGTTTTTGTCCAACCTTATTCAAACATTTGAGTGGATTAATCCTGTATGGCTTTTGACCGGGAAAGGTGATATGCTTATGTCGGGAAATGGATGTGAGTCCGGTGAAGTCGATTCTGTCGCCGAACTTGTGAAGTATCTCAGGGAAAAGGATGAAAAGATAGAACGACTGATTGAGGAAAAGACTACTTGGAAACTGAAATATGAAATGTCATCGTCGGGCAACATATAATTTGCGTGTTAGCAATAAGTTGATTAACTTTGCCGTAAATTAACCTGTAATAATACCAAAATCATCACATTTTTCTGCCATGAAAGCAAGACGACTGATCAAGGCAGTGCTGCTGGGGCTTATCCCGTTGTGTGGCGTTGCCGATAATTTACCTTACAAAAATCCCGAATTAAGTTCCGACCTGCGCGCAGCCGATCTATGTTCGCGCCTTACTCTTGAAGAGAAAGTGTCGCTTATGATGAATGGCTCCAAGGGGGTCGAGCGGCTCGATATCCCCGCTTTTGACTGGTGGAGCGAGGCTCTCCACGGTGTAGGCCGGAACGGGCTTTCCACTGTGTTTCCGTCATGTATAGGCATGGCAGCTTCCTTTAACGATGATCTTATCGGTGATGTGTTTACTGCCGTGAGTGATGAGGCAAGGGCAAAAAATACGGAGGCGCGCCGCAACGGTAGTGTGGGCAAGTATAAAGGACTCTCTTTCTGGACTCCCACCGTCAATATATTCCGTGATCCCCGTTGGGGTCGCGGACAGGAGTCGTATGGCGAGGACCCGTATATGAACGGGCGTATGGGACTGCGGGTGGTGCAGGCTCTCCAAGGCGACACTACGGCAAAGTATCACAAGCTTATCGCGTGTGCCAAGCATTTCGCCGTGCATAGCGGTCCTGAAAAGACTCGCCACAGCTTCGATATAGAGGATCTTCCGGCAAGAGATCTGTGGGAGACATATCTGCCGGCATTCAAGGTGCTTGTGCAGGAAGGCGATGTGCGTCAGGTGATGTGTGCCTATCAACGCCTTGAAGGACAAGCCTGCTGCGGTTCTGACCGGTTGCTTCAGTCGATACTGCGTGATGACTGGGGATATGACGGGGTGGTAGTGAGCGATTGTGGCGCGATACGTGACTTTTATCTTCCCGGTCGGCATGATGTGGCCGATGATGCAGAGAGTGCCTCGGCACTCGGCGTGAGGAGCGGCACGGATGTCGAGTGTGGTGCGATCTACAAGACTTTGCCCGCTGCTGTAAAGAGAGGCGATATTTCCGAGGCTGATATCGACAGGAGTGTGATACGCCTGTTGAAAGAGCGTTTTGATCTCGGCGATTTTGATCCTGACTCACTTGTAAGCTGGACAGAGATCCCGATGTCGGTGGTGGCGTGTGACGCTCACCGCGACCTTGCCCTTCAGATGGCCCGTGAGCAGACGGTGCTACTTAAAAACAACGGTATTCTGCCGCTTGACAAGAAAGATGCCGGGCGAATAATGGTGATGGGGCCGAACGCCGCCGACTCCACAATGCAGTGGGGAATATATTACGGTCAGCCGGCTCACACCGTGACAATGCTTGACGGTATCAAGGCAAAGATCGGGGATGTGCCATATCGCAAGGGAAGCACTATAACCGCCCTTACAGAGCGGGAAAGCATATTTGACAAAATGACTGACGGTGCCGGAAATCCCGGTATGGTCGGGCTTTATTGGAACAACACACTCATGGAGGGGACTCCCGTAGCCCAGATGTGTTATACGGCTCCGATTCAGCTCGACAATGGCGGAAACACCGCTTTTGCTCCCGGAGTGGAGCTTACCGACTTTACCACCCGCATCGTCGGCTCATACGTTGCCGAGCGTGACGAGACCCTTGATATTGTATTTAATAACGATGACGGTATGCGCATAATCGTCAATGGTGACACGATCCATAACCGATGGAAGACAGATCCGCTTGGATTCCGTCAGATGCCGCTTCGCGTTGAAAAGGGTAAACGCTACGACATCGAGATCAACTACATGCAGCTTGCCGATGACGCCACGCTTAATTTTGATATAGTGCGCAATCGCGAACTTACCGTCGATGAGATTGCAGCCTCTGCTGCCGACAGTGACATCGTGATTTATTTTGGCGGTATATCCCCGGCGCTTGAGCGGGAAGAGGCAAAAGTGACGGATCCGGGATTTGACAACGGCGACCGCACTTCGATAGAGCTTCCCAAGGTGCAGCGCGACATTCTTGCCGCGCTACACAAGGCGGGAAAGAAGATAGTATTCGTCAACTGTAGCGGAAGTGCTGTCGCCCTGGCTCCAGAAAGTGTTATATGCGATGCCATTGTTGAGGCGTGGTATCCCGGAGAGCAGGGCGGTCATGCTATCGCCGACATCCTGTTTGGCGACTACAATCCTTCCGGAAAGCTTCCTGTGACATTCTATGCCTCTGACGCCGACCTGCCGCCATTTGACGAATACCGTATGACCGGTCGCACCTACCGTTATCTGCTCAACGAGCCTCTGTATCCATTCGGCTATGGTCTAAGCTATACGGAGTTCAGTTATGGCGTTCCCGTTTATTCTGACGGCAAGGTATCTGTTGAGCTAAAGAATACGGGCAAGCGCGAAGGCTCTGAGACGGTGCAGCTGTATATGCGCCGCATTGATGACACCACCGGTCCGCTCAAGACGCTACGCGGCTATGAGAAGGTGACCTTGAAGCCCGGTGAAAAACGCGTGGTGATAATCGATATGCCCCGTGAGCGTTTTGAAAACTGGGATGAGTCTACCGGCACAATGCGTGTGGTGCCAGGCACGTATGAGATTATGGTCGGTTCTTCAAGCGATGACCGTGATCTACAGCGCATCACTGTCGAGATTTAATAGAATCTATTATTATACATATCGGAGGGATGAAGTGCTTGTCTTCATCCCTCCACTTTTTTATCAAAGAAGTAATGCTTTGAATAGCAATGAGCTATTGCATTTGGTCAAATTGATGGCTCACTTTGATGGGCAAAATGTTGTATAATTCAATCTAATGTGCTACCTTTGCACTCACAAATCCTGCGCACGTGGCGTAATTGGTAGCCGCGCTAGACTTAGGATCTAGTGTCTAACGACGTGGGGGTTCGAGTCCCTTCGTGCGCACACAAAAACCGCCTTTAGCCCATTGGGCTTTAGGCGGCTCTTTTTGAATAAGCAGCTTAAAATTTTCTTTTTGTTTCTTTTGGTTGTTATATAGGGTCAGCGGATTTTCCCGGTGGGCGAGGAAGATGTCAAGAGTATAGTGTTGCCA
>CAJUMZ010000039.1 GCA_910587665.1 uncultured Muribaculum sp.
GACGCTCTAACCAACTGAGCTATCCCGCCATTACCGTTTTGCGAGTGCAAAGTTATGAATTTAGATTTAATCCTGCAAGCATTTTTACTAAATTTTCTTTACACTTTTCTGCCGGCGTACTCATTTTTTGCCGGAACGAATATTTTTAAGTAACTTCGCGCCGAGTTAAACAACATATTTTGGGGTGCTGACAGTGACGCCGTTCACTTAATGCTGAGATCATACCCTTTGAACCTGATCCGGGTAATACCGGCGTAGAGAAATAATAATATGACAAAGCAAAAGCTTTTCATGACATCCTGCGGCATATACGCAGGCATCATGACCGTTTCGGCTGCATCAGTTGCATCATCCGAATCAGCGATCGGCGACTCGCTCACCAACGTAAACTTACCGGAAATCGAAATTTCCGCCAACCGTGCCGGAGAAAATACGCCGGTAGCCTATAGTGTAATACGTAAAAAGGATATCGCCAAGAGCAACGACGGGCGCGACCTGCCGTTTCTTTTATCGATGACCCCATCGGTAATCTCAACATCCGACGCAGGTGCCAGCATAGGCTACAGCGCCATAAGGGTCAGGGGCACAGACGCCTCGCGAATAAATGTCATGACAAACGGAATCCCTGTAAACGACGCGGAGAGCCACAATGTATATTGGGTCAACATGCCCGACTTTGCATCATCCGTGCAGGACATACAGATTCAGCGCGGTGCAGGCACAAGCGTCAACGGTGCAGGGGCATTCGGCGCCTCAATAAACATGGTGACGGACCGCCCGGCATATATCCCTTACGGTGAATTTTCCGGCGCCTACGGCATGTACAACACCCACAAGGCTACACTCCGCGTCGGCTCCGGACTGCTCGGAAACCACTGGACAATCGACGCCCGAATCAGCAATATCGGGTCAGACGGCTACATCGACCGTGCATCATCAAAGCTTTGGAGCTATTTCGGCCAGATCGGCTATCAAAACGACAAGACTACCTTCAGGCTGATAGCTTTCGGAGGCAAAGAGGACACCTACATGGCATGGGACTACGCTACCAAGGAGGAAATGGAGAAATACGGCCGTCGCTACAATCCATGCGGCAAATACACCGACAGCGAGGGCAACACGGCATTCTATCCCGACCAAAAGGACCATTTCACGCAACACCACTTCCAGCTCCATTACGGACAATACATCAACGACTACTGGCACGTGAACGCGGCACTATTTTACACAAAGGGCGACGGACACTACGATCAGCTGAAGACCAATCGCTCACTTATCGAATACGGACTCACACCCTACCCCGATGCCTCAGGTGAAATAATTTCTAAAAGCGACCTTATAAGGCTTAAATTCAACGACAACGACTTTGGCGGAGCCACTGCCGCGGCAAATTTCCACCGGGGAAGAGTCGACGCAACCCTTGGTGGAGCGATAAGCAGTTTCAAAGGGCGGCATTTCGGGCGAATAAAATGGGTGCGCAACTATATCGGCGAGATCGACCCGCTTCAGGAATATTACCGAAACACAGGCGACAAGCTCGATGCCAACATATATCTCCGCGCCAACGTAAGTATCACCGACATGCTATCCGCCTTTGCCGATATTCAGTACCGCCACATCAACTATAAGATCAAAGGCGTCAGTGACAATTATGACTACGCCACCGCCGCAATGGCATCGCTCGACATACATAAGAAGTATGACTTCTTCAATCCGAAAGTAGGACTCAGCTTTAATGACGGCCGCCATAACCGTGCCTTTGCCTCATGGAGTGTTGCCCACCGCGAACCGGTGCGTGACAACTTCACCGACGGCGACCGCAACCATATCCCTGCGGCGGAGCGGATGTTTGATTACGAGCTCGGCTACACTTACTCCCACTCCATTTTCAGTCTCGGTGTCAACCTATACTATATGGACTATAAGGATCAGCTCGTGCTAACCGGACAGCTATCCGACACAGGAAATCCGCTCAGCGTCAATGCGCCCCGCAGCTACCGTGCCGGCATTGAGCTTCAAGGAGCATTGAGACCTTGCGACTGGTTTGACTGGCAGATAAACGCTGCTGTCTCCCGCAACCGCATCAAAGATTTCACCGAGTATATCTATGAAGACGAATGGACCAACCCCATAGCTATTTACATCGGCTCGACCCCTATTGCCTTCTCCCCCGATTTCATCCTCAACAACGCATTCAATTTTCATTACCGCGGCTTCGATGCCTCGCTGCAGAGCCACTACGTAAGCAAGCAATACCTAAGCAACGCCCACTCCGACGAGCAGATGCTCGACCCTTATTTTGTAAGCAACCTACACCTTGGCTACAGTTTCGGCAAAGTGCTGGGGTTGAAAGACCTGCGTATCGGCGTCTCGGTCTACAATCTTTTCAATGAAAAATACGAAAGCAATGGTTATGCCGGAGCGGGCTATTACATTGATGAGCAAGGGCAGAAAGTCATATACCGCTACAGCGGCTACGCGGCGCAGGCCACCACCCACTTCCTCGCATCACTTACCGTAAGATTCTGATGGAGACAATACCCGAATTCTTCACCTTTGACCGATGTATCGAGCTTCTCGGGTTTATCACCGGACTGCTATACCTGTATTGGGAATACCATGCCGACCCCAAGATGTGGTTTGCCAACATCGCCATGCCAACCCTGTCATTCTGGGTCTATTACCGTGCCGGATTGTATGCCGACTTCGCTATGAACATCTACTACTTTGCAATCGCGATTTACGGTTATCTCGCGTGGACCATGCGGCGCGGCACAAAACAAAAAGGAGCAGAAAAGCAACTCCCCATAAGCCACATAAGCCTCAGTCACCTCGCCGGATGCTTAATCGCATTTGCCATAGCATATGCCATTCTCGCCTACTGGCTTGTAGAATACACCGACAGTACAGTGCCCTACTACGACGCATTCACCACGGCACTGAGCATAGTGGCAATGTGGATGCTCGCCCGTAAATATATCGAGCAGTGGATAGCATGGATACTCGTTGACGCGGTATGTGCCTGCCTGTACATGTACAAGGATCGCCCGTTTTATGCCATCCTCTACGCCTGCTACACCGTCATCGCCATCTTCGGTTACGCCAAATGGCGACGCCTCATGGGATCGGCACGTGATGCATGAGTGTGCACTAAGCACACCCGGCACCACCTCCTTTATACAACTTCCGGGAATCCACCCGAAACTGCTTATCATATATTTATTTTCGCGATTTACGTTTATCCCATGACGGATGAGCCGGGTCATCCGCGACAAGAGCCTCCGCAAGGTCAATCGACAGTGCCTTGGCAAGCATCTCACCATATTCCCTATCAGCATTGTGGCAGGCGCGCACATGACGCTGCTTGATAAACAGCGGAACAGTTTCCATCTGGGCTGCGGTGTTATTACATGTGGCAAGCTTGTCGTCTTCACTCATAAGCCTCCACAGTTTGCCGGGCTGAGTATAATAGTCATCGTCATACTGACGCTCATCGTAATTGAACACCTCCCCCTCAATTGACATCGGGGGCTCCTTAAGCGAAGGATTGTCTCTCCATTCGCCATAGCTGTTGGGCTCATACGCCACAGTGTCGCCATAATTGTCATCGGTACGCATCTGTCCGTCGCGATGGAAAGAATGGAATGGGCATTTCGGGCGATTCACGGGAATAAGGTTATGGTTTACGCCAAGACGGTAACGCTGTGCATCTCCATAAGAGAAGAGTCGCCCATGAAGCATCTTATCCGGAGAAAAACCGATGCCGTCAACTATATTGGTCGGGTTGAAGGCAGCCTGTTCAATCTCGGCAAAAAAGTTTTCAGGATTGCGGTTAAGCTCAAGTATCCCTACGTCACGGAGAGGAAAATCTTTGTGATACCATACTTTTGTAAGATCAAACGGATTGATATGGTATTCTTTTGCCTCATCCTCGGTCATAAGTTGCACCTGAAGTTTCCAACGTGGAAAATCACCACGCTCTATGGCGTCAAACAAATCACGTTGATGCGACTCCCTGTCCTTGGCTATAATTGCCTCGGCTTCCTGGTCGGTAAGATTCTTTATGCCTTGAAGCGTTATGAAGTGAAATTTAACCCATGTACGCTTATTGTCCTTGTTTATAAAACTGTAAGTATGGCTTCCGAAACCGTGCATATTACGGAATGACGCAGGAATGCCGCGCGGCGACATCGTAATCGTGATCTGGTGAAGCGCTTCCGGAAGAAGGGTCCAGAAATCCCAGTTGGCCGTAGGGTTACGCATGCCCGTACGCGGATCACGCTTTATCGCATGATTCAAGTCGGGAAATTTAAGCGGATCACGAAGAAAAAAGACCGGGGTATTATTGCCCACAAGATCCCAGTTTCCCTGATCGGTATAAAACTTCATGGCAAATCCACGGATATCACGTTCGGCATCGGCAGCCCCGCGCTCTCCGGCTACGGTAGAAAACCTTACAAGACACGGTGTCTTTTTCCCTATTTCGGAAAAAATCGAAGCACGGGTAAATTCTGTAATGTCATCAGTGACGGTAAACGTACCAAATGCCCCTGAGCCTTTGGCGTGCATTCTCCTTTCCGGTATCACCTCACGGTCAAAATGAGCGATTTTCTCAAGATACCACGGATCTTGAGCAGAGAATGGACCGCGTAGACCTGCGGTCTGAACATTCTGGTTGTCGGCAATCGGGCGGCCGTTTTCTGCGGTAAGTCTTTTCTTGTCCATACAATCAAAGTGTTATTACATTCATAGATAAAAATATTATGTGAAACACCCTGCTCCGGCAAAAAGTTTCATCAGCATATTTTGGGTATTATACTTCATTATAGAAATGACCGAGAAATGCCATCTATATAACATTATTTAACCCAAATGCGCAGATATTCCGCCCAATTCACCGCTAATTTTGCATACGAAAACCACTACAGCTTTCCTTGAAACATCTAAATTCAATCAGATATGTCATTCATCATAGCAATCATTTGTGCGCTGGCTTGGCTCGGACAAGCACTTCACGACGGCGCCGACATCAACTGACCGACAACTAAACTCTCTTTCATATGATTGGAATAATTCTTTGGGCGATATTGATTATCCTTATTGTCATATGCGCATGTCCCGGTTTCATAACCGCACTAATCGTCAACACGGCGATTGTATTGAGTGCATATGGACTTATCTATTGGATAATCCGTAGAATAAAAAAGCGAACGCATTTCACTCGCTCATAAACTTTGGCTCAGTAAAAAAAGGTCACCCGAAAGTGACCCTTGAGTGATCCGAGCGGGCCTTGTGAGAGTGGTGTTATCTTGTTGATTTTCAATTTGT
>CAJUMZ010000040.1 GCA_910587665.1 uncultured Muribaculum sp.
ACCGCCCCCTTCGAGGCTGCAAGCAACCCTTGCAGCCTCTTTTTTTTACCCATGGTCCTAAAGTCCTTAAAGTCCTTATACTAAAAAAGCCGCGTGATTGCGCGGCTTTTTTAGTTACTCTTTGATATTATTTCCTGGCAAGTAGCTTGCCATCGTTGCCGATAAACACTTCGTGTAATTTACTGTCTTTAGTTAATTCAATATCATATCCTCTCTTTTCTCGTTCGATCTTATCAATCTTGTCAGATATGCCAAGCTCGACAAGCCGTTTGTAGGCATCCTTTGATATAATACTCTTGACGGCTTCCGAATTTACCGCGCCGTTATCAGGGGCTTCGATTTCAATTACTTTGCCCTGATAGTCAAACTCGATTTCAGTGCCGTCGGTCATTGTCAGTTCATAATTTTCGGTATCGTAGTCCTTTTGGCAGCTTTGTGCGTAATGGGAGCCATAATAGTCTCTTATAAACTCAAGTGCGCGTTCGGGTAGTTCGTTGGGATTGAAGCTTCCGGAGATTGCAGGCCCTACTCCTGTGTTGAGTTGTGGGACTTGCGCTGTCGCAATAAAACAACTTGCTGCGATTGCTGTAAGTGTGACAGATAGACTTTTTCTAATACTTTTCATAACAGCTAAATTTTAATTTCTAATCTCTATAAGTGAATCACATTAGTATAACATCTGTCACTCAAAAATGTTTTAAAACATGTTTTTGCGGAAACAACAACGGGAGATGAGTCACAGAATACTCACCTCCCGTATATATTATTATCGTATGGTCTTTTTATTCCATCAATTTCCGATAACGCTTGCGGGGCAATTCCTTGCCGCCGTTGCGCGCCTTTTTGTATTCCTCATAGTCGGAATAAGAGCCTTCGTAGAATACCACATTTCCGTCGCCCTCAAAAGAGAGTATGTGGGTGCATATGCGGTCAAGGAACCAGCGGTCATGGCTGACTACCACAGCACATCCCGCGAAGTCGTCGAGACCTTCCTCAAGTGCGCGCAATGTGTTGACGTCGATGTCGTTGGTCGGCTCGTCGAGCAGGAGCACATTGCCCTCTTCCTTTAGTGCCATAGCAAGGTGCAGGCGGTTTCTTTCACCACCCGAAAGCACTCCGATTTTCTTTTCCTGGTCTGCTCCGGTGAAGTTGAATTTCGACAGATATGCCCTGGCGTTGATATCCTTGCCGCCCATGCGGAAAGTCTCTGTGCCCTGTGATATGACTTCGTAAACCGATTTTTCCGGTAGCAGGTCGTGATGGGTCTGGTCGACATAGGCGATCTTGACGGTCTCCCCTACGTCAAATGTTCCGTTGTCAGGTTTTTCCTGCCCCATGATAAGGCGGAACAGGGTTGTTTTTCCCGCTCCGTTGGGTCCGATAACTCCGACAATGCCGTTGGGTGGCAGTGAGAAACTAAGGTCATTGAACAGCTTCTTCTTGCCAAATGCCTTTGCAAGCCCTGTTGCCTCGATCACTTTGTTGCCGAGGCGTGGACCGTTGGGGATGAATATTTCAAGACGTTCCTCTCGCGCTTTCTGATCCTCATTGAGGAGTCGGTCGTAGGAGTTGAGGCGGGCCTTACCTTTTGCCTGACGTGCCTTTGGCGCCATGCGCACCCATTCAAGCTCGCGCTCAAGCGTCTTGCGGCGTTTGCTCGCCTGCTTTTCCTCCTGCGCCATGCGTTTTGTCTTCTGGTCAAGCCAGGATGAGTAATTGCCTTTCCATGGAATACCTTCGCCACGGTCCAGCTCAAGGATCCATCCGGCGACATGGTCAAGAAAATATCGGTCGTGGGTGATGGCGATTACTGTACCGGGATATTGCTGGAGATGCTGTTCGAGCCAGTCGATCGATTCTGCGTCAAGGTGGTTGGTGGGCTCGTCAAGAAGCAATACGTCGGGTTGCTGGAGCAACAGTCGGCATAGTGCCACTCGGCGACGCTCTCCTCCCGAAAGGGTGGAGATGACCTGATCGTCGGGCGGACATTGCAGGGCATCCATCGCGCGTTCGAGCTTGCTGTCGATGTTCCACGCATCTGCGGCGTCAAGTTTGTCCTGAAGCTCTGCCTGACGCGCGATCAAGGCATCCATCTTGTCAGGGTCTTCAAGCACGTCGGGGTCGGCAAATGCTTCATTTACCTTGTCAAACTCGGCAAGAAGATCCGTTATCGGCTGTACGCCCTCGCGCACGACCTCTATTACCGTCTTGTCGGGATCGAGTTTCGGTTCCTGTTCGAGGTATCCTACAGAATAACCGGGCGAGAACACTACTTCGCCTTGATATTGCTTGTCAATACCCGCGATTATTTTCAGCAAAGATGATTTTCCGGAGCCGTTAAGACCGATGATGCCGATTTTGGCGCCATAGAAAAATGACAGGTAAATGTCTTTCAACACTTGTTTCTGGGGAGGATAGATTTTGCTCACTCCCACCATTGAGAATATGATTTTCTTATCGTCAGCCATTTTGGTTTCGTTTATTTCTTTTTAGGGGCATAGCGCACCGGATAGTCGACGCGTTTCTTGCCCGAGATGATATTGCTTAGCTTGCCGCGTATGAGCTGGCGGCGTATGGGGGATATATGGTCGATGTAAAGTTTTGCCTCCAGATGGTCACACTCATGCTGGACAATCCTTGCAAGAAATCCGGAGATCTCCTCTTCATGTGGCTCAAAGTTTTCATCCACCCACTTCAGGCGTATGTGTTCTACGCGGGGTACTGCCTCGCTAAGGTCGGGAAGGCTTAGGCATCCTTCGTCGCGGGTTACAGTGTCGCCGTCAAGCACTTCAACCTCCGGATTGATAAGAGTGAATTTCTTCCCTTCACATTCGGGGAAATGCTCGGCGACAGGCGACGCATCGATCACTACTATGCGGTCGTTTCTGCCTATCTGCGGTGCCGCGAGTCCCACGCCTTCGGAATAGTACATTGTCTCCCACATGTCGGAGACAAGTGTCTTCAAGTCGGGGTAATCCTTGGTGATCTCCTTTGACTCCTTGCGGAGCACGGGATGTCCGTACAGGTATATCGGTAATTTCATTGGTTATATGATTTACTTTGTATATAATCGTTAAGTATAATTGTAGCCGCCATTTCGTCGACAATCGCTTTGTCCCGGCGACGGCTTTTCCTCATGCCTCCGTCGATCATGGCGCGGTGGGCGAGGGTGGAGGTAAAACGTTCGTCAAAAAACTCTATCCTGATTGTTTCCGGCAATATGGCGCGCAGCTTTTTTATGCCCGGCTCGATGTAGCGCATTGATTCCGACGGATCGCCTTGCATTGTCACCGGCTTTCCCACAATGATGGCGTCGACCTGCTCGCGGGCTATATAGGCGGCCACATATTCCGCAAGTTTGTGTGTCGGCACGGTTTCAAGCCCGGTGGCGACAATGCGCAAGGTGTCGGTCACGGCGATGCCGCAACGCTTCTTGCCATAGTCAATTGACATAAGTCTTCCCATACTACAAAGTTACTCAATCTCCCGGTCTTGTGCAAATGTCGGTTATGACGACTGGTTAAATATCCTCCTCACAGGTGAAAGGGTATAGCATCTTTCCGGATATTTGGTGCGCTGTATCTTGCAATATATCTGCGATGTAATAAATTTTAACAGAAAAAGAGCGCGCAAAATTTGGATTCATCGCCAAAACTCCATAACTTTGCACTCACAAAACGACATCGCGGGATGGAGCAGTGGTAGCTCGTTGGGCTCATAACCCAAAGGTCGCAGGTTCGAGTCCTGCTCCCGCCACAAGATTAAAGCCAAAGTCCTCACAGCCATCCGGCTGCGGGGACTTCGCAATTTAAGCCCGGACAAACTCCGGACAAAATATGGGTCAGCGGATTTTCCCGGTGGGCGGGGAAGATGTCGGAGTATAGTGTTATC
>CAJUMZ010000041.1 GCA_910587665.1 uncultured Muribaculum sp.
GTTGGTAGAGCATCAGCTTCCCAAGCTGAGGGTCGCGGGTTCGAGCCCCGTTTACCGCTCTGACACCAAAGGCGTTGAGACACAGCCAATAAAGCTCGTCTCAACGCCTTTGATTTTACGATACAGTGAAATAAATCTACACCTAAATTAATAGGCAATGGAAGTAATCAATACAGGAATAGAAGGCGTGGTAATCATCGAGCCACGCATATTCAGAGACACCCGTGGCTATTTCTTTGAGAGCTACTCGAAACGGGAGTTTGACGAGAAGGTGCGCCCGGTTGACTTCGTGCAGGACAACGAGTCATGCTCGACGCGCGGCGTTATGCGCGGGCTGCATTTCCAGCGGCCGCCGTTCGCGCAGTCCAAGCTTGTGCGCTGCGTCAAGGGGGCGGTACTCGATGTTGCGGTCGACATCCGCAAGGGCTCACCGACCTACGGGCATCATGTTGCCGTCGAGCTGACCGAGGAGAACCACCGCCAGTTTTTTGTACCACGCGGCTTCGCCCACGGGTTTGCCGTGCTGAGCGACATCGCCGTGTTCCAGTACAAGTGTGATAACTACTATGCGCCGCAAGCCGACGGCGGCATCTCCATCGCCGACACGTCGCTTGGCATCGACTGGCGCATCGACCCCGCGACGGCAATCCTTAGCGAAAAGGACACCCGCCATCCTCTTCTTAAAGATTTCGACTCACCGTTTGACATCAACATAGCCCCCTACGCAAAATGAAACGTAACATACTTATCACCGGCGGAGCCGGCTTCATAGGGTCGCACGTGGTGCGGCTGTTCGTCAACAAATATCCCGGCTACCATATCGTCAACCTCGACAAGCTTACATATGCCGGCAATCTCTCCAATCTCAAGGGCATCGAGGACAAGCCCAACTACACCTTCGTCAAGGCAGACATAGCCGATCTCGACGAGATGCGCCGTGTCATCAGCGAACACAGGATCGACGGCATCATCCATCTTGCCGCCGAGAGCCATGTCGACCGCTCTATCAAGGACCCGTTCACTTTCGCCCGCACCAACGTCATGGGTACGCTCTCCCTGCTCCAGGCTGCAAAGGAATACTGGGAGTCGCTTCCTGAAAAGTACGAGGGCAAGCGCTTCTATCACATCTCGACCGACGAGGTATACGGCGCCCTTGAGCTGACCAATCCCGAGGGGATAGAGTCTCCGTTCACCACGGCCGCGTCGTCTGAGCATCACCATGCCTACGGCACGGAGTTCTTCCTCGAGACAACGAAATACAACCCCCACAGCCCATATTCGGCGTCAAAGGCGTCATCCGACCATTTTGTTCGTGCCTACCATGACACCTACGGAATGCCCACCATCGTGACCAACTGCTCCAACAACTACGGTCCCTACCAGTTCCCGGAGAAGCTGATACCGCTGTTTATCAACAACATCCGTCACCGCAAGCCTCTGCCTGTCTACGGCAAGGGCGAGAACGTGCGCGACTGGCTATATGTCGAGGACCATGCCCGCGCCATCGACACCATCTTCCATGAAGGCAAGATAGCCGAGACCTACAACATCGGCGGCTTCAACGAATGGAAAAACATTGACATCATCCGGGTCATCATCAAGACCGTCGACCGACTTCTCGACAACCCCGAGGGCTACTCGGATGAATTGATCACCTACGTTACCGACCGCCTCGGCCACGACATGCGCTACGCCATCGACTCCCGCAAACTCCAGCGCGAGCTCGGCTGGGAGCCCTCGCTCCAGTTCGAGGAAGGCATCGAAAAGACCGTACGCTGGTATCTCGACAACCAGGAGTGGATGGACAACATCACCTCCGGCGAATACGAACGCTACTACGACGATATGTACAAAAACCGATAAAGTCATTTTATTTTATATACGAAGGATAATGTTGGAAAATTTTACTATATTTGCTGATATTGTAATATTAAATAAGCGATATGGTCATGAAGAGATATCAGGTCTGCTTACTATTATTTATGCCATTGGCTGTATTCGGTCAAACGGAATCAGCTACACAAGTCGAATTGACTGACAGTATCAATCATCAACCTGCATCTACCGATTATGTGAAATCAAATGGCAGGTACTCCTCTTTCATGATCAAAACATACCGACCGGCATTTCTCGATTCTAAATATAGCTCCTTGACAGAGACCATGACATACGACAGGGACTCGGTAATACCGACGCTGAATGCACCTGTTGCCGATTATATTCCCGGACAAGCCACTATTTATTCATGGCATCAGGGACAGATAGCCGCCACCGGTAAGGTTACCGCTAATCCTGGTTTAATGGAAATCCACTCCGGAGCTATCGGCATATTTCAACAAGCCGGCAAAATGTCGTTTTATGTAGGAGGTATCGCTAACAAATATGGATATTTTAATGGAGTCCACACACAATACGGTATAAATGGCAATATATCATATATGCTTACACCATCGTTGTCATTTACCGCCTATGGCTACTACTATTTTGATACGGCGCCACACATGGGAAACGGTGCCATAATGTCCCCGGCTGTAGCGGGATATTATAATGTGTCAAAATTTGGAGGCTATGCGGATTATAGAGTCAACGATAATTTTGGGGTAAAAGTAGGAGGACAGACCGTTCAACGCATAGGGACCAACCGTTACAAATTTGAGCCGATAGTGTCACCTTATGTGAAATTTCAAAAGTTTAAAATAGAACTTCCCGTCGGTCAGATACTGTACGGCACCATTCAATCCTACAGAGCCAGACGTCATCATGGTCGCTAAAAGCATATTGCTCTAACAAGCACAGTGATGTCACAGGCATGAGTGTTATTTCTTTGTCCTGACTATTGAATCGTAAATTTCAAGAATAAGATTTTTATCATCGCTGTTGATAGTGAAACGCCCGCTTTCTATCCGACAATTAACCTTTGGAGCCATAACCACCGAATCATTGAAAACAAACCCAATCCGATGACCTACACAGCGTTCGGTAACATTGGCCCAAAGTGGAATCTTATCCAGCTTCAGTTGACCTTCAATAAATGTAGTACAATCATCTTTAATCGAGTCAAGTGTTACATACTCAAAAGCATCGGTCGTAACTATAGCCTCTCCGATTATCGTATTATTAGGAAAATCAGCCACACGATACCAACCGTTTGCCTTATGGCGCGACGCAGTACATCCGCATAGCAGACATGCGAGGATAAAATAACATAATCTTGATTTCATAACCCGGCAGTTTCTTTGACATAACTGACTATGCTATCTGGATTCTTGCAACCAAGCATATAGCCACGACCGTCTTTAAGCCTCACAAAAAAGCAGTCGGATGCTTTTCCATAGTAGCCAAAATACTTGCCAAGATCCCGCTCATAAAACCGCCCCCAGTATCCCATCCAACCACCACTTGCAAAGATTCGTCTCTCCCCCATTGTAGGCTGCATACGTTCAATTGACACTATCTCCGAAAGAGGAATCTTCTTCGCACAAAGCATTCGGTTGACACGTAACTCTTTTCTATCTACCGATATGGAAACAGGCATATAAATCAATGCACTTCCGCCTAAAACCAAAACCAGAGCGTAAAGGATATAAATTTGCCAAGAAGCCCCTTTGTCAAGCATATACAGATAAATCCCCATAATAACCAATAATGCCGTCACCGACACTACACGCGAATATATGATGATTTTTACAGGCTGCTTAATCATTTTATATTTCAATCAATCTGCACCCGCTATTTGGGACTGTTATTTTCAAGGTACAAATTAGCCCGCTGAAATTCAGCGGGGCTAATTTGTTGGCGGAGAGGACGAGATTCGAACTCGTGGTAGGATTGCTCCTACGTCAGTTTAGCA